>NZ_SHKL01000001.1:1510000-2110000 GCF_004217185.1 Pseudonocardia sediminis | reverse complement strand
CGTCCTCGCCGACCCGGACGTTGCCCAGGAACCGGACGCGGCCGGCGTCGTCGAACGTGGTGACCAGCGCGCGGATCACCGACTTCATCTTGAGGTGGTCCGGGGCGACGCCGTAGCGGACCAGTCCGTACGGCGCGGGGAGCCGGTCGATCACGTCGACCGTGACGTCCGGGTGCTCCTTGATCAGGGCCTCCGCGGTGTAGAGCCCCGACGGGCCCGCTCCGATCACCGCGATCCGGGGTGCCTGCGTCATCGTCGTCCTCCGACGGGACGCCCGGTGGTGGTGGGTGGCGTCCTCGTGACGACGCTAACACCGTCGATCACGTGCCGTTCAGGTCCAGATCCCGTTCCCGGTGATCCGCGCCGCCGGCCGTCCGTCGGGCAGCAGCAGCTCCGTGCGCAGCGTCCAGAACCGCCGTCCGTCACGGACCTGTTCGGTGCGAGCCCGCAGCGGCACGTCCACCTGGGCCGGGCGCAGGTAGTCGACGGTGACCGACAGCGGGCGCGCGAGCCCACTCCCGGCGACAGGGCCCCGGCCGGTCAGGAACACGCTCTGCGCACCCTGGGCGAGACCGGCCAGCACCGCCCCGTGGGTGGTGCCGTTGAGGTTCGTCGCCGACGTCCCGGGCGTGAACACGACCTCGGGTCCGCCGTCGTCGCCCGGCTCGGTGGTCAGGTTCTCCGGGCGCAGGCGGTCCGGGTCGAACGGGAGGACGTGGGCGCGGAAGTCGTCCGGGTCCCCCGCTCCGGCCCGGGTCCCTCCGCCGGCCGGGGCGGCGGCACCGGTGGCCAGCCCGCCCGGGCGGTCCGGGACGGCGGTGATCGCCATCGTGGCGACGGCGTGCGCGACGAGGGTGCCGGTGTCGTCGCGGACCTCGGCCCGCCCGATCCCGACCTCGTCGTCGAGGTGCAGCAGCGTCAGCTCGGCGGTGACGGCCGTCGCCTCCGGCGACGCGGGCCCGACCTGGTCGATCCGCAGGTCCAGGGTCGGCGCCCCGGCGACGAGCTTCGCGGCGGAGAACACGAGGTAGCCGATCCCGGAGTCGGCCAGCATCGCCACCAGCAGCGGGGCGATCCGCCCGGTGCCGGTGTCGCGCGTGGCGTCGGTCAGCGGGGCACGCAGGGCGATGCCGGCGCCGTCGACCCGGACCGGGCGCATGCCGAGCCCGCTCTCGACGGGTGCGTACCGCATCCGGTCCGACACCGAGGGTCGGTGCGGGCTGTCCTGGTCGGTGGTGGCGGCCATCGGATCATCGTCCGACACGACCGTCCCCAGTGGTCCACCGGGCGACGTGCTCTCCCTCACCGGGCTCTCACGCACCGCCTCAGGCCGGGACCGCGTCCTCCGTGACCGTCTCGCCGGTGGAGTCGGTGGAGTCGGTGGAGGCGGGGCCCGGGCTGCGGAACGTGGTCCGGTAGTCGGCCGGGGACACACCCACGGCGCGTCGGAAGTGGTGGCGCAACAGGGCCGCGCCACCGAACCCGGCCCGGTGCGCGACGGCGTCCATCCCGAGGTCGGTCTCCTCCAGCAGGTGCTGGGCGTGCAGGACGCGCTGGCGGGAGAGCCAGCGGTGCGGCGTCGTCCCGGTCTCGGCGGTGAACCGCCGGGCGAACGTGCGCTCGGACATCGCCGCACGTCGCGCCAGTGCCGCGACCGTGTGGTCGACCTGCAGGTTCTCGGTCATCCACTCCAGCACCGAGGACAACGAGTCCGTCGCGCACTCCGGGACCGGCTGCTCGATGAACTGGCGCTGCCCGCCCTCGCGCTGCGGCGGGACGACCATCCGCCGGGCGATGCCGTTGACCACGGCGCTGCCCATCTCGCGGCGCACCAGGTGCAGGCAGGCGTCGATCCCCGCGGCGGTCCCGGCGCCGGTGATCATGTCGCCGTCGTCGACGAAGAGGGCGTCCTCCTCCACGACCGCCTCCGGGTGCGCCTCCCGCAGCTCCTGGGCGTGCTTCCAGTGCACGGTGCACCGCCGCCCGGACAGCAGGCCGGCCGCGCCCAGTACGAAGACCCCGCTGCAGATCGACAGCATCGTCGCTCCGCCGGCCGCCGCGGACCGCACGGCGTCGAGCACCTCGGGGTCGTAGTGCCGCAGCCCGGTCGCCCCGATCGCGACCAGGTCCGCCCCGGCGAGGGCGTCCAGGCCGTACCGGGGCACCACGTCGACGCCGCCGCCGGTCGTGATCGGGACGCCGGCCTCCGGGCCGCAGACCTTGAAGTCGAACACCGGCAGGCCGTCGTCGGAGCGGTCGAGACCGAAGACCTCGGTCAGCACACCGAACTCGAACACCGCGAGCTCGGGCAGGACGAGGACGGAGACGCTTCTCAACACGCCGACGACGGTAGCTGGCAGGAACTTGTGCGTCCATGGCTCTCCTGCCACTTCTGGCGGGATCGCGACGAGCGCAGGATTATTGCCATGACCACAGCAGCGTGCCCGTCCCCCTCCACCACCCGATCCGCGACCACCGACGCTCGGCTCACGGGTACCCGCGTCACCACGTTCGTCCGGACCGCCTGGCTCCGGTGGTGGGAACGCCGGGACGTCCTGATACCGGTCGGCCCGGAACCCGCGGGGCCGTGGGCCGCGGCGGACCGCCCGGACCGGGACCGCGCCCGGATACGGGTCGAGCTGGCGCGGGGATAGCCCCTGATCGGCGGGACCGGCACCGTCACGACACCTCTGTCGCGTTCCGCCGGTTGCGGCGATCACCCGTACCAGGCCTGCAGACGCTCGGCCTCCTGCCCGACCGCCTCCCGGTCGCGGGACGGCAGCTCGGTGAACGGCTCCCACGTGATCCGCCCGTGGCGGTGTGCCCAGGTCCCGGCGACCCGCCCGTCCACCAGGAACGTCGGGGTCGAGCGCGGCATCGTCGTCGCGAACACCCGCGACCGGAACACCGCCGGCACGATCCGCGCCCGCGCCGCGTGCCCGAGCAGCAGCACCGCGTCGAACGGACCGAGGAACCGCACCGGTGCGGGAACGCCCGCGTCCGGGAGCGGGGCACGTGGGACGTCGACGAGCTCGACGCCGCGCTCGTCACGGAACCGGCGCAGGTCCATCTCCTCCAGCACCGCCCGGACGAGGCCGACCGGGAATCCGGCGAACCGTGCGACGTCCGGTGCCGAGGCCGGCCCGAACGCCCGCAGGTACCGGCGGACGAGCTCGGCGCGAGCGGTACCGGGATCGACCGCCGGCGGCCGCGGGGCGAGCCCGTAGACGTGCGCCCGCGGCGTCGTCCACGTCCCGGCCGGGGGCACGCGGACCAGGTCCACCCAGTGCTGCAGTCCGGGGAACGCGTCCGCGCGCAGGCCGTCGGCGTCCAGACGGGCGGTGATCTCGGCCTGGCGCAGCGGGCCGTCGGCGAGGTACCCGCGGACGGCCTCGGCCGCGGCGGCGATGTCGCCGCCGGACAGGGCCGTACGCAGGCGCAGCCAGTCGGCGCGCTGCGGCTCCCGCACGGCCTCGACGAACACCGGACGGTCCCGCGCGGAGAGCATGTGGATCGTGGAGCGCATCGCCCAGGCCTGCACGATCCGGCCACGCGTCAGATCGTCGGTCAGCATCGCGCGCTCGAACCCCTCGACCCGCGCGTGCAGCCCCAGGTACCCCGACGGCGCGTGCTGCGTCTGCAGCCCGCACACCCGCTCCAGCGCCCGGGCGGGGGTCAGCGAAACCCGCTCCAGGAGCAGCTGACGCGCCAGCAGGGCGCGCAGGCAGGCGTCGTCGGTCAGTACCCGCTCGCGTCCCGGCACCGGCGCAGTGTGGCGCACCGCCCCGACGGTCGTGCGCGGATATCGCCGCCCGGGCAGCGATATCCGCGCACGGGCCGCTAGGCCGACCGGCGGGTGGTGTCGGCGACCTCGGCGGTGGTGGGGCGGCGCAGGCCCAGGTGGTCGCGCAGGGTCGTGCCGGCGTAGGCGGTGCGGTAGGCGCCGCGGTCCTGCAGCTCCGGGACCACGGCGGCGACGAACTCGTCGAGCCCGCCGGGCACCAGGTGCGGGATGAGGATGAACCCGTCCGAGGCGTCGGCCTGCACGGCGTCGTCGATCTGCGCCGCGACCTGTGCGGGCGTCCCGACGAACGACTGCCGCGCCGTCGTCTCGATGATCAGCTCGCGGATGGTGAGCCCGCCGCCGGGGGCGCTGCCCTTCGTCGACGCGGCCAGGTCGCGCCAGTCGTTCGCCACCTTGAGCGTGTCCTTCTCGTGCCGCACCCGGCCGCGGGTGATCGACGCGGCCTCGGGGTCGGGGTCGGGGTCGGGCAGCGGGCCGTCCGGGTCGTAGGCGGACAGGTCGCGGCCCCAGACCTGTTCCAGGAACGCGATCGCGGTCTGCGGCGAGACCTGCGCGCGACGGACGTGCTGCGCCTTCTCCTCGGCGTCGGCGGCGGTGTCGCCGATGACGAAGGTCGCCGCGGGCAGGATCGTCAGGTCGGCGTCGGTGCGCCCGTAGCGGGGCAGCCGGTCCTTCATGTTGCGGTAGAACTCCTGCCCGGCCTCGATCGTCGAGTGCCGGGAGAAGATCGCGTCGGCGGTGGCGGCGCCGAACTCGCGCCCCTGGTCGGAGTCGCCGGACTGGATCAGCACCGGGTGGCCCTGCGGCGTCGGCGGCAGCGTGAACCGGCCGTGGAAGTCGAACTGGGCCGACGTGTGCCGGACCTCCTCCCCCGCGGACAGCCACAGCTCCTTCGCCGCGGCCAGGATGTCGCCGGCGCGCTCGTAGCGGTCCGACGGGTCGAGGAACCCGCCGCGGCGGAAGTTCTCGCCGGTGAACGCGTCCGAGCTGGTCACCAGGTTCCAGGCCGCGCGCCCGCCGGAGAGATGGTCGAGCGACGCGAACTGGCGGGCCAGCTCGTAGGGCTCGTTGAACGTGGTGTTGATCGTCCCGCCGAGCCCCAGGTGCGTGGTGACGGCGGCGATCGCGTTGAGCACCGTGAACGTGTCCGGGCGCCCGACGACGTCGAGGTCGTGGATCCGCCCGCGGTGCTCGCGCAGCCGCAGGCCCTCGGCGAGGAACAGGAAGTCGAACAGCCCGCGCTCGGCGGTCTGCGCGAAGTGCACGAAGGAGGAGAAGTCGGTCTGGCTCCCGGACTCCGGGTCGCTCCAGACCGTGGTGTTGTTGACGCCCGGGAAATGCGCCGCGAGGTGGACCTGCTTCTTGCTCATCAGCGAACTCCCTCGTACATGTTCCGTGGCCGCGTCAGACCGAACCGCTCCCGCAGGGTCCCCTCCGGCGCCGGGGTCCACGCGTCGCCGAGGGCGGGCAGGACCTCGTCGACGATCCGGTCCAGGCCCGACGGCAGGGCCAGCGGGACGAGCGTGAACCCGTCGGCGGCGTGGCGTGCCCCGCGCAGCAGGGTGGCGAGTCCGGCCGCGTCCCCGACGTGGCGCAGTCCGCGGGGCGCGGTGTCGGCGCCGGCCGGGGCCAGCGCGTCGAGCTCGGCCAGGTCACCTCCGACCAGGGTCTCGACGTCGAGCAGCACCGTCACCGCGTCCGGGTCCCGCCCGGAGTCGGCGACGGCGGTGCGGATCTGGTCGCGCAGCTCCCCCGCCGCCTCGACGGTGGGCGCGGCGATCCGGACGATGTCGGCCCACCTCGCGGCGACCGCCACCGCGTGCGGGTCGTCGCCGCGCAGCACGATCGGCGGGTGCGCCTGCGGCGAGCGCGGGGTGATCGACGGGCCCTTCACGGAGAAGAACTCGCCGGAGAAGTCGACGTAGTGCAGCTTCTCGCGGTCGACGAACCGTCCGGTCGGCTCGTCGCGGATCTCCGCGTCGTCCTCCCAGGAGTCCCAGAGCCGGACGACGACGTCGATCGCCTCCGACGCCTCGCGCCAGAGCTCATCGGGACCCGCGGCGTCCTTGCGCCCGAACAGGTCCGCCTCGGCCTGCGTGCGCGACACCGCGGGCTCCCACCCGGCCCGTCCGGCCGAGACGAAGTCCAGCGTCGCGATCGCCTTGGACAGGTGGAACGGCTCGGTGTGGGTGACGGTCGCGGTCGGCACCAGCCCGATCCCGGGCACCACCGGCGCGACCCGCGCGGCGATCGCGACGGCGTCGAGCGAGCCGCGCAGCGCGTCCGGGTCGTCGGACGGGGGCACGAACGAGTCCGTGAGCGCGACGAGGTCCAGGCCGGCCCGGGCCGCGGTGCGTACCAGCGCCAGATGGTGCTCGGCGGTGAACAGCCCCGCGGCGTCGGATCCGGGCAACCGCCAGGCGCCGGGATGACGCCCGGCCCCGCCCAGCTCGACGGCCAGATGCATGCGTTCGCTCACCGTGTCTCCGATCCCCACCGCGTGCCGGTCATATCAGGGCCAACGCGGTCCCGACGACGGGATGTTCCCCGCCCACGGAGGCGGCAACCCGGCGGCGACCCCGCGCTCACCCCGCGGGCCGGTGCAGGGTGCTGTGTTCCGCACCGGCCGTGGAGTAGCCGCGGGCGGCGTAGTCGAACGCGTCGAGCTCGGTCGTGTGCTCGCGTTGCTGGTAGTACGAGCGGATCTCGCGGATCAGGCCGTCGGTGATCGTGAACCACTCCGCGCCGCGCGTAGCGACCCGCTCGCTGCCCCCGGGCGGGCGCCAGAACATCGTCCACTCGATGACGGCCTCGTCGGAGCCCACGAGGGCGTGGTCGACGACCCAGCGCGCGTCGATCCGGGCCTGCACCTTGCGCCAGTACCGGGCCAGGTGCTCGGCGCCGGCGACCGGGGCGGACCCGACGTTCGGGGCCAGGAACCAGTGCACGACGTCGGGGTGCAGCGTGGCCGTCATGGCCTCGACGTCGCCGGTGCTGCAGCCGTCGTAGTAGCGGGTGATCAGCTCGAGAGGGTTCATCCGCGGCGCAGCTCGCTGGCCGTGCACCCGTAGCGGGCGCGGAACGCGCGGCTGAAGTGGGAGGCGTCGGAGAACCCCCAGCCGAACGCCAGGTCGCTGATCGTGCGGTGCCGCAGGGCCGGGTCGCAGATCTCGGCCCGGACGGCGTCGAGGCGCTCGGCCCAGATCCACTCCGCGATCGAGTACGGCTCGGTCGCGAACGCCCGGTGCAGCGTGCTCACCGACGTGTGCAGGGCCGCGGCCAGCGCGGCGACGGTCAGCCCGGGGTCGCGCAGCCGGGCCCGGGCGCACGCCTTGGCCTGCTCGCGGCGCGCCTCCGCGGACGGCTCCGGCGCCGGCTCGTCACCGCCCAGCGAGCTCAGCCCGGCCACCACGATGTGCTCGACGCCGCGCGCCACCGCCGTGGCCGCGGCGGGTTCCAGGACGGCGACGTCGGCGGCCAGCGTGCGGATCATCTCGATCGTCAGGTGCCCGGCGCCCCGGGAGCCGCCGACCCGCCGCGCGGTCAGGTCCGGGGTGTCGCGCAGCTGCGAGCGCAGCGGCGGGCCGGGCAGCATCAGCACGTACTGGGCGAAGTCGTCGTCGAACGCGAGCTCGTAGGGGCGGGTGGAGTCGTAGAGGGCGAAGTCGCCGGCGCTCAGCTCCGCGGTCCGCCCGTCCTGGGTGATCCGGCCGGTGCCCGCGGTCTGGATGCTGACCAGGAAGTAGTCCTCGGCGGCCGCCGCGATGAGCGACGGCGTCCGGGTCACCCGCTGCGCGGTGGCCGCCACCCGGGACAGCTCCAGCGTGGCCAGGGAGTCGACCCGGATGTCGCCGACGACGTCCCCGCCGGGCGCGTCACAGGACAGGCGCACGTAGGCGTCGGACACGGCCTCGTTCCAGTACGCGAGACGCTCGCCGGACCCGGCGTCGTCCGTGCTCAGGAGCCGTCCCATGCATCGACGGTAGGGAGCACCGGTCGGCTCGGCAAGATCGTGCGTCGCAGGAACCAGCAGGACGACACGCACGGACCAGCGCTCACGTGTGGCTGCCGCCACTCTCGGACGGCATGAGCATCGACCACCCCCGCTTCCGCGCCGCCGCCGTCCAGGCCGCGCCCGCGTTCCTGGACCTCGACGCCGGCGTCGACAAGGCCGTCTCCCTGATCGCCGAGGCCGCGGGCAACGGCGCGAAGCTGATCGGCTTCCCGGAGACATGGCTGCCCGGCTACCCCTGGTTCATCTGGCTCGACGCGCCGGCCTGGGGCCTGCAGTTCTTCCCCCGCTACCACGACAACTCGCTGGTCTACGGCTCGCCGCAGGCGGACAAGCTCGCCGCCGCGGCCCGCGAGCACGACATCACCGTGGTGATGGGCGTCTCCGAGCGGCAGGCCGGCAGCCTCTACATCGCGCAGTGGATCATCGGGCCGGACGGGAAGACCATCGCGACTCGGCGCAAGCTCAAGCCCACCCACGTCGAGCGCACGGTGTTCGGCGAGGGCGACGGCTCGGACCTCTCGGTCTACGAGACCCCGCTCGGGCGCCTCGGCGGGCTGTGCTGCTGGGAGCACCTGCAGCCGCTGTCGAAGTACGCGATGTACGCCCAGAACGAGCAGGTGCACGTCGGCGCGTGGCCGAGCTTCTCGCTCTACAAGGGCGGCGCCTACGCGCTCGGCCCGGAGGTGAACACCGCCGCCAGCCGCGTCTACGCCGTGGAGGGGCAGTGCTTCGTCCTCGCCCCGTGCGCCACGGTCTCGCAGGACATGGTCGACCTGCTGTGCACCGACGAGACCAAGCAGGCGCTGCTGCAGGTGGGCGGCGGGCACGCCGGCATCTACGCCCCGGACGGGCAGCTGCTCACCGAGCCGCTGGCCGAGGACGCCGAGGGCATCGTCTACGCCGACCTCGACCTGAGCCTGATCTCCCTGGCCAAGGCCGCCGCCGACCCGACCGGGCACTACTCCCGACCGGACGTCACCCGCCTGCTGCTGAACAAGACCCCCGGTGATCGCGTGGTCCCGTTCTCGACCCCCGGCGTCGAGCTGGACGGCGAGGTCCCCGACGCGGCCCCGACCCGATCCCCGGTCGAGGCCTGAGACGGCACCGGGGCCACGGGTCCCGGTGACACAGCTCTGCGCGCGGCCGGTGATCAGCTCCCGGCCGCGCGCAGGTCCGCCTCGATCGCGGCGACGCACGCGCGCAGCTCGGGCAGGACGTCGTCACGCAGCTGCCCGGCCGTCCCCCGGGAGGCGTGCGTGGACACGTTCGCCGCGGCGACGACCCGTCCGGAGCGGTCGTGGACCGGCACCGCGATCGACCGCAGACCGGCCTCCAGCTCCTGGTCGACGACGCAGACACCGTCGGCCCGGACCTCGTCCAGCACGGCGCGCAGGGCATCGGGGTCGGCCAGGGTGCGGTCGGTGAGCGCCTCCGGGCGTAGCTGCGCCAGGTAGGCGTCGAGCTCGGGTGCGGGCAGCGCGGCGAGCAGCACCCGGCCCATCGAGGTGGCGTAGGCCGGGAAACGGGTGCCGATCGTGATCGTCACCGTCATGATCCGCGACGTCGGGACGCGGGCGACGTAGACGACGTCGTAGTGGCCGCCGGACGAGTCGTCGAGCACCGACACCGACGCCGACTCCCGCACCCGGGAGACCAGCGACTCCAGGTGCGGGGCGGCGACCTCGGGCAGGCCCATCGACGACAGGTAGGAGTAGCCCAGCTCCAGCACCCTCGGGGTCAGCGAGAACAGCCGTCCGTCGGTGCGCACGTAGCCCAGGTCGACGAGCGTGAGCAGGAACCGCCGCGCCGCGGCCCGGGTCAGGTCGGTGGCGCGGGCGACGTCGGACAGCGTCTGCTCGGGGTGCTCGGCGTCGAACGCGCGGATCACCGCGAGGCCCCGGACGAGGGACTGGACGTGGTCGGGCCGCGGCGCCGTCACCGCACCCGCCCGGCCAGCACCCGGTCCACCAGGTCGCCGGCGTGGTGCGGCGCGTCGTGGTCCCCGGCGGCGAGCGCCAGGTTGCGCGCCATCGCGTCCGGGTGCACCGCCAGCCCCTCCAGGCACGCACGCAGGCGCGACGCCGCACCCGACGACGCCCGCAGCAGGTCGGCCAGCGTCACCCACTCCGCGTGCCACGCCCCGGCCGCGCGCTGGTGCTCCTGCTCCATCGACGCCAGCAGCGTCGCGACCAGACCCGGTGCCCGCCGCGCCGAGGCCCGCGCGGTCACCGCGGCGATCGGGTTGCGCTTGTGCGGCATCGACGACGAGTCCCCCGGCGCGGCCTCGGACACCTCCCCCAGCTCGGTGCCCGACAGCAGGACGACGTCGGTCGCAGGCTTCGCGCACGCCCCCGCCGCGACGCCCAGCGCCCCGGCGAGCTCCCCGATCCGGGTCCGCTCGGTGTGCCACGGGACACCCTGCGGTGCCAGCCCCAGCCGGGCGGCGAGCCCGTCGGCGACGGCCGGGCCGTGCGGGTAGGACGCGGCGAGGGTTCCGGCGGCGCCACCGAACTGCACCGGCAGCTCCCCGAGCAGGCCGGCCAGCCGGGCGGCGGCGCGGTCGAGCCCGGAGCACCAGGACGCGGCGACGGCACCGAACGTCGTCGGCAGCGCCTGCTGACCCAGCGTGCGGGCCGCACACGGGGTGTCGCGGTGCGCGGTGGCGAGCGCGGCCGCGGCGTCGGCGCTCCCGCGCAGGTCCTCGACGACGCGGGACCCGGCACGGCGGGTCAGCAGGACCAGGGCGGTGTCCATGACGTCCTGGCTGGTGGCGCCGGGGTGCACGGCCCGCCCGGCCCCGTCCCGGACCTTCTCCACGGCCGCGCGCAGGCGCCGGACCAGCGGGATCACCGGGTTGCCGCCCTCGACGGCCTCCGCGCCCAGCTCCGCCGGACCGACCCGGATCGCGCCGAACGCGGGCTCGACCGCGTCCGCGTCGTGCTCGTCGACGATCCCGGCGTCGGTGGCGGCGTTCGTCAGCGCCAACTCGACCTCCAGCAGGGCCGCGATCCACGCCCCGCCGTCGAGCACACCGGCCACGCGGTCGGCGCCGTAGAGGGGGTCGAACAGCTCGTTCGCCATGCGTACGAGCGTACGACATGCGTCCACCCCGCATCCTGGACACGGCCGTCAGCGACAATGCCCGGGTGCTCACTCACATCCTGCTCGACCTCGACGGCACCCTCGTCGACTCCGCCCCCGGCATCCTCGGCTCGCTGCGCGAGGCGTTCGACGAGATCGGCGCCGAGTACGACCCGTCCACCCTCGACGAGCGCCTGCTCGGCCCGCCGCTCTACGACTCGCTGCCCCCGATCGTCGGCGCCGAGGCCGCGGCCGCGGTGATGCCGGTCTACCGGCGGATCTACTCCGAGGAGGGCGGCCTGGAACGCTCGACGCCCTACCCCGGCATCGAGGAGCTGCTGCGCGCGCTGGCCGAGGCCGGCGTCGCGACCGCGCTGGCCACGAGCAAGGTCGAGGTCTCGGCGCGCAAGATCCTGGCGAACCAGGGCTGGACCGACCTGTTCACCGAGATCGTCGGCGACACCCGCGACGCCGCCCGCCCCACCAAGGCCGCCGTCGTCGCGGAGGCGCTGCGCCTGCTGGGCCACCCCTCGGGGTCCGACACGCCGCTGATGGTCGGCGACCGCTTCCACGACGTCGTCGGCGCCCGCGAGCACGGGCTGGACTGCCACGGCGCCGGATGGGGCTACGGGCAACCGGGTGAACTGGCCGAGGCCGGGGCCGTCGCGATCCACGCATCCGCGGACGAGCTGAGAGCCGCCCTCCTCAGCTGAGGACACGCCGCTCCGACCCCTCCGATCGGCCCGTGTCCGCTGTCGGGGACGACCGATATACACAGGTCATGACGGTCGTCGCGCTCTTCCGGTACCCGGTCAAGTCGATGCTCGGGGAGTCCATCCCGCGGGCCACCATCACCGAGCGCGGGCTCCTCGGCGACCGCGCCTACGCGATCCTCGACACCGAGACCGGGATCATCGCCAGCGCCAAGGTCCCGAAGCGGTGGAAGGACCTGCTGAGCTTCTCCGCCCGGTTCGTGGCCGAGCCGGTCGTCGGGGACGCGGCGCCGCCGGTGGAGATCACGTTCCCGGACGGCTCGACGCTGCGCAGCGACGACGAGGGCATCGACAAGGCGCTCTCGACGGCGCTCGGCCGCGACGTCACGCTGATCTCGGTGCCGCCGGAGGGCAGCTACTTCGAGGAGCTGTGGCCCGACATCGAGGGCCTGACCCCGCAGCAGCTCGCCCCGCGCCAGCTGATCGAGGACACCACGATCCGGCACGAGGACTCCGGCGAGGTGATCAGCAAGTTCGACATCTCCGCGTTCGGCGCCCCGGGCACGTTCTTCGACCTGTCGTCGCTGCACGTGCTCACCGAGTCCACCCTGGACCGGCTGCAGGAGCTGTCTCCCGACGCGACGTACGACGCGCGCCGCTACCGCCCGAACATCGTGCTGCGCGGCGACGACGCGGGCTTCGTGGAGAACGACTGGCCGGGGTCGAGCAGCACCATCGGCGACACGGCGCGGATCGCGTTCTCGTTCGCCACCATGCGCTGCGTGATGACGACGCTCGGGCAGGGCGACCTCTCCGACGACCCGGACACGCTGCGCGGGATCGCGAAGAACAACCGGATCGAGATCCCGCAGATCGGCGGGACGTGGGCGTGCGCCGGGGTGTACGCCGAGATCGCCGAGCCGGGCGACATCGCCGTCGGCGACCCGCACACCACGCCGGTCCCGGACCCGGTGCCCGCCGGCTGAGCCCTACCGGGCGATCCGGCGCCACGACCGCTCCGGTTGTGATGTCCCGTCCAGCTGTCCTACGTTTGGCCCGTGACCGCCGGACTCGAGGGACTGCAGCGCAACGTCCCCCTCTCGATGCAGATCGCGGAGAGGATGCGCGACCGCATCGACTCCGGCGACTGGCCGGTCGGGATGCGCATCCCCGCCGAGAGTGCGCTCGTCGCCGAGCTGGGCGTGAGCCGCAACAGCGTCCGGGAGGGCCTGCGGTCGCTCGTGCACGCCGGGCTGCTCGACGCCCGCCCCGGCGACGGCACCTACGTGCGCGCCCGCAGCGAGCTGCGGGCCGTGCTGGAGCGGCGCGCCCGCCGCGGCCGTCCGGGCGACGCCGCCGAGGTCCGGTCGATGCTGGAGTGCCAGGGCGCCCGTCTCGCGTCGAGCCGGGCCACGCCGTCCGACCTCGAGTCGATCCGCGCCGCACTGGACGAGCGCGACCGGGCGTCCGACGCGCGCACCTTCGCCGCCGCGGACGTGGCGTTCCACCGGGCCGTCGTCGCCGCCTCGGGCAACGCCCTGCTCGCCGAGCTGCACGAGAACCTCGACGGTCTCGCCGAGCACATCGAGGCCGTCTCGGCGACGCCGGACTTCGCCACGTTCCTGGCGGAGAACCACGAGCTCAACGCCTGCCACACCGACCTGCTGGACGCGATCGCCGACGGCGACGCGGACCGCGCCGAGTCCCTCGCCGCGGAGATCGTCCGCCGCTCGTACCCGGCGGCGACCTCGTGACCGCCCACGCCACCACCACACCCCGGGGCACCCGCCTCTCACTGGCCCTGGTCGGACTGCTCCTGATCGGGGCGAACCTGCGGGCGGGCATCACCGCGGTCGGGCCGGTGCTCGACGACCTGCGCCTCGACCTCGGGTTGAGCAGCTCGACGGCGTCCGCGCTGATCAGCGTGCCGCTGGTCGCGTTCGCGGTGCTGTCGCCGGTCGCGCCCGCGGTGGCGCGGCGCTTCGGCGTCGAGCGTGTCCTGGGCGCCTCGCTGGCCCTGCTCGCGGTCTCGATCGTGGTGCGGTCCGCGCCGTGGGGCGTCGGGACCCTGTCGGGTGTCGTATCGCTGTGGGTCGGCACGGCCGGGCTCGGTGTCGCGGTGGCGTTCCTCAACGTCGTGCTGCCGGTGCTGGTCAAGCGCGACCACCCGGACCGCATCGGAGCGATGACCGGGCTCTACTCCTCGGTGCAGAGCGCGGCCGCGGCCGTCGCGGCCGGGCTCGCCGTGCCGATCGCCGGGACCGTGCAGCACGGCTGGCGGCTCTCGCTCGGGATCTGGGCCGGTCTCGCCCTCATCGGGCTGGCGGTGTTCCTGCCGCGGATGCGCCGCCGCGCCGCCGTCACCCCTCCCCCGGCTCCGACCGGGTCACCGGGCGCACCCGCCCGTCCGATCTGGCGCTCGGCACTTGCCTGGCAGGTCACGGTGTTCATGGGCCTGCAGTCGACCGTCTACTACACGCTGATCACGTTCCTGCCCTCGATCGAGCAGGCCGTCGGGACGAGCGCCGCCGCCGCGGGCTGGCACCAGTTCGTGCTGCAGATCCTGAGCATCGCCGGCGCGCTGTCGTCGGCGGCGTTGATCCAGCGCCTGCCCGACCAGCGCCCGCTCGCACTCGCCTACGCGCTGCTGTGCGGGGTGGGTGTCGCCGGGATCCTGCTGGTCCCGCCGCTGGCGGTGCTGTGGGTGGCCGCGATCGGAGTCGGCGTCGGCGGCGGGGTCGTGTTCGCGCTGTCGCTGTTCGGGCTGCGCACCGCCGATCACCACCGGGCCGGGACGCTGTCCGGCATGGCGCAGTGCCTGGGCTATCTGGTGGCCGCGGCCGGACCGCCGGCGATCGGGGCGCTGCACGACGCCACCGGCTCGTGGACCCCGCCGCTGCTGGTGGTCCTCGCGATGCTGGCCGTCGCGCTCGTCGCGGGTGTGCTCGCCGGCAGGAACCGCGTCCTGGCCTGAGTGTGCGCGATGCGTACATCTGTCCGTTCCTCGCACAGTGCGGTATCGTGATCGCCCATGGAGACGACGAGGTCGGACGCGAGGGAGCCCCGATGATGGACAAGGTGGTGGCCTCCGCCGCAGAGGCCGTGGCGGACATCGGCGACGGGTCGTCGCTCGCGGTCGGCGGATTCGGCATGTCCGGCGTGCCGACGGTGCTGATCGAGGCCCTGATCGACCAGGGTGCGACGGACCTGGAGACGATCTCCAACAACCTCGGCGTCGACGGCTTCGGGCTGGGCAACCTGCTCGCCGCGGGCCGGATCCGGCGCACGATCGGCTCCTACGTCGGCAACAACAAGGAGTTCGCCCGCCAGTACCTGGCCGGTGAGCTCGAGCTGGAGCTCACCCCGCAGGGCACCATGGCCGAGCGGCTGCGCGCCGGCGGCAACGGCATCCCGGCGTTCTACACCCCGGCCGGCGTCGGCACGCTCGTCGCCGAGGGCGGCCTGCCGTGGCGCTACAACGCCGACGGCTCGGTCGCGGTGAACTCCCCGGCCAAGGAGGTCCGCGAGTTCGACGGCGAGCACTACGTCCTCGAGCGCGCGCTGACCCCGGACTTCGCGCTGGTGCACGCGTTCAAGGGCGACCGGCACGGCAACCTCGTCTACCGCCGGGCGTCGCGGAACTTCAACCCGGACTGCGCCTCCGCCGGGCGGATCACGATCGCGCAGGTCGAGCACCTGGTGGAGCCGGGCGAGATCGACCCGGACGAGGTGCACACCCCCGGCATCTTCGTGCAGCGCGTGGTGCACGTGCCGGACGTCGAGAAGAAGGTCGAGATCAGGACGGTGCGGGAGTCATGAGCGAGAAGATCGAGGGCCTGAGCAAGGACCAGATCGCGGCCCGGGTCGCGCAGGAGCTGCCCGACGGCTCCTACGTCAACCTCGGCATCGGCATGCCGACGCTGGTCCCCGGGTTCATCCCGTCCGACCGGACGGTGGTGCTGCACTCCGAGAACGGCATCCTCGGCGTCGGCCCGTACCCGACCGACGACGAGGTCGACCCGGACCTGATCAACGCCGGCAAGGAGACCGTCACGACGCTGCCCGGTGGGAGCTACTTCGGCTCCTCGGACAGCTTCGGGATGATCCGCGGCGTGCACCTCGACGTCGCCGTGCTCGGCGCGATGGAGGTCAGCGTGGCCGGTGACCTGGCCAGCTGGGCCATCCCGGGCAAGATGATCAAGGGCATGGGCGGGGCGATGGACCTCGTGCACGGCGCCCGTCGCGTGATCGTGATGATGGAGCACACGACCAAGGACGGGTCGCCGAAGATCCTCGACGAGTGCGCGCTGCCGATCACCGGCCTGAAGTGCGTGGACCGGATCGTCACCGACCTGGCCGTCATCGACGTCACCGACGACGGCCTCGAGCTCGTCGAGTGCTCGCCGGGCGTCACGGAGGACCAGGTCCGCGAGCGCACCGGCGCCGTCCTGCGCTGACGCGCCCGTGCGCGGATATCGCTGCCAGGGCGGTGACATCCGCGCACGACCGTCGTCAGACCCGGCGGCCGAGGGTGACCGGCATGCTCGTCAGCCCGCGGACGAGGGTGCTGCGTCGGTGGGTGAGCTCGGTCGGGTCGACGGCCAGGGCGATGTCCGGGCGGGTCGCGACGAGCGAGCCGATCGCGACCCGGCCCTCGTTGCGGGCGAGCTGGGCGCCGAGGCAGAAGTGCAGGCCGTGGCCGAAGAACACGCCGCCGGTCGGGGCCTCGCGGCCGATGTCGAGCGCGGCGGCGTCGGCGGCCCAGCTCTCGTCGCGGTTGGCCGCGGCCAGGCCGAGCATGACCATCGAGCCGGCCGGGATCGTCGTCCCGGAGTAGACGACGTCCTCACTGGCGAACCGGATCGGCGCGTTGGCCACCGGGGAGTCCCAGCGCAGGAACTCCTCCACCGCGGAGTCGATCAGGTCCGGATCGGCCTGCAGCCGGGCCAGCTCGTCGGGGTGGGTGAGCAGGGCCAGGACGCCGTTGCCGATCAGGTTGACGGTCGTCTCGTGCCCGGCGATGAGCAGCAGCGTCGCCATCGCGACGAGCTCCTCCGACGACAGGCGGTCGCCGTCGTCCTCCGAGACCTGGGTCAGCGACGAGAGCAGCGCGTCGTCGGGCTCGGTGCGCTTGCGCTCGATGAGCTCGGCCAGGTAGCCCGAGAGCTTGCCCATCGACTCCATCTTCGCCTGGTCCGGCGAGTCGTCGACGAGGACCGAGGACCAGGCCCCGAACTCGTCGCGGTCCTCCGCGGGGACGCCGAGCAGCTCGCAGATCACCTGGACCGGCAGCTGGAACGCGTAGGCGCGCATGAGGTCGACGGTGCCGTCCTCCGGCAGGTCCGCCAGCAGCTCGTCGGCGATCTCCTGCACGCGCGGGCGCAGCTCGGCCATCCGCCGGACGGTGAACGCGCGGCTCACGAGCTTGCGCAGACGGGTGTGGTCCGGCGGGTCCATCAGGATCATCATCGGCGTCGGCGCGGCCGGCATCGCGGCGCGCTGGTCCTCGGGCAGGGTCCAGCGCCAGTCCTTGCTCAGCCGCGGGTCGACGAACGCCTCGCGGACGTCGTCGTGCCGGCTGATCAGCCACATCACGCCGTCGGGGAGGTCGAGGCGGCGTACCGGCTCCTCCTCCCGCAGCTCCGCGTAGGCCGGGTACGGGTCGGTCCAGAAGGCTCCGTCGAACAGCGCGTGCTGCTCGGTGCCGGTGGTGGTCAGCGCCATGTCCTCCATGGTGCCATCGGTGTAAGCGCGCGCTTACGCCGAGAGGCGCGTGACGGACACCACATCGAGGTCGAGGGTGACGTCCGGCGGTGGCGCGGTCCCGGTGACGACGGCGGCCCCGAGCGCGGCCAGCGCGGGCGCGGACTCGATCCCGGACCCGCCCTGACCGGCGAAGAAGTGGAAGCCGGGATGCTCCGGCCACGCCCCGACGACGGGCGCGCGGTCCGGCACGAACGAGCGCAGCCCGGCCCAGGCGGTGCGCACCGAGTGCAGCGGCAACGTGGTCGCGGCACGCACCCGGTCCAGGGCGAGCGCGACGTCGAGCTCGTCCGGCCGGGCGTCACCGGGCTCGGCGGGGGTCTCGTCGGCCGGGGAGACGAGCACCGCGCCGGCCTCGGCCTTGAGGTAGAAGCGCTCGCCCACGTCGACGACCATCGGCAGCGGCGTTGCGGACGGCCCGTGCAGCACCGACGGGTCCGGCACGGGGCAGACGGCGATCGTGCGCCGGTGCGGCACCAGCCCGATCCCGGGCACGCCCGCGCGGGCCGCGACGACGTCGGTCCAGGCACCGGCCGCGTCGACGATCCCGGCGGCGGTGACGTGGTGCGTCCCGGCCGCGATCCGCCAGCCCGCGCCGTCCCGGGTGATCGTCTCCACGGGGGCGCCGCGCAGCACCGTCCCACCGCGGCGACGCAGTCCGCGCAGGTAGCCGGCGTGCAGGGCGATCGCGTCGGCGTCGGCCGCGGCCTCGGTGAGCGCGGCCGCCCGGGGCGTGCGCAGCACCGGGCAGCGCTCGACGGCCTCGGCCACCGGCAGCGGGACCGGTGCACCCGGCTCGCCGGCCTGCTCGGCGAGCACGGCGTCCATCGCCGCCTCGCCGTCGTCGTCGACGGCCACCCAGAGCACCCCGCGCGGGGTGAGCAGCGGCGGGGTGCCCAGCTCGTCGGCGAGGGCGACGAAGCGGGGGCCGCTGGCGGTGATCAGGGCGCGGAACGGGCCGGAGCCGTGGCCGGGGACGTAGGTCGCGGCGGAGCGGGCCGTCGAGTGCAGCGGCAGGTCGGGCTCGGCCTCGATCAGGGTGACGCGCCGGGTCGCGGCGAGCTCGTAGGCGATCGAGACGCCCGCGATGCCGCCGCCGACCACGGCGATGTCGGTGCTGTTCCGGCCGCTGGTCACGGGCCCACCGTAATTCGGTGGCGACGTCCGCCCGACGCGGTCTACCTTCTCGCCCATGCGGATTTTCTTCCTCTGAGCAGCCGGGGGCGTCCTGTCCCCGACCGTCGGCCGCCTCCTGTGCGCGCCGACCGCTCACACGCCGTCCTGATCCGACCGCGCGCGGTCCGGGCTCGTCTCCCCGTCGAGCCGTACGACCGCGCCGTCGGGACCCGGTGACGTCCGCCCCGCTCCTGCGCGGGAGCCCACGTACCCGGAGCCCGGGCCGCGCGCCCTTCCCCTTCGTGGAGGTCCGTATGCGACACCGTTCGTCCGCACGCCCGTCCGTGACCGCCGTCCCGGCCGTCCCGTCCGTCTCTCTCACCTCGGACGGTCCGACCATCTCGGCCGTGGCGACCACCGACCGTCCGGTCAACCGCGCCGAACGCCGCGCCGCGGCACGCGGGCGGGACCTGCCGGCTGACGCCGGTGGCCCGTCCGCGTCCCGCACGTCCGGTCCGCGCAGCTCGGGTCCCGGTGTGCAGTCGAAGCCGGCGCACACCCGCCTGGACTTCGCGGCCCGCAAGAGCGGCTGATCACCCCGCACGCGGGGTGGGACGACGTCGGTGTCGCTGCGCCCGTGGCGCAGCGACATGAGCGTCGTCTCACCCCGTGGCCTGTGCCCGCCCGCTGCGGCGTGCCAGGGTGACCGGGTGTCGATCTCCGGTGCGCACGCCCCCGCGGTCACGGTCTGGTGGGCCCACCCGCTCGACCCGGACGCCCACCCGGGCCTGGTCTCGGTGCTCGACGCGCACGAGCGCGAGCGGATGGCGGCACTGCGCCAGGAGGCCGACCGCGCCCGCTACCTCGCCGCGCACGCGCTGACCCGGATCGTGCTGGGCGAGCACCTGGGTGTCGACCCGGCCGCGGTGCTCCTGGACCGGACCTGCCGGTGCGGGCAGCAGCACGGCAAGCCCCGCCTGGCCCAGCGGCCGGACTCCCCCGGGTTCTCGCTGACCCACTCCGGGAGCCTGGTCGGCGTCGCGCTCGGGCCGGGGCCGGTCGGCGTCGACGTGGAGCACCGGCGCAGCCTGACGTCGCTGGAGGGGCTGGCCGAGCACGTCCTGTCCCCGGCCGAACGCGGCGGGCCGGCGCTCGACACGACGACGTTCCTGGTCACCTGGACCCGCAAGGAGGCCCTGCTCAAGGCCACCGGCGACGGCCTGTCCAGCCCGATGGACGCGATCACGCTGAGCGGTCCGCACGAGGCACCCCGGGTGCACGCCTGGGTCGGCGAGCCGCGCGGACCGATGTGGCTGGCCGACCTGAGCACCCCCGAGCCCGACCACCCGGCCGCGCTGGCCGGGTTCGGCGACGCGGCACCGGCCGTCACGACGGCCGACGGGGACGCGGTCCTCGCGGGCTGAGTGCACCGGCCGTCCCGCGGGCGGCCCACCGGCGACTCGGCTCTCCCGCCGAGGCCCGCGCGAAAGTGTCGGTGCCCGGGGCGACAATGGGACCGTGGCCGATGCAGCGCGCTGGGTCCTGCACCTGGACATGGACGCGTTCTTCGCCTCGGTCGAGCAGCTGACCCGCCCGACGCTGGCCGACCGCCCGGTCCTCGTCGGCGGGGCAGGCCCGCGCGGTGTGGTCGCCGGGGCCAGCTACCAGGCCCGGGTGTACGGGGCCCGGTCGGCGATGCCGATGGGCCAGGCCCGCCGGCGCTGCCCGCACGCGACGGTGCTGCCACCTCGGTTCGCGCTCTACCAGGCGCTGTCCCGCGAGGTGATGGACGTCCTGCGGGCGGCGAGCCCGGTGTTCGAGCCGGTCTCGGTGGACGAGGCGTTCCTCGAGCCGCCGGACCTCGCCGGCGCCGACCCGGAGACCGTCACCGCGTTCTGTGTCGAGCTGCGCCGGGCCGTCCGGGAGCGGACGGGGCTGCCGGCCTCGGTCGGGGCCGGGTCGGGCAAGCAGCTGGCGAAGATCGCCTCCGAGCTGGCCAAGCCGGACGGGCTGCGGGTGATCCCGGCCGCCGACCAGGACGCCGTGCTGGCCCCGCTGCCGGTGCGCTCGCTGTGGGGCATCGGGCCGGTGTCCGGGGAGGCGCTGCGCAAGGTCGGGATCGACACCATCGGCAAGCTCGCCGCCACCGACGCGCGCGAGGTCGTCGGGCTGCTCGGCTCCGCGATGGGCTCCGAGCTGCACCGACTGGCCCGCGGCGTCGACGACCGTCCGGTCGCCCCGCGCGGCGCGGCCAAGCAGATCAGCGCCGAGACCACGTTCGAGACCGACCTCACCGCGATGACCGCCGTGCACACGGCGGTGGAGAAGATCACCGCCGCGGTGCACCGGAGGCTGCTGGCCGACGGCCGCGCGGCCCGCACCGTCACCGTCAAGGCCCGGACCGCGGACTTCACGACCACCACCCGCTCGGAGACGACGGCGTTCGCCAGCCGGGAGCTCTCGACGCTGGCGGCGATGGCGCGCCGGCTGGCCGACACCGCCGTCGGGGAGGGCGGGGTGCGCCTGCTCGGGGTGTCGGTGTCGGGGTTCAGCGACGCGCCGCCGCTGGCGCTGTTCGACGCCGTCCCGTCCGCGCAGGGCTGGACGGCGGCACCGGTGGCCGCGCCGCCCCCGGCCGGGGAGCCCCTGCCGATCCCGTCCGGGGTCGCCGTCGACGATCCCGCGGAGCTCGAGGTCGACGCCGTGGACGGCCCGGACGGCCTGGACGTCGTGACCTCGGACGACCCGGCGATCCGCGTCGGCACGGGACCCACCCGGCCCGACGCCGACGACGCGCCCGACCCCGACCGTCCGTGGCGGGCCGGGGACGACGTCCACCACGCCGAGCACGGGCACGGGTGGGTCCAGGGCAGCGGGCACGGCCGGGTCACCGTCCGGTTCGAGACCCGCGAGACCGGGCCGGGCCCGGCCCGCACGATGGCCGCCGACGACCCCGCCCTGTCCCGAGCCGAGCCCCTCCTGAGCTGGCGAAGCCTGGGCGAAACTGGCGATAGGCTTACCTAATTCGTTCGGCTACTGTTTGGGCGTTTGGTTCCTTCCCCCGAGAGGCCACGCCCGTGATCCCGAGACTCCTACGCCTGGCCACGGCGGCCGCCGCCGTCGTCGCCCTCACCGTGGGTTGCAGTTCCGGCGGGGGCACCGACGCCCCCGCCGCGCAGGCGCCCACCGGGGACACGTTCCCGGTGACCGTCGCACACAAGCTCGGCAGCACCGTCATCCCGGCCGCACCGCAGCGGGTCGTCACGGTCGGGCTGCGCGACCACGACTTCGTGCTCGCCCTGGGCGTGAAGCCGGTCGGCGTCGCCGAGTGGTATCCCGAGCTCAAGGGCGGTATCGGGCCGTGGGCCCGGGAGGCGATGGGGCCGGAGAACCCGCCGGTCGTGGCGACCATCGACGCGGTGAACATCGAGGCCGTCGCCGCCCAGTCGCCGGACCTGATCATCTCCGTGTACGGCGCGGCCGACAAGGCCGTCTACGACAAGCTCTCCCAGATCGCGCCGACCGTGGCCGCGCCGGAGGGCACCGAGGACTACGCGCTGTCCTGGCAGCAGGAGCTCGACCAGGTCGGCAAGGCCCTCGGCCGCAGCGCGCAGGCGAGAACCCTCACCGCCGACACCGAGAGGAAGCTCGCCGACGCGAAGGCCGCGCACCCGGAGTTCGCCGGGAAGTCCGCGATCTACGGCGGGCTCGGCGGCGAGCCGGGCGCCTACACCTCCACCGACCAGCGGGGCCGGTTCCTGACCTCGCTCGGGTTCCGGATCCCGGAGTCGGTGGACAAGCTGGCCACCGCCGAGGAGGCCTACTTCGTCGGGATCAGCAAGGAGAACTACCGCGAGTTCGACACCGACGTCGCGGTGCTGATCGGCGACACGGCGGACCCGGCGGCCGCGGTCCGGGCCGAGCCGCTCTACGGTCGGCTCGCCAACGTCACCCAGGGCCGGGCGTTGTTCCTCGACGAGCTCAACGGCGCATGGTCGGCGGCGCTGTCCTACGACAGCCCGCTGAGCCTGCCGTACGTGGTCGACGGGTTCGTCCCCGCGCTGGGTGCGGCCGCGGACGGGAACCCCGCCACGGCGGTCCCGGCCGAGCCGTCGCTGGCCACGGCGAACGCGGCGAACGCGGGCTGACCGTTCCCGCACGTCACGGCTCCGGACGTCACAGCTCCGGACGTCACAGCTCCGCACCTCACGACCCGCACGTCACAGAGCCCCGGCCCGTTCTCGGGCCGGGGCTCTGTCGTGCCCGGGGGTCAGCCCCGGGCGCCGAGCAGGGCCAGCACCGCCCGTCGCCAGTCGCGGGCCAGGCCGGTCACCCATCCCTCGTCGAGCAGCTCGCCCGCCCAGGCCCACTGCGCGCTCAGCTCCGGACCGCCCGGCAGGTCGGCGACCATCACCGTCACCGACAGCGCGTGCCCGAGCGGCATGTCCGGGTCCATCGCGACCTCGGCCGCCTCCTCCTCGCCGGCGACCGGCTCCCACGCGGCCGGGTCTCCACCCCCGCCGACCCCACCACCGTCCCCGCCGTAGGAGAACCGGCCCAGGTAGTTGAACTCGATCTCCGGTGAGCCGAGCGCGGCCAGCACCGGACCGGTGGCGGGGTGCAGGTGGCGCAGCATCCCGTAGCCGAGACCGCCGTCGGGGATCGCGGCGCGGGCGTCACGCACCCGGGCGACCGCGCGTACCGCGGACGCCGGGTCCCGCTCGACGCCGGCCAGGGTCTCCGGGCCGGTGCCGGCCCGCAGCGGGTGCACCCCGGTGAACCAGCCGACCGTGCCGGAGAGCCGGGCACCGGGCACGACCTGCTCCTCCCGCCCGTGGCCCTCCAGGTCGACCAGCACGCCGCCGCCGGCGGGCGCACCGGTCCGGTGCTCGCCGACGGCCAGGGCGAGCGCGGCGAGCAGGACGTCGTCGACGCCCGCCCGCAGCGCCGCGGTGACCGGGCCGAGCAGCGCCGCCGTGGCCGCGGGCGGCAGCGTGACCCGCAGGTCCCGCTCGGTCGCCACGGTGTCGCGCGCCGGGTCCCGCGGGCGGCGCAGCGGCAGGTCCGGACCGCCTCCGTCGGCGGACGGGCCGCCCAGCACGCCCGTCCAGAGCTCCAGCTCCGTCTCCCGCGCGGGCGTCGCCCCGGCCAGTCCCCACGCCCAGGCCCCGAACGGGGTCCCGGGCGTGTCCGGCACGGTCGCCGGGCCGCCCGCGCGGTGGGAGTCCCAGGCCGCGGCCAGGTCGGCGGGCAGCACCCGCCAGGACACCCCGTCGACGACCAGGTGGTGCAGGCACAGCAGCAGCCGTCCCGGGCGGTCCGGGCCGGCGTCGAAGAAGACGACGCGGGTCATCACCCCGGCCTCGGGGTCGAGGGCGTCGCGGGCCGCCGACGCGTGCTCGGTGATAAGGGCGCGCCGCGTCGCCGCGTCGCACCCGGCGACCTCGACCCGCCGCACCCAGCCGCTCACGTCGGGCTCGGCCGGGATCTGCAGCGACCACCGGTCCCGACCGGCGGGCACCCGCGGTCCCTCCCGCACGAGCCGCGCGCCCAGCACCTCGTGCCGCGCGGCGAGGCCGGCGACGAGGGCGTGCAGGGTCGGCTCGTCCAGGCCCGCGGGGGTCGCCAGCAGGGCGACCTGGTGGTAGCGGTCGAACGGATCGCCGAGCTCGCGCAGGTCGTGCATCACCGGCGTCAGCGGCACCGTGCCGGTGCCCGACCGGTCCGCGGTCCGGGGTGCGGCGTCGGTGTCGAGGGCGGTCGCGACCCCGGCCAGCGCGGCCGGGGTGCGGGCGGTGAACACCTGGCGCGGCGTCACGAGCAGCCCGGCCGCCCGCGCCCGCCCGACGAGCGCCATCGCGACGATGCTGTCCCCGCCCAGGTCGAAGAAGTCGTCGTCGGCACCGACCCGCGGCAGCTCCAGCACCGCGGCGACGACCGCGCACAGCGCCGTCTCCCGCTCGGTGCGCGGCTCCCGCCCGGTCGCCCGCGGACGCGGTGCCGGCAGCGCGGCCCGGTCGAGCTTGCCGTTGGCCAGCACCGGCAGCCGCTCCATCACCACGACGGCGGTGGGCACCATGTGCTCGGGCAGCAGCGTCGCGACGTGCGCGCGCAGCCGGTCCGGGTCGGGCTCCGACGCCCCGGGCACCGGCTCGACGTGCGCGACCAGCATCGGGCGCGGGCCGGGTGCGACGCCGGCCACCGCCCGTCCGACGTCGGGGTGGGTCTGCAGCGCGGCCGCGACCTCGCCCGGCTCCACCCGGTGCCCGCGGATCTTGACCTGTTCGTCGGCGCGGCCCCGGTAGTGCAGCAGCCCGTCCTCGTCGTAGGAGGCGAGGTCACCGGTGCGGTACATCCGCTCCCCCGCCGCCCACGGGTCGGCCACGAACCGCTCCGCCGTCGCACCGGACCGGCCCCGGTAGCCCCGCGCCAGCCCGGCCCCGCCCAGGTACAGCTCGCCCGTCGCGCCCGGCGGCACCGGACGCAGGCCGCTGTCGAGCACGTAGGCCCGGGCGTGCGCGACCGGGCGCCCGACGACCGGGGTCTCCGACCACCCGACCGGCGCGACCAGGGCGTCCACCGTCGCCTCGGTGGGTCCGTAGAAGTTCAGCGCGGTCGTCGCGGGCAGGGCGCGCAGGCGTTCCCACAGCCCCGGCCCGACGGCCTCGCCGCCGAAGCCGAGCACCGCCGGGCCCGGGGTCCCCGGCGCGCACAGCCCGGCGTCGAGCAGCCGGTCCAGGTGCGACGGGGTGAGCTCGACGAAGTCGGCGTCGCGCAGCAGCGCGACCATCGCGTCCGGGTCGGCGCGCACCTGCTCGTCGACGACGTGCACGCAGTGCCCGTCGAGCAGCCACAGCTGCGGCTGCCAGGACGCGTCGAAGGAGAACGACCACGCGTGCGCCACCCGCAGGTGACGTCGCCCGGTCGCCCGCCGGGCCGGCAGGTGCACCTGCTCGCGGTGGCTGGCGAACAGGTTCACCAGCCCGCCGTGGGTGACCACCACGCCCTTCGGCTCACCGGTCGAGCCGGACGTGTGGATCACGTACGCGGGGTGCCCGGGCCGCAGCGGGGCGGTCCGGTCGGCGTCGGTCAGCGGACCGGTACCGGCGGTGCCCCCGAGCGGCCCGGCCCGGTGAACGGCGAGGTCGACGGCGAGGTCGAGGTCGAGGTCGAGCACCGGGACCCCGTCCGCCGGTACCCCGGCCGGGGCCGTGGTGACCAGCAGCATCGGCGCGGCGTCGGCGAGCACCGCGCGCAGCCGCTGCGGCGGGTAGGCCGGGTCCAGCGGCAGGTAGGCCGCGCCCGCCTCCAGCACGGCCAGGATCGCGGCCAGCGCGTGCGCGGTGCGCGGCAACGCCACAGCGACCACCCGCTCCGGGCCGGCACCCCGCTCGACGAGCACCCGGGCCAGCGCGGTGACCCGCGCCGAGAGCTCGGCGAAGGTCCAGGAGACGGCGTCGTCCCCGGTCCCGGAGACGACGGCGAGCGCATCCGGCGTGGCCGCGGCCTGCGCCGCGAACAGCGACGCCACCGTCTCCGGTGCGGTGCGGACCGCGCCCGGGCCGGGAGTGACCGGGCCGGGGGTGACCGGGGCCGGGTCGATCCACCGGGCCGTGTCGTTCCACTCCACCAGCACCCGGTGCCGCTCGGCGGCGTCGAGGACGTCGACGGTGCCGACCGGCCGGTCCGGGTCCTGCGCCCACGCCGTCAGCAGCGCGAGCATCCCGCGGCCGAAGCGGGCCGCGGCGGCGTCGGTGAACAGGTCCGGGCGGTACTCGGCGGTCAGCCGGACCGCCTCGACGGGCGTGGTCTCCGAGCCCTCGACCTCCACCTCCCACGTCAGCGGGTAGTGCGTGGCGTCGACGGCGTCGCGCTCGCGCAGCACCAGACCGGCCGAGGGCGCCGGGTCACCGCCGGGGTAGGACTCGAACACCATCAGGGTGTCGAACAGCTCCCCCACCCCGCCCTGCCGGGTGATCTCCGGCAGGCCCAGGTGCTGGTGGTCTCCCAGCTCGGTCACCCCGTGCTGGATCCGGGCCAGGACGGCCGAGAACGGCTCGTCCGGGCGGATCCGGGCGCGCACCGGCACGGTGGTGATGAACAGCCCCACCATCGACTCGGCGCCGTCGAGCTCGGCCGGGCGCCCGGACACCGTCGCCCCGAACACGACGTCGTCGCGCCCGGAGAGCCGTCCGAGCAGCACCGCCCACGCGCCCTGGACCAGGGTGTTCAGCGTCAGCCCGCGTTCGCGGGCCAGCTCGGCGAGACGCCCGGCGAGCCCCGGCGGGGTGCCGACGGTGTGCCGGCGCGGGGTCATCGGCTCGCGCACCGGGTCGGCCGGGGCGAGCCGGGTCGGCTCGGCGAGGCCGTGGAGGTACCCGGCCCACGCCGTGCGTGCGCTGTCCCGGTCGCGCGCACCGAGCCAGGCCAGGTAGTCGCGGTAGGACGGTGCCGGTGCGAGCGCGGACGGGTCGCCGTCGTGGGCGTGCAGCGCGGAGAGGTCGGCCAGCAGTGGCGCGGTCGACCAGCCGTCGAGCAGCAGGTGGTGGTGCGAGACGAGCAGCCGGTGCCGCTGCGGGCCGAACCGGGCCAGCACCGCCCGGACGAGCGGGGCCGCGGCCGGGTCGATCCGGCGGCGCTCGGCCGCGGACTCGCGGTCCCAGCTCGCCTCCGGGTCCGGGTCGGCGGTCAGGTCCAGCTCCCGCCACGGCACCCCCACCGGCGGCCCGACGAGCGCCACCGGGCGACCGGAGGCGAGGAACCGGAACGCGCCGCGCAGCTGCGGGTGGCGCACCAGCAGCCCGTCGACGCTGCGGCGCAGCCGGTCCGGCGAGAGCGGGCCGTCCAGGTCGAGGGAGAACTGCACCGTGTAGACGTCGGTGTCGGCGCCGGTCTCGAGCAGGGCCTGGAACAGCAGACCGGCCTGCAGCGGCGCGAGCGGCAGCACGTCGGTCAGCTCGGGAGCGAGCGCGGCGACCTCGGCCGCCTCGCCCGGGTCCAGCCGCAGCGCGGTCAGCTCCACCGCGGCCGGGGTGTCCGGGACGATCCCGGCGACGGCGGCCAGCCCGGCCGCGCTGCGGTGCCGGAACACCTCCCGCGGCGTGATCACCAGGCCGGCCGCGCGGGCCCGCCCGACCAGCCGCATCGCGACGATGCTGTCCCCGCCGAGGGCGAAGAAGTCGTCGTCGACGCCGACGAGCTCCAGCCCGAGGACCTCGGCCAGCACCGCGCACAGGACACGCTCGCGCGGGGTGCGCCCGGCGCCGCCGGTCGTCGCCGCGGCGAGGTCCGGCGCGGGCAGCGCCGCCCGGTCGAGCTTGCCCGCGACCCCGCGCGGCAGCGCGGCGAGCACGACGACGACCGACGGCACCATCGCCGCGGGCAGGTGCGCCGCCGCGTGCCGGCGCACGGCCTCCGGGTCCGGCGCGGTCGATCCGGGGGGGCTCCCGGCAGGGCCCCGGCCAGGGGTGACGTAGCCGACCAGGCGACGCACACCGGGCACGTCCTCGCGCACCACCACCGCCGCCGAGCCGACACCCGGGACGTCGCCCAGCACGGCCTCCACCTCGCCCGGCTCTATCCGCACGCCGTGCAGGGAGAGCTGGTCGTCGGCGCGCCCGAGCAGGCGCAGCGACCCGTCGCGGTTCCAGGCGGCGAGGTCGCCGGTGCGGTACATGCGCTCCCCCGGCGCCGTCGGGTCGGCGACGAAGCGTTCCGCGGTGGCGCCGGGCCGGTCGCGGTAGCCGCGGGTCACGCCCGCGCCGCCGAGGTGGAGCTCGCCGGTGACGCCGGCGGGCACCGGCTGCAGGCGGTCGTCGAGGACCAGCACGCGGGTGCCGGGCAGGCGGTACGGCTCGCGCCCGCCGTCCGGAGTGGCGGTCCAGCCGTGGGAGTCGACCGTCGTCTCGGTCGGGCCGTAGAGGTCGAACAGCCGCACGCCGGTCGCTGCCAGCTGCGACCACAGCCGATCGTCGGTGGCCTCGCCGCCGAGCACGACCGTGCCCGGGCGGTGCCCGCCGGCGGCGAGCAGCCCGTGCCCGAGCAGCTCGCGCAGGTGCGTCGGGGTCATGTCCAGGACGTCGATCCGGCGCGCCGCGACCGCGGCGACGAACGCGACCGGGTCGGTGTGGTCGTCGAGCACGTGCAGCTCGTGCCCGGCGACGAGCCAGAGCAGCGGGTCCCAGGAGGCGTCGAACGTGAACGACGCGGCGTGCAGCACCCGCCGCGGCGTCGTGCCCGCCTCGGGGATCAGCCGCCCGCGGTGCGCGGCCAGCAGCGCGGCCAGCGCGCCGTGGGTGCCGGTGACGCCCTTCGGACGGCCGGTGGACCCGGATGTGTGGATCACGTACGCGGCCTGGGCGGGGTGGGGCGTCGGCGGTGCCGCGCCCGCGTGTCCGGCGGTATCGACGCCGGCCGGGTCGAGGCGTCCGGCGGTCGGCGGCATCCCGGCCGGGGCGGGCTCGCCGTCGGGTGCCAGCCACAGGACCGGGGCGACGTCGGAGAGCAGCCGGGCGGTGCGCTCCGGCGGGGCGGCCGGGTCCAGTGGCAGGTAGGCCGCCCCGGCGCGCAGCACGCCGAGGATCGCCGGCACCGTCGCGGACCGGGGCAGCGACAGCGCGACGACGGTCTCCGGCCCGGCGCCCCGGGCCCGCAGCGCCGCGGCCAGCGCGGCGGTGGACTCCTCCAGCTCGGCGAAGGTCCAGCTCCGGGCGCCGGTGACGAGCGCGGTCGCGGCGGGTGTCCGGGCGGCCGACGCCGCGAACGCCGTGGTCACCGGCTCGGGGGTCGTGGGGACGGGAGCGAGGGGCACGCCGCCCCACTCGTGCAGGACCCGCTCGCGCTCCCCGGGCGCGAACACGGGGATCGACCCGATCGGCGCGTCCGGGTCGGCGACGACGGCGGCCAGGATCCGGCGCAGCCGCTCGCCCAGCGACCGTGCGGTGGCCTCGTCGACCATGTCGGTGCGGTACTCCACGGCGCCGGTGAGCCCGTCCGGGCCCTCGACGACGTCGAAGGACAGGTCGAACTTCGCGGTCCGCTCGGACACCGGCTCGGGCCGGTCGGTGAGGCCGGGAAGGTCCAGCCGCGACACCGTCCCACCGGCCGGCAGGTGGACGACCATCACCTGGAACAGCGGGTGCCGGGCCAGCGACCGGGGCGGGTTCAGCGCCTCGACCACCTGCTCGAACGGGACCTCCTGGTGCGAGAACGCGGCCAGGTCGGTGTCGCGGACCCGGGCCAGCAGCGCGGCGAACGTCGGGTCACCGGAGGTGTCGGTGCGCAGCACCAGGGTGTTGAGGAAGAACCCGACGAGGTCGTCGACCCCGTCGCGCCCGCGCCCGGCGATCGGGCTGCCCAGCGGCAGGTCGGTCCCGGCACCCATGCGGGTGAGCAGGGTCGCCACCGCGGCCTGGACCAGCATGAACATGCTGACCCCGCGGTCACGGGCCAGTGCGGCCATCGCCGCGCCGAGCTCCGGTTCGAGCGTGAACCCGACGGTCGCGCCACGGTGGTCGGACTCGGCCGGGCGGGCCCGGTCGACCGGCAGCGCCAGCTCGGCCGGGGCGCCGGCGAGGGTCTCGCGCCAGAACGCGAGACCGCGCGCCAGCGGCGACGCCGCGTCCCGGGCGTCGCCGAGACGCTCCCGCTGCCACCGGGCGACGTCGGCGTACTGCACCGGCAACGGCGCGGCCGAGGGCGCCCGGCCGTCCCGGCGGGCGGTGTAGGCCTCGCGCAGGTCCCGGGTCAGCGGGCCGTCGGACCACTCGTCGGCGGCGATGTGGTGCACCAGCAGGAGCAGGACGTGGCTCGTGCCGGGCCTGCCGGTCGGCCTACTCGGCGGGCTGTCGGGCGGGCTGCCGGGCGAGCCGGTCCGGAGCAGGTGGGCCCGCACCGGGATCTCGGCGTCCAGGGCGAACGCGTACCCGGCCAGGTCGGCCAGGCGGGTGGGCAGCGCGGCGTCGGTGACGGTCTCGACGGCCAGTGGCACCGGGCCGGGCTCGCGCACGACCTGGTGCGCCTGTCCCTCGTGCTCGGCGATGACGGTGCGCAGCACCTCGTGCCGGGCGACGACGTCGGCCAGCGCGGCGGTCAGCGCGTCGACGTCGAGGTCGCCGTCGATCCGCCACGCCATCGGCACCGTGTAGGTCGCGCTCGGGCCCTCGACCCGGTGCAGCGCCCACAGCCGCTGCTGGGCGAACGAGAGCGGCGGGCGCTCCGGACGCGGGCCCGCGACCAGCGGCAGGCCCTCCGGGGCGGCACCGGCGGCGTCGACGGCCGCGGCGAGCCCGGCGACGGTCGGTGTGTCGAAGACCGCGCGCAGGCCCAGCTCCGCCCCGAGCACGGCGCGGATCCGCCCGACCAGGCGCATCACCAGCAGCGAGTGCCCGCCGAGGGCGAAGAAGTCGTCGCCGGCACCGACCCGCTCGCGCCCCAGGACGGCGGCGACGATCCCGGCCACCGCCCGCTCGGTGGCGGTCTCCGGTTCCCGCCCGGCCGTGCCGGACAGGGGGCCCGGCAGGGGGTCCGGCAGGGGGTCCGGCAGGGGGTCCGGCAGGGCGGCCCGGTCGAGCTTGCCCGCGGTAGTGCGCGGCAGCGCCGGCACGGCCACGACGACGCCGGGCACCAGGTGCCCGGGCAGAACCTCGGCCAGCGCGCGGCGGATGCCGGTGACCGGGGCGCCGTCGTCCGGCACGACGTGGGCGACGAGCCGGGTGCCGCGTACGAGCACCGCGGCGGCCACGACGCCCGGCAGCGCGAGCAGCGCCGCCTCCACCTCGCCCGGCTCGATCCGCAGGCCGCGCAGCGACACCTGGTCGTCGGTGCGGCCGAGGAGCTCGAGGGTGCCGTCGGCGAGGCGGCGGGCCCGGTCCCCGGTCCGGTAGAGACGCCCGCCCGGCGTCCACGGGTCGGCGACGAACCGCGCCGCGGTCTGCCCCGGGCGCCCGGCGTAGCCGCGGGCCAGGCCCGGGCCGGACAGGTACAGCTCGCCGGGCACCCCGACCCCGGCCGGGATCAGGGCGTCGTCGAGCACCGTGGCGCGGATCCCGGCGACCGGCCCCGGCCGGGCCGGGCGGCCCTCCGACGGGCCGTGCCATCCGTAGGCGTCGACCGCGCACTCGGTCGGCCCGTACAGGTCGTGCACGACCGTGCCGTCGCCCAGCGAGCACAGCCGCGCCCACAGCGACGGGGGGCACGCCTCGCCGCCGACCGCGACGACACCCGGACGGCGCCGTCCGTCGTCGAGGAAACCGAGCGACTCCAGCTCGGCGAGGTAGGTCGGGGTGAGGTCGACGAAGTCGATCGCGGCGTCGTCGAGCACGCGCAGCGCCGCCTCCGGGTCGAGTGCGGTCGTCTCGTCGGCGACGTGAAGCTCGTGCCCGGCGAGCAGCCACAGCAGCGGCTCCCAGGACCCGTCGAACGTGAACGGCGCCAGGTGCACCGCGCGCAGCCGCCCGCCACGTGACGACGCCGCGGCCCGGGAGGCGGCCGGTCCGATCAGGTCGCGCCGGTGCGAGGCGAGCAGGTTCGCCAGCCCGCGGTGGGTGCCGACGACGCCCTTGGGCGCCCCGGTGGAGCCGGAGGTGTAGATCAGGTAGGCGGCGCCGTCGGGGTGCACCGCGACCGGCCCGGCGGGGGCCGCCGGGGTGTCCACCGGGACCGACCGCGTGCCCGGCGACGTGCCCGGCGCGGTCAGCACCAGGACGGGCGCGGCGTCGTCGAGCAGCGCGGCGGTGCGGGCGGCCGGGCTGCGAGGGTCCAGCGGCAGGTAGGCCGCGCCCGCGGCGAGCACGCCGAGGATCGCCGGCACCATCGCCGCCCGCGGCAGCGCCAGGCCGACGACGTCGCCGGCACCGGCGCCGTGCGCGGCGACGAGACCGGCGATCCGGCCCACCTCGCGCTCCAGCTCGGCGAACGTGAGCGCGCCGGCGCCGGTGACCAGCGCCGTCCCGCCGGCGTGGGCGGCCGCGACGGCGGCGAACGCCTCCGGCACGCACGGCCCGGTGACCGGGTCCCCGGCCGGGGCCGGGTCGAGGTCGGACCCGGCGCGCACGTCGATCGTCCGCAGTGCGGCGTCCGGGTCGGCGGCGACGGCGTCGAGCAGCACGGCGAACCGCGCGGCCAGCCGGCGCGCGGTGGACCGGTCGGCGCGGTCGGCGGAGTACTCCAGGTGCAGCGTCAGCGAGCCGTCGTCGGCGCGGTCGACGACGGTGAAGTCCAGGTCGAACTTCGCCGTCGAGTGCGGCAGCGGGTACCAGCTCGCGTCCATCCCGAGCAGCGCGTCCTGCGCCCCGGTGCGGTGCTGGTAGCCGAGCATCACCTGGAACAGCGGGTTGCGCCCGGCCGCCCGCGGCGGCGCGACCGCCTCCACGACCTGCTCGAACGGCACGTCCTGGCGGGAGAACGCGGCCAGGTCCGCGGTCCGGACCCGGTCGAGCAGCGTGCGGAAGCCGGGCGTCCCGGACAGGTCGGTGCGCAGCACGACGGTGTTGACGAAGAACCCGACGAGGTCGTCGAGCGCCGGGTCGGTGCGCCCCGCGACCGGGGCGCCGAGCGGCATGTCGTCGCCCGCGCCGAGACGGTGCAGCAGTGCCGCCACCGCGGCCTGCACGACCATGAACATGCTGGTGCCGGTGGACGCGGCGAGCGCGCGCAGCCGGGTCACCGTGGCGGGGTCCAGCGCGGTCGTCACGATCCCGCCCCGCCCCGACGGGCGCGACGGCCGCGGACGGTCCAGCGGCAGCTCCACCTCCACCGGCAGCCCGGCCAGCGTCTCCCGCCAGTGGTCCAGCTGCTCCGGGGCCAGCGCGGTGAGCAGGTCGCGCTGCCACAGCGTGGCGTCGGCGTACTGCACCGGCAGCGGTGCGAGCTCGGGTGCGCGGCCGTGGCGTCGCGCGGTGTAGGCGGCGGTCAGGTCGGCCAGGAACGGCCGGTCCGACCACTCGTCGGTGGCGACGTGGTGCAGCACCAGGGCGAGGACGTGCTCGTCGGCACCCGTGCGCCAGACCGCGACCCGCAGCGGGATCTCCCGGGCCAGGTCGAACGGCGCCTCGATCAGCGCCGTCAGGTCACCGCCGGGCTCACCGTCGGCGACGGCGAAGGGCACCTGAGGCGCGTCGAGCACCAGCTGGTGGCGCTCCCCGCCGTCCTCCCCCGGGACCGCGCCGGACCACGGGAACACCGTGCGCAGCGACTCGTGGCGGGCGACGACATCGTGCACCGCCGCGCGCAGGGCGTCGACGTCGAACGCGCCGCGCAGCCGGTAGACCAGCGGGAACGTGTACGCGGTGCCGGGCGCGTCGATGCCCTCGACGAGCAGCAGCCGCTGCTGGGCGAACGAGAGCGGCAGCAGCGCCGGGCGCAGCGCCGGCACCAGCGGCGGGCGCACCGCGGCGCCCGGGGTGACCCGGCGGGCCAGCTGCTCCGGCGTCGGCGCCTCGAACAGGTCGCGGATGGCCAGCTCGGCGGCGAGCGCGGTCCGGGCCCGGCCGACGAGACGGGTGGCGAGCAGGGAGTGCCCGCCGAGGTCGAAGAAGTCGTCGGTCACGCCGACCCCGGGCACGCCCAGCACCTCGGAGAACAGCGCGCAGAGCACCTCCTCGGCCTCGCCCTCCGGCGGGCGGCTCGGGCCGCGGCGCAGCGCCGGCTCGGGGTCGGGCAGCGCGGCGGTGTCGAGCTTGCCGTTCGCGGTCAACGGCAGTCCGGGCAGCGCGACCAGCGACGACGGCACCATGTAGTCCGGGAGCCGCCGGGCCAGCTCCGCCCGCAGCGCGGCGACCAGCGCCCCGGCCGCGCGACCGGCCGACGGGTCGTTCGTGCGGGGCTCGCGCTCGGTCACCGGCCCGGCGGGCAGGTGCAGCGCCACCGGCGTCTCCGGTCCGCGGGTGAACACCGCATCCACCGCTCCGGGCACCGAGAACGTCACCGCGACCCGGTAGCCCAGCGACGCGCCCAGCTCGTGCAGCTCCTCCTGCTCCAGCGCCCCGGGCACGGGGGTGTCGAGCAGCCCGCGGGCGCGGGCGACCGGCTCACCGGCGTCCAGCGCCGCGGCGGCCGCGCACTCCCCGGCCAGGCGGGCGTCCGGGATCCGGGCGACGCGCAGCAGCGGCGGGCGCTGGGTGCCCAGGTGCTCGGCGAGGGCGTCCAGGTCGCCGACCGGCATCCCCCACAGCAGCGCGGGCGCGTCGTCGACGGCGACGGTGCCGTCTCCTCCCTTGCGGAACACCACGTCGTAGCGGTGCCGGGTCAGCTCGTCGTGCGAACGTCCGCGGCGGGTGCGCACCGACACCGTCACGTCGTCGCGCGCGGCGGCGAGGTCGGCGAAGAACTCGGGCGCGGCGAGGAGCTCCTTCTCCATCTCCACGGCCCGGGCGGCGGCGCGGGCGACCGCGTCCGGCCCGTCCGGGCCGGCGGCCCGGCGCAGCTCGATCGCGGCGCGGAAGGTGGGCAGCAGGCCCAGGTGCCGGACGTCGCCGACGAGCAGCGCTCCCCCGGGCACGAGCAGGTCCAGCGCGCCGTGCAGCACCCGGGCCAGGTAGTCCGCCCCCGGGAAGTACTGCACCACCGAGTTGATCACGACGGTGTCGAAGTAGTCCCGCGGCAGACCGTCGAGGTCGTGCGCGGGCCGCGCCAGCAGCTCGACGCCGGAGAACCGCTCCGGGTCCGCGGCGACGTCGGCGCGCAGCTTCGCGATCACCGGCGCGGCCAGGTCGGTGGCCCAGTAGGACTCGGCCTCCGGGGCGATCCGGCCCATCAGCAGGCCAGTGCCGACGCCGATCTCGAGCACCCGCCGCGGCGCGAGCTCGCGGATCCGGGCGACGGTCGCCTCCCGCCACTCCTGCATCTGCGCGAGCGGGATCGGGTCGCCGTCGTAGCTCGACGTCCACCCCGCGAAGTCGACGGCGGCGTCGCCGTCGGTGGCCGCCGCCGTCGGGATCCCGGTGTACTCCTCGGAGTAGACCTGTTCCCAATCCGCGACCTGCTCGGCCTCGAGGGCGGCGCGCGCGGCGTCGTCCGGCGGGACCGGGACGACGTAGCCGACCAGGCGCTTCGTGGCCGCGCCCGAGCGGGAGTCGTCGACGGCGACGACGGCGGAGCGGGCCACGCCGGGCTGGGCGTCGAGGACCGCGGCCACCTCGCCCGGCTCGACGCGGTAGCCGCGGATCTTCACCTGGTCGTCGGTGCGGCCCAGGAAGTCGATGATCCCGGCGTCCGGGCCGTCGGCCGGGCGGCGCCGGACCAGGTCGCCGGTGCGGTACATCCGCTGCCCCGGCGTCCACGGGTCGGCGACGAACCGCTCGGCGGTCGGGCCGGGGCGGCGCAGGTAGCCGCGCGCCAGGCCGGTGCCGGCGATGTAGAGCTCGCCGGGGACGCCGTCGGGGACCGGGCGCATCCAGGCGTCGAGCACGTGCGCGCGGGTGGCGCGGATCGGCCGTCCGACGGTCGGCGCGGCGCTGTCGGTGGTGCCGCCGCCGAGGGTGTTGATCGTGTACTCGGTCGGGCCGTAGAGGTTGTAGCCCAGGACGCCGTCGGTGTCGCGCAGCCGGTTCCACACCGCGTCGGAGACGGCCTCGCCGCCGAGCAGCACCAGCGGCGGGCGGTGCCGCCCCGGGCCGTCGTCGAGGAGACCGGCGTCGAACAGGTGGTGGGCGTAGGTCGGGGTCACGTTGACGACGTCGATCGCGTGGGCGTCGCAGTAGGCGACCAGCGCCTCGGCGTCGCGGCGCAGCTCCTCGTCGCAGACGTGCACCTCGTGGCCCTCGACGAGCCAGAGCAGCTCCTCCCAGGACATGTCGAACGCGAACGAGACGGTGTGCGCGATCCGCAGCCGCCGGTTCCCGGCCGCGGCGATCGCCGGGGCGAAGATCTCGGTGCGGTGGTTGATCTGCATGTTCGTCAGGCCCCGGTAGGGCGTGACGACGGCCTTGGGCCGCCCGGTCGAGCCGGAGGTGTAGATGACGTAGGCCGGGAACTCCAGACGGTCGGGGTTGCCCCGGGCGAAGCGGCCCAGCTCGTCGTCGGTGGGCGCGCCGGACGGCAGCGCGGCCAGCTCGGCGCGCACGTCCGCGTCGTCGAGGCACACGGCCGGGACCTGCGCCGCGGCGAGCGACGCCGCGGTCGCGGACACGGTGAGCAGGCAGGCCGGTTCGGCGTCGTCGAGCATCGAGACCAGGCGCGGGGCAGGGTGGTCGAGCTCCAGCGGCAGGTAGGCCGCGCCGGTGCGCAGCACCGCGAACAGCGCCACCACTATCTCCGCCGAGCGCGGCAGCGCCAGCGCCACCAGGCGCTCGGGCCCGGCGCCGCGGGCGAGCAGCAGCCGCGCGACGCGGTCGACGGCGGCGTCGAGCTCGGCGTAGGTCAAGACCGCGTCGCCGTCGACGAGCGCGGTCAGCTCCGGGGTGCGGGCGGCCTGCACGGCCAGCAGGTCGGCGACGGTGTCCGGGGTGGGCAACGCCGGCAGCGGCTCCGGGCGGGGGCGCTCACCGGGCAGCAGCGGGTCGAGGCGGGCGACCGGCCGGGTCACGTCGTCGAGGAGCTGCCCGACCAGCGCCACGGTGCGGGCGAGGTAGGCGTCGGCGACCGCGTCGCCGACGGCGTCCGGGCGGTGCCCGAGGGCCAGGGTGAACCGCTCGCCGGGGGTGACGACGAGGTTCAGCGGGTAGTGCGTGGCGTCGCGGTTGGCGGTGGCGGTGACGCCGAGGGCGCGCAGGGCCGCACGTTGCGGCTCGTCGGCGCCGCGCATCACGAACAGCGTGTCGAACAGGCGGCGGTGCCCGGACACGCGCTGGATCTCCCCCAGCCCGACGTACTCGTGCTCGGCCAGCGCGACGCGCTCGTCCTGCACCCGGGTCAGCAGCTCCAGCACGGTCTCGGCCGGGCGCGGGGTGACCCGGGCCGGCACGGTGTTGAGGAACAGCCCGATCGTGTCCTCGACGCCGGGGACCTGCGCCGGGCGCCCGGCCACGGCGGTGCCGAACACGACGTCGGTGCGCCCGAGCGCGGTGGCCAGGACCAGGCCCCACGCGGTGGAGAACACGGTGTTCGCGGTGAGCCCGTGCCGCTGCGCGAGGGTGCGCAGCCGGGCCCCGGTCGGGGCCGGCAGCGTCGCCTCGACCGTGCGGGTGGGGCGGATCGCGGGGACGGCGAGCGGGTCGACCAGCGTCGGCTCGGTGACCCCGGCCAGCGCGTCGCGCCAGGCGGCGGCCCCGGCCCCGGCCGGGCGCTCGGCCAGCCAGGCGAGGTAGCCGGTGTAGGAGCCGGGGACCTCCGACGCGGGCAGCTCGCCGTGGCGGTGGTGGGTGAGCAGGCCGATCAGGAACAGCCACGCCGACCAGCCGTCCCAGAGCAGCAGGTGCCGGTGCACCACCAGCCGGTCGGTCCCGCCCAGGTGCACGACGGTCAGGCGGAACAGCGGCGGCCGGTCCAGGTCGAAGCGGGTGGCGCGGTCGGTCGCCATCAGCTCCTCGAGACGCGCGTCGCGCTCGGGGGCGGGCAGCGTCGAGAGGTCGACCTCGGTGACCGGCGGCTCCAGCCGGGCCGGCACGAACTGGACGGGCCCGGGCAGGCCGTCGTCGGTGAACCCGGCGCGCACGCTCGGGTGCGCCGCCAGCACGGCCGCGCAGGCGGCGCGCAGCCGCTCGACGTCGATCCGGCCGTCGAGGTCGACGGCCTCCTGCACGGTGTAGGCGTCGGCCGCGCCCGTGGCGTCGAATCCGGCGTGGAAGAACAGTCCGTCCTGCAGCGGCGACAGCGGCCAGACGTGCGCGACCTCGCCGCCGGCGACGCGGGTGACCTGGGCCAGCACGGCCTCCGTCGGGGGCGCGAGCGCGGCCGGGGCCGCGGAGGCGGCGGTGCCGGTGTCGAGCGCGGCGTCGAGCAGGGCCGCCACCCCGGCCGGGGTGCGGCCGTCGAACACCTCGCGCACGCCGACCGCGAGACCGGCCCGCCGGGCCCGTCCGGACACCCCGATCGAGGTGATGCTGTCGCCGCCGAGGGCGAAGAAGTCGTCGTCGGGCCCGCAGCTCTCCCGGCCCAGGACCTCGGCGAACACCGTGCACAGGACGTGCTCGGCGGGCGAGGCCGGTTCCCGCGCCGGGGCTCCGGCGGTGTCGTGGCGCCCGGCGCGCGGCGCGGGCAGCGCGGCCCGGTCGAGCTTGCCCGACGACGTCACCGGCAGGTCGTCGAGGACGACGAACGCACCCGGCACCATCGCCGCAGGCAGGGTCGCCGACAGGTGCTCGGACAGCACCTCGGGCGACGGCTGCGACCCGGCCGCGGCGACCACGTAGGCCACCAGGACCGGGGCGGGCCCGTCGGTGCGCAGGACGACCGCGGCGCGCGCCAGGTCCGGGTGCGCGCCCAGCGTGGCCTCGATCTCGCCCGGCTCGACCCGGTTGCCGCGGATCTTGACCTGGAAGTCGCTGCGGCCCAGGTACTCCAGCTCCCCCGCGGCCGGGCCGTCCGGGATCGTGCGCACCAGGTCGCCGGTGCGGTACATCCGTTCCCCCGGCGACCACGGGTCGGCCACGAACCGGTCCGCGGTCAGCCCCGGGCGGGACAGGTAGCCGCGCGCGAGCTGGACCCCGGCCAGGTAGAGCTCGCCGGTGACGCCGTCGGGCACCGGGCGCAGGGCGCCGTCGAGCACGCGCAGCGTCGTGTTCCACACCGGGGCGCCGATCGGGACCGACGCGCCCGTCTCCCCGGCGCACCGGTGGGCGGTGACGTCGACGGCGGCCTCGGTCGGTCCGTAGAGGTTGTGCAGCGCGACGCCGGTGAGGGCGTCGAAGCGGCGGGCCGCTGAGGCGGGCAGCGCCTCGCCGCTGGAGAACACCCGGCGCAGGCTCGCCGACCAGCCCGGTTCCAGGCCGGGGGCCGCGTCGAGGAACGCGCCGAGCATCGACGGGACGAAGTGCAGCGTGGTGATCGCCCGTTCGCGGACGACCTCGGCCAGGTAGGCGGGGTCGCGGTGCCCGCCGGGGCGGGCCATCACGACCGCGGCGCCCTCGCACAGCGCCCAGAAGAACTCCCACACCGACACGTCAAACGTGGCCGGGGTCTTCTGCAGCACCCGGTCCCCCGGGCCGAGCGGGAACGTGTCCTGCATCCACGCCAGCCGGTTCACGATCGCGCGGTGGCCGACCACGACGCCCTTGGGCCGCCCGGTCGAGCCGGACGTGTAGATCACGTAGGCGGCGTCGTCCGGGCCGGCCGCGCGGACCGGGACCGGCGGAGCGGGCGGGTGCCCGCCGTCGGCCCCTCCGTCGACCCCTCCGTCGACCCCTCCGTCGACGTCGACGACGGTGACCCCGTCCAGACCGTCCGGGACCGGGCCGGACACGACCACGAGGTCGACGCCGGCGTCGGCGAGCACGGCCGCGGTGCGTTCGGCCGGGTGCTCGGGGTCCAGCGGCAGGTAGGCCGCGCCGGAGCCCAGCACGCCGAGCAGGGCGACCATCAGCCCGACCGAGCGCGGCACGGCCACCCCGACCACCCGGTCCGGCCCGGCGCCGAGCGCGGCGAGGCGCCCGGCCAGCAGGTCGGCGCGCCGGGACAGCGCAGCGTGGTCGAGCTCGGAGTGCTCGTCGGCGACGGCGAGGGCGTGCGGGTCGCGCGCGGCGCCGGCCCGGATCCGGTCGAGCAGCGTCTGCGCGGGCAGCTCGCGGGTCTCCCCGGACACGCCGGGCGCGGCGCCGAACCCGACCGAGGCCACGGTCGCGGCCGGGTCCGCCGCGACGGCGTCGAGCACCCGGACCAGGTCGTCGAGCACCAGGCGGGCGGCGGCGTCCGGGAGCAGCGCGGCGTCGTGCTTGAGGGTCAGCCCGAGGCGCGCGCCGGGGTCGGCGAGCACGGCGACCGGGTAGTGCACCGCGTCGAGGACCTCGACGTGGCGCACCCGCAGCCCGGTCCCGGGTCCACCGTCGCGCGGGTAGTTCTCCACCACCAGCAGCGTGTCGAACAGCTCGGCGCCACCCGCGTCGCGCTGGACGTCGGCGAGCGGGGCCTGCTGGTGGTCCAGCAGCGCGGTGCGGGCGTCCTGCAGCCGGCGGGCCACCGCGGCGAGCGTGTCGCCCGGCGCCCAGCGCGCCCGGACCGGCAGCGTGTTGATGAACAGCCCGACCGCGGACTCGATGCCGGTGACCGGCGCGTCGCGGCCGGAGACGCTGAGCCCGAACACGACGTCGTCGCGCCCGGTCATCCGGCCCAGCACCAGCCCCCACGCCGCCTGCAGCAGCGCGCTCACGGTGACCCCGGCCTCCCGGGCCGCCGCGTGCAGACCGGCGGTGCGGGCGTCGTCCAGCTCGGCGCGCAGCGCGGCGTGCACCTCGCCGGACCCCGAGGACACCGCGGGCCGAGCCCCCGCCACCGGGACGAGGGCGGGGACCAGCAGGGTCGGCTCGTCGAACCCGGCCAGCTCCGCCCGCCACGCCGCCCGGGCGGCATCGGTGTCGCGACCGTCGAGCCAGCCGAACCAGTCCCGCAGGGCCGCGGTGTCGGCGTCGGGTGCGACCGGGCCGGCGGTGCCGTCGCGGTGTGCCTCGTGGCGCTCGAGCAGCTCGTCGATCACCAGCACCACCGACCAGCCGTCCAGCACGATGTGCGGGAACGTCAGGACGAGCCGGTCGCCGTCGTCGAGACGCGCCAGCGTGACGCGCAGCAGCGGGGGCTCGGCGAGGTCGAATCGCCGCTCACGGTCGGCGCGCAGCAGCGCCGCCAGCCGCTCCGGGCCGTCCGCGCCGGTCAGGTCGTGCTCCGCCACGTCCGCACCGGAGGCGGCGAGGGGGCGCGGGGACCAGACGACGCGGCCGTCGTCGTGCGCGGTGAACGACGCCCGCAGCTGCGGGTGCGCGGACAGGACGTCGGTCACGGCGGCGCGCAGCGGCGCGGTACCCACCCGGTCCGGGCCCAGCGTGAGGACCTCCTGGAGCAGGTAGACATCCGGGCCGCCGGCGTCGAGCGCGGCGTGGAAGTAGAAGCCCTGCTGCAGCGGCGAGACCGGATGGGTCCCGGCGTCGCCGGTGGCCCGGCGCCGCCCCGATCTGCGGCCGGCCGCGCTCTCGGTCACGACCCCGGCCAGCTCCTGCACCGTCGGGTGCTCGAAGAGCCGGCGCGGGGTGAACCGCAGGCCCGACTCCCGGGCGCGCCGGGCGAGCGCGATCGAGCTGATCGAGTCGCCGCCGAGGGCGAAGAAGTCGTCGTCGACACCGATCCCCGGCAGGTCCAGCACCTCGGCGAACAGCGCCGTCAGCAGCTCCTCGCGCGGCGTCGACGGGCGGCGGCCGGAGACCTGCGCGGCCAGGTCGGGCGCGGGCAGCGCGGCGCGGTCGATCTTGCCCGAGGGCAGGACGGGCAGCGCGGGCAGCGCCACCAGCGCGGGCATCATGTAGTCGGGCAGGCGATGCGTCAGGTGGGCCCGCACGTCCGCGACGAGCCCCGCCCCGCCGGCGCCGGGGACCAGGTACGCGACGAGCGTGCGGCGGCCCGGCCGGTCCTCGCGCACCTGCACCGTCGCCTGGGCGACGCCCGGGTGGGCGCGCACCGCCGCCTCCACCTCGCCGGGCTCCACCCGGTACCCGCGGATCTTGACCTGGTCGTCGACCCGGCCGAGGAAGTGCAGGTCGCCGTGCTCGTCGCGGCGCACGACGTCACCGGTGCGGTAGAGCCGTCCGCCCCGGCCCCACGGGTCGGCGACGAACCGCTGCGCGGTCAGCCCGGGCAGCCCCAGGTAGCCGCGGGCCAGGCCGTCGCCGCCCAGGTACAGCTCCCCCGCCGTGCCGTCGGCGACCGGCTGCAGGCGGTCGTCGAGGACGTGGGCGGTGGTCATCGGGTCCGCGACGCCGATCGGGACCGACGAGCCGCGCAGCCGGTCCGGGTGCGCCTCGCCGAGGGTCGAGTTCACGGTCGCCTCGGTGGGCCCGTAGGCGTTGAACATCCGCCGCCCGCGGCCCCAGCGGCGCACCAGCTCCGGGTCCACCCGCTCGGTGCCGGCCAGCAGCGTCGCCGGGGGCAGGGTCAGCCCGGCCGGGATCGCCGCCAGCAGCGCCGGCGGCAGGATCATGAACGTGACCCCGTGCCGGTGCGCGTACTCGGTCAGCTCCGGCCCGGGGACCCGCCGCTCCGAGGGCACCACGACCAGGCGGCCACCCGAGAGCAGGCCCAGGCACAGGTCCCAGAACGCGACGTCGAACCCGGGCGAGGCGAACTGCAGGACCCGGCTGTGCGGGCCCACCCCGAACCGCTCGACCTGCGTGGCGATCAGCTTCGCCACGCCGGAGTGGGTGACGACGACGCCCTTGGGACGCCCGGTCGAGCCGGACGTGTAGATCACGTACGCGGCGTCGCGGACGTCCGGGCCCGGCTCCGGCGTCCCGGGGTCCGGCTCCCGGTCGGGCACGCCCGGCTCGTCGAGGGCCAGCACCGGGAGTCCCGCCGGCACGTGCCCGGCCAGCGCCGCGGTCTCCGCGGCGGTGGAGACGACCACGACGGGACGGGCGTCGTCGAGCATCGCCGCGATCCGCGGGCCCGGGTGGTCCAGGTCGACCGGCAGGTACGCCGCCCCCGACCGCAGCACCGCCACCTGCGCCACGATCATCTCCACCGAGCGCGGCAGCGCCAGCGCCACCACCCGGTCCGGGCCCGCGCCGCGCCCGCGCAGCACGTGCGCGAGCCGCGCCGACGCCGCGTCGAGCTCGGCGTAGGTGAGCTCGACGTCCTCCATCACCAGGGCGACAGCGCCGGGGTCGCGGCGCACCTGCTCGGCGAACAGGGCGGGCCAGGTGGCGGCGGACGAACGGTCGTGCGGCATGCGGGTACCCCGGGATGTCGTGGGAGGACGGCGTGGGTGGAGGTGGGCGGGGAGCGGGTCAGTCGACCGGGGCGGGCCCGTCGGCCGCCTCACCGCTGGCGACGACCAGGCTGCGCGGGCGCATGTCGGTCCAGTGGGTCTCGATGTGCTCCAGGCACTCCGCGCGCGGGGCGGGCCCGTGGGCGGTGGTCCAGCCCTCGGGGACCGGCACGAACTCCGGCCACAGCGAGTACTGGCCCTCGTCGTTGACCAGCGCGAGGAACGTGCCGTCCTCGTCGTCGAAGGGGTTGGTGGACATGGGTCGGCTCCTGTCGTCGAGGGGTGGTGCGGGGTGTCCGGGGAGGTCAGGCGGAGGCGGTGCTGTCGGCCAGCGGGGCGGGGTCGGCCCCGGGGCCCGCCGCGTGGCGGGCCAGCGCCGCGGCGATCCCGCCCGCCCGCACGGCCACGGTGGACAGACCCGTCGACGACGGTCCGTGGACGTGCTCGGTCGGGCCCTGCAGGTGGATCGCGGCCCGCAGGCCGGGCCCGGTGCGCAGCCGGTGGTCCGGCCCGATCACCCCGAGCCCCTCGGGGTCGCGCTCGCAGTGCGCGCCGAGGTCGCCGAGCAGGGCCCAGGGCGGTCCCGGCCGGTAGCCGGTGGCGTAGACGACCGCGTCCGCGGCGAGGACCTCGCACCGGCCGTCGCCCAGCGACTCCACCGACACCCGCAGCGGCCCGTCACCCGGGCCCCGGGCACCGTCGGGAGCCGGGGCGACGCCGGCGACGCGGCTCAGGTTGTGCAGCCGCAGACGCTCCCGCCCGGCGACCCGCTCGTGGTAGTGCCGCCGGTAGAGCCGCTCGATCAGCCCCGGGTCGACCACCGACCGGTGGGTGTTCGCGTGGTACCCGGTGATCATCTGCCGGACCTCGGGCGGGGCGAGCGTGAAGGCGTCCACACCGGACGGCGCGAACACCCCGTTCGAGAACGCGGTGGCGTCGGCCGGGCTGTAGCCGTAGCGGGTGAACACCGCGCAGACCTGGGCCGCGGGGAAGCGCCCGTGCAGGTACTCGGCCGCCTCCGCGGCGCTCTGACCGGCGCCCACCACGACGAGACGGCGCGGATCGGACAGCGTGTCCACCCGCTCGAGCAGCTCGTCGCTGTGCCAGACGCGGGGACCGGGGACGACACCGTCGGGCAGGTGCGGGACCGCGCCCGTCGCCAGCACGACCGCCCGCGTGCGCAGCGCGGCGCCCGTGGAGGTGTGCACGTCGAGCAGGCCCGGCTCGCCGGGCACCTCGGCCAGCGAGGTCACCGCGGTGCCGTAGTCGACCTGGTGCGCGAAGCGGGCCGCGGCCCACTCCAGGTAGTCGTGGAACTCGGCCCGGGTGGGGAACGCGGTGCCGTAGCGGACGAACTCCGCGAGCCGGCCCCGCTCCCCGAGATAGCTCAGGAACCCGAAGCGGCTCGCCGGGTCGCGCAGGGTGGCCAGGTCGTGGAAGTGCGAGACCTGCATGCGGGCGTCGTCGAGCAGCATCCCGCGATGCCACCCGAACCTCGCCTGGCGTTCCACGAACCGCACCGACAGGCCGTGCCCCTGCTCGTGCAACGCGACCGCCAGCGCCAGGTTCGACGGACCGAACCCGACCCCCACGACGTCGTGCACCGTGGACGAACCTCGCCCGGGCACACCGATGACACCCGATCCCGACCCCGACATCCCGACCCTCTCCGGGCTCGAGACCCGTGCTCGCGCCGTGCTTACCCTTACCCGAGGTAAGCCTCAGTTCAATACTGCGTTCGGCGTATCGATCTGCGGATCGGACCTGCGTAAGGTGAGGCGACCCTTCGGATGATCGTCGGCGTCGCACCACCCCGACGCAGTGAGCGGAGAACCCGGATGGCACGCGATCGGCCGGGTCGTCGCGTGCTGCGCGGTTCCGTTGCGGCGCAACGCGGGACGGTGTCCGCGGCCGCGGTGCTGTTCTGCGGCCACCAGGCCGGCGAGGCCCTGGTCCCGGTGCTGGTCGGCGTCGTGATCGACGAGGCGGTGACCACCGGCGACCCGGTGGCGCTGGCCCTGTGGCTGGGCGTGCTCGGCCTGGACTTCCTGATGCTCTCGTTCAGCTACCGGTGGGGCGCGCGACGGGCCTGGCTGGCCGACATCCGGGCCGACCAGCGTCTGCGCATGATGCTCACCGTCCGGGTCCTGGACCCGCGCGGCGGGGCCGAGGCCGGGCGCCCGCCGGGTGAGCTGGTCGCGATCGCGACGGCGGACGCCAAACGGGTCGGGGTGGTCAACTTCGTGCTGCCGCTGGGGATCGCATCGCTGGCCGCGCTCGGGGTGGCCGCGGTGTCGCTGCTGGTCATCTCGGTCCCGCTCGGGCTGTTGATCCTGCTCGGCACGCCGCCGCTGCTCTACCTGGTCGGGTTGCTCGGGCGACCGCTGGAGAGCCGGTCGGAGCGCGAGCAGGAGCGGGCCGCGGAGGCCTCCGGAGTGGCCGCGGACCTGGTCGCCGGGGTGCGGGTGCTGACCGGCCTGGGCGCCGGTCCGGCCGCCGTGGCCCGCTATTGCGCGACCAGCCGCGGCGCGCTGGCGGCGACGCTGCGCGCGACCCGGGCCCAGGCCGGCTACTCCGGTGCGGTGCTGGCCGCGAACGGGCTGTTCCTCGCCCTGGTCGCACTCGTCGGGGGCCGGCTGGCGCTCGACGGCGCGATCACCGTCGGCGGGCTGGTCGCCGCCGTCGGGCTGGCCCAGTTCCTGGTCGAGCCGATGGAGACCCTGGGCTGGGTGAACGCGAAGCTGGCCCAGGCCCGGGCCTCGGCCGGCCGGATCGCGGCCGTGCTCGCCGCCGAACCCGCCGTCGGCGACGGGGGCCGGCCCGTCCCGGCGGTGGTGCCCGGCGCGCTGACGGTGCGCGGGCTGACGCACGGACCGCTGCACGGGGTCGACCTCGACGTCGCCGCCGGCGAGCACGTGGGCGTGCTGGCGACGGACCCGGGCGACGCGGTGGCGCTGCTGGCCTGCCTGGGCCGGGAGGCCGACCCGGAGCACGGCACGGTCGAGCTGGACGGGACGGCCCTGGGCGAGCACCCGCCGCGGGCGGCCCGGGCCGCCGTCCTGGTGTGCGCGCACGACGCGGTCCTCTTCGCCGGCACGTTCGACGACAACGTCCGCGCCGCCGCCGCGCCGGGGGCCGACCCGGCACCGGCACTGGCCGCCGCGGCCGCCGACCAGGTCGCCGCCGCGCTGCCCGAGGGCGGGCACACCGCCGTCGCCGAGCAGGGGGCGTCGCTCTCGGGCGGGCAGCGCCAGCGGGTCGCGCTGGCCCGCGCGCTCGCCGCCGGCCCGCCGGTGCTGGTGCTGCACGACCCGACGACGGCGCTGGACCCGGTGACCGAGGCGCTGGTCGCCGACGGGGTCCGCGCGCTGCGGGACGGGCGCACGACCGTCGTCGTCACCAGCAGCCCGGCGCTGCTGGCCCGCACCGACCGGGTCGTGGTGCTCTCCGGGGGCCGGGTCACCGTCAGCGGCCGCCACGACGAGCTGATGGGCCGCGAGGACTACCGGACGGCGGTGACGACGTGAGCGCCCCCGCGCCCGGTACCCCCGCCCCGCGGGACTTGCTCCCGACCGCGGACCGCCGCCGGATCCTCGGCGTGCTGGGCGCGCTGCTGCGCACGCGGCGGGGCACCGCGGTCGCCGCCGTCGCCGCGCTCGTCGCCGACGCCGCGGTCAGCCTCGTCGTCGCGCCGCTGCTCGGGCGGATCGTCGACCTGGTCGCCGAGCGCGCCCCGGCGTCGGCGGTGACCGGGCCGGTGCTGCTCCTCGCCGCGGCCGCCCTGGTGCAGGGCGCGCTGGCGGTGCTGGGCCTGGCCCTGGTCGCCCGCGTCGGCGAGAGCATGCTCGCCGACCTGCGGGAGACCTTCGTGCAGCGCGCCCTGGGTCTGCCGCTGGAACGCGTCGAGCGGGCCGGGGCGGGCGACCTGACCTCGCGGGTCACCGAGGACGTCGCGGTGGTCGGCGAGGCGGCGCGCGAGGCGGTCCCGGAGATCGCCCGCGCCGGGCTGCTGATCTGCCTGACCCTCGTCGGCCTCGCCGCGCTGGACCGGCGGTTCCTGCTCGCCGCGCTGTGCGCGGCGCCGGTCCAGGTGCTGACCGCGCGCTGGTACCTGCGCCGGTCGACCTCGCTCTACGCCCGCGAGCGGACCGCCGCCGGCGCCCAGCAGCAGCAGCTGCTCGACACCGTCGGCGGGGTCGCCACGGTGCGCGCGCTCGGCCTCGACCCGGAGCACACCCGGCGGGTGCACGCCCGCTCCGAGGACGTCGTGCAGGTCGCGCTCGGGGTGGTGCGGCTGCAGACCGGTTTCTTCGGGCGGCTCAACGGGGCCGAGTTCATCGGGATCGCGGCCGTGCTCGGCGCGGGGTTCGCCCTCGTCGGGTCGGGGACGGTCACCGTCGGCACGGCCACCGCGGCGGCGCTGTACTTCGTCGGGCTGTTCGGACCGGTCAACCAGGTGCTGTTCCTGCTCGACACCGCGCAGTCCGCGGCGGCCGGGCTGGCCCGGATCGTCGGCGTCGCCGACCTGCCCGAGCCGCCGGCCCCGGAGCACCCGCGGCACCCCGACGGCGCGCGGATCGGGGCCGACGGGCTCGGGCACGCCTACCGCCCCGGGCACGACGTGCTCGACGGCGTCGACCTCGAGGTGCCCGACGGCTCCACGGTCGTCCTCGTCGGGGCCAGCGGCGCGGGCAAGACGACGCTGGCCCGGCTCGTGGCCGGTGTGCACACCCCCACCCGCGGGCGGGTCCGGATCGGTGGGGTCACCCCCGCCGAGCAGGGCCCCGACGTGCTGCGGGCCACCGTCGCGATGGTCACCCAGGACGTGCACGTGTTCGCCGGCACCCTGGCCCAGGACCTGCGCCTGGCCCGCCCCGCCGCGACCGACGACGAGCTCCTCGACGCACTCGACGCCGTCGGCGCCCGGGAGTGGGCGCTGGCCCTGCCCGACGGCACCGCGACCGTCGTCGGCGCGGGTGGGCAGACGCTGACCGCGCAGCAGTCCCAGCAGCTCGCCCTGGCCCGGCTGATCCTCACCGACGCGCCGGTCGTCGTCCTGGACGAGGCCACCGCCGAGGCCGGCAGCGCCGGCGCCCGGGTGCTCGACGCCGCCGCCCGCCGGGCCACCCGCGGGCGGACCGCCGTCGTGGTGGCGCACCGGCTGACCCAGGCGGTCGACGCGGACGCGGTCGTCGTCCTCGACGGCGGCCGGGTCGTCGAGCGGGGCACGCACGACGAGCTGGTCGCCGCGGGTGGCCGCTACGCGCAGCTGTGGTCGGCGTGGACCGGCGCCCGGGTGGCGCCGTGACCGCGGCCCCGCCCCGCCCTGCCGCACCGCGGACGGGGAGCCTGCGCGCGCGCCGGGTCGGGCTCGTCGCCGCGCTCGTGGTCGCGATCGTGGCGCTGTGCCTGCTCAGTCTCGCCGTGGGCGCGAACCCGATCCCGTTGCGGCTGGTCTGGACCGCGATCGTCTCCCCCACCGACTCCGACGCCGACACCGTCGTCCGGACGCTGCGGATGCCGCGGACGTTCCTCGGCGTGGTGGTCGGGATCGCGCTGGGCATGGCCGGGGCGCTGATCCAGGGCCACACCCGCAACCCGCTCGCCGACCCGGGCCTGCTCGGCGTCGAGGCGGGGGCGGCGTTCCTGGTCGTGCTCGGCATCTCCGTGCTGGGCGTCACGAACCTGTACGGCTACGTCTGGTTCTCCTTCGTCGGCGCGTTCGCCGCGAGCGCGGTCGTGTTCGCCGTCGGGGCGGCCGGCCGGGGCGGGGCGACGCCGGTGACGCTCGCCCTGGCCGGGGTCGCGATCAGCGCCCTGCTCGGCTCGTTCACCTCGGCGATGGTGCTCAGCGACGCCGCGACGCTGGACGCGTTCCGGTTCTGGGCGGTCGGCTCGCTGGCCGGGCGGGACGCCACGATCGCCGTCGACGTCGCGCCGTTCCTGGCCGCCGGGGTGCTGCTGGGGCTCATCAACGCGCCGGGGCTCAATCTGCTGGCGCTCGGCGAGGACGTCGCGCGCGGGCTCGGGACGAACCTCACCCGGGTCCGCTGGACCGGTCTGGCCGCGATCACGCTGCTCACCGGGTCGGCGGTCGCGGCGTGCGGGCCGATCGCGTTCGTCGGTCTGATCGTGCCGCACGTCTGCCGCGCCGTCACCGGGCCGGACCAGCGCTGGCTGGTGCCCGCGTCCGGGCTGGCGGGCGCGGTGCTGCTGCTGACCGCGGACGTCATCGGGCGGGTCGTGGTGCGCCCCGGAGAGCTGGAGGTCGGGATCGTGCTCGCTCTGGTCGGCGCGCCGTTCTTCGTCGCGCTGGTGCGGCGACGGCGGATGGCGTCGCTGTGAGCGCCCCGGCTCCCGCCGCGTCCGCCGTGACCGTGGCGGGACGCCCCGCGCTGCGCTGGCGCGGCCTGTCCGGGGTCTGGCGCCCGCGGATGCTGGCGGTGACCGCGGCCGGGCTCGTGCTGCTGGTGCTGGCCGTCGCGGTGAACGTCGGGCGCGGCGACTTCCCCATCCCGCTGGGCGACGTGCTGGCCGCGCTGGCCGGGGGCGGCACCCGCGGGCAGCAGTTCGTCGTCTGGCAGCTGCGGCTGCCCCGGTCGCTGACCGGGGCGCTGGTCGGGGCCGCGCTCGGGATCGGCGGGGCGATCACCCAGACCGTCGCCCGCAACCCGCTGGCCAGCCCGGACATCCTCGGCGTCACCGCAGGCGCCGGCACCGCGGCGGTGGTGGTGATCGTCCTCGGCGGCGGTTCGTCCACCGTCGCGCTGTCCGCGGCCGGGCTGCCGCTCGCCTCGCTGGCCGGCGGGCTGCTCACCGCCGGGCTGGTCTACGGCCTGGCGTGGCGGCGCGGCATCGACGGCTACCGCCTCGTGCTGGTCGGGGTGGGGGTGGGGGCGGCCGCGACGGCGGTGACGTCCTGGCTGCTCATCGCCGCCCGGATCGGTGACGCCGCCCGCGCCACGGTGTGGCTCACCGGCAGCCTCAACGCCCGCGGCTGGGAGAACGTCGTCCCGGTGTCGATCGCGCTGCTGGTGCTGGTGCCGGTCGCGCTGCTGCTGGCGTTCGGGCTCGGCGCGCTGCAGTTCGGCGACGACACCGCGACCGCCCTCGGCGTGCGGGTGAACGTGGCACGGTCCGCGCTGATCGTGCTGGCCGTCGCGCTGACGGCGGTGGCCACCGCCAGCGCCGGCCCGATCGCGTTCGTCGCGCTGGTCGTGCCGCAGATCTGCCTGCGGCTGGTCGGGGCGCCGCGCCCGCCGCTGCTCGCCTCCGCCGTCTACGGCGGGCTGCTGGTGGTGGTCTCCGACCTGATCGCGCGCACCGTGCTCCCCGCGGAGCTTCCGGTCGGGATCGTCACCGCCGCGATCGGCGCCCCGTACCTGATCTGGCTGCTGGTCCGCGGGCGGTCCGCCCGCGTCTGAGCGGGGTCAGGACCCGAGCGGCACCCGGCGCGGGGGCAGCAGCGCGACCGCGCCGGTGTCCCGGACCCGGATCCCGGGAGCCGTGTGCCGCAGGCCGTCCAGCGCGGCGGTCATGGCGGTGTCGGCGGACGGCGGCCCGGCCGTCACCAGCACCGCGACCCGCCCCGGGGCGCCGTCGAGCACCTCGGCGATCCGCCGTGCCGCCTCGCCCGGGCGGACCGGCTCGACCCGCCAGGCCTCGACGTAGAACAGCACCGTCGACTCGGGATCGGCGCCGGGCCCGGCCGGACCGGTGAACACGACGTCGGCCGCGGCGAGCAGGTCGGCGGCCCGCTCGGGGCCGGACGGCCCGGCGTCGGAGGATCCGCCGTCGGAGGATCCGGCCGGACCGGTCGCGCCGAGCACGACGAGCGTGCCCGCGCGGGCAGGGGTGGTAGCAGGACCGTCGCCGGTCATCGTGGCCTCCTCGAGGGTCCGCGCCCTCTGCCGTCGGATCCGCGGCTCCGCGGGCCTCGCGCCCACCGATACCGCGCGACGACGGCCAGTCTCCTGGCTTCCCGGATCCGCACGGCCCGGTCTTCCCACCGGTGGGTACCGGCAGTGACCGTCCACGACGTCCCGTCCCCGGAGGAACGGGGCCGCGGTGGGACGTGCTCCCCGATGACAGTGGCGGGACCGCGCCGGATTCGCACCGGCTTCCTGCACCGTCGTCGCCGACGACATCACCACGGCGGGGCGCGGTGGTCAACCCGGACCCGGTCCCGACCGGCCTACCGGCGCAACGTCACAGCGGGGTCGGTGCGACCGCCCACTCCGTCTCCGGGATCTCCCCGGCCGCGGCGGCGAACGACCGCAGGGCCTCCACGACGGCGAGACGGCCGCTCTCGGGCATCGCGCCGAGCAGGGTGCCGAGCTCCTTGCGGCGGCGGCCGGTGACGTCACGCACCAGGTCCTCCCCCGCCCTGGTCAGCGCGACCCCGACGGCCCGCCGGTCGTCGTCGGACCGCTCGCGGTCGATCAGGCCCTTCGCCACCAGGCGGTCGCACATCCGGGTCGCGGTGGACGGGGTCACCGACAGCGAGGCGGCCAGGTCCGCGGGACGGCGGGCCCCGTACTGGGCGAGCACGACCAGCGTCCGGTACTGCGGCAACGTGACGTCCTCGTCGACCGCCGCCACCGACCGCGCGGCGACCGCCAGCAGCGCACGGCTGGCCGTCATCACGGCGTCGACGAGGGCGTCCCCGTCGGGCGGGGCGGGCGATGGGCTCACCCGTCGATGGTCGCACTCGGTAATCGGCTTCGCACGACTCGCGTGCATGACCGGCCGCGGGCGGGGTAGGCGGGAAGTCCGACGGTCACGGCCGGACGACGTCCGTCCCGTGACCCGCCATCACTTCGAGAGGACACCACGTGTCGACCGACACCGTCCAGTACACCGTTCCCGGCATCGAGCGCGACCAGGCCGGTGAGGTCGTCCGCATCCTGCAGGACCGCCTCAACGCCCTCAACGACCTCGCGCTGACGCTCAAGCACGTCCACTGGAACGTCGTGGGCCCGCACTTCATCGCCGTGCACACCATGCTCGACCCGCAGGTCGACGGCGTGCGCGAGATGGTCGACGCCGTCGCCGAGCGCATCGCGACCCTCGGCGGCTCGCCGACCGGCACGCCCGGCGCCCTCGTCGCCGCCCGCAGCTGGGACGACTACTCGATCGGCCGCGGCGCCGCGATCAAGCACCTGGGCGCGCTCGACCTCGTCTACTCCGGCGTCGTCGGCGACCACCGGGCCGCGATCGACAGCACCGGCAAGATCGACCACGTGACCGAGGACATGCTGACCGGGCAGTCGGCGGACCTCGAGCAGTACCAGTGGTTCGTCCGCGCGCACCTGGAGAGCGCCGACGGCACGCTGAGCCAGGCCGGGGCCTCCACCGAGAACGACGCCGCCGCGGCGTCCTGACACCCGGCACCGCCACGCCGGGCCGGTGCGGCGCGGGGGCTACGCGGCTCCCGCACCGCCGGGCCCGGGCGCGTCCAGCCCGGCCACCGGCCCGATCACCACGATCGCGGGTGGGCTGACCTCCTCGTCCTTCGCGACGCGGCCGGCCGTGGCGAGGGTGGCCCGCACGGTGCGCTGTATGCGCGTCGTCCCGTCCTGGACGATCACGACGGGGGTGTCGGCCGGGCGCCCGTTCGCGACGAGCACGTCGGCGAACACCCCGATCCGCTCCACCGCCATCATCAGCACTACGGTGCCGGTCATCCGGCCCAGTGCCTCCCAGTCGGTGAGGCTGCGCGGGTCGTCCGGGGCGACGTGCCCGGAGACGACGACGATCTCGTGCGCCACCCCGCGGTGGCTCACCGGGACCCCGGCCAGCGCCGGGGCGGCGAACGCGCTGGTGATGCCGGGAACGACCGTCACCGGGACCCCGGCCTCGGCGCACGCCTGCACCTCCTCGAACCCGCGCCCGTAGACGAACGGGTCGCCGCCCTTGAGGCGCACCACGAACCGTCCCGCCTTCGCGTGCTCGACCAGCAGCTCGTTGATCCGCTGCTGGGCCATCGCGCGGCCGTAGGGGATCTTCGAGGCGTCGATCACCTCGACGTCCGGGGAGAGCTCGTCGATCAGGTCGCGCGGGCCGAGCCGGTCGGCCACGACGACCTGGGCGCGGGAGAGCAGCCGCCGCCCGCGCACGGTGATCAGCTCCGGGTCGCCGGGGCCGCCGCCGACCAGCGCGACGCCGGGCAGCGGGTCCTCCGCGGAGTCGTCGACGACGCCGGCCTGCAGCGCCTCGACCAGGGCGGTCCGGACCGCGGCCGAGCGCCGGTGCGCGCCGCGGGCCAGCACGCCGACGGTGAGCCCGTCGAACTCGCCGGTCGCGGGCGTGACCGCGGTGCCGGCCTGGCCGTCGTCGGCGCGGACGCAGAAGATGCGGTGACGGTCGGCCTCGGAGGTGACCTGCTGGTTCACGGCCGGGTCGTCGGTCGCCGCGATCGCGTACCAGGCGCCCTCGAGGTCGCCGTCGTCGAAGCGACGCGGCGTCCAGGCGATCTCGCGGGCCGCGGCCATGCCCTCGACGGCCGGGGTCACCTCGGGCGAGACGACCTCGACCACCGCTCCGGAGGCGATGAGCTTCGCGACCCGGCGCTGGGCGACCTGCCCTCCCCCGACCACGACGACCCGCCGTCCGGCCAGGTCGAGACCGACCAGGTACTGCTCGTGCGCGCGGTTCACGGCGCTCCTTCCCCGGGTGTCCACGCCCGGCAGCGGTGCGTACGCCGTGGGTGAGGTCTGGCTCCCGGTCGCGCCCGGTGAGGGGCGTGCCCGGTGACAGTGGCGGGACCGCCCCGGACTCGCACCGGGTTCCCACACGACGGCTGAAGGGGTGAGCATAACGACCGATGCATGCTCCGACCGAGCCCGCGAGGTACTCGACACACCTGCCCGGCCCCTCTTGTGCCGGTGTCGCCGCTGTTCAGGGACCGTTCCGGCGGTGTCGGCGGTAGCTCGCGACGGCGACCGTCACACCGTCGCCGGCGGTCTTGGGCACGACGAGCGTCACCACTGCCCCGTCCCCGGCCGACCGCCCCGCCGCGTGCAGCGCCGCCGCCTCGGCGACGCTCGGAGTGCCGACGGCCCGCTCGGCCCGATCATTCGGGTGCGGCACCGTGACGCCGGCCAGCACCTCGGCGGGGAGGCCGAGGAGCGTGGACCCCGTCACCGCGTCCCGCAGGCCCGGCTCGTCGAGCTTGGTCTCCAGGGTCGCGACCACCGCCCCGGCGAGGTCGAGCCCGTGCTCGGCGGCGACCCGGTCCAGCAGCGCGCGCACCGCCCCGGCCGTGACCCCGCGCCGCGCCCCGATCCCGACCACGAGGCCCGACCCGGGCTCCGGCCCCGGGCCCGGCTCCGGGTGCGGTCCGGTCACGCGGGGGCGGCCGCGTCCGCCCGGCTCGCGGCGGTGACGAACCGGGCGACCGCGTCCGGGTTGCCGGCCGGATGGGTGTGCAGGAACGAGGCGTGCACGCCGCCCTGCACGAAGCCCTCCGGCTCGGCCGCGCGCCAGGCCCAGGCCGGGCCTCCGTCCCCGGTCCCGTGCCCGGCCCGCGGCGTCACCGCGCACCGGTGGAACTCGTGCCCGGAGACCCGGCTCCCCTCGTCGAACACCGACGACCCCGTCACGGCGACGGCCTCGCGGTAGCCCAGCGTCAGCCGCTCGGTCATCGCGCCGGTCGCCGGCAGCACCCCGCACATCTCCACGCCGTCGAGCTCGCGACACAGGTAGAGAAGCCCGCCGCACTCGGCGTGCACCGGCGCGCCGGTCCCGGCCAGCGCCGCGATCGCGGTCCGCAACGGCGCGTTCGCCCCGAGCGCGGCGACGTGCTCCTCGGGGAACCCGCCGGGCAGGACCAGCCCGGCGGTGCCCTCGGGCAGCGACCCGTCGCGCAGCGGGTCGACGAGCGCCACCTCGGCACCGGCGGCACGCAGCAGCTCGGCGTGCTCGGTGTAACCGAACCCGAACGCCGGCCCCCCGGCGACAGCGATCACCGGTCCCCGGGCGGCCGGCCCGTCTCCGGAGGCGGCCCGCACCCGGGCGATCTCGGCACCGGGGTCCCAGACCGGGCCCTCCGGCAGCGGCCGCGCCGTCGCCACGACGGCGTCGAGGTCGACGTGGGTCGCGACGAGCTCGGCCATCGCGTCGACCGCCGCCCGCGCGGCCGCGCCGTGCTCGGCCGCGGTGACCAGACCGAGATGCCGCGACGGCACGACCAGCTCCGCGCGGCGCGGCACCGCCCCGAGCACCGGCAGCCCGGCCTCGTCGGCCGCCGCGGTCAGCACCTCGACGTGCCGCGGGCTGCCGACCCGGTTGAGGATCACCCCGGCCACGTCGATGTCGGCGTCGAACGAGCGGAAGCCGTGCAGCAGCGCCGCCAGGCTGCGCGACTGCCCGCGCACATCCACCACCAGCACGACCGGGGCCCCGAGCAGCGCCGCGACCTGCGCCGTCGACCCCGCCCCGTCGGCGATCCGGCCGTCGAACAGCCCCATCACGCCCTCGACGACGGCGACGTCCGCACCGGCGGACCCGTGCCGGGCCAGCGGCGCGATCCGGTCGGTGCCGACCAGCACCGGGTCGAGGTTCCGGCCGGGCAGCCCGGCGGCGAGGGTGTGGTAGCCGGGGTCGATGTAGTCGGGCCCGACCTTGAACGGCGCCACCCGGGTCCCGCGCCGCGCGAGCGCGGCCATCAGCCCCGTCGAGACGGTGGTCTTCCCGCTGCCCGACGACGGCGCCGCCAGCACGACGGTCCGTGCCGTACTCACGGCGTCACCACTCGATCCCCCGCTGACCCTTCTGACCGGCGTCCATCGGGTGCTTGACCTTGGAGGTCTCCATCACCAGGTCCGCGGCCTCGACCAGCTCCGGGGCGGCGTCGCGGCCGGTGACGATCACGTGCTGGCGTCCCTCGCGGGCGGCGAGCACCTCGACGACCTCGTGCACGTCGACCCAGCCCCACTTGATCGGGTAGGTGAACTCGTCGAGGACGTAGACCTGGTGGGTCTGGGCCTCGATCCGGCGCCGGATCTCGGCCCAGCCCTCGGCGGCGGCCGCGGCGTGGTCGTCCTCGGTGCCGGACTTGCGCGACCAGCTCCAGCCGGCGCCCATCTTGTGCCACTCGACGGGCCCGCCCTCGCCGGTCTGCTCGTGCACCCGGCCCAGCGCGCGGAACGCCTCCTCCTCGCCGACCTTCCACTTCGCCGACTTCACGAACTGGAACACCCCGATCGACCAGCCCTGCGTCCAGCCGCGCAGCGCGAGGCCGAACGCGGCCGTCGACTTCCCCTTCATGACGCCGGTGTGCACCACCAGCAACGGACGGTTGCGGCGCTGGCGGGTGGTCAGCCCGTCGGCGGGAACCGACGTCACCTGTCCCTGGGGCATGGTCGCTCCTCCTCGTGGTCGCGGGCGGCGGTGTACGGCGTGGCGGTGTGCTGGGTGGCGGTGTGCGGCGGGATCACGCGGCGCGCCCGGTCCCGTCGGGGCCAGAGCGGGCCGCCCGGACGACGTCGCCGACCCCGTCCGCGGACAGCTCGTCGAGCGTGACGACCGTGCCCCCGGCCGCGGCCGCGAGCGGTCCGGCGAGCCCGAGCCGCACGTGCCCGGACTCGCAGTCGACGACGACGGTGTGCGTCCCGTCCGCGCCGAGCAGTGCGGCGGCGCGGCGGGCGTCGGCGACCGGGTCCCCACCGGGACGGGCGGGCACGGTGGCCCGGCCGTCGGTGAGCAGCACCAGCAGCGGGCGACGCCGGGGGTCGCGCAGGCGTTCCGTGGCGAGCACCGTGCGTGCCTTGAGCAGACCCTCGGCCAGCGGGGTCCGGCCCCCGGTGCGCAGCCGCGCGAGGCGGGCCTGCGCGGTCGGCACGGACGAGGTCGGCGGCAGCGCCAGCTCGGCGGTGCGAGCCCGGAACGTCACCAGCCCGACCTTGTCCCGGCGCTGGTAGGCGTCGCGCAGCAGGCCCAGGACGGCACCGGAGACGGCCTCCATCCGGCGCCGTGCGGCCATCGACCCGGACGCGTCGACGACGAAGAGCACCAGGTTGCCCTCGCGGCCCTCCCGCTCGGCGCGGCGCAGGTCGTCGCGGGCCAGGAGCAGGCCGGGGCCGCTGCGCCCGCGGGCGCGCTGGTGCGGGGCAGCGGCCAGCACGGTCGCGGGGACGTGCAGGTCGGCGGCCCGGGTGGTGGCGGCGTCGGAGGGACGGACCACGCGGCCGGTGTCGGTCCGGGCCCGGGAGCGACGCCCGGGTGCTCCGGCGCCGAGGCCGGGGACCTGGAACCGGCGCGCGGTGGACGGCCTGAGGCGGGACGCGGCGCCGAGGGTCACGGCGCGGCCGTCCCCGTCGCCGCCGGGGCGGGGGTCGCCGTCCTCGCCGGGGCCGGGCTCCCCGTCGGGCCGGGCGTCGGGCTCGGCGGGTCCGTCCGTGGCCGGCTCCGGCGGTGTCCCGAGGGGACCACTCGCGTCGTCGGCGGTCCCGGACGGCCCGTTCGAGGCGTCGTTCCGCGGCTTCTGCGGCCCGGGCGGGGTTGCGTCGGTGCCGGGGTCGGGCTCCCCCGCGTCGGCCTCGGGGTCCCCGTCCTCCGGCTTCCCACCCTCCGGCGGCTCCGGGTCCGGTTCGGGGTCGTCGTCGAGCTGGTCGGCGGCGTCGCGCAGGGCGTCGTCGAGGTCGGACTCGTCGATGCCGGGCTCGTCGAACGGGTCCCGGCGACGGCGGTGCGGCAGCGCGAGCCGGGCCGCGACACGCACGTCGTCCTCGGTCACCGCGTCCGCGCCGCGCCAGGCCGCGTGCGCCGCGGCCGCGCGGGTGATCACCAGGTCGGCGCGCATGCCGTCGACGTCGAAGGAGGCGCAGACCGAGGCGATCCGGCGCAGCTCCCGGTCGTCGACGACCACGTCCGCGACCCTCGCGCGTGCCTCGACCAGACGCTGCGCGGTCTCCGCCTCGGCGTCGGCCCAGTGGTCGGCGAACCCGGCCGGGTCGTCCTCGAACGCGATCCGGCGGCGCATCACCTCGACCCGGGTGTCCACCTCCCGCGACGCGCGGACCTCGACGGTCAGCCCGAACCGGTCCAGCAGCTGGGGCCGGAGCTCGCCCTCCTCCGGGTTCATCGTCCCGACCAGCAGGAACCGCGCCGCGTGCGAGATCGACACCCCGTCGCGCTCGACGTGCGCGCGGCCCATGGCGGCGGCGTCGAGGAGCAGGTCGACGAGGTGGTCGTGCAGGAGGTTGACCTCGTCGACGTAGAGCACCCCGCGGTGGGCGTCGGCGAGCAGGCCGGGCTGGTAGGCGCGGGTGCCCTCGGACAGCGCCTTCTCCAGGTCCAGCGAGCCGATCAGCCGGTCCTCGGTCGCGCCGACCGGGAGCTCGACCAGGCGCGCGGGCCGGGTCGCGCGGGCGGAGCCGGTGGTGTGCGGGCCGTCCGGGCAGGCCGGGTCGGGGACGTCCGGGTCACAGCCGAACCGGCACCCGGTCACCACCACCAGATCCGGCAGCAGCGCCGCGAGCGCGCGCACCGCCGTCGACTTCGCGGTGCCCTTCTCCCCCCGTACCAGCACGCCGCCGACGCCCGGGTGCACGGCGTTGAGCAGCAGCGCCAGGCGCAGGTCGTCGTGCCCGACGACGGCCGAGAACGGGAACCGGGGCGCTGACGGGGGCGTGACGGGGACGGCGGGGGCACTCACGCCCGCGACACTGCCATGCCGGAGGCCAGCACCGGGAGATCACGCGGCGCCCCATCTCGGATCACCTGTTCAAGTGCGGCGGTGTCCGTGTGCTGTTCCACCAGGTCACCGAGCAGGTCCAGCTGCCGGGTGCGCTCGTACGCGAACGACGTGTCGTCGGCCACCGCGAAGCCGTCGCGGCCGGCGTGCGCGGCGAGGCGGGTCAGCAGCAGGCGACGGAACGCGTCGTTCTCGGCCAGGCCGTGCCAGTGCGAGCCGAGGACGCATCCGGCGTCGGTGCCCTCCCCCGGGTCGTCGAGCAGCGGGGTCCCCGGACCCGCGACGACGCGCCCGTGGTGGATCTCGTAGCCGGTCACCGGCGCTCCCCAGGCGTTGCCGGTCGGTGTGCCCAGGTGCTTGTCGGCGTCGAAGGCGATCTCCAGGCCGAGCAGGCCGAGGCCGTCGACCTCGGTGCCGGGGGCGGCCTCGACACCGTGCGGGTCGCGGATCCGGCGGCCGAGCATCTGGTAGCCGCCGCAGATCCCGAGCACCGGCTTCCCGGCCGCGGCGTGCGCGGTGATCGCGTCGGCGAGGCCCTGCGCGCGCAGCCAGGCCAGGTCCGAGACGGTCGCCTTCGACCCCGGCAGCACGACGACGTCGGCGTCGAGGATCCGGGACGGCTCGGTCACGTACCGGACGGCGACGCCGGGCTCGCAGGCCAGCGCCTCGGCGTCGGTGGCGTTGGAGATGCGCGGGAAGCGCACGACCGCGACCCGGAGCCACTGCTCACCGCGCGGCGCGGCCGGGCGTCCGAGGATCCCGTCGGCGACGGCGGACAGCGAGTCCTCGGCGTCGAGCCAGAGCCCGTCGGCCCAGGGCAGCACCCCGAACGTCGGACGTCCGGTGAGCGCGCGCAGCTGGTCGAGGCCGGGCTCGAGCAGGCGCGGGTCGCCGCGGAACTTGTTGATCACGAATCCGGCGATCCGGGCCTGGTCGGCCGGGTCCAGCACGGCGACGGTGCCGTAGAGGTGGGCCAGCACGCCGCCGCGGTCGATGTCGCCGACGACGATCACCGGCAGGTCCGCGCGCTGGGCCAGGCCCATGTTGGCCAGGTCGGTGGCCCGCAGGTTGATCTCGGCCGGGGACCCCGCGCCCTCGCAGACGACGACGTCGTAGCGCGAGCGCAGGTCGGTCAGCGAGGCGGCGACGACGTCGGCGAGCGCCGCCGTGCGCGTGCGGTAGGACAGCGCGCTGACCTGGCCGTCGGCCTTTCCGCGGACCACGACCTGCGACGTCCGGTCACTGCCCGGCTTGAGCAGCACCGGGTTCAGGTCGACGCTCGGGGCGATCCCGCAGGCGTGCGCCTGCATGGCCTGGGCGCGGCCGATCTCGCCGCCGTCCGGGGTGACGATCGAGTTGTTGCTCATGTTCTGGGCCTTGAACGGCGCGACCGACACCCCGCGCCGCACCAGCCACCGGCAGATCCCGGCGACGACGGCACTCTTCCCGGCGTCCGACGTCGTCCCCGCCACCAGCAGTGCGCCGTTCACGTCCACGCCCAGCAGTATCGACCCCGGTCCGGCGCGCGACCCGTCGGCGGGTGGCACCGGTCCGGTGGGAGCCCCCGTGCGCGGATATCGCCGCCCCGGCGACGATGTCCGCGCACGACCCCGGCCGCCGCGCACGGGCGCCCGTGCCGGGCGCCTAGGCTGGCGGCATGCGTTTCCTGCTGCGACCGGGGTGGATCGCGTTCGTCGTGGCGGTGCTGGCCTTCGTCGTGGCCTGCTACACGCTGCTGGCGCCGTGGCAGTTCGGCCGCGAGTCCGAGCGCGACGCCACGCAGCGGGCGATCGACACCGCGAACGAGACGCCGCCGGTGCCGTTCGCGCAGCTCGTGCCCGGCGACGAGATCGACCCGGACGCCGTCTGGCGGCAGGTGGCGCTGACCGGCGAGTTCCTGCCCGGCACCGAGACCCTCGTCCGGCTGCGGACGCTCGACGCGGCCCCGGCGTTCGACGTCCTGACCGCGATGCGCCTGACCGACGGCCGGGTCGTCACGATCGACCGCGGCTCCGTCCCGGCCGGTCCGAACCTGACGCTGCCGACCTATCCCCCGGCCCCGGCCGGGCCGGTGACCGTCGAGGGACGGCTGCGCGTCGACGAGACCGACCCGAACGCCCGGCCCCCGCTCGTCGAGAACGGGGTGCGGCAGGTCTACGCGGTCGACTCGCGCTCCTTCGCCGAGGTCACCGGCACGACCCCGGTGACGGGCGTGGTGACGCTGGCCGAGAACACCCCCGGCGTGCTGCGGGCGATCCCGATCGTGGTGCCCTCGGGCGGGGCGCCGTTCACGAACTTCTCCTACGGCCTGCAGTGGATCACCTTCGGCGCGGTCGCCCTGGTCGCACTGGTGATCTTCATCCGCCTGGAGCTCCTGCAGCGCCGTGGCAAGCGGGAGTCCAAGGGCTCCCTGCGCGACGCCCTGTCGGGCCGCGACCAGGACGACGACCGCACCCCCACCCCGCACTCCTGACCCGACGTCACACGGGTTCGATCCTCCTCACATGCCGTGCACGGTGTGTGCGGCGGAGCGAACTCGTGTGTGGACGACGGCGGTCGTCGCGGCGAGGACCGTCGCGGCCACGGTGATCAGGCGGGACAGGCGGGCGGCGCGGTGCAGGTCGGCCGGGGCCGGTGCCCGGCCGTCGCCGAGCGTCGCGCGGTCCTCGGCGCCGTAGGCGTACTCGGTCCGCCCGCCCAGGCGCAGGCCCAGCGCACCGGCGGCGGTGGCCTCGACCGGTCCGGCGTTGGGGCTCGGGTGCCCCGACGCGTCGCGGCGCCAGGCCCGCAGCGCGTCGGCCGGCGATCCCCCGACGACCGGGGCGAGCAGCACCGTCACCGCGGCCGTGACCCGGGCCGGGGCGAGGTTGACCAGGTCGTCCAGGCGCGCCGAGGCCCACCCGAAGCGGGCGTACCGGGGCGAGCGGTAGCCGACCATCGCGTCCAGGGTGTTCACCGCGCGGTAGCCGAGGAGGCCGGGCACGCCCGCGACCGCTCCCCAGAACAACGGCCCGACGACGGCGTCGGAGGTGTTCTCGGCCAGCGACTCCACCCCGGCACGGGCCATCCCGTCCGCGTCGAGCAGCTCCGGGTCGCGGGCGCACAGGTGCGGGATCCGCGCCCGCGCCGCCGTCAGGTCGCCCCCGTCGAGGGATCGGGCCAGCAGCTCCCCCTCCCGGACCAGCGACGTCCCCCCGAGAACGGCCCACGTCGCGGCCCCGGTCACGAGCATCTGCGCCAGCTCCCGCCGGCGGCTCCGCGAGTGGCGCGCAGCATCTCCCCGGTGCCCCGGCGAGTGACGCGCCGTTGCGCCGGAACCTCCCGGGGCGGACCACCACGCGTCACCCGGCAGCGGACCGGCTCCGGCGATCCGACCTCGTGCCACCGAGGGACGCACCATCGCTGCGGACGGGACCCGCGACCGCCATGACGCGTCGCCCGGCCCGGTCGAACGCGCCCCGCCGGCGCTCCGGCGTGGCCGTGGACCCGTCGCGGACCATTCGGCGAGTGCGCCGAGCCCGACCGTCCCGCCGACCAGCAGGGCCGTGTAGCCGGCCCCGGCCGCCCGCGAGTCGCGCCACGCCCGCCGCTCCAGGGCTCCGGCGACCGTGCCGAACGCCGCCACCGGATGGCCACGCCTCGGGTCCCCGAACACCGCGTCCGCGACGACGCCGATCAGAAGTCCCGCCGCCCTCGCCCCGATCCGCACGTCGGGCACCGTACGGGCAGACGGGAGAGGATCAGGGCATGCGTACCGACCTGACCCCGGACGAGATGGGCGTGGGCCCGTTCTACAAGCTCCTGACCAGCGTCGTCGTGCCGCGACCGATCGCGTGGGTCTCGACCCGCTCGGCCGACGGCGTCGACAACCTCGCCCCGCACTCGTTCTTCACGGTGTCCTGCGTCGACCCGCCCATGATCCAGTTCACGTCGGTAGGCAAGAAGGACTCGCTGCGCAACGCGACCGAGACCGGCGAGTTCGTGGTCTGCCTGGCCAACGAGTCGATGTTCGAGAAGATCAACGCGACGGCGACGGACTTCCCGTCCGAGATCAGCGAGTTCGCCGAGGTCGGGCTGACCGCCGAGAAGAGCGCGACGGTGACGCCGTCACGGGTCCTGGAGTCCCCCGTCGCGCTGGAGTGCACGCTGCACACCGCGCTCGAGCTCGGGAACTCGACGGTCGTGATCGGCCGGGTCACCCACGCCGCGATCGACGACGACGTGTTCGTGACCGACAGCCACGACAACACGCTGCCCGACATCGGAAAGCTCGCCCCGCTCGCGCGCCTGGGCAAGAACGAGTGGTCGCGGATGGGCGAGATCATCGAGATCAGCCGGATCCCCTACGACAACTGGCCGGGCCACTTCGAGAAGAAGTGACCCGGCCGGCACGTCACAGGGTGTACTCGCCCGAGGGCGTGGCCGACGAGTCGGCGTGCAGCTCGCCCTCGCGGCCGCGCAGCTCCACCCGGCGGATCTTCCCGGAGATCGTCTTGGGCAGCTCGAAGAACTCCAGGCGGCGGACCCGCTTGTACGGGGCCAGGTTGTCGTAGGCGAACTGCAGGATCTGCTTCGCCGTCTCCTCGGTGGGCTCGTAGCCCTTCGTGAGCACGACGTAGGCCTTCGGCACCGCCAGGCGGACGGGGTCCGGCGACGGGACGACGGCGGCCTCGGCGACGGCCGGGTGCTCGATCAGCACGCTCTCCAGCTCGAACGGGCTGATCCGGTAGTCGCTGGCCTTGAACACGTCGTCGGAACGGCCGACGTAGGTGATGTAGCCGTTCTCGTCGCGGGAGCCGACGTCACCGGTGTGGTAGTAGCCACCGGCCATCGCCTCGGCGTTGCGCTCCGGGTCGTCGGCGTAGCCGACCATCAGCCCGACCGGGCGGTGGTTGAGGTCGAGGCAGATCTCGCCCTCGTCGGCGACCTCGCCCGTCGCCGGGTCCACCAGCGTCACGACGAACCCGGGGATCGGGCGGCCCATCGAGCCGGGCTTGACCGCCTGCCCGGGCGGGTTGCCGATCTGGACGCTGGACTCGGTCTGGCCGAACCCGTCGCGGATCCGCAGACCCCAGGCCTTTTCGATCTGCTCGATGACCTCGGGGTTGAGCGGCTCACCGGCGCCGACGACCTTCTGCGGCGGCGTCTTCAGCGTCGACAGGTCGGCCTGGATGAGCATCCGCCAGACCGTCGGCGGGGCGCAGAAGCTGTTCACGCCGCACTCATCGAGCACCGAGAAGACCGACTCGGCGTCGAACTTGGAGTAGTTCATCACCAGCACGGTCGCCTCGGCGATCCACGGCGCGAACACGTTCGACCAGGCGTGCTTGGCCCAGCCCGGCGAGGAGATGTTGAGGTGCACGTCGCCGGGCTCGATGCCGATCCAGTACATGGTCGACATGTGCCCGACGGGGTAGGAGACGTGCGTGTGCTCGACGAGCTTCGGCTTGGCCGTGGTGCCCGAGGTGAAGTAGAGCAGCAGCGTGTCGGTGGCCTTGGTCGGGCCGTCGGCGGTGAAGTCCGGGTCGCTGGAGTAGGCCTCGCCGGAGTAGTCCAGCCAGCCCTCGGGGGCGCCGCGCACCGCGACCTTCGTGTAGTCGCCGTCGACGCCGTCGAACTTCTCGGTGTCCGCCGCACCGACGACGACGTGCTTCGCGCGTCCGCGGTCCACCCGGTCCTGCAGGTCGGCGGCGGTGAGCAGCGTGGTGGCCGGGATGACGACCGCGCCCAGCTTCATGGCCGCGAGCAGCGTCTCCCACAGCTCGAGCTGGTTGCCCAGCATGAGGATGATCCGGTCGCCCCGGGCGACACCCTGGGCGCGCAGCCAGTTCGCGACCTTGTTCGAGCGCTCCGCGAGCTCCGCGTAGGTCCAGTGCGCCTGCGACCCGTCCTGCTCGACGATCCACAGTGCCCGCCGCGCACCGCGCTCCGGGTCGGCCGCGACGAGGTCGAAGTGGTCGAGCGCGAAGTTGAACTCGGTCAGCTCCGGCCAGCGGAAGTCGCGGTAGGCGGTGTCGTAGTCCTCACGGTGGGCGAGCAGGAAGTCCCGCGCCTCGTAGAAAGCCGTGCTCGCCTGGGACGCCATAGTGGTGCACCTCGTCGTGATCTCGCCTGCGTGTCGATCGCACCCTAATCACCCGGATGCGCACCCGACAGCCCCCTCGCCCCACACACCCACCCGGACGTGTGGCCGTGAATGCGCCCGCCGCCCGCGGAGCGGCAATACGGTGATCCGGTGAGCGCGTCGCACCTCCCGGGAGCCCCCTTCCGCCCCCGTTCCTCCCGCCGGCCGGGAGCTCTGACGGCCCGGGTGGCGCCCCGGGTGGCGCTGCGCGCCTGCCTGGTCGCCCTGGCCCTGGTCCTGCTGGTCGCGGCCCTGTCCGCCTGCGGCAACGCGGAGCTGCCCGCGGCACCGGCCGTCGCCACTCCGCCCCCGACCACGACGACGTCACCGGCCCCGACGACGACCGCGCCCCCCACGACCACCGCCGCCCCGACCACGGAGCCGACGACGGACTCCGCGACGCCGACCACCGAGGGGCGCGCCGCCGGACCGCGCGCCACCACCCCGGCGCCGCGCGCGGGCGGCGACGGCGGCGGCACCGGGAACGGCGGCGGAACCGGCGGGGGCGGGACGACCGGCGGACGGGGCACCCCGATCTGGCCGGCGACCGACGCCGCGTCCGCGCGGACGCTGCAGAAGCAGGTCGACGGCGGCCGCGACCCCTGGCTGCTCGACCCGGCCGAGGTCGCGACCTCGTACTCCGGGGTGGCGCTGAAGTACCGCGATCCCTCGATCTTCACGATCAGGCCCGGCGTCGTCGACGTCCAGGACGGCGCCACCCGGGCCAAGGCGACGATCACGCTGGCGCAGACCGTCCGACAGGGTGACGGTGGCATCTGGCTCGTCACCGGAGCGCGTCGTCGGTAGTTGTGTGTACGTAGGGTGTGCGCCGCTGGATCGAACGGGTGAAAACCGGGCGAGAATGCAGCGTTCGTCAGGGTTCCGACGATGTTCCGGGTGAGTCCGTCGCACACCCCGCGCACGGCATTCAGGCTCAGGAGGGCACCACCGCCATGACCAGCGACTCGATCCAGCAGGACGTCTTCACCGTGCTGCACGGGCAGGCCGCCCCGATCGTCTCCCGCTGGACGTACCGCGCCGACGATCCGTTCGCGATCTCCTTCGCGGTCCGTCGCTCCACGGAGCGCTGGGTCGAGTGGCTCGTGTCGCGCGACCTGGTGATCGAGGGCCTGACCACGCCCTGCGGCATCGGCGACATCCGGATGGGCCCGCAGCGGGTCGACGGCTACGACGTCGTCGAGATCGAGATCCGCTCCGACGGCGGCTCGGCCGTCCTCGAGGTCGACCGGGACCTGCTGGCGCACTTCGTGCACGCCACGCTGGAGATCGTCGACCTCGGCGAGGAGGCCGAGCACATGGCCCTCGACGACGCCATCGCGCACCTGATCGCCGGCGCCGCCTGATACCCGACCACGACGAGGGCCCCCGGACCGTCGGTCCGGGGGCCCTCGTGTGTCGGGGGTACTAGCGGTCGGCGTCCGGGCCGAAGTCCGGGTCGTCGGAGGCGTCCAGGGCCGCGTCCGCGGCGGCCTCCTCCGGGTCGCCGAGGTCGGCCTCCAGCGATGCGGTGACGCCCGGGTCCTCGGCCGGGGTCTCGTCGACGACCGGCTCGATGCCGTTGTCGACGTCGTGCATCGCGGCCTCCTCGGAGCTGGCCGCTCCCCCGTCGATCCCGACCTCGTGCCCGGCTCCGTCGACGGTGGCCTCACCGTCCGCGCCGACGTTGTCGTCGACGAGCCGGCCGGAGCGCGACTCGTCGAGTCCGGGCTCGACGTCCGGGGTCTCCTGGCGGAGGCGCTCGTCGAGGGACTCGCCCTCACGCTCGCCGTTCGCGGTGACGGCGTTGTCGTCGACACCGTACGGACGGTCCGGCGGGACGTACCCCGAGTCGAGCGGGTCGGAGTCGGACGGGCCGGTCAGGGCCTCGTCCGTGTCCAGCTGCAGCGCCGAGGCCATGTCGGGGGCTTCGGGCTGGGTCTCGTCTCGTTGCGGCATACCCGGCCCGTACCCCGCAGGGGCTCACCGCACACGCCCGTCACGCCCAACGGCTACCGTCCGGCGACGACAGGACGAGGGCCCGGCACACCCGGGCCCGGGACGGGCGGGAGCAGCAGTGTCGGAGAACCAAGCGGGGACCGGAACCGGGGACGCGGCGGGGAACGGGACCGAGCCGGTGACCGTCGACCGCGTCGGTGAGCACGTCGCGCTGGTGACGTTGCGGCGCCCGCCGCACAACTACTTCGACGTGACGATGATCCGCCGGGTCGCCGACCTCTACGCCGACGCCGACGCCGACCCGTCGGTCCGGGTGATCGTGCTCGCCAGTGAGGGGCGCAACTTCTGCGCCGGGGCGAACTTCGGCGGCGACGGCAACCGCACCACCGCGATCGGCTTCGACGACGCCCCGGACGGCGCCACCGCCCTCTACGCCGAGGCCATCCGCGTGTTCTCGGTCGGCACGCCGGTGGTGGCCGCGGTGCAGGGCATCGCGATCGGTGGCGGGCTCGGGCTCGCGGTGTCCGCGGACTTCCGGGTCGCCGGGCCGTCGACCCGGTTCTGCGCGAACTTCTCCCGGCTCGGCCTGCACCAGGGCTTCGGGCTGTCGGTGTCGCTGCCGCGGGTCGTCGGGCAGCAGCACGCGCTGGACATGCTGCTCACCGGACGGCGGGTCGGCGCCGAGGAGGCGCTCCGGTTCGCCCTCGCCGACCGGCTCGTCCCGGTCGAGGGCGGCGCCGACGAGCCGGCCGCGATCCGCGACGGCGCCCTGGCGCTGGCGGCCGAGCTGGCCGAGGCCGCGCCGCTGGCCGTGCGCAGCATCCGCGCCACACAGCGCGCGGGCCTGGCCGAGGAGGTCGCCCGGATCACCGCGCACGAGGCCGTCGAGCAGGCGACGCTCCGCGCCACCGCCGACGTCGACGAGGGGATCGCGGCGTCGCTGGAGCGACGGGCCCCGCGGTTCGCCGGACGGTGAGCACCACGGGGAGCAGCACGGGTGGCCCCACCGCGAACGCCCCCGGAAGCACCACCGGCGGCACCGCCCGGGGCGCCGAGGAGACGCGGCGGGCGCTGCTCACCGCGGCCGAGGAGCTGTTCACCTCCGCCGGCTACGACCGGACGTCGGTCCGGGCGATCGCCGACCGGGCGGGGGTGAACCAGGCGCTGCTGTTCCGCTACTTCGGCAACAAGGAGGCGCTGTTCGCGCAGGTCGTCGCCGCGCAGGGGCTCGACGTGCTGCACGGCGGCCCGCCGGAGGAGCTGCTCGAACGGACGTTGCGCTCGATCCTGTTGCGCGCCGAGGGCGGTGGCGAGTCGGGCGGGCTGTTCGACTCGGCGCTGCGCTCCGCGGCGAGCTCGGAAGCGGTGAACGCGGTGCGCGACGAGCTCGGGACCGCCTACACGAAGGCGTTCGCCGCCCTGGCCGACGGTGGTCGGGCCCCGGGCTCGGGCACCGAGGGCACTGTGGCTACCGGGGGCACCGGTCCGGCGGACGCGGCGCTCCGGGCCGAGCTGCTGCTCGGCTGGATGCTGGGCATCAACCTGCTGCGCAACGTGTTCCGCAGCGAGGCCGTGGCCTCGGCGGACCCGGACGTCGTCGTCGGGCACGTGTCGCGGGCGGCCGCGGCGCTGCTGCACGACGGGGGCACTCCGGTTGACAGCGATCGTTGCGATTCCTAACGTCGAGGGTAAGCGATTGCTTACATCGACGTTGGGGAGCCGATGACCGCCACCGTCCGCGACTATCCGTTCAGCCGGGCGCACGCCCTCGACATGGACCCGACCTACGCCGGGCTGCAGCGCGACGAGCCGATGAGCCGGATCCAGGCCCCCTTCGGCGGTGAGTGCTGGCTGGCCGTGCGGCACGCCGACGTCCGCACGGTGCTCGGTGACCCGCGGTTCAGCCGCCGCGAGACCGTCGGGCGCGACGTCGCCCGTCCCCGCCCGGAGATCGACCACCAGACCAGCTCGATCCTGAACATGGACCCGCCCGAGCACACCCGCCTGCGCAAGCTGGTGGCCCGCGCGTTCACCACCCGCCGGGTCGCCGACCTCAAGCCCCGCACGATCGAGCTGACCCGGGAGCTGCTGGCCGACCTGCGCGGCGCCGGCTCCCCCGCCGACCTGATGACCCACCTGTCGATGCCGCTGCCGGTGACGATCATCTGCGAGATGCTCGGCGTGCCGGTCTCCGAGCGCACGGTGTTCCGCCGGGGCGCCGACGCCGCGCTGTCGACGACGTCGATGACGCCCGACGAGCGTGTGGCGGCCCGCGAGGAGATGCTCGCGTTCATGGCGCGGCTGATCGCGGCGCGGCGCGCGGAACCGGCCGACGACCTGCTCAGCGCCCTGGTCGCGGCGCGCGACGACGAGGACCGGCTCAGCGAGGACGAGCTGCTCGCGCTCGGCGTCGGGATCCTGATCGCCGGGCACGAGACGACGATGAACCACCTGGCCAACTTCACGTTCACGATCCTGAGCACGCCGGGACTGGCCGACTCGCTGCGCGCCGACCCGGACGCGGTCGCCCCCGCCGTCGAGGAGCTGCTGCGGTTCGTCCCGCTCGGCGCCGGGGCCGGGTTCCCGCGCGTCGCGCTGGAGGACGTCGAGATGGGCGGGGTGACGGTGCGGGCGGGTGACGCCGTCATGGTCGCCATCCACGCCGCGAACCGGGACGCCGAGCTGTTCGAGGACCCGCAGGAGCTGCACACCGACCGGGAGTCCAACCCGCACATGGCGTTCGGGCACGGCCCGCACCACTGCCTGGGCGCGCAGCTGGCCCGGATGGAGCTGCAGGTCGCACTCGGCGAGCTGCTCCGCGAGTTCCCGGACCTGCGCCTGGCCGGCGCACCGGACGACGTCGAGTGGAAGTCCGGCGCCCTGGTCCGCGGCCCGCGCGAGCTGCTGGTCGCCTGGGACTCCTGACCCCCGGCCCCCGGGGCGCTCGGGGTGGGGTGGCGTGGGTCAGGGGGTGGCCGGTGCCAAAGCGGTGACCTTCTCCCAGAAGAGCTCCTGGTCGGCGCCGGTCTCGCGGGTCCACGGGAAGTAGTGCGCGGGGCGCGGGGCGCGGTCATGCCAGAAGCGTCCGGTGCCCACGGCGCGGGACGGTGCGGTGGCGAGCCACACGGCCGTGTCGGCGCCCTGCTCCGGAGTCCGCAGGAGCGGGCCGACCACCTTGTCGAACCCGGGCATGGAACCGGTGACGCCCGGCGTCGCGGCCCATCCCGGGTGCAGCGCGTGCACCGTGACGCCGGTGCCGGCCAGCTCGCGTGCCCACAGCCCGGCCAGCACGACCTGCATCCGCTTGGTCCGGGCGTAGGCCGACGTGCCGCCGTAGTTCCCCTGCTCGTACTGCAGGTCGTCGACCTTGAGCGGCTGGGCGTACATGCCGCCCGAGGCGACGATCAGCACCCGGCTGTCGGTGCCCGAACGCTCCGCCCCGGCTTTCAGGACGCCGGTGAGAAGCTCGGTCATCAGATGCGGGCCCAGGACGTGGACGGCGAGGGTGAGCTCGTTGCCCTCGGAGGTCTCGGAGCGCTCCGGCGGCATCAGCCCGGCGTTGTGCACCAGGACGTCGAGCGCCGGGACGCGGGTGACGAAGTCGGCGCAGAACCGGCGGACGTCGGCCAGCTCGCCGACGTCGCAGACCTCCAGCGTCAGCCGGGCGTCGGGCACCTGCGCCTGGATCCGGGCCCGGGACTGCTGCCCCTTGTCCTCGTTGCGCACCAGCAGGTGCACGCTCGCGCCGAGCCGGGCCAGGCCGGCCGCGGTGGCCTCCCCGAGCCCGGAGCTCGCCCCGGTGACCAGCGCGACCCGGTCCACGAGGGACCCGAGCGCCGGGTCGGCCCGGTCACCGGTCCAGCCGGCGTGCCGGGCCAGGTACCCCAGCTTGGAGTAGCCGCCCACGATCGTGCGGTCGAGCAGGGTGTCCACTGCGGAAGCCATGCTCCCGATCCGACCACAGTGCCCGCCCGCCCGCGCGTCGCCGCGCGTGTCGATCAGCCCTGCAGGCCGGGACCCGAGACGTAGGGGACCTTCGGCAGGTTCGTCGTCGGCAGCTTCGGCACCGCGTTCGTCGCCGCGTCCGCGGTGGAGACGCGGTTGACGTCGCCGCAGCTCGCCAGCGAGTAGCTGGCCGGGTTCACCGGCAGCGCGGTGGACTTGTCGAAGCCGTGCTCGACCTTGCGGATCGACATCGTGCCGGCCTGCAGCTTGTACATGTTGCCGAGCGGGTTGTCGGCCGACAGCGTGCCGTTGCCGTTCTCGTCGACGTCCCAGGTACCGACGGTCTGACCCGCCGGGAGCGGGTTGGTGCCGTCGACGATGCACGGGTTCTGGTTGGTCGCGCTGCTGGTGGCGCCGTAGAAGAAGCTGACGTACTCGGCGTTCGGGTCCATCCCGGTCGCGGTGCCGGTGACCCGGTTCTCGTCCATCGTGGCCGTGCCGTTGATGCCGTCGGGGCTCTTCGACGACAGCGTCGTCGTGGTCGGGCCGTTGCTCGGACCGCCGGCCACACCGGCGATGTCGGGCAGGCCACCGAGACCGGAGTAGTCCGGCAGACCGGCGGCCTTCGCCAGCGGCGACAGGTCGGGGGCCAGGCCGTCCTTGCCCGTGACGCCGGAGACGTCGGGCAGGCTCGTGCTGTCGGCCAGGCCCTTCAGCGGGCCGTTGCCGGTGGTCAGCAGCGGGACGTCGGGCAGGCCCTGACCGGCGCCGGTGCCGCTGAGGCCGGGGACGGCCGGGGCCTTCGGCAGTGCCGCGTCCTTGCCGCCGAGCCCGCCGAGACCGGGGAGCTGGGCCAGACCGGCGATGCCGTCCACGTCGGCCGGCGCGCCGGGCGCGGAGATCGGGGAGGTGGCGGAGGCGGGGGCCTCGTCGTCGGTGCCGATCGCGGTGCCGGTCAGGTTGCCGACGGCGTTCACGGCCGAGTTCGCCGCGTCGCCGCCGGGGGCGGCGGAGCCCAGGCCGGTGGTCACCTTCGTCGGGTCGGGCAGCGACTTCAGGCCGGACGTCGCCGACACCAGGTCGGGGGCCTTGCCGATGCCCGAGGTCACGCCGGCGAGCCCGGCCAGGGGGCCGCCGTCGGACGACGGGGCGGAGGGAGCGGGCGCGGTCGCGGAGCCCGACGCCGAACCGGACGCCGAGGTGCCCTTCGCGCCGGAGTCCTTCGCCGCAGCGCCCTTCGCGCCGGAGTCCTTCGCCGCAGCGCCCTTCGCGCCGGAGTCCTTCGCCGCAGCGCCCTTCGCGCCGGAGTCCGTAGCGCCCGGGTCCTTGACGCCCGAGTCCTTCGCGCCCGAGCCCTGCGATCCCGTCGACGTCGAGCCCTGGGCGGAGGCGTCCGCACCCGTGGCGTTGCCGGACGCCTGACCGGAGGCGGCGCCGGTGAGACCACCCGCACCCTTCGTCAGCGAGCCGAGCACGTCGGTGCCGGGCACGGCCGAGCCGAGCAGGTCGGTACCGGGCAGCGACGAACCGCCGGACGCCGAGGACGAGCCGGAGGCGGACGCGCCGTCCTTCGAGCCCGAGCCCGCGGATCCGGAGTCCTGGGAGGACGAGCCCTTCGCGCCGGAGTCCTTTGTCGCGGAGTCCTCCGTGTCCGAGTCGTCCGAGTCGTCCGAGGACGCGTCCTGCGAACGCGAGTCCTGGTCGCCGGAGTCCTTACCACCCGACTCAGAGCCGCCGGAGTCCTTCGACCCGCCCGGGTCCATCACGGACCCGACGAGGTCGGACCCGGTCACGGCCTTCACCGGCGAACCGGAGTCGTCGCAGTCCGCGCCGCCGGAGGCGTCCTGCGCGTCGGTGTCGCAGTCGTCGGAGGTGGAGCCCGACGCGGAACCGGAGGACGACGACATCGAGCCCGACACCGAGCCCGACATCGAGCCCGACGAGGATCCCGAGTCGGAGGAGCTGCTCGATCCGGAGTCGCCGCCCGAGTCGCTCCCCTCCCCCGCGAACGCGGTGCCGGCCGTCCCACCGGAGGCCAGCAGCAGCGCGGTCAGCGCGGCGGGCGCGGCCAGGCGCCGCCCGGCGCCGGTCGAGGGCGCGGCGTGGCGGGCCCGGGCGGAGGGCCGGTCGAGGAGGGGCTGGCGCTTTCCGGGGAGGGTGTGCTTACCCATCTCTGCAGGTCCTTCCGGTCGCCGATCGGCGACGTGCGGGGAGCATCGGCGGAGAACCTGATCGACGCGGCGCGGCCGGGGAGCGGGGGCACCCCTGGGGAGGGGCCGCACGGTCGATTTCGCTCGGTTCGTCCGGGACGTGACGCTACGAAACGTCACCCGCGGGAGGTTGCTTTCCTGAGAGGGGCAATGCGATCCGCGCGTTCGTCGGTGCCCTGACGCGACGAGTGCCGGGTCCACTGGACCGAACGGCTGCATGATCTACGACGAACACCGGGAGAGTTCTCAGGTTGGTCGTCGTCCTGACCGTTCAACGAGCGCGACGGCGCGGGGATACGGGTCGGCGCAGAAAAAGATCCGCTCACCCCCGCCGCGGGGCGGCGCCCGGGTCGGGACGGGAGGTCCGGCGTCTACTCCGGACCTCGTGCCGCCGGTCCGTCGGAGCTCACGAGCCGCTCTCGGCCCGCTCCTTGAACGCGGCCAGGTTGGCCTCCATGGCCGAGCGCCACTCGTCGAGCCGGACGGCCACCATCCGCTCCTCCTTGTCCGGCCGGCGCTCGATCGCCGGGGTCAGGCCGGACGGGCCGGGCCCGAGACGGGCCCACTGGCGTACCCGGGTACCGCCGCCGGCCGGAGCCAGCTCGAACAGCCACGACGCGGCCGGGCCCCCGGGCTGGTCCCGCTCGACCTCCCAGCCGAAGCGGCGGCCCGGCTCCCAGACCGTCACCGTCGAGACGGTGCTCCACTCCCCGATCGCGGAGTGCGCGCTGTGGCCGCGGAAGCGGACGTCGGAGGCCGGGCCGTCCGCGCCGTCGAGCCAGTCCACGCGCTGCAGCTCCGAGGAGAGCTCGGCCATCAGCGACAGGTCCGTGACCAGCGGCCACAGGGCCTCGGCCGGGGCGTCGACGACGATCTCGGACTCGGCGGTGGGTCCGTCGGCGTAGCGCATTGCTCTCCTACTGCGGTGTGGCCCCGGTCACCAGCGGACGGGCAGCGTCTCCATACCGAACACGATCGAGAACGACCGCAGCTCGAGGTCGTCCTCGTCGTCGATCTGCGGGGTCAGGCCCGGGAAGCGGGAGAACAGCGCCGGCAGCGCGGCACGCAGCTCCATCCGGCCCAGCTCGGCACCGACGCAGCGGTGGATGCCGTAGCCGAAGGCGAGGTGCCCGGACCCGGTCGCGGCCGGGTCGGTGTTCGCCGCGGACAGCGAGCAGATCATCGCGTCGCCCTTGCCGATCGCCCGTCCGGCGACCTCGGTGTCCTCCCGCGCGAAACGGGGGAACGCCACCTGCACCACCGACATCGAGCGCAGCAGGTCCTCGACGACGTCGTGCGGGTTGCGGTGCAGCGCCTCCACCTGCTCGGGGTGGCGCATCAGCTCCAGTGCGCCGAGCGCGACCATGCTGGCCGTCGTCTCGTGGCCGCCGGTGAGCACGCCGTCGGCGAGCGCCGCGAGGTCCTCGTCGGACACCGCGTCGCCGTGCTCGCGCACCAGCGCCCCGAGCAGGCCCTCGCCCGGGTTCGCACGCTCCCGGGCGGCCAGGCCGCGCAGGTAGTCCATCGACTCGTTGACCACGTCGAGGGCGTTGTCGAACTGGGCGATCATGTCGAAGCGCGCCGTGCTGCGACGCTCGAACTCGGCCCGGTCGGAGTCCGGGACACCGAGCAGCTCGCAGATCACCTGGGAGGGCAGCGGCACGGCGAAGCGCTCCACCAGGTCCGCGCCCGGGCCCGCGGCCTCGACGTCGTCGAGCAGCTCGGTGACCAGTGCGTCGATCCGGGGCTGGAGGCGGGAGAGCCGGCGCACGGTGAACTCGCGGGTCAGCAGGCGGCGCAGGCGGGTGTGCTCGGGCGGGTCGCGGAAGCCGAGACCACCCGGGTCCTGCTCGGCCAGTGCCTCGATCCCGGTCCCGGCCAGGTGCGACAGGTCGTTGGAGAACCGGCCCGGGTCACCGAGCACCTCGCGCACCTGGGCGTAGCCGCTGACCAGCCACGCCTTCACCCCGATCTCGTCCGGGATCTCCATCCCGGCCACCGGCAGCCGTCCGCGCAGCTCGGTGAGCTCCTCCGCCGGCGCGAGCCCCTCCCGCAGCAGGGGCAGCATCATCGACGCCTCGCCCATCAGTTCGTCCCCTCCGCAAGCGGCGTCATCGCTGTCCTTCACCTCGGCGCAGCAGATAGGTGTCCATGATCCAGCCTCGCCGACCGCGGGCGTCCTCCCGGACGCGCACGATCTCGTCACACACCTCGTCCAGCGGGCCGGAGACCAGGAGCTCGTAGGAGGTGCCCAGGTAGGCACCCCAGTAGATGTGGATGTCCTTGCTCTGCTCGGGGGGCAGCGTCGCGAACGCCGTCCGCCCGTCGAGCATCACGACGACGTCGTCGGCGTCGTCGGGCAGGCCGCCCTCGATGCGGCGGCCGGTCGTGATGAGCACGGGGCGCCCGACCCGGTTCAGGATCAGCCGGTGCGCCGCGGCCAGGGCGGCGACGCTGGAGATCCCGGCGATCGACTCCACCCGCCAGTCCGCCCGGTCCGGCATGCCGTCGAGCACCCGGTCGAGCAGCCGCAGCGTGCCGTCGTAGAGCGACGGGTCCCCCCAGACCAGGAACGCGCCGGTCGCGCCGTCGGGCAGCTCGTCGGTCAGCATCGTCCGGTAGAGCGCGGCACGGCGGTCCTGCCAGTCGACGACGACGTCGCGGTAGTCGGCGTCGGCCAGCTCGCCCCGGTCGCGCGGCGGGTCCGTGGCCGGGACCAGCCGGAAGTCGCCGTCGGGCCGGTGCCGGCGCAGGATCTCGGTGCGCAGGGCCAGGAGGTCGTCCTTGTCCCCGCCCTTGTCGATGACGAAGAAGACCCCGGCCCGCCGGAGGGCGTCGACGGCCTGCAGCGTCAGGTGGTCCGGGTCACCGGCCCCGATCCCGATCACCAGCACGGTCCGCATGCCGCCGACGGTAATGGACCAGGTCCGTGCACCGGGCGGCGGCATGCGCCACACCCCCGGCGAACGGCGGCCGCCGGACGGGGACGGCGATCACCTCACCGGCGTAGGCGGCCGCGTCCGGGTGTCCCCCGATCCGCGCAGCGCCACGACCCGCCACCGGTGAGGGACGGTCGGTAGGGTCGTCTTCCCGAACGAGGTACCCACCTCCGGGAGGCATACGGACGTGAAGATCGGACATCTGGTCGAGTCGCTGGACCCGCGCGGCGTCGCGGCAGCGCTGGTCGACCTCGCCGCGGCCGGAGGGCCGGAGGAGATCGAGATGGTGGTCGTCGCGCTGACGCCGACCGCGCACCCGGGCGTCGCCGCGGCCCTGGCCCGGCACGGCGCGCAGACCGTCGAGCTCAACGTGGCCCCGTGGGACCCCCGTGCCGTGCTCAAGGTGGCCGAGGCCCTGCGCGAGCACGGCGTGGACATCGTGCACACCCACGAGGTGCGCCCGGACGTCGTCGGCTCGGCCGCGGCCGCCCGGCTGAAGCTGCCGGCGGTGTCGACGCTGCACCACGTCCACGACCTGCCCGCCGACCGCGGCGACCGGATCCGGCGCACGGCCAAGGTGCTGGCCCGCAAGCGCTTCATGACCCGCACGATCGCGACGTCACGGCTGCAGCGGGACTGGTACCGCCGGGTCGCCGGGTCCACCGCGGGCCTGTCGATCGTCCCGGACGGCGCGGCCGACCCCGGCGTCGGCACGCCGGAGGAGCGGGCACGGCTGCGGCGCGGGCTCGGCATCGGCGACGACGACGTGGTGGCCGTCTCGGTGGCCCCGATGCGCCGTGGCCAGGGCCAGGACATGCTGCTCGATGCGCTGGCCGAGCTGCCCTCCGGCGAGCCGGTGACCGTCGTACTCAGCGGCGACGGGCCGTTGCGCCCGTGGCTGGAGTCGCGCGTCGCGGGCGACGACATGCTCTCCGCGCACGTGCGGTTCCGCCGCCACGCCGACCCGGTCGACCTGCTGCGCGCCGCCGACGTCCAGCTCCACACCACCCGGCACGACACGATGCCGCGGGTGCTGGTGCAGGGCCAGGGCGCGGGCGTGCCCGCGATCGCGACCCGGGTGGGCGGCATCCCGGAGATCGTCACCCGGGACACCGGCGCGCTGGTGCCGGTCGCGGCGTCGCGGATCGCCGACGAGCTGGTCCGCCTGGTCCGCGACCCGCAGCTGCGCCGGCGCCAGGGCGAGGCGGCCCGGGCGCGGTTCCTGGAGCGGTTCGAGGCCGGGGGGTGGGCGCGGTCGCTGGGTGCGATCTACCGCAGCGCCCTGGGTCGCGCCGACGCCCCCGCGCCGGAGGAGCTCGACGCCCCGGAGACCGACCGCCGCCCGATCGGGGCCTGACGCCGTTCAGGGGTGCATCCGGGACCCCTTGACGACCTTGTCGACGCCGTTGCGCGGCCCGTGCACGGCGATCCCGACCAGGTCGAGCTCCTCGCCCGGGACGGCGGCGACCACGGCGCGGTTGTCGTGGTCGTTGCCGGTGACGAACATGTCCGCGGTGAACACCGCGACCGGCAGACCCCGCCCGACGGCCCTGCTCCGGGCGGCGCGCAGCGTGTCCCGGTCACCGGTGAGCACGAGCACGGGCTGACCGAACGTCGCGAGGTAGGCGGTGCCGTCGGCGTCGGCGTAGGGCCCGCCGAGGATCTCCGGGACGGCCGCGGACACCGCGGCGGACAGGAACGCGGTCACGTTCAGGGCCTGCCAGGGCTCCAGGTCCTCGCGGACGACGACGGCGATCTTGGTCGGGAAGCGGACCGGTGTGGTGGTCGCGGACGGGGCGGTCATGAGGCCCGAGCGTGCCCCGCGGGGGCGCGGCGGTCTTGTACGTTCCTGACATGGCTGCGCCGCGCCGGCCGGAGCCCGCCGACCGGGTCACCGCATGGCGGCCGGACGTGCCCGGGATCGCCGAGGTGCTGCACGCCCGGTTCGTCCGCCACGCCTACCCGGTGCTGCGGGACCGCCTGGACACGCTGCACCGCGCGCTGACCGACCCGGACGGGGCGCTGCACGCGCAGAGCCGCTTCGCGTTCGTCGCCGAGCGGCTGGCCGGGCACCTGGGCGGTCGCCCCGTCGCGCCGGCGGCCCCGGGCCCCACGCTGGCCGACCGCCTGCGGCAGCTGCTCGACACCAGGGTGCGCTCCGGGATGACGCTCGACGAGGCCGCACGGGTCCTGCACGCGCACCCGACGCACCTCGTCCGGGCGTTCTCCCGGGAGTTCGGCATCCCGCCGCACCGCTACCTCGACGGACGCCGGGTCGACCTCGCCCGCCGCCTGCTGCTCGACGGCGCGTCCCCGGCCGACGCCGCGCAGGCCGCCGGCTTCTACGACCAGGCCCACCTGACCCGGCGTTTCGCCCGCACGCTGGGCGTCACCCCGGGCCGCTACGCCGCCGGGGGCCGGTCCGCGGGCGGGCCTGCGGGCGGGTCGGCGACGTCCGGGGACCGCTCCGGGACGTCCGCGGCCGGCCGGTCGACCGGGAAGGTCATCGGCGGCGCGGAGCCGTCGGAGTCGCGGACCCGGCGGCGGGCCCGCACGTAGAGCACGGGCCCGCTGAGCAGGCCGCGCAGCTTGCGCCGTCCCGCACCGGAGGGCAGCGCGTCGCGGGCGGCGTCGGAGCCACCCCCGGCGTCCTCGCCGGACTCGCGGCGGATGACGTGGCGCAGGCGCGCCAGCGCGGCCGGGGCCCGGCGCAGGGCGACGGCGCGGGCCCGCGGGTCGAGCGCGACCTTGCCGAGGAACGCCCCGAGCCCCAGCGCGTAGCCGCGCATCTGGGCGCGGAGCTCGTCGTCGCCGGGGCGGTGGTGGTGCCAGACGAACGCCGAGGGCACGTAGCCGAGCACCTGCCCGTCCAGCACGATCCGCACCAGCAGCTCGATGTCCTCGCCGCCACGGGTCTCCGCGCCCGGGCCGAGCGCCTCGTCGAAGCTGCCCAGGCGCAGCACGGCGTCGCGGCGGACCGCCATGTTCGCCCCGATCCCGAACAGCCCCGGGGAGAACGGGAACACCGCCGAGTCCTCCGGCGGCTCGTCGAGGGAGAAGCGGCGCGGCTCGTAGCCCTTGTTCCAGGCCAGGGCGGTGTCGGCGGCCTGCTCCTGGGGCGTGCCCAGCCGCGCGGCCAGCACCGGGCCGCTGATCCCGGTCAGCTCCGGGTCGGCGGCGAACGCGCCGGAGATGCGCGAGGCCCAGGACCGGTCGGGCTCGGTGTCGTCGTCGGTGAACGCGACCACGGGGGTCCGGGCGTCGAGCAGGCCCCGGTTGCGCCCGGCCGACGCCCCGCGGCGCATCTCGCGGACGTAGTGCACCGGGGACGGGCGCCCCGCGTACATCTCCGTGTCGATCCGGCGCACCACCTGCTCGGTCCGGTCGTCCGGCGGGTCGTTGTCCACCACCAGCACCGTCACCGCCGGGTGGTCGCCGGCCAGGATCGCGCGGACGCAGCGGTCCACGCTGCCCGGACGGTCCCTCGTGGCGACGACGACCGTCAGCGGCTCGTCCGAGACCGGCGGCGGGGCCGGGTCGGGCGTGGCCCCCGTTCCCGCGGCGACGGCGGCCGCGACCGCGGCCGGGGACGCGGCACCGGCCCTCAGCGGCACGTCCACCTGGCCGACCGGGACGCCACCGGCGGTGACGAGGAGCCGGGCGGCGACGAAGTGCCGCGCCACCATGACGCCGGGCGGGAGGACACCGGCCGGACGGCGGCGCTCGGTCTGGCCGACCCAGATCGCTCCGGGCCCAGGGACGGTCACGGCGGTGGCCTCCGGTCGGGGTTCGGCGGGGGTCGGCGGGTGGGGACGGCGGGCGTTCCCCCACGATGTTTACAGAACCCCGTCCGACGACTCCGATCGGTCCCGGCTACCGCTCGTCGCGTCGCTGATCCTCTCCGGCGCAGCCGAGCACCCCCGCAGACAACCATTCGGCGGAGGGACCGCACGCGGGTCGCTCACAGGACGCCGTTCGTCGCAACCGACGCGAGGCGGTCCGGCGGCGTCGTCACGGACCGGTTACGGTTTCTGACGTCGCCCGACGAGAAGTCGGGTGGTGCGCCTGGTCGGTCACCGCTCCCCGCCTGCCGACACTCCCCCTGGCGCCCATCAGTACGAGGTGGGGACGAGTCTGCGCCGGTCCCCCGACCGGAACCCACGCAGCCCGTCGCGGCTGAGGACACACACGCATGACCACTGCGCTGCGCCCCGAGTCCGACCGCTCCCCCGAGACGGTCACCCGGTCCCGGCACGACTCCGACTCCGACGAGGGCATCTCGGCCGCCGAGCTGCTCTCGCGCTACGCGGAGGCCGGTTTCGACCGCCCGACCCGCGCGAGCCGTCGTGAGGCCGAGGCCTCCGGCACCGTCGTGACCCAGGACGTCCCGGCCGGGCTCTCGCCCGTCGGCATGATCCGCGGGGGCACCTCCGACTCCGGCGTGTTCGGGCGCAACCCCCGCGCCGTCGTCGCCACGATGGGCGCCACCATGATCGGCGCGACCGCCGTCATGGGCGTGGTCGCCGCCGTCGACGCCCCCTCCGACGACACCACCGACACGCAGAACCGTCCGGTCGACCTCGCCGGCGCCGAGTCGGCGACGATGAAGTTGCAGGTCCCGGCGACGAAGGCCGGTCAGGCCGCGTCCGGCGGCCAGAGCGCCGCGGGTGCCTCCTTCGCGAAGGACCTCTCGCAGGCCGCGAGCATGGTCCCGGCCGCGTTCGACCAGGCCGACGCCGCGCGCATCGCCTCGACCAACCTCGCCGCCGCCAAGAAGGCCTCCGCCGACCAGGCCGCCGCGGCCGGTCGCGCCGCGGCCGCCCGTGCCGCCGCCCAGGGTGGCGGTGGCGACGACGGCGACGACAACGGCGGCGGTTCGTCCGTCTCCGAGGACGCCGGCTCCGGCCTCGGCGCCCAGGCCCTGGCCGCGGCGAAGACCAAGCTGGGCAAGCCCTACGTCTGGGGCGCCGACGGCCCGAACGCCTTCGACTGCTCCGGCCTGATGAAGTGGGCCTTCGAGCAGGTCGGCAAGGACCTCCCGCGCAACTCCTCCGCGCAGTCGCAGGAGGGCGAGTCGGTCAGCAAGGACGAGCTCAAGCCCGGCGACGTCGTGTTCTTCTACTCCCCGGTCAGCCACGTGGGCATCTACGCCGGCAACGGCAAGATCCTGCACGCCAGCACCGAGGGCGAGCCGGTGAAGTACTCCGACATCGACGCGATGCCGTTCCACAACGCGAAGCGGATGTGACCGCTCCCTAGGGAGCCGGCCGCCGCCGGCCGTGTCCGGTGGCGGTCTCGAACGCGGCGGCGACCTCGAGGACCTTCCGGTCCGCGCGGGGTGCCCCCACGATCTGCAGCCCGACCGGTGACCCCGCGGCGGTGAACCCCGCCGGCACCGACACCGCCGGGCAGCCGGTCGCGCTGATCAGCGTGCACGACCGCATCCAGCCCAGGTAGTCGGGCTGGCGGACACCCGCGACGGACGTCGGGTACTCGAGTCCCACATCGAACGGTTCGACCTGCACGGTCGGGGAGACCAGCACGTCGTACCGTTCGAAGAACTCGACGACGACCTCGTGCAGCGCGCTCTGCCGCTGCGCCGCCAGCCCCAGGTCGGAGACGGTCAGGGCCCGCCCGACGTCCACGTTGGCCCGGATCGTCGCCTTGACCCGGTCCGGGTCGCGGTCGACGAGCGGCCCGAAGCCCAGCAGGAACTGCCAGGCCCGCAGCGTGGTGAAGACCGGGTCGGCGAGGTCGAGGTCCGGGCAGTCCGGCTCGACCCGGGCGCCGAGCCCCTCCAGCACCGTCACCGCGTCCGCGACCACCCGCGCGACCGGCGCGTCGACCGGGACCCGTCCGCCGAGGTCGGGAGCCCACGCCACCCGGAGCCCGTCCACCCCGGCGTCCAGCGGCGGGGCGAAGGCCGACCCGGGCTCGGACAGCGACAGCGGCGCCCGCGGGTCGGGCCCGGCCAGCACCGACAGCAGCAGCGCGACGTCGGCGACGGTCCGCCCGAGCGGGCCCTGCACGGCCAGGGTCTGGCGCGAGAGCTGCGCGGGGTGGCTCGGGACCCGTCCTGGGGTCGGGCGGAACCCGACGACGTTGCAGAACGCGGCCGGGTTGCGCAGCGAGCCGCCCATGTCGCTGCCCTCGGCGAGCGGGACCATGCCGGTGGCCAGCGCGGCCGCCGCTCCCCCGCTGGACCCGCCGGCGCTGCGCCCGTGCCGGTAGGGGTTGTGCGTCGCGCCGAACACCGGGTTCACGGTGTGCGACCCGGCCGCCCACTCCGGGACGTTCGTCTTGCCCACCCGGATCGCGCCGGCCGCGGCCGCGCGGGCGACGACGAGCTCGTCGGAGTCCGGGACGTGGTCGGCCATCAGCGGCGAGCCGAACGTCGTGCGCATGCCGCCGGTGAGGTGGGTGTCCTTGTGCGCCATCGGCAGGCCGTGCAGCGGCCCGTCCGGGCCCCGGCGGGCGAAGCGCTCGTCGGCGGCGGCCGCGGCGGCGCCCGCACCTTCCAGGTCGAGCGTGACGATCGCGTTGACGCGCCCGTTGGTCCGCCCGATCCGCTCCGCGCAGGCGGCCATCAGCTCCCGCGCGGACAGCTCGCCACGGCCGATCAGCCCGGCGAGCTCGACGGCGGTCAGGTCGGCCGGGTCGCTCACGCGAGCTCCCGCAGACGCGCCGCGATCGCCTCGGGCATGACGTCGCTGATGAACGCCCCCGCCCCGGACTCCGACCCGGCCAGGTACTTGATCTTCCCCGGGCCGCGGCGGACGGTGTGCACGCGCAGGTGCAGCCGGGCCAGGTCGCGGCCGTCCTCCGGGCGCACCGGGGCCTGCTGCCAGGCCGCGACGTAGGGCAGCTCGTCGTCGTAGAGCGCGTCCAGGCGCCGCAGCAGCTCCAGGTAGACGACCGGGAACTCGGCGCGCTGGGCCTCGTCGAGCGCCGGCAGGTCGGTGGTGGCGCGGTGCGGGTAGAGGTGCACCTCGACCGGCCAGCGGGCCGCGCGCGGCACGAACGCCGTCCAGTGCTCGCCGGCGACGACGACGCGCTCCCCCGCCCGTTCCGCGGCCAGCTCGGCGTCGAACAGGTTCTCGCCGGTGCGCTCGAGGTGCTCGGCGGCGTGGGCGAGCATGCGCTGCGGGAACGGCGGGACGTAGGGGTAGGCGTAGACCTGCCCGTGCGGGTGCGCCAGCGTCACGCCGATCTCGGCACCGCGGTTCTCGAACGGGAACACGTAGCGCACGCCCGGGCGCGCGCCCAGCTCCGCCGTCCGGTCCGCCCAGACCTCCAGCACGGTCCGCACCCGCTCCGGCGTCAGCCTCCCGAACGAGCGGTCGTGGTCGGAGGTGAAGCAGACGACCTCGCAGCGCCCGGCCGCGGCCACCGGGTCCGGCCCGGACACGTCCGGCGGCGGTGACCCCGGCTCGCTGCCGAAGGAGGGGAACCGGTTCTCGAACGCGACGACGTCGTAGGTCGGCGCCGGCACCTCGGTGGCCCGGCCGTCGCGGCTCGGGCATAGCGGGCACTGGTCGGCCGGGGGCTGGTAGGTCCGGTCCTGGCGGTGCGCGGCGATCGTGACCCACTCACCCGCCAGCGCGTCGTAGCGCAGCTGCGAGGCCGGCACCACGCGGGGCAGGTCACGGGTGTCGTGGGTGGTCTCGGCGTTCCGGACGACCCCGTCGCGGTCGGGGTGCTCGTCGTACCAGAGGATCTCCCGCCCGTCCGCGAGCCGCGTGGACGTCTTCTTCACGTACTTCCTCCTGTGGTGCCGGCACCGGGGTGTCCCGGTTGCGCGACGATCAAGCGGTCGACCTCGCCCTCGAGCACGGCACGGTCGGCCTCGGCGAGGCCCTCGTCGGTGACCAGCACGTCGGCCTCACCGAGCTCGGCGATCGTGGAGATGCCGACCGTGCCCCACTTGGTGTGGTCGGCGACGACCACCAGCTTCTGCCCGGCGTCGACGAGCGCCCGGTTGGTGTCGCGTTCGGTCATGTTCGGGGTGGTGAACCCGGCCGCCGCGGTCATGCCGTGCACGCCCAGGAACACCAGGTCCAGGTTCAGTGACTCGAGCGCGGCGACCGCGACCGGCCCGACCAGCGCCTCGGACGGGGTCCGCACGCCTCCGGTCAGGATCACCGTCGTGCCGCGGGACTCCGCGCCCTGGGCGTGCAGCACGTCGGCCACCGCGAGCGAGTTCGTGACGACGGTGAGCCGCGGGATCGCGGCGAGGCGGTGCGCCAGGCGCCAGGTCGTGGTGCCGGCCGAGAGGCCGACGGCCGCGCCCGGCTCCACCAGCCCGGCCGCGGCCGCGGCGATCGCGTCCTTCTCCTCGAGCTCGCGAGTGATCTTCGCGGTGAAGCCCGGCTCCTCGGTGGAGTGCTCGCCGACGGCCGTCGCGCCGCCGTGCACCTTGTCCACCAGACGGCGCCGCGCCAGCACGTCGAGGTCGCGCCGCACCGTCATGTCGGACACGCCCAGGTGCTCGGCCAGCTCCGAGACCCGCACCGCACCCCGCGCCCGCACCTGCTCGACGATCACGTCCCGGCGCTGCTCGGCCAGCAGGCTCATCCGGGCCGCCGCACCGCGGACCGCGACACCCACTCGACACCGAGACAGCTCACCCGCACAGAATGCAACAAATCCGCACCGACAGCAATAACCGCTGGCCCCGGACCCGAACATGGCCCCAGCTTGATGATCAGCGGTGATGCCGGGTCACCGTCCGGTATCGAATCTGCTCGTTGATGTTCACTTCTGTCCGAGCGGGAGCTATGTTGTTCGATGGTTCGGTCCGCTGTGGGCCAGGCCACACCCGCAACGGTGTCACTCAACGTCGAGGAGTCGCAATGTCTCTCAGCGACACGGCCCGGGGGCGGGCTCCGAGGAAGGGTCCGGTGTCATGACCCTGGCCCAGGACGCCCTCCGCCTGAACCCGAACCTGGTCGACTACCTGCTGGTCGCCTTCTACTTCGTGCTCGTGCTCGGGATCGGCTTCGCCGCACGACGCTCGATCTCCTCGAGCCTGGACTTCCTGCTCTCCGGCCGGTCCATGCCGGCGTGGATCACCGGGCTGGCCTTCATCTCGGCCAACCTCGGCGCCATCGAGCTCATCGGCATGGTCGCCAACGGGGCTCAGTACGGCATCCCGACCGTGCACTACTACTGGCTCGGCGCCATCCCCGCGATGGTGTTCCTCGGCCTGGTCATGATGCCGTTCTACTACGGCTCCAAGGCCCGCAGCGTGCCCGAGTTCCTGTTCATGCGGTTCAACCGGACCACCCAGCGTGTGCAGTCGGTGATCTTCGCGGTCGCCTCGATCCTGATCGCGGGCGTCAACCTGTTCTCGCTGGGCATCGTGCTGGAGGCGCTGCTCGGCTGGCCGCTGACGGTCGCGATCCCGGTCGCCGCCGTCATCGTCCTCGGCTACATCACCCTGGGCGGGCTGTCCGCGGCGATCTACACCGAGGTCCTGCAGTTCTTCGTGATCCTGGCGCTGCTGATCCCGCTGACGCTGGCCGGCCTGAACCGGGTCGGCGGCTACGACGGCCTGCGCGAGGCGGTGCTCAACGGTCCGGGCGGCCAGAACGACCTCTCGGCCTGGCCGGGCACCTCGCTCACCGAGATCGCGAACCCGGTGCTCTCGGTGCTGGGCATCGTGTTCGGTCTGGGCTTCGTGCTCTCGTTCGGCTACTGGACGACGAACTTCGCCGAGGTGCAGCGCGCGCTGTCGGCCAAGTCGATGTCCGCGGCGCGGCGCACCCCGATCATCGGTGCGTTCCCGAAGGCGCTGGTCGTGCTCGTCATCGTCATCCCGGGCATGATCTCGGCGATCATCATCCCGCAGATCACCGAGATCAAGGCCTCGGGCGTGGACAGCGTCGACGGCGTCACCTACAACAACGCGCTGACGCTGCTGATGAAGGAGCTGCTCCCGAACGGCATCCTGGGCGTGGCGATCGCCGGCCTGCTGGCCGCGTTCATGGCCGGCATGGCGGCGAACATCAGCTCGTTCAACACGGTGTTCACCTACGACATCTGGCAGGACTGGGTGAAGCCGGGCCTGACCGACCGCTACTACCTGCAGGTCGGCCGGATCGTGACGATCGTCGGCTGCGTGCTGGCGATCGGGACGGCGTTCATCGCCTCCGGCTCGTCGAACCTGATGGACTACATCCAGTCGCTGTTCAGCTTCTTCAACGCACCGCTGTTCGCGATCTTCATCCTGGGGCTGTTCTGGAAGCGGATGACCGGTCCCTCGGCCTGGATCGGGCTGCTGTCCGGCACGACCGCGGCCGTGATCATCGACGTCCTGGTGCGCACCGAGGTGCTCTCGCTGTCCAACCAGGCCGGCAGCTTCCTCGGCGCGATCGCGGCGTTCGTGGTCGGTACCGCGGTGGCCGGTGTCGTGTCGCTGGTGTCCACGCCCCGGCCGGACGCCGAGCTGGTCGGGCTCGTGTGGAGCCTGACGCCGAAGGAGACCCGCACGCACTCCAGCGAGGGTGAGGACGGCGGCTGGTACCGCTCGCCCGCGGTGCTCGGTGGCCTCGTGCTGGCGATGACCGTCGTGCTCTACGTGGTGTTCGGCTGATGAGCGGGAAGGAGAACGGGATGACCGAAGGTCCACTGGACGCCCCCAAGGCGGGAGCGGACGCCCCGCCGTCGACCTCGGCGTCGGCGCTGTTCGACCTGCGCAACGTGATCGCGCTGCTGTTCGGCGTCTACGGGATCGTGCTGACGATCAACGGGATCGTCTCCGGCAACGACCCGGCGAACCTGGCCAAGACCGGCGGTTCGAACCTGAACCTGGAGACGGGCATCGGGATGCTGGTCATCGGCGCGCTGTTCGTGGTGTGGGTGGTCACGCGGCCGCTGAAGGTGCCGACCGCGGAGGAGACGGCCGCGCAGGACGACCGTCCGGCCGGGCACTGACGGTCCCGGACACCGACGGCCCGGGCGCTGACGGCCCGGACACTGACGACTCTGTCAGGCGGCTGGTCCCGGTGCGGGGTGTTCCCTGCACCGGGATCAGCGGCGGTCGGCCGGGCTCGGGTAGTGCGGGTTGAACGCCGTCAGTGTGAACGCGTCGATCCGGCGGGCGATGCGGGCGAGGCCGCTCCACAGGACACGGGTGGTCTCGGGCACGTGGTGCTCCTTCTGTCTTCCGAGGTCGTATCTCGACCTCTGTAGTACGTAACGGGCCGGTGCCCGGCATCGTTACCGGGCTCCGGCCCATCGCGATCGGCGTCACGTCGCGGCGACCGGTCCCGCCCCGGCCGTGACAGGCTGCGGAGCGTGTACGTGATCGCCCGGGACGGCGAGCACGAGATCGAGATCTCGCGCTCGCGCTTCCGGTGCGTCCTGGCCCGGGTGCCCGACCTCGACGCCGCGGCCGCGGTGGTGGCCCGCGTCCGGGCCGAGGGACACACCGCCACGCACCACTGCACGGCGATGCGGGTCGGCGCCGACGGGCAGGCCCGGCGTTCCAGCGACGACGGCGAGCCCTCCGGCACGGCCGGCGTCCCGATGCTGGAGGTGCTGCTGCACCGCGACCTCACCGACGTCGTGGCCGTGGTCTCGCGCTGGTTCGGTGGGACGAAGCTCGGCGCGGGCGGTCTCGTCCGGGCCTACGGGCGGTCCGTCTCCGAGGCCCTGGACACGGTCGGGACCCTGCGCCGGGTCCGTCACCGGGAGCTCCTCCTCGCCGCCCCGCACGACCGCGCGGGGCGGCTGGAGAACGCGCTGCGCACGGCCGGGTACCGGGTCCGCGACGTCCGTCACGGACCGGACGTGACGATCACCGTCCTCGTCCCGGACGGCGCCGACGCCGCGTTCGGCGCCTGGCTCGCCGAGCAGACCGGCGGTGCCGTCGAGGCACTCGACGTCGGACACCGGGACCTCTACCTGCGGTAGACAGGCCCCGTGGACATCGCGACCGTGGAGATCAGAGAGGCGACGGCGGAGGACTGGCCGCACATCTGGGCGTTCCTGCGGGAGGTCTTCGCGCAGGGCCGCACCTATGCGGTGGACCGGGAGATCGGTGAGGACGCCGCACGCGCGTTGTGGATGCCGCCGCTCCCGTGGCGGACCGTCGTCGCCGTGGACGGCGGCCGCGTCGTGGGCAGCGCGAAGTACGGCCCGAACCGGGACGGGCCCGGCGCGCACGTGGCCAACGCGAGCTTCGCCGTCGACGCCGCCGCGGCGGGGCGCGGCACCGGACGGGCGCTGGGCACCCACGTGCTCGACCGCGCCCGGGAGCAGGGTTTCGACGCGATGGTGTTCAACGCCGTGGTCCAGGCGAACACCCGGGCGGTCGGGCTGTGGCGCTCGCTCGGCTTCGACGTGGTCGGGACGGTGCCGGAGGCGTTCCGGCTGCCGGACGGCACGGTCACCGGCATCCACGTGATGCATCGCCGGCTCTGAGTCCCCCGGGCCGAGACCACCACCGCCGCCGCCGGTCTACCGCACACCGGTAGTCGTGCCTACAATCCCGGTTCATGTCGGCTCTCTCGGCGTCGAACGAGAACTATCTGAAGGCCATCTTCGATCTGACCCACCGCGGGGCACCGGTGACCACCGGCTCGCTGGCGACCGAGCTCGGGGTGTCCTCCCCCTCGGCCACCGCCATGCTCAAGCGTCTGGAGCAGACCGACCTCGTCGAACGCCCGGACGCGCGGCGGGTGCGTCTGACCGCACACGGTGAGCGGGCCGCCCTGCAGGTCGTCCGCCGCCACCGGCTGCTGGAGACGTTCCTGGCCCGGGTCGTGGACGTGCCCTGGGACGAGGTGCACGCCGAGGCGGAGGTGCTCGAGCACGCGCTGAGCGACCGACTCGAGCAGCGGATCGACGCGCTGCTCGGCCACCCCGACCGGGACCCGCACGGCGACCCGATCCCACCGCGGGACGGGACGCACCAGGAGGCGTGGGGCGACCCGCTGTCCGCGGCGAAACCGGGCCAGCGGTTCCGGGTGGAGCGGGTCTCCGACCGCGACAGCGACGCGCTGCGCTACCTGGGCGGGCTGGGTGTGCTGCCCGGGGCGGACCTCGCGATCGACGAGGTGTCGCCGTTCGGCGGCCCGATCTGGGTCGTGCTGCCCGGCGGGGACCGGCACGCGCTCGGCGCCCCGCTGACGCGGATGGTGCACGGCCGGATCTCCGGGCCGGCCGTCACGGACGACGCGGGCCCGGCGTGACGACGGCCGGAAAGCGCACCGAGCGGTCGGTCGAGGAGCTGCGCCGCAGCGGCTGGCGCGGACGGCTGGTCGTGCTCGGCCCGGCGTTCGTCGCCGCCGTCGCCTACGTCGACCCGGGCAACTTCGCCACCAACTTCGCCGCCGGCGCCCAGTACGGCTACCTGCTGCTCTGGGTGATCATCGTGGCCAACCTGATGGCCATGCTGATCCAGTCGCTCTCGGCGAAGCTGGGCCTGGCCACGGGCAAGAACCTGCCCGAGACGTGCCGGGAGCGGATGCCGCGCACCGGCAACTTCCTGATGTGGGTCCAGGCCGAGCTGGTCGCGATCGCCACCGACCTGGCCGAGGTGGTCGGCGGCGCGATCGCGCTGAACCTGCTGTTCGGGATCCCGCTGTTCACCGGCGGCCTGATCACCGGCGTGATCGCGTTCGCGCTGCTGGCACTGCAGGGACGCGGGCACCGGCCGTTCGAGCGGGCGATCGTCGCGTTGCTCGCGGTGATCCTGGTCGGCCTGGTCAGCACCCTGTTCCGGGTGGACGTGGACCCGGCCGCCGCCCTGGCCGGGCTGGTGCCGCAGTTCGAGGGCACCGACAGCCTGCTGCTGGCCACCGGCATCCTCGGCGCGACCGTCATGCCGCACGTGATCTACCTGCACTCGGCCCTGACGCAGCACCGGATGACCGCGCAGAGCCCGGCCGACCGCCGGTTCCTGCTGCGCACCGGGCGTCTGGACATCGTGCTCGGGATGGGCGTCGCCGGGCTGGTGAACCTGTCCATGCTGGTGATCGCGGCCGCCCTGTTCGCCGGTACCGCCGTCCCGGACACCGACACGCTCTCGGGCATCTACGCGGGCCTGACCGTGCAGCTCGACCAGGTCGCCGCGATCGCGTTCGCGGTCGCGCTGCTGGCCTCGGGGTTCGCCTCGTCCGGGGTCGGCACCTACGCCGGCCAGGTGATCATGGCCGGGTTCCTGCGGCGGCGGATCCCGCTGCTGGCCCGCCGGCTGCTGACGCTGATCCCGGCGCTGGTGGTGCTGGGCCTGGGCGTGGACCCGACGCAGGCCCTGGTGCTCTCGCAGGTGGTGCTCTCGTTCGGCATCCCGTTCGCGCTGGCGCCGCTGGTCTGGTTCACCGCCCAGCGGGCGATCATGGGCACGCTGGTCAACCATCGGGTGACCACGGTCGTCGCGGCCGTGGTGACCGCTCTGGTGGTCGCGCTCAACGCGGTGCTGATCGTCCAGACGCTGGCCGGGTGAGGCGCGCCGGGGTACGGGTAGCCTGACCTGCGCCGTCGATCATGGGAGGAGCCCGGAGATGGAACGCGGTCGGATGGCCCCCGGGTTCTTCCTGATCGTGCACGACACGGCGTCGGGCAAGGTCCGCGTCGCCCCGGAGCTGCTGCGCCTCGGCCTGGTCGGGACCCAGGTCGCCGACCTGGTCATCGGCGGCCGCCTGACCCTGGCCGACGACCGCATCGTGGTCACCCGCAACGACGCCGTCGGCCTGGACGAGCCGGCCCGCTACGTCCTGGACTGCGTCGCCCACGAGCCCGAGGGCTACACCGTGCGGGCGTGGGCCGGAGTGCTCGGCGAGATCCTGCACGACATGGTGGCGCGACGGCTCACCACCGACGGCATCCTGCGCCGGGACTCCGCCCGCGGCCGCCTCGGCCGCCGCCGGGACCGGCACCCGGCCGTCGACCCCGAGCGTGCCCGGCAGCCGGGCACCGAGCTCGCCGCGATGGTGCTCGACCCGCACACGTTCACGCTGCCCGGCGCGTTCACCGCGGCGGTGCTGGACACCCTCGGTGCCGACGACGTGCTCGAGCCCGACGTCGACCGCGCACGGCTGGCCTCGATCGCGACCCAGGCCACCGGATACCTGCCCGGCTCGCTGGCCTCGCTGCGCTCCGGGCTGGGCGAGACCGTCGCGGCGGCGCCGTAGCCCAGGACCTGACGACCGTCACATCTGGTCCGTCCGGGCGGATCTGTCGCCGGACGACTCCTTCGCACTACAATTTCGTGACGCTGCGTTCGTACGCACCGGTACGTGTAGCCCGTTGGAGTGATCGGAGTCCGATGACGGTCGTGTCCCGCCCCACCGTGGACGCCGACGGCGGGGTGTTCGCCGGATCGCTGTTCATGCTCGAGAGCGCGGTGCTCGACCGGCACCACGGGGACCGGGAGGGCCTCGGGGCGCGCCACACGCTCGCCGTGGCCTACCTGCGGGCCGGGCGGGTCGCCGAGTCGGTGCCGCTGTTCGAGGCCGTCCTGTCCGACACCCGCCGCCTGCTCGGCCCGCGGGACCCGGACACCCTGGTCACCGAGGGCAACCTGGCCGCCGCGTACCTGACGATCGGACGCGACGTCGCCGGTCTGGAGACGATGATCCGCAACGCGGGCCTGCGGATCGAGGTCCTCGGCCCGGACCACCCGGCCTCGCTCACCGCCGCCGACGCGCTGGCCGTCGCGCTACGGCTGGCCGACCGCCCGCGGGAGGCGATCGCCCGGCACGCCGACGTGGCCGCGCGCCGCGCCCGCGTCCTGGGCCCGGGACACCCGGACACACTGACCTCCCGTGCCGGCCTCGCCCTGGCCCGCGCCGACGACGGCGACGTGCGCGGTGCCGCGGACGAGCTCAACGACGTCGTGGCCGACACCGACTCCTGGCTCGGCCGCCCGCACCCGGTCGGCGTCGCGGTGCGCGGCATCCGGGCCGAGTGCCTCGCCTTCCTCGGCCGGTTCTCCGCCGCGCACGAGGAGTTCGGCCGCGCGACCACCGACGCCGCTCTGCTCTGGGGCGCCGACGGCGGCGAGACCGTCCGCATGCAGGCCGAGGCCGACGCGCTCGCCGACCGCTGAGGCGCCGGCGTCCGGCGGGACTACCGGACCGGTGCCACCGTCGGCACCGGGCCGGTCGCGGCGGAGGCGAACGCCCGGTCGGCGCCGGGTGCGCCGCGGTCGACGTACTCCGGCGCCAGCGGGGTGTTGCCCAGGATCAGGTCCGACGCGCGCTCGGCGATCATCATCGTGGGCGCGTGGGTCGCACCGTTCGGGCAGTAGGGCATCACCGACGCGTCCACCACCCGCAGCCCGGACACCCCGTGCACGGCCATCGACGACGGGTCCACCACCGACATCTCGTCGACGCCCATGCGGCACGTCGACGTCGGGTGCAGGCCGGTCTGCCCGCCCCGGGCCACCCAGTCCAGGATCTGCTGGTCGGAGTCGACCTCGGCACGGCCCGGGTAGGTCTCGCCGGCGTCGAACTCGGCGAAGGCGGGCTGGTCGAGCAGCTCGCGGCCGATCCGGACGGCGTCGATCCAGAACTGCCGGTCGGCCTCGGTGGAGAGGAAGTTGTAGAGCAGCGACGGGTGCCGCGTCGGGTCCGTCGAGGAGATCTTGACGTGCCCGCGGGCCTCGAGCCGCATCGCGCCGATGTGCAGCTGGTAGCCGTGGATCTGCACCGGCATGTCCGGGTCGAACCGCATCGCGACCGGCGCGAAGCCGAACATCAGGTCCGGGATCGGCATCTCCGGGCGGGACCGGATGAACCCGCCCGCCTCGAAGATGTTGGTCGCGCCGGGGCCGTTGTGCCCGAGCAGCCACTTCGCCGCGATCGAGGGCCAGTTCTTCTTCTCCCGCAGGATACCCATCGTGATCGGCTGGGTGCACCCGTGCTGGACGTGCGCGGCGAGGTGGTCCTGCAGGTCCTCGCCGACGCCGGGCAGGTGGTGCACCAGCGGGACGTCGAGCGACGCCAGATGTGCGGCGTCACCGACACCGGAGAGCTGCAGCAGCTGCGGGGTGTTGATCGCTCCCCCGGCCAGCACGACCTCGCCCGCGGAGACGAAGCACTCGCCGCCGCGGCGGGCGCCGACCGGGCCCTGCGGCAGGTAGCGCACGCCGACCGCCCGCGAGCCCTGGAACACGACGCCGGTCGCGAGGGCGTTGCACCGGACCTCGAGGTTCTTCCGGCCACGCACCGGGTGCACGTAGGCGCGCGCCGCGGACATCCGGCGCCCGTTGTGGATCGTCCGCTCGTAGGGGGCGAAACCCTCGTTGACCGGGCCGTTCATGTCCCCGGTCATCGGGTGCCCGGCCTGGCGGGCGGCGTCGAAGAACGCGGTGAACAGCGGGTTGGTCACCGGGCCGCGCTCGATGCGCTGCGGGCCCGAGTAGCCGCGCCACGGCTCGCGCGGCTCCAGGTCGGAGGTCTCGATCCGCTTGAAGTAGGGCAACGAGTGGGCGTAGTCCCAGTCGCCCACGCCCTCGTCGGCGGCCCAGCGGTCGAAGTCGAGCGGGTTGCCCCGCTGGTAGACCATCGCATTGATGCTGCTGCAGCCGCCGAGGACCTTGCCCCGCGCGTGCGCCATCCGGCGGCCGTTCATGAACGGCTCGGGCTCGGACTCGTAGCACCAGTCGAACGACTTGTTGCCGACCGGGAAGCCCAGTGCCGCCGGCATGTGCACCCGCGGCTCCCAGAAGTGGTCGGGCCGGCCGGCCTCGAGCAGCAGCACCCGGTTCGCCGGGTCCGCGCTGAGCCGGTTCGCGAGCACACACCCGGCCGAGCCGGAGCCCACGATCACGTAGTCGAAACTGTCGCGCGACATGTCGATCCCCTCCACGTTCGCAACGCCGGCGTGCGTGTCGCGCGGGAGCGATCACCGAGCGACGCGTGCCGACCTGCGGGCGAGGGTAACGACGGGTGATGTGGACCGGCCATCCGGCCCGTGTGGACGATCCCCGTCACCCGTCCGTTCAGCCGCTGTTCACATCGGTGACCGAAATGCCGGATCGGTGATCGCCTAGCGCCCCTTCCAGACCGGCGCCCGCTTCTCGGCGAACGCGCTCGCGCCCTCCCGGGCGTCGGCCGAACCGAGCACCGGCGCGACGATCGCCTCCTGGTTGCTCCAGCGGTTCTCCGCCGTCCAGTCGGCCCCGGCGGCGGCCAGCTGCTTGGTCGCGATCAGCCCGAGCGGGCCGTTCGCCGCGATCGTGGCCGCGAGCTCCAGCGCGGCGTCCTGTGCCCCGCCCTCGGGGGTGACGCGGTTGATCAGCCCGGCGCGCTCGGCGGCCTCGGCGTCGATCGGGTCCCCGGTCAGCAGCATCTGCATCGCGATCGCGCGCGGCACCCGCTGCGGCAGCAGCAGCGCCCCGCCGGCGGCCGCGACCAGCGACCGCTTCACCTCGGGCACTCCGAACCGCGCGGTCGCCCCGGCCACCACCAGGTCGCAGGCGAGCACGAGCTCGAACCCGCCGGCCAGGGCCCAGCCCTCGACGGCGGCGATCATCGGCTTGGCCGGCGGGGTCTGGGTGATCCCGCACAGGCCGCGGCCGGCGATGCCGGGGCGCTCGCCGCGCAGGAACGCCTTGAGGTCCATCCCGGCCGAGAACACCCCGCCCGCGCCGGTCAGCACGCCGGCGCGCAGCTCGTCGGAGGCGTCGAGCTCGTCGACGGCGTGCGCGATGCCGCGGGCCACGTTCTCGTTGAGCGCGTTGCGCGCCGACGGCCGGTTGATCGTGATCAGCTGCACCGCGCCGCGTCGCTCGACGAGCACCTCGGGAGAGTCCTGTGTGTCCACGCGGGCGAGCCTAGGACCCCGGGGCCCGCGCCGGGACCTGTGGCACCGAGTACTCCCAGTCGGCGAGCATCGTCCGCAGGCCGGTGACCAGCGCCAGCGGCTGGTCCATCATCACGTGGTGCGCGGCGCCGGGGATCTCCACCAGGGGCGCGGCCCGGCCCATCAGGTCGACCACCATCTCCCCCATGTCGGCCGGCACCAGGCCGTACTCGGCGCGGAACAGCGCGACCCGGCAGGCGACGCTGTCCAGCTCCCCCGGCGTCAGCCCGAGCCCGGAGAAGATCCCGCGGTCGAACTTCCAGCTCCAGCCGCCGGGCACCTCGCGCACGCTGTGCCCGGCGACGTGGTCGAGGACGTAGGGCAGGTCGCCCTCCTGCTCGGGGACCAAGCGGAAGTGCGACAGCGCCGTCTCCCGGCCGGGGTAGACGCGCATCGGCCCGAACGCGCGCTGCTGGCGGGCGGCGAGCTCCTCCGGCGAGCGTTCCCGCACCGGGGAGTCGACGGCCATGACGCCGGTCAGGTCGTGCCCGTGCCGCAGCGCCGCGGTGAGCGCGACGAACCCGCCCATGCTGTGCCCGATCACCGTCGGACGCTCCCCGGCGCCGGCGTGCCGGGCGACGGCGACGACCTCGTCGGCCCACCGGTCGAGCCGGTAGTCCTGCGCGCGCCCGGAGTCGCCGTGCCCGGACAGGTCGAGCGCGACGACCCGTCGCCTCCCCTGCACCAGCAACGGTCCGACGTGGTCCCACCAGCGCGAGTGCGCACCGCCGCCGTGCACGAGGACCAGGCCCTGACCGGCGGCGCCGTGGCTCCTGCGCGCGCCCCACGCCCGGTAGCCGATCGCGACCCCGGCGACCTCGACCTCGCCCGTGTCGGCGGGTGTCGCGAGGGCCTCGGTGAACCATGCGGGAGCGGACCGGGCGGGGGTGGACCGGGCGGGGGCGTCGGGCACCCCGGGAACCTACCCGAGCCGCCTCACGCGGGCCGGATGTTGGCGTTGCGACGGAGCACGTTCGCCGGGTCGTAGGCCGCCTTCACCGCGGCCAGGCGGGCGTACTTCCGCTCGCCGTAGACCCGGCGGACGTCGGACTCGGTCACCTCGACCATGCCGTTGACGTAGGACGTGGCGTCCTGGACGTCGACGAGCGCGTCGTGCAGGCCGCGCACCCACGGCCGTTCCGACGACGGGTCGTCCGGCTCGGTCAGACCCAGGACGAACACGGTGTACCCGGCGTCGCGGCGGCCGCCGAACGCGGTCGCGTCGTCGGCGACGTCGGCGTAGGCGCCGCCCATCATGTCCACGATCACCTGCGAGTACGGCGACGTCCGGCGTGCGACGTGCTCGGTGAACACGGCGATCGTCGCCTCGTCGAGGTCGCCCAGGTAGGCCGACTTCTCGTAGACCGCGTACCGGCCCCAGGTCACCGAGTCGTCGAACATCGACTGCAGCGCCGTGTAGGGCATCGGCGTCACCATCTCGAACCGCACGGGCACCGCGGCCCGGACCCGGTCCATCAACGCGGCGTGCTCCTCCGGCGTCCCGAACCCGGCGATCCCGACGACGTAGACCGGCTGGAGCTGGTACTCCTGCGGGACGAACGGCGCCGGCGGCGCACTGATCGCGAAGATCCCCACCCCGACGTCGCGGCCGAGCGTCGGCTCCAGGTCACGGACCATCCGCAGCACGTCGGCGGCCTGGCCGGGGTCGTAGAACGTGAGACCGACCGGGACGACCGGGCCCACCTCGTGCAGCCGGAACTCGAACTCGGTGACGACACCGAAGTTGCCCCCGCCGCCGCGGATCGCCCACCACAGGTCGGGGTGCTCGCGCTCGTCCTCGGTCAGGCGCAGGACCCGGCCGTCGACGGTCACCAGCTCGGCCCCGATGAGGTTGTCGATCGCGAACCCGGCCTTGCGGCCCAGCCAGCCCATGCAGGGGCGCGGTCCTGCGCGACCCGCAGGGCGGCGGCGACGTCGGCGGGCGAGGTGGCGCGGACCACCGCCAGCGGCCGGCGGTCCTGCTCGGCGTTCCACAGCGAACGGGCCTCGTCGTACCCGTCGTCGCGGGCCCCGATCACGTCTCCGTCGACGGCCCCGCGCAGGGCGTCGAGGGTGGTCGCGGCGTCGTCCAGGGTGGTGGTCATCGACAGCACTCCTCGTCGTCCGGGGCGCCGGCGCGCCACATCTCGGTGACGCGCCCGGTGACGCGCCGGTTCGCCGCACCGACCTCGCCGCCCGTCCCGCGGGTGCGGATCCCGGCCAGCAGGTGCAGCAGCTCGCCGTCGGTGCCGAGGTCCAGGTCGAGCACGCCGTGCATCCGGGTCAGGGCCACCACCAGCTGCTGCGGGGTGGAGTCCACGGCGTCCGCGGCACGGGTGAGGGCGGCGTACGTCCCGCGTTCACAGCCGGGGAGCATCGCCCGGCCCAGGGCTCGGGCCGCGACGCCGAGCGTGTCGACGTCGGCCGGCGAGACCGCGACCAGGCACAGGTCCGGGCACGGACCCCCGGGTGTCGGGGGCCGCCGCTGGGCCGCCCGCAGCGCGGTGGCCAGGCGTCCCCACGCCCGCAGCGCCGGCCGGACGGTCCGCAACGGCGCGGCGACCTCGGGCTCGTGGAGGAGGTCGAGCAGCAACCCGGAGACCACTCCGCCCGCCCGCACCCAGTCCGCACCCAGGCGGGGTACGGCCCTGATCTCCGTCCGGGTCCTGGTGTCGGTCATCGTCGCCTCCTCGTGGACGAGGAAAACCTAAACGCGCCCGGGTGACGGGACCATGGGGTGAATCCCCTATTCCCCGAACCCCTCATCAAATATGACGAACGTGAATATCGGATACACGATGCAACGGCGTCCGTCCCGGCCCGACGAGACCGACAGCAATTCCTTTGACGTGCGATGACGCGGTCGGTATCGGCCATCTGCCGATGATGTACCCACTTCTGAGGAATGATCGGCGGCGGCCGGGGAATTTCCGTCCGGACGGGCCCTCTCATTAATATTGTCGAATGCACGGGAGAGTCGACGAGAGATCGACGATCGACACACTCCTGTCCGAGGCCGGGCGCGGGCGGGCCGGGGTGCTGGAGATCGTCGGCGACCCCGGGATCGGGAAGACCGCGCTGTGCGACCACGCCGCGGCGACCCCGGGGTTCCGGGTGCTGCGCGCCCTGGGCGTGCAGGGCGAGGCGGACCTCCCGCTGGCCGGTCTGGACGAGCTGCTCCGGCCCCTGGCCGCCGACGCCGGGGACCTGCCGCCCGCACAGCGTGCCGCCGTGCGGACCCTGCTCGACGGCGGTGGCGGCGCCGCGGACCGCTACGTCCTCGGCGTCGCGACGCTGGGCCTGCTCGCCCGGGCCGCGGAGGACCGTCCGTTGCTGGTGGTGCTCGACGACGTCCACTGGCTCGACGACGTCTCCGGCGCCGTGCTGTCGTTCGCCCTGCGCCGCCTCGGCGCGGACGCGGTCGCGGTGCTGCTCGCCGGCCGGACGTCCCCGCGCCGTCCGCTCGACGGGCCGTGGCCCCGGCTGCACGTGGGCGGGCTCGACACCGGGGACGCCCACGGACTGCTCGGGAGCGCGACCGCCCCGGCGGTGCGCGACGTGCTGCACACCGTCACCGGTGGGAACCCGCTGGCCCTGCTCGAGCTGGCCCAGGCCCTGACCGCCGAGCAGCTCGCGGGATGGGCCGAGCTGCCCGACCCGCTGCCGCTCTCCGACCGCGGGACGGCGGCGTTCGGATGGCGGCTCGCCGAGCTGCCCGACCGCACCCGGCGGGCACTGGTGGTGGTCGCCGCCGCGGGACCGGGCAGCGCCGGTCTGGTCGACCCGGCGCTGCGGGCCCGGGGACTGACCGTCGCCGACCTGGAACCCGCCGAGCGGGCGGGGCTGCTGGAGATCCGGTCCGGACGGCCGCGGTTCCCGCATCCCCTCGTGCGGGCCGCCACGTTCGCGGACGCCTCCGGGCCCCAGCGCCGCGCGGCGCACCGCGCCCTGGCCGACGCCGGGGTCGACGGGGACGTCCAGCGCCACGCCCTGCACCTCGCGGCGGGCACCGTCGGCGCCTCCGAGGACGTCGCCGCGGCCCTGGAGCGGGCGGCCGAGGCGGCCGAGCACCGCGGAGGGCGTGCAGCCGGTGCGGCGGCTCGGACCTGGGCCGCGAGGCTGAGCCCGGACGGACCCGCGCTCGACGGCCGGCGTCTGGCCGCCGCCGAGGCCTGCCTGCTCGCCGGTCGGCGCGCGGACGCCGGCGCCCTGGTCGAGGAGCTGTTGGCCGCGGGACGCGAACGCGAGACCCGCTGGCAGGCCCTCGCCCTGCAGGCCTCGATCGCGCTGTGGAGCGGCGAGCACCGCGATCCGGCACCGGCGATGCGCGGCGCGCTCGAAGCCCTGGCCGGCCCGGCCCCCGACCTGGCCGCGCTCGTCTCGGTGCAGCTCGGCACCGTCCTCACCGGGCTGGGCCTGCTGAGCCGTTCGTCGGAGGTGACGGCCCGGGCCCGCCGGCTCGACATCGCGGATCCGGTCATCCGGTACCTGGTCGAGCACCGCCACGCCGCGACCGCCGTCTGGGCCGGCGACCTGCACACGTTCGCGGACGCGGACCGGGCGTTCCCGCACGCGAGCCTCGCCGGTGCCGCGCGCGAGCGGTTCCCGATGCACGACATCCTCCTGCCCCAGACCCTGACGTTCGTCGAGAGGTTCGCCGAGGCCGACGCCCTGATCGAGGCGGACGTGGCGGGAGCGCGAGCCGGCGCTGCGCCCCACCGTCTCCCGCTCCCCCTCATCCACCGGGCCGGCCTCGGCTACTTCACCGGCGACCTGCTGCGGGTCAGGGCCGACCTGGACGAGGTCGACGACATCAACCGCCAGGTCGGCCCGGGTGGGCTGAGCGGCTACACGTGGGCGCTGCAGGCCCGGACGGCGGCGGTCGCCGGTGACCGCACCGCCACGGTCCGGCACGCGACGGAGGCCCTCGCCGTCGGCGAGCAGATCGGCCAGCAACCGGTCCTGCTCTACGCCCGGCACGCACTGGGCCTGCTCGAGCTGACCCACGGCCGTCCCGCCGACGCCGTCGGGCACCTGGAACGCTGCCGGGACATCGCGCTGGCCACCGGGATCGGCAACCCACTCGCCGTGCCGTGGCAGGCCGACCACGTGGAGGCCCTGCACCTGGCCGGGCGAGAGTCCGACGCACTCGCCGCGCTCGACGAGCTCGACGCCACCGCCGCCCGCACGGGGTCCCGGTGGGCGCGCGGTGCCGCGGCCCGGTGCCGCGCCCTGACCGGCGGGGTCGCCCGGGACCGCGACGCCCTCCACGGGGCGGCCGCCCGCGACCAGCACGACCTCCCCCTGGAACGCGGGCGCACCCTGCTCGCGCACGGCACCGCGCTGCGCCGGGAGCGGCGGGTGCGCGAGGCGCGGGAGATCCTCACCGACGCCGCCGCGCAGCTCGACCGCGCCGGCGCCCCGGCGTGGGCGGCCCGCGCCCGGTCGGAGCTGCGGGCGGCCGGCGTCCGGTCGGTCACCGCCCCGTCCACGCACCCCGCCCTGACCGGGCAGGAGCTGCGGGTGTGCCTGGCCGTCGCCGACGGGGCGACGAACCGCGAGGTCGCGGCGTCGTTGTTCGTCTCCCCGAAGACCGTCGAACACCACCTGGGACGGGCGTTCGGCAAGCTCGGGGTGACCAACCGGGCCCAGCTCGCGCGCCTGGTCGCCGAGGGCGGTCTGGGCGCCCCGGCGGACGCGGAGGACAGCGCCTGAACCCGTCCGGGTGCCCGGCCTGGCGCACTGTTGACAGATTTTCTACGATGACGGCGTGTCTCACAAAGAGGTGATCTCGGCCGACGGGCTCGCGCTGGCGGTGTACTCCCACGGCGACCCGGACGCCCCGACGGTCGTCGCGGTGCACGGCTACCCCGACGACCACACGGTCTTCGACGGCGTCGTCGACGCCCTGGGCGGGAGCCACCACGTCGTCACCTACGACGTGCGCGGAGCCGGTGCGTCGGGCACACCGTCCGATCAGGCCGGCTACGACCTGGAGCGTCTGGCCGAGGACCTGCGGGCGGTCGTCGACGCGATGAGCCCGGAGCGCCCGGTGCACCTGCTGGCCCACGACTGGGGCGCGATCCAGACCTGGCACGCCGTGACCGGTGACCTGCTGACCGGCCGCGTCGCGTCGTTCACGTCGATGTCCGGGCCGTGCCTGGACCACGTCGGGCTGTTCTTCGCCCGCCGCAACGGCGCGACCCGGCGCGAGATCGTCCGGCAGGGCCTGGACTCCTGGTACACGGTGCTGTTCCGCGTCCCGGTGCTGCCCGAGCTGCTCTGGCGCGCCGGTCTGGCCGGTGCCCTGGTCTCCGCCACCGACGGCGTCCCGCGCCCGAGGCTCCGCGACGCCGTCAACGGCCTGGAGCTCTACCGCCGCAACCTCCCCGCCCGCCTGGGCCGCCCGCAGCCGCGCCGCACCGACGTGCCGGTGCAGGTGCTCGCGCCGCGCGGGGACCGCTACGTCACCCCCGCGCTGCAGACCCGGATCGCCGCCTACGCCCCGGACCTGCGGGTGCGCCGCCTGCCGGGCGGGCACTGGATGGTGCGCACGCGCCCGGACGTCGTCGCCCGGTGCGTCGCCGAGCACGTCGCGCACGTCGAGGGCGGTCCGGAGGCCCCGTCCCTGGCGCGGGCCCGCAGCGCCGCCCGGCCCGGTGCCGGTCGCTGGGACGGCGCACTCGTCGTCGTCACCGGGGCGGGGAGCGGGATCGGACGGGCCACCGCCGCCGCGTTCGCGCGCCGCGGGGCGCGGGTCGTCGCCGCCGACCTCGACGGCGACGCCGCGAAGCGCACCGCCGAGCTCATCGGCACCTCCCGGGCGTTCCCGGTGACCGTCGACGTCGCCGACGAGAAGGCCGTCTCGGAGCTGGCCGCCGGCGTCGCGGCCGAGCACGGGGTGCCCGACGTCGTGGTGAACAACGCGGGGATCGGGATGGCCGGCTCGTTCGCCGACACCACGCTCGAGGACTGGCAGCGGATCGTCGACGTGAACCTGTGGGGCGTCATCCACGGCTGCCGGGCGTTCTCGGCGCGGATGGCCGCGCACGGCGAGGGCGGGCACATCGTCAACGTCGCCTCCGCCGCGGCGTACCTGCCCTCGCGCACCCTGGCCGCCTACGCGACGACGAAGTCGGCGGTGCTCACGCTGTCGGAGTGCCTGCGCGCCGAGCTGGCCGACGACGGCGTCGGCGTCACGGCGCTGTGCCCCGGTTTCGTGCACACCGACATCACCCGCACGACCCGGTTCGTCGGGCTGGACCCCGACGCGGAGACGCGACGGCAGAACGCGACGACCGCGCTCTACGCCCGGCGCAACTACACCCCCGAGCGGGTCGCCGAGCACGTCGTCGCCGCGGTGGAGCGCAACGCCCCGCTCGCGCCCGTCACCGCGGAGGCGCACGCCGGGCTGCTGGCCTCGCGCCTGTCCCCCGCACTCCTCCGGGCGATCGCCCGGCGCGACATCGGCCCGAAGTAGCAGGAGGCATGCCATGAGACAGCAGTCCGACGACGACCGGATCGCGCTGCACGCCCGCGACGTGCACTTCGACTGGTCCTCGCTGCCGCCGCACTGGATCCCCGGCGAGCCGTTCGCCTCGCACCTGCTCGACGTGCTGCACCTGCTGCTGCCCGAGGGCGAGCGCTGGTTCGTGCGCGTGTTCTCCTCCGCGCTGCCGCTGGTCCGCGACGAGGCCCTCGCCGAGGACGTCCGCGGGTTCATCGGGCAGGAGGCGATGCACGCCTCGTCGCACCAGGGGGCGCAGGACCACCTCGCGCAGACCGGGCTCGACCCGTCGCGGTACGTCGAGCAGGTCGAGTGGATGTTCGGCCAGGTGCTCGGCGAGCGCGGCCTCGACGGGGACGCCGCGCAGGAGTGGCTGATCGAGCGGGTCGCGCTGATCGCCGCGATCGAGCACCTGACGGCCGTGCTGGGCCAGTGGATCCTCGACGCCGACGGCCTGGACGCCGCCGGGGCCGACCCGACCATGACCGACCTGCTGCGCTGGCACGGCGCCGAGGAGGTCGAGCACCGCAGCGTCGCGCACGACCTGTTCACCCACCTCGACGGCCGCTACCTGCGCCGGATCCGGTCGCTGATGATCAGCGGCCCGGTCCTGCTGCGCCTGTGGGCCGCCGGGGTCGCGCACCTGTGCCGCCACGACCCGCAGCTGCGCGGCACGCGCGCCGCGAAGGTCCGGCTGCGCGACTACCTGCGGGCGTCGCGGCGCGGCCTCGCCCCCGGACCGGTCCTGCTGGCCCGGGCCACGCTGTCCTACCTGCACCCGCGCTACCACCCGGTGCACCACGGCGACACCGACGCCGCCGTCGCCTACCTGGCGACGTCACCCGCGGCCCGGGCGGCGGAGAACCGGTGAGCGGGACGGTGCCGGGCGGGGCGGCGACGGGCACGCAGCAGGTGCGCCCCAGCCGGGCGATGCGCCAGGTCGACTTCGTGGCCGGTCTCGCGGCGGTGCTGGCCGTGCGCGGCGGGCGCCGGCGGCGTCCGGTGCGGGCGGTGGACCGCTCGCTCGCCGTCCTCGTCGACCGGGTGCACCGGCCCTGCGACGACGTCGCCGAGCTGGAGCTCGTGTCCGCCTCCGGCGGGCTGCTGCCCGGGTGGCGCCCGGGCGCGCACGTCGACGTCGTACTGCCGTCGGGACGGACGCGGCAGTACTCGCTGTGCGGCGATCCGGCAGATCGAGGGGTCTACCGGATCGCCGTGCGGGCGATCCCCGGCGGCGCCGGGTCGGGCGAGGTGCACACCCTGACGCCGGGTACGGCCCTGACGCTGCGCGGGCCGCGCAACGCGTTCCCGTTCGCCGCCGCGCCGTCGTTCCTGTTCCTGGCCGGGGGCATCGGGATCACGCCGATCGCGCCGATGGTGCGGGCCGCGGCCGCGCACGGTGCGGACTGGCGTCTGGTCCACACCGGCCGCGACCTGGACTCGATGCCGCTGAGCGCCGAGCTGGCCGCCCTGGCCCCGGAGCGGGTGACCCGGCACCCCGACGGGGGCGGGCCGCTGTCCGGGGACGCGCTGCTCGACGGGCTCCCGGACGGCGCGGCGGTGTACTGCTGCGGTCCGCCACCGATGATCGAGGCGGTGCGCCGCGCGATGCCGGCCGGGCGCCGTCTGCACTCCGAGCGCTTCTCCCCGCCCCCGATCCGCGACGGCCGCCCGTTCACCGTCGGGATCGCCGGTGGACCCGAGATACCGGTGCCCGCCGACACCACGGCCCTGGACGCCCTGCGCTCCGTCCGCCCGGATCTGGCGTTCTCCTGCCGGCAGGGGTTCTGCGGCACCTGTCACGTCCCGCTGCTGGCCGGGGAGACCGTCGACGACCCCGCCGGACCGGGCCTGACCGCACTCTGCGTGGGCCGGGCCGCCGGGGACCGCGTCGTGGTGGACCTGCCGCGCCGATGACGCGACTAGCATCGGTGGTGATGAGCGAGCAGCGGGACACGTCGAGGGCCCCGCGGCGCATGACCCCGAAGCGGCGGCGCGAGCAGCTCGTCACCGCGGCGCTGGAGCTCTACGGGCGCCTGCCGCCCGAGGAGGTGGCCGTCGAGGACGTCACGCGGGCCGCCGACTGCTCGCGGGCGCTGTTCTACCGCTACTTCCCCAACGTCGAGTCGCTGCACATCGCCGCGCTCGGCACGGTCGTCGAGGAGCTGATCGACCGCGTCGCGATGCCCGCCGCCGGTGACCACGACGCCCGGCTCAGCCTGGAGACGCAGCTGCGCGGCGCCGTCGACGCGTTCCTCGACGTCGCCCAGCGCCACGCCCGCGCCTACGTCGCGCTGCTGCGCAGCGGGTCGGTGATCTCCACCGGGGAGACCGACGCTCTGGTCGACGGCGTGCGCGACCACATCGTCGACCTCCTCGTGCTCCGCGGCGGGGTGGCCGACCCGAGCCCGCTGCAGCTGATGACGCTGCGGGGCTGGGTGGCGCTCGTCGAGGGCGCGACCCTGACCTGGCTGGAGCAGGGCGAGGTGGGACGCCAGGTGATGCGGGACTGGCTGGTCGCGCAGCTGTTCGCGCTGCTCGAGGTCACGGCGCGGTACGACCCCCGCTAGCTGTAACTCCCAGCAGCGTTGTTGACGCGGGTGATGGGTGGGTTGCCGCCGATGGCGGTGTGGCAGCGGTGGTGGTTGTAGGTGTGTAGCCAGGTCGGTAGTGCCGCGGCGCGGTCGTCGTTGCTGGTGAAGGGTCGTTGGTAGGCCCATTCCTCGGCCAGGGTCCGGTTGAACCGCTCGGCTTTGCCGTTGGTCTGGGGTCGGTAGCGGCGGGTGAACCGGGCCTGTGCACCGATCTCGGCGAGTGCTTCGCGCCAGGCCCTCGAGCGGCGGTAGGCCAGGGCGTTGTCGGTCATGACCCGTTCGATGTGGGTGATGCCGTGGTCGTGGAAGAAGGTGGTGGCGCGGCGCAGGAACGCGGCGCAGGTGGTGGCTTGTTCGTCGGGATGGATCTCGGCGTAGGCCAGGCGGGTGTGGTCGTCGATCGCGGCGTGGATGTAGTCGTAGCCGACCCGGGTTCCGTAGCGGGCTCGGCGGTGTTCGATGCTGTCGCGCCCGTGGGCTCGCCAGCCGCCTCCGTCGCGGAGCCGGCCGAGTTTCTTGACGTCGACGTGGACGAGTTCGCCGGGGCGGTCGCGTTCGTAGCGGCGGATGAGTTGCCCGGTGGGGCGGTCCATCCAGGCCAGGCGCGATAGCCCGTGCCGGACCAGGACGGCGTGCACGGTCGAGGCCGGTAGCCCGGTCAGGGGCGCGATCCGGTGCGGGCCCAGTTTGCGTTCGCGACGCAGGGCCAGGACTCGGGCTTCGGCCTCGGGGGTGGTCCGCGACGGGATGTGGTGGGCGTGGCTGGGCCGGTCGATCAGTCCGGTCGGGCCTTCGGCGCGGTAGCGGGCCCACCACTTGTAGCCGGTGGCGCGGGAGATCCCGAGCTCGGCGGCGACGTGGGCGACCGGGCGCCCGGACAGGACACGCTCGATCAGAACGGTGCGTCCGTGCACGGTCAGACGGGCATTACGGTGGGCCACGGAGACCTCCGGGTGGCTGGGTATGAGCGTCGACAACTCACACCTCGCCCGGAGGTCTCCCTGGTTTCAAGCCGCCACGCCGTCAACAACGGTCATGGGCACTACAGCTAGCGCCCCGCTCCTCAGCCCCCGAACACCCCGAGGCCGTTGGGCACGAGACGCGTGGCGTCGTCGGAGGGGTTGTTGACGATCGCGACCTTCCCCGCGCCGGCCGCGCGGTAGGCCAGCGTCGAGGATCCGCCGCCGTCGAGGTTGATCCCGTCGGTCGCGCCGAGCTGGGCGAGCAGGTCCGACATCTGGGCCAGGGTCAGTCCGACGCTCGTCGACTCCCGCCCGTCCACGGTGACGAGCTGGACCCGGCGCCCGCCGGGGAGGATCCCGACGCCGCTGCGCGGGGCCCGCGCGCTGTCGTCGAGACGCTCGGTGCGCGTGCCACCGGCGAGGATCGGGCTGCCGCCGACGGCCGTGCGCGGCGCGACGCCGCTGGCCGCGACGAGCTCCCACCGGACGTCGACGTCGTCGCCGACCTTCAGCGCCCGCAGCGCGGCGGCGCCCTGCTCCCGTCCGAGGAGCAGCGTCTCCCCCGGTCCGATGCCGTCCTTGCCGGGCGGTCGGACCGCGGTGACCTTCCCGTCCGCGGTCGCGACCTCGACCGTGTCCGGGGCGCAGGGGGCGTCGCGGTCGGTGTCGGAACCGCAGAGGGTCGTGGCGCGGTCGGCGCCGCCGAACTCCGGGGTGACGATGCCGATCCCGCCGACCGGGACGGCGTGCTGGTTCAGGGCCTGGATCGGCAGCGTCTCGCCGGGTGTCTCGACCTCCGCGACCAGGGGCAGCGTGTCGATCCGGGCGACGCCGTCGGTGCCGACGGCGAACACCCGATCGGTCTCGGCCCCGGGCACGGCGGGCGCGGCGCGGCGGCCCTGCTTCACGGCGGACTTGACCGGGCGGCCGTCCTGCACCTCCGGGCCGGCGGGGGCGTTGCTGCGGCCCAGGTCGAAGTAGTCGCCGTTGATCGCGGCCTGCGCGCCGGCGCGGTCGGCCATCACCGGGACCGACGCCCGCGCGGTGACGGCACCGGCGGTGAGCAGCCCGAGCCGGACGCCGGGGGCGATGAGGTCGACCTCGACGACGTCGCCGCGCACCTGGCCCGCGGCGCGGGTGGTGGTGAACTCGCGGTGGGTGACGCCGGGGGCGACCGGGGCCGCGGGAGTGATCCCCGAGAGCACCGAGCCGGCGCTCTCGGTACCGGGCGGGGGCGTGGGCTCCGGCGGTGGCTGGGCGCCGTCCGCGCTCGCGAGCGACACCAGGACCGGCTGCTCCGGGACGGCACCGGGGACGCTCAGCGCCATCCCGACCGTCACCAGCAGCACGGCCGAGCGGGCCACCGCACGCCCCCGACGTCCCCCGAAGTTCGCGACCACCCGTCGAGGTGATCACGGCCGTCCGGCGGGGCAGCACTGCGAACTGCGGGTGTCACCCGCCGGTGGCCCGGTGCGACCCGACCGGATGTCACGCGTCCGGGCCGGGAGGGGTCGCACGCCACACCCGTGCGTGCGGGCGGCTCAGCGCCGGTACGCGGCCCCGGGGTGGTCCGCGGCCAGGCGGCGGCCGTCACCGGTGCCGAGCCGTTCGCGCAGCGTGGACCCCGCCGGGTCGTCGAGCCGCCCGCGCCTGCGCAGCTCCGGGACGACGTGCTCGGCGATGTCGGCGAACGTCCCCGGCGTGACGGCGTAGGCGAGGTTGAAGCCGTCGACCCCGGCCTCGTCGACCCAGCGCTCCAGCTCGTCGGCGATCGTCGCGCCGGACCCGACGACGACCGGCCCGCGCCCGCCGACGGTGATGAACTCGGCCAGCTCCCCGACCGTCCAGTCCCGGTCCGGGCCGGTGAACGAGGCCAGCGCGGAGCGGGTGGAGTCGGTGGCGACGTAGGTCAGCTTCTGCCCCACCGGCGCTCCGGCCAGGTCCACACCCGACCACCCGCCGAACAGCGCCAGCGCCGCCTCCGGGCTGACCAGCTCCAGGTATTCGTCCCGCTTCGCCGTGGCCGCGGCGTCGCTCTCGGCGGTGATCGCGGTGAGCATCGTGAACACCTTCACCGACGACGGGTCCCGCCCGGCCTCGGCCGCACGCTCGCGCACCGCGTCGACGGACCGTTTCACGACGGCCGGGCTCGGCCCGGAGACGAACACCGCCTCCGCGTGCGTGCCCGCGAACGCCGCCCCGCGCGGCGACGCGCCGGCCTGGAAGATCACCGGCGTGCGCTGCGGCGACGGCTCGCACAGGAACGGGCCGGGCACGTCGAACCACGCGCCGTGGTGGGCGATGTCGTGCACCTTCGACGGGTCGGTGAACACGCCGGAGGACCGGTCGCGGACGACGGCGTCGTCGGACCAGGAGCCCTCCCACAGCTTGTAGCAGACCTGCAGGTACTCCTCGGCCATGTCGTAGCGCTCGTCGTGCGGGACCTGGCTCGCGCGGCCGAGGTTGCGCGCGGCACTGTCCAGGTAGGACGTCACGACGTTCCAGGCGACGCGGCCCTTCGTGAGGTGGTCCAGCGTCGTCATCCGCCGCGCCAGCGCGTAGGGGTGCTCGTAGGAGACCGATACCGTCACCCCGAACCCGAGCCGGTCGGTGACCGCGGCCATCGCCGGGACGGCGAGCACCGGATCGTTGACCGGCACCTGCGCCGCGGACCGGACGGCCGCGTCGCGGGAGGAGCCGTAGACGTCGTAGACGCCGAGCACGTCGGCGAGGAACAGCGCGTCGAACCCGGCGTCCTCGAGCAGGCGGGCCAGGTCCGTCCAGTAGTCCAGGTCCTTGTACCGCTCCCCCTCGTCGGTCGGGTGGCGCCAGAGCCCGGCGGACTGGTGGCCGACGCAGGCCATATCGAAGGCGTTCAGCAGGATGCGGCTCACGCATCCACCTTCGCACCGGCGTCGCCGGTGATCGTCGCGCGGTGGGTCTCCGGCGCCAGCACGGTGGCGGTGATCGTCACCGCGGACAGCACCAGGAAGAACACCCAGATCAGCCACGGACGGCCGTCACCGGCCAGCAGCAGCGCCGTCGCGATCAGCGGCGCGAACCCGGCGACCACGGACCCGAACTGGTAGCCCAGCGACGCGCCGCTGTAGCGCACCTTCGTCGAGAACAGCTCGCTGTACCAGGCGGCCTGCGGGCCGTACATGGCGTCGTGGAAGACGTTCACCAGCACGACCATCGCCAGCACGATCAGCACGGTGGACCCGGTGTCGAGTAGCAGGAAGAACACCCCGAAGAACGCCGCGGACCCGATCGCGCCGCCCAGGTACACCGGCTTGCGCCCGACCCGGTCGGACAGGATCGCCCACAGCGGCGTGCTGAACAGGCCGATCGCCGACGCGACGATGACGGCGGTCAGTCCCGCGTTCGGCGACGCCCCGGTGCCGGTCTGCGTCAGGTAGGTGAGCGCGAACGTCGTCGCCAGGACGTAGAGCGAGTTCTGCGCGATCCGCATGCCGATCGTCAGGAACACGTTGCGGCGCTCGGTGCGCAGCACGTCGAGAACCGGGCGCTTCGACAGCTCGCCGCGGTCGCGGGCGTCGGTGAACACCTTCGGGTCCGGCAGCGTCAGCCGGATCGCCAGTCCGACCCCGACGAGCACGATGCTGAGCAGGAACGGGATCCGCCAGCCCCAGGCCAGGAACGTCTCCTGGTCCATCGAACCCCGCACCACGGCGAACACCCCGGAGGCGAGCAGCATCCCGGCCGAGGAGCCGATCTGCGGGAAGCTGCCGAACAACCCCCGCCGCTTGCCACCCGCCGTGTTGATGCTCGTTCCGCGTTCGCTGCTCTCGGCGTGCTCGACCGACATCAGCACCGCGCCGCCCCACTCCGCGCCGACGGCGAGCCCCTGCAGCAGCCGCATGACCACCAGCAGGATCGGCGCCAGGATGCCGACGCTCGCGTAGGTCGGCAGCAGGCCGATCGCGGTGGTCGCCAGGCCCATCAGCAGCAGCGACGCGACCAGCACGGTGCGCCGCCCGATCCGGTCGCCCAGGTGCCCGGAGACGACGGCGCCGATCGGCCGCGCCCCGAACCCCGCCGCGTAGGTGGCGAAGCTGGCCAGCACGCCCGCCGCCGGGTCGACGTCGGAGAAGAACAGCGGCCCGAACACCAGCGCCGCAGCGGTGGCGTAGAGGTAGAAGTCGTACCACTCGATGGTGGAGCCGACGAGACCGGCGACCGCGGCACGGCGCGGGACCCGCTCACGGGTGGATGCTTCTGCGGACGACATGGCTGACCCCTGGAGTTCGACGATTCCCGGACGGTGGGTCAGCGACGACAGGCGTGCGAGGACAACCGGCCGTGGTCCACGTGCCGGCGTCGGGTCAGATGGACCGTGCGCACGGCGATGACACGACCATGCTTCTCACCTCCCGCGCAACGGGGGGTGACGAATCCCTACGGTGGCGGTGTGGACCTCGACCTCGCACGGATCGACCAAGCACACCGGATCATCGACCCGGTCTTCTCCGACACCCCGCAGTACGAGGACCCGCAGCTCAGGGATGCCGTCGGCCGCCGGGTACTGGTGAAGGTCGAGACCCTGAACCCGATCCGGAGCTTCAAGGGACGCGGCGTCGACTTCGCGCTGCACTCCGCCGAGCCCGGGTCGACGGTCGTCTGCTCCTCGTCCGGGAACTTCGGTCAGGCGGTCGCCTACGTCGGCCGGTCGCGGGGCCTGCACGTCCGGGTGTACTCGCCGCCGACGGTCAACGAGGCCAAGCGCGCCCGGATGGAGGCCTTCGGCGCCACCGTCGTCACGACGGGGCCGGAGGCGTCGGCTCCGCGCGACGCCTCCCGGGAGTTCGCCGCGAGCACACCGGGCGCGGTGCTCCTCGAGGACGGGCGCGAACCCGCCATCGCGGAGGGCGCCGGGACGATCGGGGTCGAGCTCCTCCGCAGCGGGCCCGTCGACGCCGTCGTGCTGCCGATCGGCGACGGCAGCCTGATCACCGGGGTCGCGCTCTGGGTCCGGCACCACGCGCCGGGCACGCGGATCGTCGGGGTGAACCCGTCCACGGCCCCGTCGATGCACGACAGCGTCCGCGCCGGGCACCCCGTCACCGCCGTCCCCACCAGCACGTTCCCGGAGGGGATCGACATCCCGACGCCGCACGCGGAGTCCGTGGACCGCGTCCGCGAGCTCGTCGACGAGATCGTCCTGGTCGACGAGGGCGCGATGCGCTCGGCGATGGGCCTCATCGCCCGTCATCTGGGCGTGCTGCCCGAGCCCGCCGGTGCCGCCGGGCTGGCGGCGATCGCGGGCGGTGGGATCGACGGGTCGCGCGTCGCCACGGTCGTCACCGGCGCGAACCCGTCGCCCACGACGCTGGCCGCCCTCGCCGCCGGGCTGGCCGACGACGCCCGCTGATCAGGGGCGACGGCTCGCCAGGACGCAGAACTCGTTGCCCTCCGGGTCGAGGAGGACGACCCAGCTCGCGTCGCCCTGACCGACGTCCGCGCGCCGGGCGCCCAGGTCGAGCAGCCGGCGGACCTCATCGGCCTGCTCGCGGTCGGTCGGGTTGACGTCGATGTGGAGCCGGTTCTTGACCGTCTTGTCCTCGGCACGCGCGCGAACGTCAGCGCCGGGGGCACCGGGCCGGGCCGGTCCTTCCCCTCGGGCATCTCCGGAGGGCCGATCGAGACGAGCGCGTCGTCCCCGTCCTCCTCCTGGACCACGTAGCCGAGGACCGAGCACCAGAAGCGCGCGAGACGTCGGGGATCGGCGCAGTCGATCGCGAGCTCGGTGAACTTGCCGGCCATGTCGGATCCTCCCGGTCCTGATCCCTCGGACCGACACCGTCGCACCGGGAACGGTGGCCTCGCACGCGGAATATCGCGTGCGAGGCCACCGGATCCGGTGCGACGACGCCGTGGCGGTGCGCGCCGGGTCAGTCGCGCCAGGCTCCGCGCGTGTAGTTGACCGGATAGGGGGCCTCCCCGGTCGACAGGCCCAGCTCGTGCGCCGCACGCAACGGCCAGGACGGTTCACGCAGGGCGGCGCGGGCGAGGAGCACGACGTCCGCGTCGCCTGCGGTGAGCACGCCCTCGGCCTGCTTCGGATCGGTGATCAGGCCGACCGCGCCGGTGGCCACGCCGGCCCCGGCACGGACGTCGCGGGCGAACGGCACCTGGTACCCCGGCCCGACGGTGATCTCCTGGCGCGGGTCGAGACCACCGGAGCTGACGTCGACGAGGTCGACGCCCCGACCGGCCAGGCGCGACGACAGCGCGACGGTGTCGGCGAGGGACCAGCCGCCGTCGACCCAGTCGGTGGCCGAGAGACGCACCAGCAACGGCGTGCGGTCGGGCAGCGCGGCGCGCACGGCGTCGACGGTCTCGAGCAGGAACCGGGCGCGGTCGTCGAAGGAGCCGCCGTAGTCGTCGTCACGGTCGTTGGACAGCGGGGAGAGGAACTGGTGGAACAGGTAGCCGTGCGCGCCGTGCAGCTCGACGAGATCGAAACCCGCGGCGACGGCGCGGCGGGCGGCGTCGGCGAACGCGGCGACCAGGCCGGCGATGCCGTCCCGGGTCAGTGCGCGCGGTGCGGCGAAGTCCCCGAACGCGAGCGCGGACGGTGCGTCGGTCTCCCATCCGCCGTCGGCGACCGGGATCGTGCCGTGGCCCCGCCACGGGGCGTGCGCCGAGGACTTCCGCCCCGCGTGGGCGAGCTGGACACCGGCCGTCGCGCCCTGGGCGTGCAGGAACTCCACGATCCGGGCCCACGCGCCGGCCTGCTCGTCGTTCCACAGACCGGCGTCCTGCGGGCTGATCCGGCCGTCGGCGACGACGGCGGCCGCCTCGGTGATCACCGTGCCGAACCCGCCGGTGGCGCGGGCGCCGAGGTGGACGAGGTGCCAGTCGGTCGGGACGCCGTCACCGGCGTCGACGGCGTACTGGCACATCGGGGAGAGCCAGATCCGGTTGCGGGACGTGACCCCGCGCAGGGTGATCGGCTCGAACAGCGCGCTCATGCCGGCTACAACCCCGGGCGGGGTCGATCTTCTTCCGCGACTGTGCCGCCGCGAGGGGACCTCAGTCCATGCCCTCCGGGCGTGACGGCCACGCCGGGACGATGCCGGACGGGTAGTCGGCCGAGACCCGGTTCGGGAACGCGGGCGCGCGCTTGTCCAGGAAGGCCGTCACGCCCTCGGCGACGTCGGCGCCCTGGCCCAGGTGGTGGATGGCCCGGGAGTCGAGCCGGTGCGCCTCCCACGGCGACTCCGCGCCGAGCATCGCCCACAGCATCTGACGCGACGCCGCCACCGAGATCGACGACGTGTTGTCCGCGATCTCCCGGGCCACCCCGCGCGCGGTGTCGAGGAGCTCGTCGTCGGGCACCACGCGGGACACCAGACGTCCGGCCAGCGCCTCGGCGGCGTCGAACACCCGTCCGGTCGCGGCCCACTCCATCGCCTGCGAGATCCCGACGATCCTCGGCAGGAACCAGCTCGACGCGGCCTCCGGCACCAGGCCGCGGCGGGCGAAGACGAACCCGAAGCGGGCCGAGGCGGCGGCGAAGCGCATGTCCATCGGCAGCGTCATCGTCGCCCCGACGCCGACCGCGGGGCCGTTGACCGCCCCGATCACCGGCTTGAGCGAGGCCGCGATCCGCAGCGAGACGGTGCCGCCGCCGTCGCGCGTCACGCCCCCGATGGAGCCGACCCCGGCGCGGTCGGCGACCCGGCGCTCGTCGGTGGCGTCGAACGTGGCGCCGCCGTTGCCCAGGTCGGCCCCGGCGCAGAACCCTCGGCCGCGGCCGGTGACGATCACGACGCGGACGTCGTCGTCGGCGTCGCTGCGGTCGAACGCGGCGATCAGCTCGCGGGCCATCGTCGGGGTGAAGGCGTTGAGCCGGTCCGGCCGGTCTAGGGTGATCGTCGCGATGCCGTCGGCGGCCGCGTACTCGATCTCGGTGAAGGTCGCGTCGGTCATGGGCGACAGTCTCACCCGTCGGCGGGTGCGCGGCTACGGTGTCCGCGTGGTGGCGATCACGGTCTTCGGCGCAACCCGGGCCACGGTCGGCGGTGTTCCGGTCGACCTCGGCGGGCCGCGCCAGCGCGCCGTGCTCGGGCTGCTGGTCGCCGCACGCGGGCGGGTGGTCTCGACCGACCGCTTCCGCCACGACCTCTGGGCCGGGGAACCGCCGCCGAAGGCGCTCGGCGCGCTGCAGGCCTACGTCTCGCACCTGCGCCGCCTGCTCGAACCCGAGCGTCCACCCCGGACGCCGGCCACGGTCCTCGTCAGCACCGCACCGGGGTACCAGCTCGTGCTGCCGGAGGACGCCGTCGACGCCTGGCGGTTCGCCGCGTCGGTGCATGCGGCCGGGGCGGGCGGTGATCCGTCGCGGGTCCGGCAGCAGGCCGCCGAGGCGCTGGCGCTGTGGACCGGGGAGCCCTTCGCCGGGCACGCCGACGCGGAGTGGGCCACGACCGAGGCCGCACGGCTGCGCGGGCTGCGCTCCGACGCCGTCGAGCTGCGGGCCGGGGCGGAGCTGGACCTGGGCACGAGCGACGGCGAGACCCTCTCCACGCTGGGCGACCTGGTCCGCGAGGAGCCCCTGCGCGAGCACGCGGTCGCCCTGTACGCGACGACGCTCTACCGCGCGGGACGCCAGGGCGAGGCGCTGGCGGTCCTGCGCGCGGCCCGCGCCCGGCTCTCCGACGAGCTCGGCGTCGACCCCGGGCCGGAGCTGCGGGAGCTGGAACACGACGTCCTGAACCAGGCCGCGCACCTCGACCGGCCGCGCAGCCGTCCGCTCACGAGGACCGGGTCACGGGACGACGGCGGCCCGGACGGCGGGGCGGCGGACGGCGGGGCGGCGGGTTCTACCGGGGTTCACCGCCCACCCGATCTCCTCGGCCGCGACGCCGAGCTGCGCCGCCTGCACGCCGCGCTCGACGCCGTGTCCGGCGTCCCGTCGCTGGTCTGGGTCGAGGGCGAGGCCGGCGCCGGGAAGTCCACGTTGCTCGACCGGTTCGCCGCCGACGTCGGGGCGGCGGGAACGGCGACCCTCGCCCGCGGTCGCTGCTCCGAGGTCGACGGCGCACCGCCGGGATGGGCGTGGCACGACGTCGTCACCGCGCTGACCGGCCGTGAACCCGGCACCGGCACCGCCTACGCCCTGACCCGCGCTCTGGGCGACGCGCTCGCGGCGACGACCGGCCCGGTCGTCGTCCTCATCGAGGACGCGCACCGCGCCGACCAGGAGACCCTGCAGGTGCTGCGGCACCTGGTCACCGGCACCGGCACCGGCACCGGCACAGCGCCGCTGGTCGTCGCCTCGTTCCGCCCGGACGAGACCGGCCCGGACCTCGCCACCGCCGTCGCCGCGACCGCGCAGCACACCGCAGACCGGATCCGGCTGCGCGGCCTCGACGACGACGCGGCCCGGGAGATCCTGCGCCGCCACGTCGGTCGCGAGCTGCCGGAGGAGCAGTGGCGGCGCCTGACCGGCCGGGCCGCCGGCAACCCGCTGTTCCTGCGCCAGCTCGGCGCGCTGGTCGCCTCCGAGGGCGCGGACGCGGGCGCGACCGGGCTGCCGGTGGCGCTGCGCGACCTGCTCGGGCGGCGTCTGGACCGGCTGCCGCCGCGGACGGCGCACACGCTGTCGCGGGCGTCGGTGCTCGGGCGCGACGTCGACGTGGACCTGCTGCTCGCCGTCGAGGCCCTGCGCGGAGCACTCGACGAGGACGACCTGGTCGACGACCTCGACACCGGCGTCGTCGCCGGGCTCCTGGAGGTCGGCGGGCCGGGGGCGCTGCGGTTCACCCACGTCCTGGTCCGCGACGCCTGCTACGACCGCCTGCCGCCGATGCGGCGCGAACGCCTGCACCGCGCCGTCCTCGACGTGCTGGAGGTGCGGCACCCGGACCGGGTCTCGGCCCTGGCCCACCACGCCGACGGCGCACTCGGCCCGTCCACCGCGGAGCGCGCCGCCGCCCACCTCGCCGTGGGGGCCCGCGCGGCGCAGGCGGCGGGTGCGCTGTCGGACGCGGCACGCTGGTGGCGGGCGGTGCTGCGGGCCCACGACCTGGGCGCGGGCGGTACCCGGGGCCGGCTCGAGGCCCACCGCGAGCTGGTCCGCACGATCGCGGCCGGCGGCGACCACCGCGCGGCCGGTATCGAGCAGGCGGCGTCGGTCGAGGCCGCCGAGCGGATCGGCACGGTGCGCGACGTCGCCCTCGCCTCGCTGTGGGACACCCCGGCGTTGTGGAGCAGCCGGCCGTTCGGGGCCACCGGCACCGCGGAGCGGATCACCGGCCTGCTGGGGCGGATCGACCCGGGCGACGACGCGTTGCGTGCCGGGCTGCTCGTCAGCCTCGCGCACGAGGTGGAGCCCTGGGGCGTGACGGCCGGGCGCGACGCCGCCGACACCGCGCTCGCCCTGGCCGCGACGGTGGGCGAGCCGGGCCTGCTCTGCCGGGCGCTCAACGTCGCGTTCCTGCAGACCTTCCAGACCATCGACGTCGGGTACTGCGCCCGCATCGGGACCGAGACGCTGCGGGTCGCGAGCGACGCCGGGCTGCTCGAGCACCAGGCGCTGGCCCACCTGATGCTGCTCTCGGACTCCGTCGGCCGCGCCGACACCGCCGCCGCACGCGCCCACCTCGACGCCGCCGTCCGGGCCGGGACGACCGGTCAGCTGCCGTCGTTGCTGCTCGCCGCGTCGATCTACGAGGCGACCGCCGCGCTGCTCGGCGGGGACCTGGACCGTGCCGGCGCCGAGTTCGACGCCGCGTTCGCCCGGATCGCCGCGGCCGGGGACCCCAACGCGGACCTGATCCGGCCGTGGCTGCGCTTCACCGTCCGGCACGCCGCGGGCGACCGGGCGGACATGGTCACCGAGCTCGACGAGCTGCGCCGCGGCCTACCGCCCGGTCCGGTCGACGACATGCTCGTCAGCGCCCTGCTCGACGCCGGCGAGGAGTCCCGCGCCCGGGCGCTGTGGCCGCCACCGGAGTGGCCGCGCAACTCGACGTGGCTGGTCGCCACCGCCCTGCGTGCGGACAACGCCGTCCGGCTCGGAGACACCGACGAGGCCCGGCGCGCGCACGACGCGCTGGTGCCGTGGAGCGGGTGGCTGGCCCGGACGTTGAACGGGTTCCTGGTGCTGGGACCGGTGGACCGGTACCTGGCGCGGACGGCCACGCTGCTGGGCGACCCGGCCGCCGAGGCCTACCGGGCCTCCGCCGACGCGACGGTCACCGCGCTCCGGACCTGAGGCCGCACCGCGGGAGGACGGGGCCGCACCGCGGGAGCACGGGGCCGCACCGCGGGGAGCCGGGCCCACAAGTCGCCCGCAAGTCGGTCGCAACGGTCCGGGCGCACCGTCGGTGTCACCACCCGGCGCGACGTGCGCCGGAGACACGGACCGGAAGGACCCCTCCCATGACACGGCAGCGGCTGCTCGTCCTCGGCGGATACGCCCTGATCGCCTCGTTCCTGCTCAGCCTGGCCGGCGGCATGCTCCACCCCGTCGTCGACGGGAGGTCGCACTCGGTCGCCGCGCTGACCGCCCCCGGTACGCCCTGGGGGCAGCTGCTGATCTACGCCGGCGCACTGGCGCTGATGTTCGGGCTGCCGGCGGCCTACTCCTGGCTCGGCCCGAGGGTCGGTGTGCTGGGCTTCGCCGGGTTCTCGCTGTACTTCCTGGGCAACGCGCTCAGCGCCCAGGCCCACCTCGTGGTGGAGGCGATGGTCGCCCCGGAGATCGCGCGCCGGGCGCCGGAGCTGATCCCGGACGACGGTTCGATCGTCGCCTCGCCGCTGTTCGGGATCGTCCAGCTCGCCGGCGGTCTGGTCCTGATGGCCGGTCTGCTGGTCATGGGCATCGCGCTGGTCCGCCAGAGCGTGGTGCCGCGGTGGATCGGTGCGACGGCGATCGTCGGGGCGCTGCTGCTCGCCACCCCACTTCCCGAGGTCGCGGTGCTGACCGGGGTGCAGGTCGAGCTGCTGCGCGGGATCACCGTCGCCGCCCTGGGGGTGTACATGATCCGCGCGGTACGGGCCGGGCGGGTCGACGCGGCCCCGGCTCCGGTGCCCGCCGCGGTCTGAGCGACGACGACGGGGCCCGGCGTGTGCCGGGCCCCGTCGTCGTCGGTACGGCCGTCAGCCGCCGACGGTGACGACGACCTTCCCGCGCGCGTGCCCGTCCTCGACCGCCTGGATCGCCTCGGCGGCCTCGGACAGCGGGAACGTCTCGTTGACGTGCGGGTCCAGCTTGCCCGCCGCCACCTCGTGCATGACGGCGTCGAGCACACGGCTCGTCCCGTCACGCTCGACGCCCGCGCCACCCACCTCGGCCGCGGTGTCCGGGTCGGCCGCGGTCACGATCCGGGACGGGTCGGTGACCAGGCCCGCGACCGCGCGCAGCGCGTCCCCGCCGACCAGGTCGAGGATCGCGTGCACCCCGTCCGGGAGCACCTGGTGGACCCGCTCGGCCACGTTCTGCCCGGACGCGACATGCACCGCGCCGAGCGACTCGACCAGCTCACGCTTGTCCGCGCTCGCCACCCCGACGACGGTGATCTCCTGGTCGCGGGCCAGCTGGGCGGCGACGACGCCGACTCCCCCGCCGGCACCGTTGATCAGCAGGATCTCGCCCGGCTTGCACGCCAGCTGGGCCAGCCCGTCGTAGGCGGTGGCGGCCGAGACCGGCAGCACCGCGGCCGTCTCCCAGGCCACGCCCGGGGGCTTGCGCGCCGTGGACCCGGCGGAGAGCAGCGCCGCCTCGGCGATGCCGCCGGAGGTCGGCGAGACGTTGCCGAACACCTCGTCGCCGACCGAGAGGCCCTCGACGTCCTGGCCGACCTTGCGCACGATCCCGGCCGCCTCGCGGCCGACTCCCGCCGGCATGTCCAGCGGCATGACCTCGCGCAGGAAGCCCTGGCGGATCTTCCAGTCGACCGGGTTGACCCCGGCCGCCCGTACCTCGATCAGGACTTCGCTCGGGCCCGGGTCGGGCAGCTCCCGCTCGATCAGGTCCTGGTTCTCCGGACCCCCGTACTCGGTGAACACATAGGTCCGCACTGCTTCACTCATTCTCGGGGCTACCCGCGGCGCCGGTACGTCACACGTAGCGGCGTCACACGTCGTCGAGCCTGCGGGTGCGGACGGTGACGCCACCGTCGGGACGGCCGTCGGCGAGCTTCGCGGCGCGGATGCACGCGTGTGTCCACATGTTGAGCTGCACCTCCTTCGCGACCCGGACCCGGTTGTAGAGGATGTGTGACATCCGGTCCCCGGGCCGCGCCCAGGACTCGATGTCGAACCGCAGCCCGCTCTCGTCGCGGCCGGTGCGGAACTCGATCCGCCCGGCCTCCAGGTGCCCGCGCAGGGTGGCGAAGGTGAAGCCCGTCGGGTCGGAGGCGATCACCCGGACGGGTCCGTCCCAGGGGCCGGGCATCCGGATCAGGAACTCGTCGCCGACGTCCATCGCGCCGTCCGTGCCGGCGGTGCGGCGGAACACCGCGAACTCCGGCGACCAGCCGTCCGGGTTCGCGGCCAGGCGCGCCATGAGCTGCTCGGGCGACATCGGCGAGCCGGTGATCCGCACGCCGTAGGTGCGGTGCAGCAGCGGGCCGTAGCCGTCCTGCACCTGCTGGATGCGGTCGTCGGTGACGCCGGCCGGGAGGCCGGGCGGCAGGTCGTCGCGGTCGCCGCCGGTCTCGGAGCGGTGGATCGGGGTGGTGCGCCAGAAGTAGCGCCAGGACACCAGGACGATGCCGACCGGCCAGCGCAGCAACGCGCCGACCCGGCGGGACCCGGCGGTGCCGGTGACGGGAGAACGACGTCGGACCATCGTGGAATCCCAGCACGGGTGTACGAACACCGCGCGCGGGGAACCCGGACGGTATGACGGTCGGTAGCGTTCTGCGCAGGGGCGGGCTCAACGGGCCCGCGTTGCAGTGGATCTCCCTGGGTTCGGTCGGGTTGTCCATCGGTCTGTGGTTGCGCGCCAAGACCGTCGACCAGGACGAGCGGGGCAACGCCGAGCGCCGGGCGATCTTCGTCGGCCTCTGGCCGTCGATGATCTGGTTGATCGGCGACGCGCTGCAGCACGAGACCGAGCAGCAGGGCCCGCTCCGCAGGATCCGGAAGGGCCGGTCCTGACACCCGTGCTGCCCGAGTTCGGCATGGTCGACATCGACCACTCCGAGCTCGACGCCCTCAAGCACCGCTCGATCAACTTCGACCACGCCGACTCCCCCACCGACGACGACCACGGCGACTGGCACGTCGACCTCGGTGTCGCCGCCGTCGGTACCGAGGCACCGGGCCCACCGGAGCCCGACGGCGTCTGGGAGACCGCGTGCCGGATCGTGCGCGACTACCAGTTCACCGACCACGGACGTCTGCGCGGGATCTTCCGCCCGTCGGACGAGCTGATGGGCCGGGACATGCTCCTGCAGGGCCGGTTCGCGATGATGCGGTTCTACCTGGGCGTCCGCGTCACCGACATCGTCGACACCGAGCAGGACGGGCACCGGGTCTGGGGTTGGACCTACGAGACCCTCGAGGGGCACCTGGAACAGGGCCGCCTGACCTACGAGGTGGACAAGGACCTCGCCACCGGCGACGTCGTGTTCCGGATCCGGGCGTTCTCCCGCCGGTCCCCGGTGCCGAACCCGTTCTACCGGTTCGGTTTCACGATCTTCGGCCGGGCGGTGCAGCTGGAGTTCTACCACCATGCGGGGCAGCGGATCCGCGATCTCGTGGCCGCCCACCGGCGCGGTGAGCCGGTCCCCCGCCCCACCGAGGAGGCCGACGGCGAGGGCGACGGCGTCGTCGTCGCGCCGCACGACAGCCCGACGCCGTGGTCGGACCGGGTCGCGATCCACGTCCGGCACCCGGGCGCCTGACCCCCTACTCGATGTCGGCGTCGTCCAGCGCGGCGAGCATCCGGGTGAGGACCTTCATGCAGGCGTCGACGTCGGCGGCGCCGATGTCCCCGCCGACCTCCCGCAGCTGCGCGTGCTCCCGTCCCACGACGGCGTCGATGCGGTGCTGCCCCTCCCCGGTCAGCGCGACCAGCCGGGAACGGCGGTGCGCCGGGTTGTCGACGAGCTCGACCAGACCCGAGCCGAGGGCGTCGTTGACGGTGCGCTGCACGAACTGACGGCTCAGCGACTGGGCCCGGCCCATCTGCGGGACCGTCATCGGCCCGTTGCGGCGCAGCAGGTCCAGCACCGCGCGCAGTCCCGCCGGCACCCCGTCCTCCGCGCCGTCGCGCTCGACGAGGCGCAGCACCCGCCGGTAGAGCGGCCCCACCACGAGGTAGATCCCGGCCAGACGTTCGGCGAGCTCGTCGGGGTCGAGCGCGGGTTCGGGCATACCCGAGATTGTGACACCTCAGTTGTCACCATGCTTCGATGATGACACCCTGGGTGTCATGACTGCGGCTGACCCGCTCATCCGTGAGCGCTACCTGCACAGCATCGCCACCGACGGCGCCGAGATCGGCCGGCGGTGCCGGGAGCACCCCGACCGCACCGTCCCGACCTGTCCGGACTGGACGGGCGCCGACCTGCTCGCGCACCTCTGCGGGTTCGCGATGTGGGTCGACGACCTGCACGCCGGCCGGGTCGCGATGACCGGCCCGACCCCGGTCGTCGACCCCGCGACCGCCGTGCGGGACTACGACACCCGTCTCGACTCCCTGGGTGCGCTGCTGCGGGACAACCGTGCGGTGGTGCCGAACTGGTCGGTCGCGCCGGACGACGCCGAGTTCTGGCCGCGCCGCGCGGCCCAGGACATCGCGGTCCACCGCGTCGACGCGGCACGCCTGGTGACCGACGACCCGGACCCGGTACCGGCCGACGTCGCGCTCGACGGCGTCCACGAGTACCTCGACGTGTTCGTCGCGACCGCGTTCGCGGGCGGCGCGGCCCCGGAGTCCGACGCCACCCTGGAGCTGGCCGTCACCGACCTCGGTCACACCCTCCGCCGCGACCTGCCGCGGCCCGGACCGGTCACGACACTGCGCGGTACCGCCTCCGACCTGCTGCTCGGCCTCTGGCACCGGCGCGACCCGCTGGAGCTGTTCGTCTCCGGCGACCGGGCCCTCGTCGAGACCTGGCCACACATCTGACCCGGTACCGGGGACACTGGACGCATGCGCCGTCCCGACCCGTTCCACTGGATCGCCTACGCGTTCGGAGCCGGGCTGCCGGCGCGGAACCGCGAGTGGGTCCTGCACGACGTCACGGCGCCGTCCTGGTGGCTGCGCCACCTCGCCCGCGCCACCGTGCAGCTGATACCGCTGCTGGTGCTCCTCTACCTGGTCGTCCCCGGCCCGCCCTGGGTCCGGCTGATGGGAGCCCTGGCCGGTGCGCTGATCGGCTACTTCTACTCCGTGGCCTACATGAACGAGTCCGCCGAGACCCGTGTCGGCAAGGCCGGCTACCCCGTCGGCAGCGCCGCCGCGACCCGCGAGGCCCGCCGCGCCCCCGACGACGAGGAGGCCCGCCGCCGCTACAACGCGCAGTGGCGGGACTAGGTCCTCGCCGCCAGCACCTCCCCCAGTGCGTCGAGCGCTGCGAGCAGCTCGTCGGAGGTGATCACGAGCGGGGGCGAGAGCCGGACCGTCACACCGTGGGTGTCCTTGACCAGGAACCCGCGGCGCAGCATCTGCTCGCACACCTCCCGCCCGGCGTCCGGGCGTGCGCCGGGAACGACGTCGATCCCCGCCCACAGCCCCGTCCCGCGGACGGCGACGGCGCCGCGGTCGACCATCGTGGCCAGCCCCCGGTGCAGGACCTCCCCCAGCGTCCGGGCACGGTCGGTGTACCCGCCGTCGGCGAGGAGCGCGACGACCGCGCGCCCGACGGCGCAGGCCAGCGGGTTCCCGCCGAACGTGCTGCCGTGCCGTCCGGGTCCCAGCACACCGAGCACGGCGGCGTCGGCGACGACGGCCGAGAGCGGCACGATCCCGCCGCCGAGTGCCTTGCCCAGCAGGTACACGTCGGCCTCGGTCCCGGCGGCGCGGGTCGCGAGCAGCGCCCCGGTGCGGCCGAGCCCGGACTGGACCTCGTCGGCGACGAACAGGATCCCGGCCTCGTCACAGGCCGCGCGCACGGCGGGCAGGTACCCGGCCGGCGGCACGACGACCCCGGCCTCGCCCTGGACCGGTTCGAGCAGCACCGCGACGGTGTCCGGCCCGATCGCCTCCCGCAGCGCGGCGGCGTCGCCGTAGGGCACGACGTCGAAGCCGGGGGTGAAGGGGCCGAAGCCGTCGCGGGCGTCCGGGTCGGTGGAGAACCCGACGATCGTGGTGGTGCGGCCGTGGAAGCTCCCCGCGGCGACGACGATCCGGGCCCGGCCCGGCGGCACACCGCGGACCTCGTAGCCCCACCGGCGGGCCAGCTTGATCCCGGTCTCGACGGCCTCGGCGCCGGTGTTCATCGGCAGCACCGTCGTCAGCGGGCGCTCCGTGCCCGTCGGGCGCCCGGTCGTCGACGACACGGCGTCGCGGCCGAGCAACGCCGTGAGCTCCGCGCAGAACGGGCCGAGCTGGTCGTTGCCGAAGGCCCGGCTGGTGAGCGTCACCCGGTCCAGCTGGGCGTGTGCGGCGGCGACCAGGGCGGGGTGGCGGTGCCCGAAGTTCAGCGCCGAGTAGCCGGCGAGCAGGTCCAGGTACCGGCGGCCATCGATGTCGCGCACCCATGCGCCCTCGGCGTCGGCGACCGTCACCGGCAGCGGGTGGTAGTTGGGCGCGACCGGGTCGCCCGTGGAGCCCGTGGCCGGACCGGCGCCCGGACGGGCCGTCAGCGTCATGACCGGATCTCCAGGGTGGCGCACTTGGGTCCACCACCGCCCTTGAGCAGCTCGGACACGTCGACCCCGACCGGGACGAACCCCCGGTCGGCGATCCGTGCGACGAGATCGACGGCCTGCACCGGCAGGACGACGTGGCGCCCGTCGCTCACGGCGTTGAGACCGAGCACCGCGGCGTCGGCCGGGGTCGCGACGATCGCGTCCGGGAACCGCTCGCGCAGCACCCGCTGCGACGCGGCCGAGAACGCCTCCGGCAGCCAGGCGATCGTCGTCGCGTCGAGGACCGCGACCGCGGTGTCGAGGTGGTAGAAGCTCGGGTCGACGAGCTCCAGCGGCAGCACCGTCCGGCCCAGGACGGAGGCGGCCTCGTCGTGGGCGCGCGGGTCGGTGCGGAAACCGGTCCCGGCCAGGAGGAGGTCTCCGACGACGAGGAGGTCGCCCTCCCCCTCGTTGACGAACCGCGGCTCGACGACGCGGGTGAACCCGGCCGCGGTGAACCAGTCGCGGTGCGGCGCGGCCTCCCCCGCCCGCTCGGCGTGCCGGAAGCGGGCGCCGAGGACGGTGCCGTCGACGACGGTGGCGCCGTTCGCGGTGTAGACCATGTCCGGCAGGCCCGCGACGGGCTCGAGCAGCTCGACGCGGTGGCCGAGCTCCAGGTACGTCGCACGCAGCGTCTCCCACTGGCGGACCGCGAGGTCGCGGTCGACCGGGACCTCCGGGTGCATCCACGGGTTGATCACGTACTCGACGGCGAAGTGGTCGGGGCGGCACATCAGGTATCGCCGGCGGGTGGCCGTGCGGGGCACGTCGGGCCGGGTGGTGGCGGAGGTCAGGACGCTGGTCACGGGGTCGCTCCTCGGGTGCGGCGGGACGGGTCGGCGCCGTTGCCGGGGTCACCACGAACGCTAGGAGCGGCCGTGACGTCGGACAATCGCGTCCCGTTGCCTGCTCCCGGCGATCCGTTGCGTGCAGAGCCGGGAGATCGGCGATCCGTTGCGTCAGGAGTGCAGGGGCTGCGCGGGCCGCCGGATCAGCGGGGACAGCACGAGCACCGACCGCGTGCGGGCCACGAACGGCTCCGCCCCGATCTGCTCCAGGACCCGCTCGAAGTGCTGCATGTCCGACGCCACCAGGCGCAGCACGGCGTCGGCCTCGCCGGAGACCGTGCTGGCCTCGAGGACCTCCGGGAACCGTGCGACGGCGGCACGGATCGTCTCCGGCGACGTGCTCGTCGCGCAGAACAGCTCGACGTAGCCCTCCACCGCCCAGCCGAGCGCGGCCGGGTCCAGGCGCACCGTGAACCCCGCGACCGCGCCACCGGCCCGCAGCCGGTCGACCCGGCGCTTCACCGCCGGGGCGGAGAGCCCCACCTCGTCCCCCAGGTCGGCGTAGGTGCGCCGGGAGTCGGCCACCAGCGCCGCGATGATCCGCTCGTCGAGCCGGTCGAGGTCCACCCGCCCAGTATCGCGGCCCTCAGCCGGCCGACGTCGGGAGGACGATCGCGAGCCACAGCAGCAACGGGGCCAGCGCCACCACTCCCCCGCCGTAGAGCAGCTGGGTGCGGTAGACGCGGTCGCGCTGGTCCGGCGTCGCGTTGGCGATCACCGCCGCACCGTTGCCGGAGAACGGGCTGACGTCGACGATCGTCGCCGAGATCGCGATCACCGCGACGACGGCCAGTACCGACAGCGTGCTGTTCTGCAGCAGCGGCACGGCCAGCGGCGTCAGGGCCGCGATCGTGCCGGCCGAGCTGGCGAACGCCGAGACGACGCCGGCGAGGTAGCCGAGGAGCAGCACCGTCGCGACCGGCGCGCCGATGGCGAGCGCGCCGTCGCCGAGCAGGTCGATGGCGCCGATCTCCTGCAGCACCCCGACGTAGGTGATCGTGCCGGTGACCAGCAGGACCACCGACCACGGGATGTCCCGGACGGCGTCGGGGTGGTGCTGGTGGCGGTAGAGGCCGAGCAGCACCGCGAACGTGATCGCGAGCAGCCCGACGTCGAGGTCGAGCACGGCGCCGACGAGCAGGCCCGCGATCGCCGTCGCGGTCAGCGCGATGTCGAGCGTCAGGCGCGGCATCGACGGCGTCGGGTCGGCGTCCCCGGCGTCCTCCGAAGGGCCCGCCCCGGCGGCCGCGACGGGCACCGCCGTGCGGCGCAGGCGGAACCCGCCGTAGACCGCGAACACCCCGATCGCCGGGACCAGGCTGGCGACGAATGCGAGCGCGAACAGGCCCCACGGGTCGTTCGGGAGACCGGCCTGGTTCAGGACCCCGGCCACGGTGACCCCGTAGACGCTGATCGGCGACAGCGACCCGGCCGCCGCACCGTGCACGACCATGATCCCCATCATCGGCTGCGGGATCCGGTGCTTCGCCGCGAACGCCAGCGCGATCGGCGCGACGATCGGCGGCGAGAACACGGCACCGATCGCGGACAGCAGCGCCGTCATCGCGAACATGATCCACGGCAGGAACGGGGTGCGGCCGCGGACCGCGCGGACCGCGCCGGCGATCAGCCAGTCCACGGTGCCGTTGGCCCGGGCCACGTTGAACAGGTACGTGACCCCGACCAGGATCAGCATCAGCTCGACCGGGAACCCGGCGACCGCGTCCTCGGTGGACAGCCCGGCCGCGAGGATCCCGATCACGAACGTCGCCCCGAGCGCGATCGCGCCCAGGTTCACCGGCCGCACCGTGCCCAGCACGAACGCCGCGACGAGGACGACGAGCGCGACGATCTGCAGGGTCACGGCCGGGGCACCCCCAGCTGGTCGCGCAGGGTCGGCCCGGCGTACTCGGTGCGGAACAGCCCGCGCTCCTGCAGGACCGGCACCACCATCCGCACGACCTCCTCGAACGCGCCGGGCAGGTGCGTCGCGGCGAGCACGAACCCGTCGCAGCCGCCGGACTCGAACCACTCCTGCATCTGGTCCGCGACCTGCTCACCGGTGCCGACGAACCGCGGTCCCTGCAGCAGCGTCGCGCGGTGCGCGGCGAGGTCGCGGACGGTCACCTCGCGGTCGAGGTGCTTCGCCACGCCCTGGGCCAGCCCGCGGATGCCGGAGCTGGACTCCATCATCTCCGTCGTCACCGGGTCGTGGAGGTCGTGCTGGGCGAAGTCGTAGTTGAGCACCTCGGACAGCAGCGCCAGGGAGGCCAGCGGGTGGACGTAGGCGTCGAGGAAGAGGCGTTCCTTCTCCTTGGCGATCGCCTCGGTCTCACCGACCACGACGTAGGCCATCGGCAGCATCTTGACCTGCTCCGGGTCGCGCCCGGACGCCGCGATCTGCTCCTTCTGCTCCCGGTAGTGGCTGCGCGCCGTCTCCAGCCCGGGGTCCGCGGTGAAGATCATGTCCGCCCACTGCGCGGCGAAGTCGCGCCCGCGCCCGGACGAGCCGGCCTGCAGGATCGCCGGGCGTCCCTGCGGGCTGCGCGGGACCGTCAGCGGCCCGCGGACCGTGAACCACTTCCCGTCGTGGTCGACGCGGTGCACCTTGGACGGGTCGGCGAACTCGCCGGACTCCTTGTCCATGATCAGCGCGCCGTCCTCCCAGGAGTCCCACAGCGCCGCCACGGCCTGCAGGAACTCGTGCGCGCGGTCGTAGCGCTCGTCGTGGCCGAGGTGGGACTCGACGCCGAAGTTCTGCGCCTCCGAGTCGTTCACCGAGGTCACGACGTTCCACGCCGCCCGCCCGCCGGAGAGGTGGTCGAGCGTGGCGAACGTGCGCGCGACGTGGAACGGGTCGTAGTAGGTGGTGGAGTAGGTCGCGCCGACCCCGATCCGGCTGGTCGCGCCGATGATGCCGCCGAGCACCGCGGTCAGGTCGAGCTTCACTGGACGGGCGCCGTAGCGGACGGTGTCGTCGATCGAGTCGCCGTAGACGCCCGGCATCGCGAGCCGGTCGTCGAAGAACACGCAGTCGAACTTGCCCTGCTCCAGCGTCTTCGCGATGTGGGTGTAGTAGTCCATCGTCAGGAACCCGAGGTCCGCCGACGGGTAGCGCCACGATCCCGAGTAGACGGTCACGTTCCCGGCCTGCATGAAGCCGACCAGGGTCATCTGCCGCTCGCTCATGCGGCGCCTCCGTCCAGTCCCAGCAGCGCCGCCTTGCGCGCCACGGTCTCCGAGTGCCGCAGGTGTGCGGCGTCGACCAACATGCCGTCCAGCCCGGTCGCGCCGCGCCCGGACGCCTCGGCCTCCCGGTAGGCCGCGACCACCCGCTGCGCGTGCGCGATCTCGTCCGGGGTGGGGGCGAACGCGGTGTTCGCGATCTCGACCTGGCTGGGGTGGATCGCCCACTTCCCGGCGTAGCCCATCGCCCCGGCCCGGTCACAGGCGACCCGGTAGGCCTCGGGGTCCTTGTAGTGGGGGAACGGCGCGTCGATCGCCTCGATCCCGGCCGCGCGGGCGGCGACCATGATCCGGGAGCGGGCGTAGTGCCACAGGTCGCCGGGGTAGTCGACGACCGGGTCGAAGTTCGTGTCGACGCGTGCGCCCTGCGAGGCCGAGAAGTCCCCGGCGCCGAAGATGATCGCCTCCAGACGGGGGCTGGAGTGCGCGATCTCGTCGACGTACTGCAGTCCCTCGACCTCCTCGATCAGCACCTCGAGGGCGATCTGCTTCTCCAGGCCGAGCGTCTCCTCGAGCTGGGTGAGCAGCACGTCGACCCACCAGACGTCGCGTGCCCGGCGCACCTTCGGCACGACGATCACGTCGAGGTTCTCCCGCGCGGCGGTGACGACCTCGATCACGTCGCCGTACGCCCAGCGGGTGTCGACGCCGTTCATCCGGATCGCGCGGGTCGTCGTGCCCCAGTCCAGCTCGTTCAGGGCCTTCGCGGCCTTCCCGCGCGCGGCCTCGCGCTCGGCGGGGGCGCAGGCGTCCTCCAGGTCGAGGAACACCATGTCGGCGCCGGCGGCGGCGGACCTGTCGAACATCCAGTCGTTGCTGGCCGGGGTGGCCAGCTCGGAGCGGCGGGCTCGGACGGCCATGTCAGATCACTCCCTGCTCGTGCAGCGCGGCGCGGCGCTCGGCGTCGAGCCCGAGCAGGCCGCCGTAGACCTCCTCGTTGTGCTCCCCCAGCTCCGGCCCGAGGTGGTCGATCCCGCCGGGGGTGTGCGAGAACCGCGGCACCGGCGCCTGCACCCGCATCTGCCCGAGCTGCGGGTCGGCGACCGTCGGGTAGATGCCGCGGGCGATCAGCTGCGGGTCGGCGAGGAGCTGCTCGGCGTCGTAGACCGGCGCCGCGGCGACGTTCGCCTCCTCGAAGACGTCCATCGCCTCGTCGAGGGTGTGGGCTTCGATCCACTCGGCCATGACGGCGTCGATCGCGGTCGCGTTCTTCAGGCGCTGCTGGGCCTCGGCGAAGCGCGGGTCCTCGGTGAGCTCCGGGTGCCCGACGGCGCGCAGCGCCCGCATCGCGATCGACGGCGCGCTGCCGGACATGGCCAGCCAGTTGCCGTCGGACGTCCGGTAGGTGTTGCGCGGGGCGCTGATGTCCCAGCGGTTCCCGGTGCGGGTCGGGACGGTGCCGAGCTGGTCGTAGGTCAGCACCGGCTGCTCGATCAGCCGGGCCAGGGGCTCGATCAGGTTGATGTCGATCAGCTGGCCGGGACCGCCGCGGACGTCGCGGTGGTAGAGCGCCATCATCACCGCGTAGGTGGCGGTCAGCGCCGCGACGCCGTCGGCGAGCATGAACGACGGCAGCGTCGGCGACCCGTCCGGGTGGCCGGTGAGGTGGGCGAACCCGCTCATCGCCTCGCCGAGCGTGCCGAACCCGGGCCGGTCGGACTTCGGCCCGCCCTCGCCGTAGCCGGTCACGTGCACCATGACCAGGCCGGGGTTGCGCTCGGACAGCGTCGCGTGGTCGATCCCCCACTTCGTCAGCGTCGACGGGCGGAGGTTCATCACGACGACGTCGGCGGTGTCGGTGAGGTCGCGCAGCAGGTCGCGCCCGGCCTGCTCGCGCAGGTTCAGCGTGACCGACTTCTTGTTCCGGCCCAGGCTCTTCCACATCAGGCCGACGCCGTCGCGCTGGGCGCCCCACTGCCGCAGCGGGTCGCCGCCGTCGGGCTGCTCGATCTTGATCACCTCGGCGCCGTGCTCGCCGAGCCAGGTCGCGATCAGCGGGCCGGCCGCGAGCGAGGCGGCGTCGATCACCCGCAGGCCGGTGAGCGGACCGTCGGTCATACGGCTCCCTACGACGATGTAAAGGCTTACAGGCCGCGAGTAGAGCACGCCCGCGACGGACGGGTCAATCGTCAGCCGTGACGGGGCGGGCCCGTGGAACCGGCGACCCTCAGCTCCGGGACGACCAGGTGCGGCCCGGGCGCGGGGCGCGCGTCCGGGTCCTCGCCCAGCAGGTCGGTGAGCATCTCCGCTGCCCGGCGGGCGTGCTCGGAGTAGGACACGCGGATCGTGGTCAGCGGCGGGTCGCTGAGGGCGAACCAGACGGGGTCGCCGTAGACGACGAGCGACAGGTCGTCCGGCAGCCGCAGGCCCCGCTCGCGGACCCGCTGGGCGGTACCGATCGAGAGCGCACCGCCCACCACCAGCAGCGCGGTCGGGGCCGGTCGGGCGTCGAGAAGCGCGTCGACGCCGCGGCGCCCGTTCCCCGGCGTGGGTTCGGCCAGGTGCACCGCCATGGCGTCCGGGTCCAGCCCAGCCGCGCCCATCGCATGCCGCACCCCCTGCAGCCGGGCCGCACCGTTCGAGAGCGCCTCCGGCGTGCCGAGGTAGGCGATGGCGCGGTGCCCCAGCCCGGCCAGGTGCCCGACCGCCTCGTCGAGCACCCGCTCGTCGTCGCTGAACACGCCCGGTGCGGTGATGCCGCTGGCCCGGTGCAGCTCGACCACCGGGATCGACGCGAGCAGCTCCCGGCTCTCCGGGAGCATGTGCGTGCTCGGCGAGATCACCAGCCCGGCGACCCGGCTCGCGGTCAGCTCGCGCAGCTGGCGCAGCTCCCGCTCCGGGTCGTTCTCGGTGATCGTGAGGATCATCTGCGTGCCGCCGGCGGAGAGCAGCCGCGCGCACTCCGCGGCCACCGCCGAGTAGGCCGGGGTGTCCACGTAGGGCACCACGAACCCGACGAACGCCCGGCTCACGCTGGCCGAGAGCGCCCGGGCCAGCCGGTTCGGCACGTACCCCCGCTCGTGGGCGTGCGCGCGGATCCGCTCGGCCAGCTCGGGGCGCACCGCACGGCTGTCGTTGAGTGCCCGGGACACCGTCGCGGTGGACACGCCGAGCTCCCGGGCCAGGTCGACGACCCCGACCTGTCCCGACCGTGCGCGCCGGACCATGCACTGATCGTAGGTGCACCGATCTCGACACCGTGCCCGTGGATCCGGACGTCCCGAGGGGAACCCTCACGCCCCCGGGGGGTCCCGAGGGATCCCCTCGCGCACCGGGAGTCCCGAAGGAGCCCCTCGCGCACCGGGAGTCCCGTCGCGCACCCGGAGGTCCCAAAGGGTCCCCTCGCGTACCCCGGGGTCCCGAAGGGGCCCCTCACGTCGGAGCCTGCCGCCGTGGAGAGCTACATCCGCTCGGCCGCCGCCGCCTCGTGCCGTTCCGAGGTCTCCCGCGGGTCGGTGATCACCGTGACGCCGTCCGGGTCGAGATCGCGGTGGTGCGCGACGGTGTAGAAGCGCACCTCGTGCCCGTCCGGGTCGTGCAGCATCGGCAGGATCCAGCCGATCGAGGCCCAGTGCACACCGGCGTGGGACTCCCCCATCCCCGTCAGCCGGGCCGCCAGTGCCTCGATCTCGGCCTGCCCGGGGACGCCGATCGAGAAGTAGTCGAAGCCGGCCGCCGCGCGGGCCCGATCCGGGTCGAGGCGCAGAGCCAGGTCCGGCCCGCCGTCCGGATGCGACAGAGCCAGTCCCATCAGCACACCCTGCTCGACGAACTCCGCCGCGACGCGGTAGCCCAGGCGCGACTCGTACCAGGCCCGGGAGCGGTCCAGGTCGGACACCGGCAGCTTCAGATGGTGCACCCCGGCCAGCACCGGCACGTCGACGTCACTCATCTCGTCCTCCAGATGTGCAGTCGTACTGCAATTACGATTGTGCAGTTAGACTGCATCTCGTGTCCGACGAGGTCAAGACGCCGAACGGCCGAGCCGCCCGCACCGAGGCGCGCGTCGTCTCCGCCGCGACCGCGCTCTTCCTGGAGCGCGGCTACCAGGGCACGACGCTGGCCGACGTCGCCGCGGCGGCCGGGGTCGGCGCGCGGACGGTCTACGTCCGGTTCGGGACGAAGGCGGCCCTGTTGCGCCGGGCGATCGACGTCGCGCTCGTCGGGGACACGCTGCCGATCGACGTGGCGCACCGGGACTGGTCGGTCACCGCGATGACGGCCCCGACGCTGCACGAGCGCGTCGCGGCGCAGGCCTCCGGCGGGCGGGCCCTGATGGAGCGGGTCGGGCCGCTGCTGGCGGTGGCGGGGCAGGCCGAGCCGGTCGAGGCCGAGATCGCCGCGGCCGCGCAGGCCGGGCGGGAGGAGACGGTCCGGCAGGTGCGGGCGTTCTGGGCGGCGCTGGGCCGTGACGGGCTGCTGCACCCCGGCGCCGATCCGGACTGGGCCGGCGCGACGACCGCGCTGCTCGCGACCGCGGACACCTACCTGCTGATCACGAGGACCCTGCGCTGGACGCCGGCGGAGTACGAGACGTGGATCCACCGCACGTGGATGCACCTGGCGACGACGCCCGGCCCCGCCTGACACGACGGACGGCCCGGACCCCTACCGGGTCCGGGCCGTCCGTACGAGGACTGCGATCAGGGGATGACGACCTTGCCCTTGTTGTCGTTGGCGTGCGCGGCGGCGAACTCGTGGCCGGTCTGGCGCGGGGTGATGCCCTCGTCGGTCCAGCGGGCGAGCAGCTGCGAGACCTTGGTGTGCATCACGGTGCGCAGGCGGTCGAACGAGGTGTCCGGGTCGTCGTCGACCTCGCCGAGCAGGAGCCACCAGGCCCACACGACGGCGCCGGCGTTGGCGACGAAGTCCGGAAGCACCGGGATGTTGCGGGCGGCCAGCATGGCCTCCGCCTCCGGCGTGGTGGCGGCGTTCGCGGCCTCGACGACGACGCGCGCGGCGACGTCGTAGGTGTTGTCCGGGGTGATCGCGTAGGAGATCGCGGCCGGGACGAGGATGTCGACGTTGGCGGCCATGACGGCGTTGCGCGGGAGCTGCTGCACGCCCTCGGGCAGGCGGGCGCGGTCGACCTCGCCGTAGGCGTCACGCAGGTCGAGCAGCGCCGGGATGTCGAGACCGTCGGGCTGGTAGAGGGTGCCAGCCGCGTCCGCGACGGCGACGACCTTCATCCCGGCCTCGTGCAGGTACCAGGCGGCGCCGCCGCCCATGGTGCCGATGCCCTGGATGGCGACGGTGGTGTCGACCGGCGCCTGTCCCCACGAGACGGCCGCGGCGATACAGGCGTGCGCCACGCCGTAGCCACCGATCACGTCACCGAGCAGCATGTCGCCGGGGACGACGGCGTTGAGGCCGGCGTGCACCCGCTCCATGGTGGCGGCCGGGTCGGCCGCACGGCTGATCGCGGCGTGGTAGCTCTGGCCCAGTCCGAGGCGGGCGAACACCTCGTCGATCAGGTGCTGCGGGACGCCGAGGTCCTCCGCGGTCACCCAGTGCGCGTCGATCCACGGGCGCATGGCCTCGCAGAAGCGCTCCAGCACCTCGACGGCGCGGGGGTCCTTCGGGTCGAAGTCGACGCCGCCCTTGGCGCCGCCGATCGGCAGGTCGAACGTCGCGGTCTTGTTGGCCATGCCGCGGGCGAGGTCCTCGACCTCGGTCATCGTGCAGCCGGCACGCATCCGGGTGCCGCCGGTGGCGAGGCCCGCGCGCAGCGTGTGGACGACGAGGTAGCCGACGGCACCGGTCACCGGGTCCGTCCACTGGACCCGCATGTAGGGCTCGGCGCGGGTTGCCGCGGTGTCGAATCCGGTGTGCTGGGGCACCAGGCTGCTGATCGCGGCACCGGTGTGCTCCATCGGGTTCTGCATCGTGGTCATGTCAACCCACCTCCACTTCGTGCTCGTCGTGCGCATTCGGGCCGGTCTCGAGACCTCCGTCACGCCAGGCGGGTACGCACCACCGGGGATGGCGGTCCGTACCTGGGTGGACGGCCGGACTGCTCTGTCCGCGAGCGGCGGTCTCTCGCCGGTGTCCCCAGATTGGGGCCGGGCCGTGACGGCGTCCATTTACGGATCATTAAGTGTCACGTTCACCGTTCCTGCACAGCGCCTACGCTGCAGCTCATGGAGCTGTCGTTGCCGAGGCTGAGGATGCTGCGTGAGCTACATCGCCGTGGCACGGTGACCGCGGCGGCCACGGCACTGCACTACACCGCCTCCGCGGTGTCCCAGCAGCTCGCCCAGCTCGAGCGCGACGTCGGCGCGAAGCTGTTCGAAAGGCTGGGACGCCGAGTCCAGCTGACCGATCTGGGTGTCCTGCTCGCCGACCACGCCGAGGAGATCCTCGGCTCGGTGGAGCGCGCGACGCTGGCCCTCGAGGAGGCCAGCGAGTCGATCTCGGTGCGGCTGACGGCCGGGGTCTGGGCCTCGGTCGCCTCGGGCCTGCTGCCGACGGCGCTGACCGCGCTGGCGGCCACCCACCCCGGGATCGAGGTCCGCACCCGCGAGCTCGCCCCCGAGGACACCGCCGGGGCGGTCCGCGACGGAGCCCTGGACCTCTCCTTCGTCATCGACTACGCGAACTACCCGATGCCCTGGGACCCCGGCCTGGAACGGGCGGTGATCGCCGTCGAGCGCCTCTACGCCGCGGTCCCGGCCGGCGCCGTCCCCGCGGCGAGCGTCACGCTGCCCGAGCTGGCCGACCACCCGTGGATCCTGCCCGGGTCGCGCTCGCACTTCGGGCATGCCGCCCGGCTGGCCTGTCAGAGCAGCGGGTTCGAGCCGCGGATCAACCACGAGGTCGAGGAGCAGTCCACGGCGCTGGCGATGGTGGCGGCGGGGCTGGGCGTCACCCTCGTCTCCGACCTCGGGCTGGCGCTGCGCCCGCCCGGGATCGACGTCGTCGCCCTCGGCGACGCACTGACCCGCACCGTCTCGGTCGCCTACCGGACCCGGTCGGCGCGCCGCTCCGCCCTGCACCTGGTGATCGACGCCGTCCGGACGGCCGCCGCGGAGAAGGGCCTGGGCGCGCACGAGCCGATGGTGCTGCCCTGACCGGAGGCGACACACGTCACCCGTCCGCCGGAAACCCGTGCGGCGAAAGGCGAACCCGCACGGTCGCGGCGTCCGAACACCGGATATGACGACGACGGCGCCACCGCCTCCGACCGAGACCCGCCCCGTGTCGTTGTCGCGCCCGTGGGCCGCGCTGCTGGGGGTTCTCGGCGTCGGTTCCGCCCTGGCCGTCGGCGACCTCGTGGCCGGGTTGATCAACCCGCCGACGTCGCCGTTCCTGGCCGTCGGTAACCAGTTCATCCGGATCACCCCGGAGGCGCTCAAGCAGTTCGCGATCGCGACGTTCGGTGTCTACGACAAGGTCGCGTTGCTCGGCGGTATGGCCGTGGTGATCGCCGCGCTGGCGGTCGTGGCGGGTCTGGCCAGCCGTCGCCGTTCCGGACCGGGGCTGACCGTGATCGTGGTGATGGGCCTGGTCGCGACCCTGTGCGCGGTCCTCGCGCCGACGTTCGGCGCACTGGACCTCGTCCCCCCGTTCGCCTCGCTGGTGATCGGGTTCGCCGTGTTCCTCGTCCTGCACCGCGTGTCGACGAGCTCCGCTGCGACGACGCGGGCCGCCGACGACGACCCGTCCCGGGCTCCGGAGGCCGGCGTCGCCCGGCGTCGCGCGTTCGCCCTGACCGGCGGGGTGCTGGCCGGCACGGTGCTGGCCGGTGTGGTCGGGCGCGTGCTCGGCGGCGGCAGTGCCGCGGAGGCGTCCCGTGCGGCGGTGGGCGCGCTGCCCGCCGCGCCGACCCCGGCCCCGCTCATCCCGGCCGGCGCCGACTTCGCCGCGAACGGGACCCCCTCGTTCGTCACCGCGTCCGAGGACTTCTACCGGATCGACACCGCCCTGCAGCTCCCGCAGGTGCGGACGGCGTCGTGGTCGCTGCGCATCCACGGGATGGTCGACCGGGAGCTGACGTTCACGTTCGACCAGCTCCGCGCCCGCCGTCTCGTCGAGGTCCCGATCACGATGACCTGCGTGTCCAACCCCGTCGGCGGGTTCCTGATGTCGACGGCGGTGTTCACCGGTGTGCCGCTGGCCGAGCTGCTCGCCGAGGCCGGCGTCCGCCCCGGCGCCCAGCAGGTGTTCTCCACCAGCGTCGACGGCTTCACCACCGGCACCCCGGTCGCGGCGCTGACCGACGGCCGCGACGCCATGCTCGCGATCGGGATGAACGGCGCGGCCCTGCCGGTCGAGCACGGGTTCCCGGTCCGGATGGTCGTGCCCGGCCTCTACGGCTACGTCTCCGGCTGCAAGTGGATCACCGACATGGAGGTCACCACCTGGGCCGCCCGCACCCCGTACTGGGAGGCGCGCGACTGGGCCCAGGAGGCGCCGGTCAAGACCCAGTCCCGGATCGACGTCCCGAAGCCCGACGCCCGCGTCCGGGCGGGGCAGGTCGTCGTCGCCGGGACCGCGTGGGCACAGCGCACCGGCATCGCGCGCGTCGAGGTCCGGGCCGACGGCGGCCGCTGGCAGGCCGCCGAGCTCGCCACCGAGGTCGGCGTGGACACCTGGCGGATGTGGCGGGCCACGCTGACCCTGCCCGCGGGGCGTCACCAGCTGCAGGTCCGGGCGCTCGACAGGTCCGGCTACCTGCAGACCTCGGTCGAGCAGGTCTCGATCCCGGACGGCGCGACCGGCTGGCACACCGTGTCGGTCACGGCCGCGTGAGCGACCGGCCCACCCGCCGTCACCGGTGATCACCGGATGTCGTTGACTCCGACGAGATGAGTACCGAGACCCGTTCGACCCGTCCGGCGCCGCTGACCGTGGCGATGCTGGTGGCCGGGGTGCTCGGCCTGCTGGCGGCGGTGCTGATGCCGTTCGCTCCGGTGATGGACCACGACACGACCGTCACCTGGCCGGAGGCGGGGCGGGCACCGGCGTCGACGACGGCGTTCTTCGTGCCCTACGCCCCGGAGTCGGTGCAGGTCACCGTGCCGTGCCCGGTGGTACGCGCCGGGCTCTCCCGCGACACGGCCACGACACTGGTCGGCTCGGACATGCCCGGCGCGGACACCACCGGTTTCACGGTCTCCACCGCCGACGGCGCGCTGGTCGTGCTGGTCGGCGGCCGCCAGGTCTACCGGGAGCCGGTGCCGATCGGGGCCTCCTGCGGCATCGAGCTCACCGCCGACGGCGCGGGGACCGTGCTGCGCCCCGGCGGCGCCGACCCGGTGACGCTGCCCGGTGACCGGGTCCGCACGGTCCGGGCCTTCGCCACCGACCTCCCGGCCGGCGACGCGACCGGCGTGCGGGTCGTGGCCCGGGCGGCGGACTGGTTCGACGTCACCTCGACCGGGGCCAAGACCGCGCTGCTCGTCGTCCAGCTCCTGCTCGCGGCCGCGTCGCTGGCGCTGCTCGCCCTCGCCGACCGGCGCCGCCACGGCACCCGCCCCCGTTCCCGGGACTCGACCGCGCGGGTGTGGCGCGCCCGCGCCGGTGCCGCGGTGTCGCCGCGGGCCTGGGCCCGGCGCGGCGCCGACCTCGCCGTCCTGGCGGTCCTCGCCGTGTGGACCGTGATCGGCCCGCTGACCACCGACGACGGGTTCAGCGAGGGCATCGTCCGCAACGCGGCCGGCACCGACGCGTTCACCAACTACTACCGCTGGGAGAACGCCTCCGAGACACCGTTCACGTTCGTCCTGCGGCTGCTGCAGCCCCTCGTCGACGCCGGGGCGAACCCGCTCGTGCTGCGGGTCCCCAGCCTGGTGTGCGGGCTGCTGGTCTGGCTGCTGCTGAGCCGGGTCGCGCTCCCGGCGCTGCTCCCCCGCCACCGGCGGTCGGTGGCGGTGCGGCTGCTGCTCGCCGGGTCCCTGTTGATCTGGTGGATGCCGTTCGACCTGGGGGTGCGGCCCGAGCCGTTCACCGCGGTGTCGGTGACGGCGGTGCTCGCGTTCGTCCTCCGCGCCGCGTACCGGCCGGGCCGGCACGGGCTGGCCTGGCTCGGCCTGACCGCGTTCGCCCTGGGTATCGCGCTGGCCACCGCCCCGTCCGCGGTGGCCGCGGCGGGCCCGGTGCTGGTGGCGCTGCCGCGGCTGTGGCGCCTGGCCCGCGGCGGTGCCGCCGGCGCCGCCGGGCTGGTGCGCGCGGGTGCGGTGACGGCCGCGACGGCGGCCCTGGCCGGTGTCGGCCTGGTCGTGATGTTCGCCGGTCAGAGCTGGTACACGGTGTCCCGGGCGACCGAGATGCACGCGTTCTACGGCCCCAACGTGGCCTGGTACAACGAGATCAAGCGCTACGAGTACCTGCTCGCGTTCGACAGCGAGCAGGGCGGGCTGGGCCGCCGGGTCCCGGTGCTGCTGACGCTCGCGCTGCTGGTCGCGGTCGTGCCGCTGCTGGCCCGCGGGGCGCAGCGGCTACCCGGGATGGGCCGGGTCCCGGTCCCGGCGCTCGGCCTGCTCGCCGGGATGGCGCTGCTGTGGCTGACGCCGTCGAAGTGGACGCACTACTTCGGCTCGCTGGCCGGGATCGGCGCCGCGGCGCTGACGGCCGGTGTCGTGCTGCTGGTCGTCGCGGCGCGGGAACGGGCGGGGCAGCCCGCCGTGCGCCTGGCCGCCGGGGCCGGAGCGGTGGCGGTGGTCGTGGCGGCGGCGCTGGCCTACGCGGGGCGCAACACCTGGTTCATCTACTCGCGCTACGGCGTGGTGAACGACGAGGGTCCCTGGCGCCCGCTGAACACCCCGCTGCCCTGGCTCGTGCTCGCCGCGGTGGTGCTGCTCGCCGGGGCGGTGCGCTTCCGGGGCCACGGCGGCGGCCGCGCGGGGATCGCCCGGATGCTCGTACGGCTGCCGGGCCTGCTGGCCGTGGTCGTGACGGTCACGACCGTCGTCGTCCTGCTCTACTCCCTCGCCGTCGCCCCCGGGCGCCAGGCCGGCAGCTACTCGGTCGGCGGGCAGATGGCGCAGCACCTCGCCGGCGCCGACACCTGCGGGCTGATCGACGACGTCGTCACCACGATCGACGTCCCCGGCGGGACCCTGGCACCCGGGCCGGGCACCCCCGAGCTGGCCGGGTTCACCTCCGGCGGCGGTTACCGCGGCACCCCGTCCTCGCTGCCGGGCTCCGGGGCGTCGCGGTTCCTGTGGGGCAGCTCGCTGAACGGTGCGATCTCCACCGGGACGCTGACCAGCCAGTGGTTCGTCCTGCCGAAGGTCCCCGCCGACCAGGAGCTCGCCGTGAACGTGAGCGGCCGGACCGGGCAGGGCAACCGGCTCGCGCTGGAGTTCGCCCGTGACGGCGGCGGCCTGCAGACCCCCGTCGGCCAACGGGTCCTCGACGACACCGCCACCGCGCCGGAGTCGCAGCCGGAGTACCCGAGCGACCGCGTCGTCGAGGACGCCCCGCTCTTCCGCGACGAGTGGCGGCCGCTGCACCTGGCTCCGTCGGCGATCCCGCCCGGCGCCGACCTGGTCCGGGTGCGGGCCACCGACGGGGCCACCGACCCCGGCGGGTTCATCGCCGTGACCGGGCCGCGGCTGCGCGACGTTCTGCCGGTGCGGCCGCAGCTCGCCACCGGTGGTCCGGTGTTCGTGGACTGGACGCTGCTGTGGTCGGCGCCGTGCGTGCGCGACAGCCCGCGCGTCACCGGCGGCCTCGCGCAGGCACCGGGGACGCTGCTGAAGGCCCCGTCCGACATCGGCTTCTCCGGTGAGGCATCGTTCGTGACCGGCATCGGCGGCAGTTTCGGCCCGATGTCGGTGATCGGCACCGAGAGCGTCGTCCCGACCCGTCTGGAGGGCTCTCAGACCCGGCCCGCCTACTCCGACTGGGGCTCGCTGGTGCGGGTCACCTACCCGATCGCGCGCGACGCCTACGACACCGCCGGGACGAGGGTGTGGCGCTGGGGCTGGGAGGGCGACCGGACCCCGCTGGGCTACCCGGAGCGGCCCGCACCCTGACCGGTCGGACGGGCCCCCGGGTCCGTTCGTGCAGGACCCGCCGCCACTCCGGTCGATCATCACCCTCGCGCCGGTGTGGACTGATAGACATGTGGCCATACCCAAGGCAAAGGAGCCTGTCGTGGCCTTCCCCGGCTTGCAGCACATCGCGATCACCGTGACCGACCTCGAACGCAGCACCCAGTGGTACAGCCGCCTGTTCGGGGCCGACCCGGTCCTGGACGAGGACGAGGAGGGCGGCCAGTTCCACCACACCGTCTACGCCCTCGACGGCGGGATGCTCTTCGGCCTGCACACCCACCACGGCAAGGAGTCCGGCGACGCCGCCGACGAGCACCGCACCGGTCTCGACCACGTCGGTTTCGCCGTGGGCTCGCACGCCGAGCTGGAGCAGTGGGCGAAGAAGCTCGACGAGCTCGGCATCGCCAACGGCGGAGTGAAGAAGGCCCACTACGGCAGCGGCGTCTCCTTCCGCGACCCCGACAACATCGGGCTGGAGTTCTTCACCGGCCCCGAGTGAGCACGCGACACGACGACGACGCCGAGGTGTGCCCGGCCGGCTTCGAGCCGCTGCACTCCTCGGCGTTCGTCGAGTTCCTGGGCCCGGTCTACGTCTCCGTCGCGACGCCCGGCGAGGACGCACCGCGGTTCCGGGTCCTCGTACGACCGGTCCACGCGAACACCCACGGGCACGCGCACGGCGGGTTCCTGGCCGCCGTCCTCGACGCCGCGGCCGGGCACGGCACCCGCCGGATCCTCGGCGAGCCCAGCGGCCTGCGCACGGTCACGACGACGCTGGACCACGTCGCCCCGGTCGCGGTCGGGCAGTGGGCCGAGATCACCGTGACGCTCGACCGCGCCGGTCGCCGGACGGCGTTCGCCTGCTGCCGCGTCCACGCCGACGACGTCCTCGTCGCCCGCGCCTCGGTCGTGCTCAGCCGCCCGCCGAGAGCCTGAGCTCCACGGCTCAGGGCTGCGGCCGTCGTCGGTGGTCACCTCCGCCCCCGTCTCGACCAGGACGGTCTGCCGGGTGAACGCGGCCAGCAGGTGGCGGCCGTCGAGGGGTTCCAGTGCGTGGCGGAGCATCACGCGGGCGGGCGGGACGATCCGGAACGCCGGCGCCCCGCGGCGTCGCAGGCCGGTCGCCACGTGTTCCGCCTCAGCGGTGGAGCAGAACGTGAGCAGGGTCTGCACGGCCACCACCCCGGTGTGGCACGGGCCGGAGGGCTGCGCGGCGATCCGGTCCGCGGCCGCGTCGAGGTCGGGCACGGCGACGATCTCCAGGAAGTGACGCCGGTCGTGGATGTGCGGCGCCAGGGCGGCGGGCAGCGCGTCGACGACGGACGTCGCGTCGCTCACCATCACCGTCCAGTCCGGGCCCTCGTCGGCCGGGACGAGCACCGTGGCGCCCTCCTCGGCGCACCGGTCGCGGACACGGTCCAGGCGCATCGCGACACCGGGCGGCACCGCGACCTCACCCGTGTGCGGGATCTGCTCCAGCGCCGCGGCGACGTCGGCGGCGAACTCACCGGCCGCTCCCGTGTCGCCGACGAACACCGCCGCCGTCGGCGAGCTGCACATCTGCTGGCCGAGCGTCGTCATCGCGGTGGCCAGCGCCGAGGCGTACCCGGCGCGGTCGGTGGCCACCTCGTCCCCGCTGAGCAGGGCGACACCGCTCAGCGGCTCCATCGGCACCGCGACCGGGTGCCGGGGGTTGCGACCCAGCGCCGCGCACAGCTCGTCGAGTGCGTCGCCGCCGCCCCAGAAGTTGCCGACGGCGAACGGCCCGGTCGCCGCCAGGTGCTGCAACCGGCGGGCGTCGACGGGGTCGCGGTGGTCGAGGAAGAACGGGTGCACCTGGGCGACGAGCGTGCTCAGGACGGGGTCACCGGCGCCGTCGAGCAGCGCGAACACCCGTTCCAGCAGCGCGTGGTTGACCCGGGATCCCCGGAGCGCGACCGGGCAGCCCGCGAGCAGGGCCGTGGTCGTCGCCATGAGCGCCGGGACGAAGGAGTTGCCGCTGCCGACCAGCAGCACCGGCCCGGCCGGGGACAGGCTCACCCGCACGCCGCCGTCGACCGCGACGAACCCGCCGTCGAGGGCGTCGGGCCCGCCCGGCACCGACGCCGGGTTCGCGACGACGGCGTGCAGGTACCGCGCGGACAGCAGCTCGGGCAGCACCCCGACCTCGGCCCGCGCCGACGACGGCGGGTAGCCGCGGCCGGTCAGCGAGGCCACGAGGTCCCCGGCGTGCGCGGCGAGCACCCGGCCGCCGCGGTCCAGGGCGGCGATCTTCTCCGCCGTCGGGACGGTGGTCAGGACCCGGACCCCGGCGAGCAGCGCGTCCTCGAAGCCGAGCGGAGCGGGGTCGACGGTGGGGTCGTCGAGGGTCAGCGTCATCCTCCGCACCCCTCCCGGACCTGGAAGCCCTCCGCGGCGTCCGCGCGACGACGGTGCACGATGCCGTGCTGCGGCCAGTCCGGGCGCGGCACCCGTTCGACGAGGTCGCCGGACACGACCGCCTCCAGGTAGTCCACGCAGGCGAGGTCGGTGAAGAACAGCAGGCGCTCGGGGCCGAACTCGTCGTCGGGCACGACACGCAGCCGCGACGGGCTCTCCAGCGGGCCGACGTAGGTCAGCGGGTGCGGGCACTTGACCCAGGTGTCGGCGTCCTCGGGGTCCCCGGGACGGCCCGGGAACACCGACGTCGACTCGGTCAGCCCGAGCATGTCCCCCACCGGCGGCGCGACGAGCTCCCCGTCGCGTCGGGCACGGAACACCGTCCGGGCGGTGCGCAGCAGGTCGAGCACGGAGGCGAACCCGCGCAGGCCCTTGAGCCCGCCGCCGGTCAGCAGCATCCCGCCCTCGCCGAGGTCGAGGAAGTCCTCACCGGTCGGCGAGATCGCCCGCACCAGCTCCGGCTGCGAGGCCAGCGTCGCCAGCCCGGACGGCGTCGCCAGGAAGATCTTCGGTGCTCCCGGGGCCAGCAGGAACCGGCGGACCTCTTCCACGTCCGGCTCGATCCGCGTCCACGGGCTCGCCCCCGGCGGCCCGTCGCCGAGCCGTGCCCCGAAGAACACCGAGGCGCCAACGAGGGCGAACCCGGCCGGCACGGTGCCCGGCATCGCCATCACCGGCACCATCTCCGGCGCCGCCTGGATGACCATGTCCGCGCCCGCGGCGCGGCCCGGTCCGCCGAGCAGCCACTCGATGCTCCCGGCGATGGTGCGCACCGACAGCTCCGAGGTCAGGGCCGAGCGCAGGATCGTCACCGGGCCGTCGGTGTTCCGCGTGGTGCCGCTGGAGCCGTAGACGCGGGTGCCCGGGCCGTCGGCGGCGGCCCCGGGGACCAGACGGCGCCGCTGTCCGTCGGAACGCAGGTCGTCGGAGTGGATGCGCAGGGCGGCCAGGTCGGGCAGGCCGACGTCGGCCCGGACGCCGCCGGCGTCGTCGAGCAGGCCCTTGCGGGCGAACAGTCCACGGTGGTGCCCGCGCGCGGTGTCGTGGCGCAGGAAGAAGTCCAGGAACGGCACCAGGAGCTCGCGCTGGCGTGCCCGAGTGTCCTCCGGCGAGCCGGTGAACAATGACGGGTCGTCGAGATGGGTGGTCAGGAGCCGGACGTAGGGGTCGCCGCGCAACGCCTCCATCCCCTGCTCCGTCGTGCCCGGGCGTACCGCGACCTGCTCGACCATCACGTCTCCTCATCACCGGTCGGCCCCGAGCGTGGCGCAGGCCGGTACGGCTGCACGAGCGCTCTCGTCGAACGTGCCTAGACACTTCTGAGGAGGGCGCCCGGCGCGCGGCGTGCCCCGGGTGTGACCACACTCGACCTGCTGGGCGGTGTCCCCGACGGCTACGCTCCGGCTCCGGACCGACCAGAGGAGAGCATGTGAGCACCGAGGCGCCGGTCCACGGCCGCGGCCGGGTGATCGGCCAGGGACTGTCCTGGACGTCGCGCTGGAGCGTGCGGCTGCTGCTGACCGCGGCCGGAGCGACGCTGATCGGGCTGCTGATCGGGCAGCTGTGGTCGATCGTGTTCCCGGTCCTCATGGCGCTGCTCGTCGCGACCGTGCTGTGGCCGCCCGCGGCCTGGCTGCGTCGCCACAAGGTGCCACCCGCGCTGGCCTCGGCGCTCGTGCTGCTGCTCGGGCTCGGGGTCGTCGCCGGGCTGATCACCATCGTCGGCACGTCGGTGTCGGGCAGCGTCGGCCAGATCGCGGCGAGCGTGTCGGCCGGCATCGAGGCGATCGGCGCCTGGCTGACCGGGCCGCCGCTGAACCTCGGCCAGTCCCAGCTGGACACGGTCGTGCAGACCGGGATCGACCGGATCCAGTCCAGCGTCACCGCGATCGCGACCAACGTCCTGGCCACCGTCGGCTCGTTCGCCTCCGGCCTGGTCACGACCGTGCTGACGCTGGTGCTCGCGTTCCTGTTCGTCAAGGACGGCCCGAAGTTCCTGCCCTGGGTGCGCCGGGTCGCCGGCGCCGGGGCCGGCGGGCACGTCAGCGAGGTGATGCGCCGCATCTGGACGACGATCAGCGAGTTCATCCGGACCCAGGCGGTCGTCGCGTTCGTCGACGCCCTGTTCATCGGGATCGGCCTGCTGATCGTCGGGGTGCCGCTCGCGCTGCCGCTGGCGGTGATCACGTTCCTGGGCGGGTTCATCCCGATCGTCGGCGCGGTCGTCGCGGGCGCCCTGGCGGTGCTGGTCGCGCTGGTCAGCAACGGGTTCACCGCGGCGGTGATCGTCCTGCTGATCGTGCTGGCGGTGCAGCAGATCGAGGGCAACGTCCTGCAGCCGATCCTGCAGTCGCGCAGCCTCGGCCTGCACGCCGCCGTGGTCCTGCTGGCGGTGACCGCGGGCAGCACGCTCTACGGCATCGCCGGGGCGTTCCTGTCGGTGCCGGTGACGGCCGCCGCCGCGGTGGTCCTGCGCTACCTCGGCGAGCTGATCGACCAGCGCACCGGCGCGCATCCGTCGATGACCGACATCGACGACGACGGGCGGGCCGAGCACGCGGAGAACGGCGGGAACCAGGACGACAAGAGCGGGGACGACGGGAGCGGTGACCGGGACCGCTCCGGTGAGGACGCGACGACGGAGCGCGACGACACCCCGTCCGGTCCCCCGGCCGCCGCCGCACAACCGGACTGACGCCGCGGCGTCCTCCCCACCGCCGAAGAGCCCGCCCCCGTGGAACATCTGCCCACGGGGACGGGCTCTTCGGCGTCGTCGGGACGGTCAGGAGACCGACTGCACCGCCCGCCACACCGTCTGCGGGGTGAGCGGCATGTCGACGTGGCGCACGCCGAGGTGCGACAGGGCGTCGATCACCGCGTTGTGCACCGCCGGGGTCGAGCCGATCGTGCCGGACTCGCCGATGCCCTTGGCGCCGAGCGGGTTGAGGTGCGTCGGGGTCTCGGTGTTCGAGGCCTCGAACGAGCACAGGTCCGCCGCCGTCGGGATCGCGTACGACGCCAGGTTGCCGCTGGTCGGGTTGCCGTCGTCGTCGTAGGACACCAGCTCGAACAGGGCCTGCGAGATGCCCTGCGCGATCCCGCCGTGCTGCTGGCCCTCGACCAGCATCGGGTTGAGGATCTTGCCGCAGTCGTCGACGGCGACGTGGCGGCGCTGGGTCACGAAGCCGGTGTCGAGGTCGACCTCGACGACGGCGATGTGCGAACCGAACGGGAAGCTGGACTGGCCCTGCTTGAAGTCCAGCTCCTCGCGCAGCGCCGAGACCGTGCCGTCCGGGCTGCCGGTGCCGTCCTCCGCCGCGGCGGCGGCCTGGCTCCAGGACACGACCTTGCCCGCGACGCCCTTGACGCCCAGGCCCTCCTCGGTCAGCTCGACGTCGTCGACGCCGGCCTCGAGCAGGTGCGCGGCGATCTCCCGCGCCCGCTGGACCAGCTCACCGCTGGCGGTGTGGATCGCGCTGCCGCCGGTCTGCAGCGACCGCGACCCCAGCGTGCCCACGCCGCGCGGGACCTTGGCCGTGTCGGACTGCACGAGCGTGATCTTGTCCATCGGCACCTTGAGCACCGCGGACGCGACCTGCGCGAACGCCGTCGCGTGGCCCTGGCCGTGGGCGCTGGTGCCCGCCGAGATCGTGAACGAGCCGTCCGGGTGCGCCTGCGCCGAGCCCCACTCCCCGTCCAGCCCGAGCGGGGCGGTGACCTCGACGTAGCAGCCGACACCGATGCCCAGAGCGACCCGGTCGCCGCTCTCGCGGCGCTTGCGCTGCTCGGCGAGCAGGTCCTGGTACCCGGCCGCCTCGATGGCCGCGTCGAGGGTCTTGGCGTACTCGCCGTTGTCGTAGGGCGCGCCGGTCAGCGTGGTGAGCGGGAAGCTCTCCGGCGGGATGAAGTTCGACCGCCGCAGCTCCAGCGGGTCGATGTCGAGCTCGTCGGCGGCGATGTCGAGGATCCGCTCGAGCATCTGCGTCGCCTCGGGCCGTCCGGCCCCGCGGTAGGCACCGATCGGGGTCGTCGTCGTGGCGACGGCCTGCCAGTTGAACTGGATCTTCGGGATGTCGTAGACGCCCTGCGACATCAGCTGCGTCAGGCTCGGCAGGATCGAGCCGAGCATCGGGTAGCCGCCCGCGTCGCCGATCACGTCCGCCTTGAGCCCGACGATCTTCCCGGCCTTGGTCAGACCCAGCTCGACGTGCTGGACCTGGGCCCGGCCGTGGACCATCGAGAGCATGTTCTCCGAGCGCGTCTCGGTCCAGCGCACGGCGTGCCCGAGCAGCTGGGCGGCCTTGGCCACGACCGTCCACTCGATGTACTCGAACGCCTTCGGCCCGAACCCGCCACCGACCCGCGGGGCGATCACCCGGACCTGCGACGGGTCCAGGCCCAGGTCGCCGGCCAGCGCGCCCTGCGCACCGTGCGGGGTCTGGGTGGACAGCCACATCGTGATGCCGCCGTCGGGCTCGCCCGGCTGCGCGACGCACGCGTTCGGCTCCATCGGGACGCCGGCCACGCGCTGGTTGTGGAACGTCCCCTTCACGACCGTGTCGGCGCCGTCGAACAGGCCCTCGACCTCACCGGTGCCGCCGGCCGCCGCGATGTTCGAGCCGTTGTCGTCGAACAGCAGGGTGCCGCCCTCGGCGGCCGCCTCCTCCAGCCCGATCACCGCCGGCAGGGTGTCGATCTCGGCGAACACCGACTCCGCGGCGTCCTGCGCCTGGGCGGCGGACTCGGCGACGACGACGGCGACGATGTCGCCGACGAAGCGGACCTTGCCCTTGGCCAGGTGCGGGCGGGCCATCGCCTCCGGGACGACGCCGGGCAGGCCCTGCCGGGGCGCGAGGCCGATGTCGTCGTAGGTGTAGACGGCGACGACGCCGGGCAGGCCGCGCGCCTCCTCGGTCTCGATCGAGGTGATCGTCCCGTGCGCGAACGGCGAACGGACGAAGGCGACGTGGTACGCGCCCTCGACCGGGAGGTCCGCGGTGTAGTCGCCGGCTCCGGTGATCAGCTCCTGGTCCTCCGTGCGGAGTACACGGTTGCCCAGGAAGGAGCCCTGCGTGGTGAGGGTCATGGTGGTTGCGTCCTCTCTGACGCCGACGCTGACTTCGGGCGCGCGCGGGTACGCCGGCGCCACCGGGGTGTGCTCCCGGACACGCTAACCGGCTCCGACCGCCATCGGAACAGGTGATCTCCGGGGCGAAGTCCCTGGTCACGACTTCGCGGCGGGCCGTACGGACCGATCATGAACAGTGGACACGCACACCGGTGACCAGACACGTGAAACACCCGCATATGCGGATTCGAGGGTCGCCGTGGGACTCCCGGGTGCGGACGTCGGGACGCCGACGCTCCGCGTCCGGCACGGGACCGAGGGTGAGGCGGCGCGACGGTGGCTCCCACCCGTCCGGGGCCGTAGGAAGGGGCGATGCCGACCTCACCCGACGTCCTGACCGCCTACGTCGACGCGGCGGACACCGTCGTGGCGCTCGTCGAGCGGATCGGCCCTGTCGACGCCCGCTGGGACGGCCCCGGACTCGGTCACTGGACGCTGCGCGACCTCGTCGGGCACACCGGCCTGGCGCTGTCCAACGTCCTCACCTACGCCGACCGGCCGGCCGGCGTCGAGGACATCGGCTCGGCCGAGGCCTACTACGCGCTCGACGCGTCGCAGACCGGAGAGGGCGCCGACGACGCGGCGATCGACCGTCGTGCCCGCGACGCGGGCGTCGCCCTCGGCACCGATCCCCCGGCCGCGTTCCGTGCCCTCGCCCACCGCACCGTGGCCCGGGTCGACGGGGCCGACCCGGACGCGCTGGTCCGCTGCGTCGCCGGTGGGATCCGGCTCGGCGCCTACGTCGCGACCCGCACCGCCGAGCTGGTGCTGCACGGCTACGACATCGCCGCCGCCGTCGACGTGGCGGTCCTCTTCAGCGACCGGGCACTGGCCGAGACCGCGACGGTGCTGGCCCGCACCGGGGTCGCGCGCGGGACGGGACCCCGGCTCGTGCTCGCCCTGAGTGGCAGAGGGCGGCTGCCGGACGGCTACGGCGTCTTCTGACCACGTCGTCCCGCTCCGCGGAACGCCGGGTATGCGGAGAGGGGTGACGTGGATCACCGGTCCGGGTTAGCGTCGGGCCGGACCGCCACGTCGACCTCGGGCATTCGGCACCGGGGCGGTCGGACGAGCATCCCGGAATCAATGGAGATCAGATGCGCTTCGGAGTCTTCCTCGCACCGTTCCACGCCGAGCTCGGGCAGAACCCTGTCTCGGCCCTGGCCCGTGACGTCGAGCTGGTCAAGCACCTCGACCGCCTGGGCTTCGAGGAGGCCTGGATCGGTGAGCACCACTCGTGCGGCACCGAGATGATCGCCAGCCCGGAGATCTTCATCGCGAACGTCGCACCCCAGACGACGAGCATCAAGCTCGGCACCGGCGTCCTCTCGCTGCCGTACCACAACCCGCTGTGGGTGGCGGACCGCGCGATCCTGCTGGACTACCTGACCCGGGGCCGGTTCATGCTCGGGCTCGGCCCGGGTTCGCTGCCCACCGACGCCGCGATGATCGGCATCGACCCCGTCGAGCAGCGCAAGGCCCTCGAGGAGGACACCGACGTCCTCATGCAGCTGCTGCTCGGCGACGAGCCGGTGACGCACAAGAACTCCCGCTACAACCTCGTCGAGGCGCGCTGCCAGCTGCGGCCCTACACGCGCCCGCTGTTCGAGGTGGGCATCGCCGCCATCGCGTCGCCGTCCGGCCCGCGGATCGCCGGCAAGTACGGCGCCGGCCTGCTCTCCATCGGCGCGACCCTGACCGGCGACACCGACCTGCTGGCGCTGCACTGGGACGTCGCCACGCAGCGCGCCGAGCAGTTCGGCCAGACGATGGACCGGGAGGCCTGGCGCCTGGTCGGCCCGATGCACATCGCGGAGACCAAGGAGGAGGCCTACCGCCAGGTCGAGTACGGCATCGACTACTGGTTCGACTACCTGCAGCACACCGCGGCCGTGCCGCACTTCGAGCCGGCCGGGACGACGCTGCAGGAGCGGATCGACTGGGTCAACACCAGCGGCGTCGGCGTCATCGGCACGCCCGAGGACGCGGTCCGCCAGATCCGCACCCTGGAGGAGCAGTCCCAGGGCGGGTTCGGCGCCTACCTGATGATGGCGCACGAGTGGGCCAACCCGACCGACACCAAGCGCCACTACGAGCTGTTCGCCGAGTACGTGACCCCGCAGTTCCAGGGCAGCCTGGACCGGCTGGCATCGTCGAAGGCGGCCGCCCGCGGCAGCCGCGAGCACCTGTTCGGGCGCATGGGCAAGGCCCTCGAGGAGGCCCAGACCCGTCACCAGTCGGAGACCGCCGCGTCCACCGCGGGCTGAGACGTCCGTCCGCCGCGCCGCGGCCGGGGATCCGGTCGCGGCGCGGCGTCGGTCAGGCGCCGACGGCCGTGTCGCCCTCGCAACACATGCCGTTCCCCGTTCGGTCGCGATCGGGAGGACGATGGCAGGGTGACGACGGCGACGCACGACGGCGGCCCGACTCTCGACCTGCCCAGTACCGGGCCCGAGCCGCTGGAGTTCGACACGGCGCTCGCCGCGGTGCTCGGCTACGCCCGGGGACGGCGGCCGTTCCGGTTCCGCTCCCCGGACTTCCCGCGCGGGCACTGGGTGCAGCTGCCCGCGTTCGGCTGGTCGCGTTTCGACACCCGGCCGGTGACCTGGTCCGACGACGCCGCGATCCTGATCGGCGAGGGCCTGCACGGCCGGCTCAGCCGCCCCGGATGGACCGAGGTGCACGACGCGCTGGACCGGGTCCGCCCGCTGTTCGACGACGTCGTCGAGCACTCCGCGGGGCGCGCGTTCTGGGAGCTCAGCGACGAGGAGCTGTCGGTGCTGGGCGAGCCGCGCACGGTCGGGGCCGACCTGCGCGAGATCGGGCGCCGCGCCGGGCAGCACCCCGCACACGTGTTCGCGGCGCTGCACCACCGCCGTCCCGACCTCGTGCCGCACCTGACGCGCAGCACGCGGCGGGCGCTGCTCCCGCACACCGAGGAGGGCGACAGCGACGTCGGCGCCGTGATCCTGCGCGAGCTGCGCGCCAACGACACCGCCTTCGGCGTGCTGGAACGCACCGCGGCAGCCCTGCTGGGCGACGCGTCACCGACGCGGCTGCGCCTGCACGACATCCTGCTGTGGCTCACCACGACGCTGCGGATGACGCACGCCGTCGCCCTCGGCCGGGCGACGGAGGAGTGGCGGGTGCACTCCTCCGTCGTGGGCTCCCAGCGGTGAGACGCGGCGGGACTCAGTACCGGAGACCGGCCTCGCGCATCAGCGGCATGACGGCCTCGCCGAAGTAGTCGAGCTCCTCGTTGTAGTCGAGGAAGCCCATGATCATGCCCTCCATGCCGGCGTCGGAGAGCTCCTGGAAACCGTCGACGATCTGCTCGGGCGTCCCGACCAGCGGCATCCCGGCCCAGCCGGCGATGAACCGCTCCTGGAACTTCTCGATCTGCTCGTTGAACGACTGGCTCTCCATGCCGATGATCGACATCAGGTTGCGCGCACCGGGCCAGTCGCCCTTGTCGATGATGTCCTGGTGCACGCGCTTGGCCTCGGCCTCGGTGTCGCGGCAGACGACCAGGCCGTAGGTCATGGTGCTGATCCGGCGCTGGTACTCCTCGCGCGCCTTGGCCTTGATCGCCTTCGTGTAGTCACCCATCTTCTCGATGTCGAGCGAGGCGAAGTTGATGTCGCAGTACTTCGCGGAGAAGTCGGTGCCCGACGGCGAGTTGCCGGCGTTGATCAGCACCGGGCGCGGGTTCTGGAACGGCTTGGGCTCGGACTCGCAGTGCGTCGACTGGAAGTACTTGCCGTCGAAGTCGAACTCGCCCTCGGCGGTCCAGAGCCGCTCCACGAACTCCAGCCACTCGCCCCCGTAGACGTAGCGCTCGTCGTGCTCGAGCTGCTTGGGGTTGAACATCTGCATCTCGGGGGTGAACCAGCCCATGACCAGGTTCAGGCCGTAGCGGCCGGAGGCGATGTGGTCGTTGGTGACGGCCATGTTCGCCGCGACGATCGGGTGCACGGTCGGGATGTGCGTGGTGGTGAAGATGGTGATCTGCTCGGTCGCCTCGGCGAGGCCCGCGGCCCAGGTGAACGTCTCGAAGTTCGTGCCGTTGAAGTTGACGTTGCCGCCGAAGCCCTTCCAGCGTGCGACCGGGACCATCGCCTCCATGCCGAGCCGGTCGGCCTTCTGCGCGATCGACTTGGTGTGGTCCCAGGTGATCTCGTAGGTCGTCTCGGCCTCGGTCATGCACAGACCGCCCGAACAGTTCGAGCCGAACAGACCGAGCTTCATCTTCTGGTCGTTGAAGATCGACGGGCCGGTGCGGGTGTGCTCGAGCGGCAGCGTCTTCTCGCGGCCGTGGGTGACGGTCTGGACCATGGGATTACCTCCATCGGCGGTGACGGGGAGACGGCGCGCCCGCGGCCGGGCCGCCGGACGCCGTGATCGCCACCACGCTAGGAAGGCCGTCCGGCGACGACCATCCGCGACGCGCAGCCGTCTATCCGATCGGCGCACCGCGGCGGTGGTCTCCGGCGTTCGTCACGAGCGCAGCGTCTGCGACGGCAGCACGCCGAACTTGCGGCGGTACTGCTCGGAGAACCGGCTCAGGTGCACGAACCCCCAGGCCCCGGCCCGTTCGGTGACAGAGGTGTCGGCCGGGTTGCCCGCGACCAGGTCGGCGTGCACCCGGGTCAGGCGCACGTCGCGCAGGTACTCGCTCGGGGTCACGCCGAGGTGGCGGGCGAAGCTGATCTGCAGCGACCGGACCGACACCCCGGCGTGCCGGGCCAGCGCGGGCACGGTCAGCGGCTCGTCGGCGTGGGCCTCGATGTACTCGACGACGCGGCGCACCGCCGCGGGGTGCTCGCGCTCGGAGGGGGCGCGCAGGTCGTCGCTGTAGCGGTGCCCGACGCCGTGCAGAAGCGCCGTCATCACGTAGGTCTCGAGCTGCGCGCGGGCCAGCGGCGCCTCGGCGATCCCGCCCGGGCGGTCGATCTCGGTCCGCAGGAACCGCACCGCGGAGTGCAGCGCGGCGCCCGCTCCGGAGGTCATGTCGAAGGACACCGCGAAGTCGAGCGGGTCGGTGACCGGCTGCCCGATCAGCGCACCGAGATGCTCCTCCAGCGGCCCGCGCGGGAACTTCATCGCGTACTGGGTGGCCTCCGGGGTCCACGTGACCGTCGAGTCCTCGTGCGGCAGCAGCACCGCGCCGCTGCGCCCACCGGACGTGCTCGCCTCCTCTCGCCCGCCGCGGCGGGTGACCCGCGTGCGCCCGCTGAGGGTGAGGTTGACGTGGTAGCAGTGCTCCAGCGGCGGCAGCGTCAGCGCCGCGTTCGCGCCGTAGACGAGGTAGCCGAGCGTCAGCCGGGGCGAGGCGACGCAGTTGAGCCGGGCGTCGAGGGGGAGGCCGCCGGAGGAGTCCAGGTCGTGCGGGACGTAGACCTCGGTGACGACGTGCCTCGCCTCGTCGACGTCGTCGGTGTTCATGACCGCGTGCGCGCGCAGCGGCTCGTCCACGGGCTCCGTCGCCACACTCACCGAAACCTCCTCGGCCGGTTCCTCGCCAAGTGCGTGATCAGCGTGGCATGCGACGACCCACCGGTGCATCCGCTGCGACGGCCACCCCGCTCCCGGCGCCGGGCGGTGACCGGGGGGCGGCCGTGCGCAAACGGGCTGATCGGTTTCGCCTCGCGGATGTGGACCACCCGGGGTCGGGCCTAACCTCGCGGGTGGAACCACCTCACCACCGGAAGGACCCGTCACCGATGACGAGCGCACCGGCCGACGCCGGACCGCGGATCCTGGCCCTCGTCGGCTCCCCGACACCCGGGGGGAAGACGCTGACCGCCGCGCACGCCGTGCTGGCCGGGGCCCGCGACGCGGGTGCCCGGACCACGCTGCTCGACCTCGCCGGGGGCCCCTCGCCGGAGGCCGTGCAGGTCGCGCTGACCGACGCCGACGGCATCGTGTTCGCCTCCCCCACCCACCGCGCCCGCTGCAGCACGCTGATCAAGAGCGTGCTGGAGGGCACCCAGCGCGGGGCCGCCGGGGAGACGAGCTCGCCGCTGCTGGGCAAGGCGACCGCCGTCGTGCAGGTCGGCGCGAGCCTGCACCACTTCCTGGCCGTCGAGGACGTGCGCTCGATCCTGGCCGGGTTCTTCGCCGCGCAGGTGCTCTCCCCCGGGCTCTACCTGCACAGCGACGACTACACCGACGACCCGGCCGGCCCCGTGCCGACCGGCCCCGTGCTCACCACCGAGGCCGCCGCCGTGGCCGCCGCGTACGGCCGGGCACTGACCGAGTTCACCGCCGCGTTACGCGCCGCACCGGGCGTCCGCGCGCTCCGTCCCCAGATCTGACCCGACGAGTAGGAGACCCACCCATGGCCGATCTCGAGCAGTTCCGGATGCTGATCGGCGGCAAGGCCGTCGATGCGATCTCCGGGAAGACCTTCGAGTCCCAGAACCCCTACACCGCGCAGAACTGGGCGACGATCCCCGACGGCGGCCCCGAGGACGTCGACGCCGCCGTCGCCGCGGCCCGCTCCGCCCTGGACGGCGAGTGGGGGCAGATGACCGGCTTCGCCCGCGCCGCCTGCCTGCGCCGCCTCGGCGACCTGGTCACCGAGAACGCCGAGAAGCTGGCCCGCCAGGAGGTCAACGACTCCGGCAAGCTCTACCGCGAGATGATCGGCCAGCTCAACGGCCTCGGCGGCTGGTACCACTACTACGCCGGGCTGGCCGACAAGATCGAGGGACGCCAGATCCCGTCGCCCAACCCGAACTACCTCGTCTACACCCGCCGCGAGCCGGTCGGCGTCGTCGCCGCGATCACCCCGTGGAACTCGCCGCTGCTGCTGATGACGTGGAAGCTCGCCCCGGCCCTGGCCGCCGGCTGCACCATCGTGATCAAGCCCAGCGAGCACTCCCCCGGCTCGACGCTCGGCTTCGGCGAGCTGATCGAGAAGGCGGGCATCCCGGCCGGCGTGGTCAACATCGTGACCGGTCTGTCCCGCGAGACCGGGGAGCACCTGGCGAGCCACCCGGACATCGACAAGGTCGCGTTCACCGGCTCCACCGCGACCGGGCGCTCCGTCGCACACGCCGCCGCCGAGCGGCTCAACCCGGTCACCCTGGAACTGGGCGGCAAGTCCCCGCAGGTCGTCTTCCCCGACGCCGACCTGCAGGCAGCCGCGAACGGCCTGATCGCCGGCGTGTTCGCCGCGACCGGCCAGACCTGCATGGCCGGGTCGCGCCTGATCGTGCACGCCGACGTGCACGACGAGCTGGTCCGCCTCGTCGCCGAGCGCGCCGCGACGATCAAGCTCGGCGACCCGAACGCCGAGGACACCGAGATGGGCCCGGTCGCGAACAAGCCGCAGTACGAGAAGGTGCTGGGCTACCTGGAGACGGCGAAGTCCGAGGGCGCCACCGTCGCCTACGGTGGCGCGGCCGAGGACGCCCTGGGCGGCTACTTCGTCAAGCCCACCGTGCTCTCGGTGAAGCCGAGCGACACCGTCTTCCGCGAGGAGGTGTTCGGCCCGGTGCTCTCCGCCGTCACGTTCACCGACGAGGACGAGGCCGTGAAGCTGGCCAACGACACCCCCTACGGCCTGGCCGGCGCCGTCTGGACCAAGGACGTGCACCGGGCCCACCGGATGGCCGCGAAGATCAAGGCCGGCACGGTGTGGATCAACGCCTACCGCGTGGTCGCGCCGAGCGTTCCCTTCGGTGGGTTCAAGCAGTCCGGCCTCGGGCGGGAGAACGGCTCCGGGTCCCTCGACGCCTACCTCGAGGACAAGTCCGTGTGGGTCGAGCTGACCGGCGGCACCCGGGACCCCTTCACCCTGGGCTGACGCCGGTCCGGATTCACCCTTGACCGCAGAGCACAGGCAAGGCTAACTTTAGCGAGTCGCTTCGTGGTGGGAGCGGCGCGTCAGTTCGGGCAGACGGTGGGCCGGTCGCATGCGACCGGCCCACCGTCGCGTCGGGACCCGGAGATCCGCTCACGAGACGAGCTCGTCCGTTCACCGTCGTGCCGGGACTCCCGTGCTGCGGGGACGGCCGGGATCTCGCTCCGTCCCGTGTTCGGCCGATCGGCCATATCGGTACAACCGGGCGGAGGTGGCCCGAATGCGCCGACGAGGGACTTCAGCGGGTGACGACCGAGGCGTAGCGTCTCGGTGACGTTGTGGCACAGTGCGGCGACGCTCCGTAGGAGGTCGGTCGTGGGACTGCGCGAGGTCACCGGCTACATCGCCCACGCCCTGCTCGCCGGCTACTGGATCTGGGTCGTCTCCTCCACCGCCGCGCAGCTGCGTTCCACCTCCCGGAGCCCCCGCCTGCGCCTGCAGGTCGCCCTGGTCAAGACGGCCGGGATCGCCGTCACCGCCGTCGTCGTGGGCGTCATCCACTTCTGGGCCACGCACTGGTGGCACGTCGTCGTCACGCTCGTGGTGGCCGCGCCGGTCGGGGTCGGTCTGCGGCACGTCTACAAGCGCCTCGTCGTCGCCCCGCGTCACCGTCGCGCCCTGGTCCAGCGCGCCCAGGTCTACGACCTGATCCACCACGGCGACCGCAACGTCCGGATCAGCGGCCCGATCCCCTTCACGCCCCCGCGCGGCCTGCGCCAGCCCCACGCCGAACCGCGCCACCGCACCATCCCGCTTCCGCGCCCGAGCGCGGACCGGCCGTCGGCGAACGTCGAGCGCTGGTGGACCTCGAAGCACGAGCCGGCCGCGCAGCCCCCGCCGACCGAGGAGCGGCCCGGACCGGCCTCGGAGGGCTCCACCGCGCCCTGGTGAGGCCCGGCCGGTGAAGCCCGGCCCCGGTGACGCCCGGCCCCGGTGACGGCTCCGGTGGGTCGCGTCAGCGCAGCGCACCGACGAACGACGCCGTCGCCTCGACGATCTGCCGTTGCGCGTCCGCGCGGCCCGTCGTCGGCGTCCCGTCCCCGGCCTGCGTCCCGTAGTCGCCGAAGAACGCGTGCACCGCGCCCGCGACCACGACGAACCGCGTCCCGGCCGGGAGCTGCGCGCGCGACGCCGCGACACCGTCGGGCGCGATGACCGTGTCCCGATCCCCGGAGACCGACAGCGCGGAGACCGGTGCGCCCGAGACGTCATCGGCCGGGTACGACGCCCACAGGAACAGCCCCCGGACGCCCGCGATCCCCTGCGCCGCCGCCGACGACGCCGGGAGCCCGCCGAGCGAGTGCCCGCCGATCGCCCACCGCGTCACCTCCGGATGGGCCGCCACCGCGTCGCCGGCCGCGCCCGGAGCGAGCAGCGCCACGTCCAGGGGTGGCTTGACCACGACGACCAGATCGCCCCGCTCGGCCAGCGGACGCAGCAGCGCCAGGTAGGCGCGCGGGTCGACCAGCGCCCCGGGGTGGAACACGACACCGGTGCCGGTGGCCGCGGCGCGCGGGCGAAGCTCCCAGCTGCTCGCGGAGTCGACGACCTCGACCGCCGGCGACGACTCGGCCGCGGCGACCGCGACCGGCTCGGCCGCATACGGCCGCAGCCACACCACCACGGACAGCACCACGACCAGGCCCAGCCCGGCCGCCACCCGGCCGGCGGCGCGCACCCGTCCGCCGCGGATCGGGCGGGCGGCCCGGACCAGCAGGAACACCCCGACGAGCGCGACGAGAACGAGCAGGACCGGGTAGGCCGGGTGCCCCGCGAGCAGCGCCGACCACCGGGTGAGCAGCACCCACAGCACGACCGCGGCCGCGGCGGCCCCCAGCAGCACCCGCACGGTCACCGACGTGCGGTTGCGCGGCCGGCGGGACGGGGCGGACACCGGCGGGGCGGGTCGCGGCGGGGTCACGCCCCGCAGTATCGCCGTCCCCACCGCGCGGACGGTGATCGCCGCGCGTACGAATGACGGGTACACCCGCAGCCGGCGGAACAGAGGGGACCAGCACGATGTCCGAGGACACACCGCTCAACGGGGCACGGTCCCTTATCCACAGCCTCGTCGACGCCGGCGTGGACGTGTGCTTCACGAACCCCGGCACGTCGGAGATGCACTTCGTGCAGGCCCTGGACGCGGTCCCGGCGATGCGCGGGGTGCTGGCGATGTTCGAGGGCGTCGCGACGGGTGCCGCGGACGGCTGGGCCCGGGTCACCGGACGCCCGGCGGCGGTGCTGCTGCACCTGGGCCCCGGTCTCGGCAACGGCCTGGCGAACCTGCACAACGCCCGTCGCGCCCATTCCCCCGTGCTGTGCATCGTCGGCGCACACGCGACCGGGCACGTCCCCTACGACGCCCCGCTGCAGTCCGACATCGAGGGTCCCGCCCGGATGGCGTCGGGCTGGGTGCACACCAGCGGCACCTCCCGCGCCGTGGCCTCGGACGCCATGCGCGCCCTGGAGGCGACCGGACGCGACGGCGGCCAGGTCGCGACGCTCGTGCTGCCCGCGGACGTGTCCTGGTCCGACGGTGGTCGCCGGGCCCCGCGCCGTCCGGCCGTCGAGCCCCTCCCGATCGACAGGACCGTCGTCGACGAGGTCACGGGCGCGGTCGGCGACGGGTCGTCGACGATGCTGCTGCTCGGCGGCGCGGCGCTGACCGAGCGCGGTCTGCGGGCGGCGAGCCGGATCGCCGCCGCGACCGGTGCGCGGCTGCTGGCCGACCGGTTCGTGGCGCGGATGGAGCAGGGCGCGGGTGTACCGACGGTGCAGCGCCTGGCCTACCCCACCGAGAAGGTCCGCCCGCAGCTCGAGGGCGTGCGGCGTCTCGTCCTGGCCGGTGCCCCGTCGCCGGTGGCGTTCTTCGCCTACCCCGACCTGGAGAGCGACCACGTCCCGTCCGGCTGCGAGGTGATCGAGCTCGCCGACCGGTCCCAGGACGTGGAGACCGCGCTGGAGGAGATCGCCGGCCGCACCGCCGCCGGGACGGAGCCGGAGCTGCCCGACCTCGACGCGCCGGAGCCCGAGCCGGGCCCGCTGAGCGTGCGCAACCTGGGCACCGCGATCGCGGCGACGCTGCCGGAGAACGCCGTCGTCGTCGACGAGGGCCTCACCTCCAGCGCGGGCCTGCCGCCCGCGCTGGCGCACGCGCCCCGGCACACGCTGCTCACCCTGACCGGCGGCGCGATCGGGCAGGGCCTGCCGGTGGCGACCGGGGCCGCGGTCGGCGCCCCGGACCGTCCGGTGCTCTCGTTCCAGGCCGACGGCAGCGCGCTCTACACGATCCAGGCACTGTGGACGCAGGCCCGCGAGCGTCTGGACGTCACGACGGTGATCGTCAACAACTCCGCCTACGCGATCCTGCGCGGCGAGCTCGCCCGCACCGGCGCCGGGGAGGCGTCCGAGCGCGCGTCGCGGATGCTCGACCTGTCCGACCCGACGACGGACTTCGTCTCGATCGGCCAGGGTTTCGGCGTGCCGTCGCGGAAGGTGACGACGACCGAGGAGCTCGTCGCCGCGCTGCGCGAGGCCTACGCCGAGCCGGGCCCGCACCTGATCGAGGCGATCGTCCCGCCGGTGGCCTGACACGCGGGTCAGCGGGTCTCCGGCGACGGGTTCGGCGGCGTCGCCCCGGCCGGCGGCTGCGCCGTCGCGCCCCACAGGGTCCGGCGGCCGGTGACGACGTCGGGCGCCGCGGCGCCCGGCGTGTACGGCTCGACGAGACGGACCTGGCCCGGGTCGAAGCCCCAGGCACCGGGCAGGTACACCGGCAGGACCCGCTGCGCGGCGACGACGCTCATCCAGGCCAGCGGCCCACCGGTCGCGGGCTGCCCCCAGTCGTCGCCGACGTCGCGCATCTCGGTGTCGGCCAGGATCCGGTAGGCCGGGACCTCGGCGATCCCGTCGGTCACGTCGAAGCGACGCAGGCAGGGGCTGGTGAACGCGGTCGGCCAGTCCAGGTGCCCGGGCCGGTCGCCGGCCAGCGTGGTGAGCGGGGTGAGCCGCGGGACCCGCGGCGGGGTCACCGCGATCCAGGACTCGCGCGCGGTACCGCCGTCGACGGCGAGCACCCGGACACTGTCCGCGGCCGCCGCCGGGGTGCCGGTGAGGTGGAGCCGGACGTCGCGCCACCCGCGCCCGCCCGCCCCGCCGCCGGACGGGTCCGCGGTCGTGCTGACGGTGCCGGCCCCGCCGGGTGGTGAGATCTCGGCGACGACACGGCGCGCGGGGCCGTCACCGGTGGCGAACTGCAGCGTGACCTCGTTGCCGCCGCCGACCGTCCCGGCGATGCCGAGCACCAGCGGCGCCGAGCCGTCGCGGGCCGCGTCCGGCAGCCGGTACCAGCCCGACCGGTACTCACCCGTGCCGTCCGGTGCCGAGTAGCTGCCGAGGACGGGCCCGGCCTGCGGCCCGGCGCCGCGGATGTCGGCGACCCGGTCGCCCTGACCGTCGGCGTCCCGCAGGGAACCCGGCCCGGTCGGCGGCAGGCCGTCCACGGCGAACCCGGTCGAGCGGGGCGCGTCGTCCGGGCCAGAGGCTGGCACCGCGGGCAGCACCCCGGACGCCGGGTCGGTCTCCACCAGCAGCCGCCCGGCCAGGCCGCAGCGGGAGCCGGTCGGGTCGGTCACGACGTCCGCGCCGAGCGAATAGCTCCCGGCCTGCTTCTGCATCCCCTTGGCCATCGACGCGATCTGGAACAGCACCATCAGCGCGCACACCACCGCGATCGGCGCCGAGGCCAGGCGCATCGCGCGGCCCCGCGACGGGCGCGGGACGTCCGTGCGGAGGTACTCGGCCAGGGCGACGGCCAGTGACACCGTGGCCAGCACCAGCAGCAGCGACGTCGCCGAGACCCCGTCGATCGACGGCGGCTTGTCGAACCACGGGACGCCCCAGTTCGAGACGTACCACCAGGTGTTCGGCCCGGTGAACGCCAGCGCGGTCACCGCCAGCACGGCGGAGAGGAACAGCGCCTGGTTGCGGCGCGAGCGCAGCGCCCCGGTCGTCGTGGCCACCGCGGCGAGCGCGGCCATCCCGGCCCCGAGTGCCGCGAACGCGCCGAAGTGGTGCGTCCACTTCGTCGGGGTCAGCGCGAGCACCGCGAACGAGAGCACGGTGCTGGCGACCAGCCGCCGGGAGAACCCGAGCGCAGCGCCCGGGATCCGGCCGCGGCGCAGCAGCACCGACGCCGCGACGGCCGTGCAGAGCCCGAGCAGCAGCACCGGGAACCGGCGCATCAACGACCCGTTGCGGCTCTGCTCGAACAGCTCCTGGTAGCGCCGGATCTCCTCGTACCAGGCCAGGCTCGGACCGATGTCGGTCCGCACCCGGGTGGCCTCGACGACCGTGGCCCACGTCTGGTCGCCGAACACCGCGAGCAGCACGATCAGCCCGGCCGCCGCGAGCGGGGCCAGCGTCGTCGTCCACCCGGACCGGCGTCCGCGGTCGCGCAGCAGGCGCACCAACGGGCGTGCCGCGGCGAGGAACGGGGCGAGCGCGATCAGCCCGGTCGGGGTCGCGGCGACCGCGAACGCCGCCGCGGCCAGCGCGACCGCCACCGGGAACAGGCGGCGGGTGGCCAGCGCCCGCTCCAGCATCACGAACGACAGCAGCGCCGCGATCACCACGACGCTCTCCGGGCGCAGGCCGTTGTCGAACGGCAGCCAGAAGCACAGGAACACCCCGGCCGCGGCCCGCCCGGCACTGCGGCTGCGACGCACCCGGGCCCCCAGCCTCGGCAGCAGTGCCCGGCTGACGAGCAACCAGGACGCGACGCCCATCGCCAGGGCGGGCAACCGCAGCCACAGCACCGCCTCGGAGATCCCGCTCCACAGCGAGTACAGCTGGTAGAACCAGCCGAACGGCGCCTCCGGCACGTTGAGCCACCGGTAGTAGTTGCCGATGTAGCCGGCCGAGGCGTCCGCCCGGGAGATCGCCAGGATGTAGCCGTCGTCGGAGGTCATGCTGCCGATCACGGCCCACACCGCGAGCACGGCGACGACCAGGGCGTCGCGCAAAGGGTCACCTCCGCGCAGGCGACGCGACAGTCGCCTGCCGTCGTGCGGCACCCGGCGGCCGTCACGGTCGTCGATCCGGCGCAGCACGACGAGTGACCCGGCCAGCGCGAGGACCGCGAGCGCCCCGGCGACGATCTTCAGCGCGGTCGACGAGCTGTCGTAGCGGTTGTCCACCTCGATCCGGACGGCGGTGGGCCCGACCGGGTCGCGGGCGGCGTCGAGGTCGGAGTGCATGCCGACGACCTGGGGCCGCTGGTCCCCGGCGAGGGAGAACAGCGGCCGGTCCCCCAGCGACGCCGTCGTGGCGGTGGGGTCCGAGGCGATCGTCAGCGTGCAGTCCCCCGCGGGGAGCCCGGCCGTGGCGAGCCGCCGTCCGCGGTCGTCGACGGTGACCACACCGCCGGCGACCCGGACCCGCATCCCGACCGCACCGCCGTCCGGAGCGGTGACCGGGACGGTGGAGAACAGCGTGGCGTCGCCGGGGGTGCGGGCGTCGAGGCTGCGGATCCCGGCGCAGCCGAACGTCGCCTGCAGCGCCGCGGGACGCAGCGCGACCAACGGGACGTCGACGGGGGCGGTGCCGGTGGCCGTGCTCGGCCAGCGCACCTCGGCGGTGTCCTGGGTGACCGGCAGGAACGGGACGGCCAGCGCCAGCAGCGCCGAGACGACCCCGAGCACGGCGGCGAGCCACCGGTCCGCGGCCCGGGTCACCGCTCGACCGCCATGTCCAGCGTTCGCACGCCGGGCCCGATCGGGTCAGCTCCGGCGAGGATTCGCGCTCAGATCCTGGTGGCGTGCACCACGAGGTTGTCGGTGTAGCTGCGCGCACCCCGGTCGAACTCCCCGGCGCAGGTGACCAGGCGGAGCACGTCCTGCGGCGACGCGCCGAACACGGCGAACGTCGGGAAGCGGTCCTTCGGGACCTGCTCGGAGCGCCCGACGGCGTAGCGCGCGGTGGTGCCGTCGGAGAGCCCGACCTCGATCGCGTCCCCGGCCCGCAGGTCGCGCAGCCGGTAGAACACCGCGGGTCCGCTGCGCGAGTCGACGTGCCCGAGCAGCACCGTCGCGCGCGACCGGTCGAGCGTCGCGCCGTTGTCGAACCGGCCCACCCGGGCGTAGTCCTCCGGGACCTCGGCCGTCCCGTCGTCGGCGACGCCGAGGCGCAGCAGTTCCGGCTCCTCGACCCCGATCGCGTCGATCCGCAGCGACACCGCCACCGGGCGGTCCCCCGGTCCGGCCGCCCCGGGCCCGGCGGGGACGGGGGCGGCCGGCGCGACGGCCGCGGCGCACCCGGTCACCATCAGCAGGGCGAGAACGAGCGCGAGGGCGCCCGGGACTCCCCGTCCCGGACGCCCTCGGCGGAGCACGTCAGGAACCGGCACGGTTCCGGCGCACCGCCACGGCACCGACGCCCGCGGCCGCGAGCAGGCCCGCCGCCCCCAGCGCGACGGCCGCGGTGGTGTCGCCACCGGTGGCACCGGCGCCGGTCTCGACGCCGCCCATCGGCACCTCGGTCAGCTGGCCGCGCACGGCACCGGCGGTGTACTCGGCGGTGTGGGTGTCACCGAAGAACGCCGACGGGTCGGCCTCGATCTCCTTCAGCGAGAAACCGGTCCCGGTGTCCTGCCCGTCGGCCATGACGCCGGTGGTGAAGGGGCCCTGCAGGCAGCCGGAGCTGGTGCGGACGTCACCGTCACCGGTCGGGTTCGGGAACGCGATCCGCGGCGGGCCGGCCTGGCCCGGCTGCGCCTCGTGGATGTGCGTCGCGGTCTTCGCCGGGCTCTTGTAATCGCCCTGGATGCCGTTCAGCGTCAGGTCGTAGCAGATGATCTCCTGGTCGCTGTTGAGCCGGTAGTTGAACGTCCCGGTCGCGCCGGGCTGGCCGGGAACGGCCTGGTCGTCGTTGTTGATGATCGTGTCCGGCGTGGCCATGGCGGTGTACATGCTGGTGAACGAGGCGGGCTCGTCGACCTCGGTGTCCTGGGCCAGCGCGGTGCCCACGGACACCGCCGTGAAGGCGAAGGTCGCGGCGGTCAGGAGGGCGAGGCGAGGGGCGGTACGGCGCACGAGGCGTCCTTCCGTAGGGGGCGATTTGTCCCGATCACCCGTCTCTACGGACGCCCCCGGCGCGACGTTCAGCGAGAGCGAAGAAACTTCGCGCGACGGCGTTCGGCCGCCAGCGTGCGCAGCACGCGGGTCCCGTCGGCGAACGTGCGCAGGTTGGTCACGCCGTGCATCCGCGCCCGCTCGACCGAAGCCACCTCGGTCACCCGCAGGCCGGCCGCGGCGACTCGACAGTTCAGGATCGTCTCGATCTCGAACCCGTCGCCCCAGGCGATCGGCCCGCCGGTGTCGGCCGTCGCGGTCGGCGGCAGGTCGAGCGTCGCGACGACGTCGGTCCAGAACGCGTTGTAGCCGTAGCAGAGGTCGGAGAACGCGGTCCCGAACAGCCCGTTCGCGACGGCGTTGAGACCGGCGTTGCCGTACCGGCGCAGGGCGGTGATGTCGTCGCTGCCGCCACCGGGGGCGAACCGGCTGCCCTTGGCGACGTCGGCGCCGGCGACCAGGGCGGCGACGAAGGCCGGGATCTCCCCCGCGTCGGCGGAGCCGTCCGCGTCGAACATGACGATCACGTCACCGGTGACGGCGGCGAAACCGCAGGCCAGCGCGTTGCCCTTGCCGCGGCGGGTCTGGGTGACGAGCGTGGCATCCGGCATCACCCGCGCCGCGGTGTCGAGCGTGCCGTCCACCGAGTGGCCGTCGACGACCACGACCTCGGTCACCACGGGCTGCGCGGCGAGGGCCGGGAGCACGACCTCGAGGTTGCGGGCCTCGTTGCGGGCCGGCACCACGACCGACACGCGCGGGGTCGCGCTGCGCCGGGGATCCGGCCGGTCCGGCGAGGACCGCGACGACGGCTCCAGGGCCGGGGGCGACGACTGCGGCGACGACGGGCGTCGCGGCGACGGGACCTCGTGTCCGTGGACGTCGCGACGGGCGAGTCGCTTCGCCGCTCGGTCGGGCAGTTGGTCGCGCGCTGTCATAGCACCTCCGTGTCACCGGACCCGTCGGTCCTCTCCACGGAGGGTGATACGTGCGCCGCAGGGGGAAACGTTCACCCGGCGTGACGAGAGACTCGTGCGGCCGGCCCCGGCCGGCCGTGCGTCAGCGGGTCGTGGACGACGGCGCGGGCTCGACGACGACGGGGGTTCCCGGCTCGACCGCCTTCGGCGCCGCGGCCTGCTCGGCGGCGGCCTCGTCGTCCTTGAGGCCCTTCATCTCGCCCTTGAACACGCGGGCGGACTGCCCGACGGACCGGGCCATCTCCGGCAGCTTCTTCGCGCCGAACAGCAGCAGGAGCACGGCGAGGACGATCAGCCAGTGCGTCGGGCTCATGGCACCCATGGGTGTTCCACCTTCCGGTCCGCGGTCCCCGGTGGCTCCGGCCGCGGTCGTCGTGTCGGGGTCGAGCAGCGGAGGCGGGCGGCTCCGTCACCGCAGTGGTTCCGGAGCCGCCCGCCGCCGAGGGGAGGGACTCAGCCGTTGGCGTCGGAGGTGTTGACCTCGCCGTTGACGCCCGCCGGGAAGAAGCCGCCCTTCTTGACCTGCGCCGGGTTCAGGTACGCGATGTTCAGCACCTGGCCGGGGGTACGCGAGAACGCGATCGAGTTCTCGTCGGCCGGCACGATGTTCGCGTCGCCGAACTCGTCGGTGATGCCCTGGTCCAGGTCGGACGGGCCGTCGAGGGAGTCACGCGCGTCCGAGATCTTGTTGACGGTCTCGGCGGCGCCACCGATCAGCAGCAGCGTGCGGACCAGGCCCGCGTGGTAGGCCTCGACGGCCAGGATGCCGGCCGCGGCCTCCAGGAACGTCTTGTTCGCGATCAGCGGCGACGCGCCCTTGTAGGCGGTGACCCCGACGTCCTCGAAGATGAAGGCGCCCAGCAGGAAGCTGGTCTCGTCGGCGAACGGGTCGAACTTCTCGCCCTGCTTGATCACGCCGGCCGCGGTGGCGGCGGCGGTGAAGGCGTCCTGCAGGTCGATGGCCGGGCGGGCGACCTTCGCGTCACCCAGGGCCTTGCGCAGGAAGTCGACGTGGGCGTTCTCGTCCGCGGCGATCTCGGCGGCGTACTGCTTGCCCAGCTCGGTCTCGAACTTGACCTTGTAGCCGCCGGTGACCTCACCGAGGGTGCCGGCGCCGTCGATCTGGTTGTCCTTGAGGCCTTCGCCGGTCAGCGCGCGGAGGTAGAACTCGGCCTCGAGGTACTCCAGGTTCAGCGCGAAGTTCAGCACTGCGGCGTCCGACGGCCCGCCGGCGGCCTCCTCGTCGGTCGCGAACGCGGTGCCCGCGGTCGCGCCCAGGACGCCCAGGCCGGCCACACCGACGCCGGTCATGCCCGCGGCGCGCAGGAAGCGGCGGCGGTCGAGCTGGTTCTCCGCACTCCGGTCGATGGCGTTCTTGATGAACTTCTGGTTGAAGCCTTCGAACACTGGCGTCTCTCCGCTCGGTATCTCTCCGGATGGCCCGACCCCGTGCCCCCGAGCTCCCGGGCGGAGACGGCGGACGTCGGACACTGGCCGACGCCCCCCGATGGCGCGTCGCCTGCAGGTCTCAACGACACGCCCGCTCCGGGAGGTACGACCGGATCGAGTGAAAACCGGACATCGGGGTTTATCGATGGCGATGTCACCGAACAACGTCGCGACCGCTCTCGAACCGTCCGATACCGCGATCCGAATACCTGTTGATCGATAGCGAAGAATTGCACCGAGCGTTTTCCGTCGTATCGACGGGCGTATGCCGGCCGAACCGGATCCGGCCGGGGCGCGAATGACAGGCGTGCTGCGCGTGACGCCCCTCGACCCCGGCCGGACGGACCGGTGACCTCAGGCGGCGGCCTTCGTCACGACCTGGGGGCGGTAGCTCTCGATGATGTCCACGAACTCGGAGTGCTCCTGTGCGGGCACGCCCAGGAAGTTCAGCGTCGAGGCGATCTCCAGCTTGACCGCGTCGAACTGCTCCGGGGTGATCTCCATCGTCTCGTGGGCCTTGCTCATGTCCAGGCCCGGGTAGCACTTCGGCCCACCCGCCGCCTCGACCGACCAGGCCGTGACCAGGAACTTGTAGCCGGCCGCGTTCGCCGGGTCGCCGTGGTGCGCGTGCACCGCGGGGTTCGCGTTGACCGAGACGTTCGCGAACAGGCGGTCCACGAGGACGTCCACGGCACCTGCGATGGCGTAGATGCCACCCAGCCGGTCGTACAGGGTCTCGTCAGCCATCAGGATCGAGCTCCACTTCGTCGTGGTGGGAACGGTGGCGTTCGGGTCGCCGACCACGGGTGTGGTCCACACCACCTTCCCGATCAGGAGTGCGCAAGTCAATTGCGCACAACCAAGATGATCGGAACGGCCCGGTGACCGACGACCGCGACGACGAACTGGGACTCGACGAGCACCGCGAGCTGGTCGAGGCGCTCCCGGCCCGCCTGCTCCCCCTCATCGCGGCCGGGGTGATGACCTCCGACGAGGCCCGGGCCCATCTCCGGCAGGCCCGTCAGGCCCTCGACGCCCGCCAGCGCCGCCGCCGGTAGCCGAACGGCCGGTCACACGGCCCCCGGATGCCGATACCGTCGATCAGCGCGCGGACGTCGCCCGGGGAGGTCGCCGATGGCGGTATGGGACGTGGCCTCGCGGCCCGAGCCGGACCAGTTCGGCTACTGGCACGAGGTCATCTGCCGGGCCTTCGTGCCGCTCACCCCGCGCCGCACCACACCCGGCGCCGGTTTCGCCGCACGGGTCGAGACCCGGACCCTGCACGACGTCGAGCGGGCGCTGATCGCCTCGCAGCCGCAGGAGACCGCCCACGGCCCGCGGGAGGTGGCCCGCACCGACGGTGCCTTCTACTTCGTCAACCTGCAGGTGGAGGGCCATTGCCGCACCCGCCAGGGCGGAACCGAGTCGGTCGTCGGACCGGGCCGGTTCACGATCGTCGACACGACGGAGCCGTACTGGTTCGACTTCGACGGGCCCTGGCGGATGGTGTCCTACCGGCTCCCGCACGCGTTGCTCGACGCCCGGCTCGGCGGGGCCCGGCCGCAGGTGGGCCGGTGCTTCGAGGCCACCGGCGCGGGCGCCGTCGTCGCGTCCATGCTGTCGACCCTCTGGGAGGTCGACGGCTCCACCGGCCCGGCCGCGACCGCCGAGCTGGAGCAGGCGCTGGCGTCCGCGGTGACGGCCACGACGGCGGGCCGGGCCGTCGAGGACCCCCGCGAGACGCTGCGTGCCGAGATCCTGCGCGACGTACGGCGCCGTCTCGGCGACCCGTCACTGACCGTGGCCGGCGTCTGCCGCCGCTTCGGCATCTCCGCCCGGACCCTGCACGCGACGTTCGCCGGAGCCGAGCGGCCCTTCGCGGCCACGGTCCGCCGGATGCGGCTGGAGTGCTGCGCGGTGCTGCTCGCCGACCCCGTCACCCCCGGCACCGTCACCGCGATCGCGGCGTCGCTGGGGTTCGACGATCCGGCGTCGTTCAGCCGTGCGTTCCGGCGTGAGTTCGGGTGCACCCCGAGCGAGGTCCGCGACGGGGCGTCGCCGCGCGGAATGCACAGCTGAGCAGCACGCAGGGACAAGACGGCGCCCGCCGGAGGCGGAATCCTCGCCACCACCGATCCGGCCACCACGCCCGGACCCGGACCACGAGGAGCCCGCGTGACCGTCTCGTTCGACCTGTCCCCCGAGCAGGAGCAGCTCAAGCACGGTTCCCGCCAGTTCGCCGAGGCGCACCTGCGCGACCTCGCCGACGCGGTACGCGCCGAACCGGACCCGCTGCGCCGGGCACTGCTCGCCCGGCCGGCGTTCGAGAAGGCCGTCGAGGCCGGGTTCCTGAAGGGCTTCATCCCGGTCCCGTTCGGCGGCGCCGCCGGCAACGGCGTCGACGCGGCGATCCTGATCGAGGAGTGGGCCGCGCACAGCCCGGACTTCGTGATCTCCATGGCCGGGCCGCTGATCGCCCTGGCCCCGGTCTACGAGGCCGGCACGCCCGAGCAGATCGCGCGCTTCGTCGCACCGTTCCTGGCCGAGCGCGGCGCCCCCGTCGCGGCGATGGCCTACTCCGAGCCCGGTGGCTCGGCGAACTTCGACGCCGCTCCCCCGGCCGAGGGCACCCGCACCACCGCCGTCCCCGACGGCGACGAGTACGTGATCAACGGACGCAAGGCGTGGGCGTCACACCTGCCCGGCTGGGACGGCGACGGCCCGGACGTCATGACGATCGTCTGCCGCGCCCCCGGCGGCGTCTCGCTGGTCGTCGCCGAGCGCGAGCACCTCGCCGGGCACATCGAGGTCGAGGAGTACTACGACCTGCCCGGCCTGGCCGGCTGCATGACCGCCCGCGTCCGGCTCGTCGACGTGCGGGTGCCGAAGGCCAACCTCCTCGGCGAGGAGGGCCAGGGCGTCGCGCTGACCCGCAACGCGTTCGTCGGCAGCGGTGCGTCGATCGGCACGTTCGCGGTCGCGGCGATGCGCCAGGCGTTCGACATCGCCTTCCGGTTCGCCCGCACCGAGAAGCGCGGCGGCGACGTCGCGATCATCGAGCACCGGGCCGTCTCCGACGTCCTCGCCGACGCCAAGGGCAGGATCGAGGCCGTCCGGCTGCTGTCCTGGCGGGCCCTCGACGCGGCGCTGTCGCAGCACCCGGCCGGGCTGGAGATGGCACTGCACGCCAAGATCTTCGGCTCCGAGACCGGCGTCGAGGTGATCAACGACCTGATCAAGCTGGTCGGGGTCGAGGCCTACGACCGCAACTTCCCGATCCTGCGTCACCTGCACGAGGCGCTCGCCTACCCCGTCATCGAGGGCAGCAACATCGGCGTCCGCCGCCGTCAGCTCCACGACCTGTTCCGCACCGGGGGCTACGACCCGCTCTCCGCCTCGGGGATGGCCTGACGCCCGGCTCAGGACTCCGCGTTCAGGCGCTCGGTCGCCCTGCTGGTGCCCGAACGCAGGTGCTCGAGGCCCTCGGCGATGCGACGGGTGAAGATCTCCCGGCCGAGGAGGTCGCGGGTCACGCGCAGCTCGTAGGCGGTGGCGCCGACGTGGTCCATGTTCGACGCCCGCAGCGCCACCTCCTTGAGCACGGTGGTCAGCTCGGACCCGTGCTCGGCGATCTGCCCGGCCAGGCGCAGCGCACTCTCGCGCAGCGTCCCGACCGGGACGACCTCGTCGGCCAGCCCGCAGCGAACGGCCTCGTGGGCGTCGATCGGGTCGCCGGTGAAGAACATCCGCCGGGCGCGCTGGGTGTTCGTCTTGGCCAGCATGCCGTGGTAGAAGCCGTTCATCGCGTACTTGACCTGCGTCGACCCGAACGCGGCGTTCTCCGAGGCGATCGTGATGTCGCACATGTTGGCCAGGTCCATGCCGTAGCCGGGCGCGACGCCGGCGACCGCGGCGACGGTGGGCTTGCGGAAGTCGTAGATGGTGACCATCAGCTTGTGCGCGAGGTCGGTGAAGCGGGTGCGCTCCTCGCCGGAGGTCCCCTGCAGGACGTCGAGCGCCCAGCCGGAGCAGAAGTAGTCCTCGTTGCCGATCATCAGCACGGCGGCGACGTCGTCGTCGTAGGCCCACGCCTCGAACGCGGCGATGATCTGCTCGTGCAGCTCCCAGCCCAGCGCGTTGCGCTTGCGGGGGTGGTCGAGCTGCATGATCCCGACCCCGTTCTCGACGGAGGTGATCAGGTACTGCGGTGCGGTCATGGTGTTCCTCCGGAGGATGCGGCCGCGCAGGCCGCGGCGAGGGAGTCGGCCGTGGTGCGCGGGTGGTCGGCGGTGCGGTCGAAGCGGGCGATGTCGGGCCAGCGGGCGGCGACGGATCCCGGGCTGAGCTCGCCGGCCGGGAACCGGACGCCGGCGGAACGCTCCCAGCGCAGCAGCGACGCCCACCCGCCACCGGTCTCGACGACCTCCCCGGTCAGCGGGCAGGACGGGTGCGCCAGGGCGAGCACCACCGGCGAGACGGCCTCCGGGGCGAGAGTGGACGGCGGGCCGTCGCCGAAGACGTCGCGGGTCATGTCGGTCAGCGCCATCGGGGCGACGGCGTTGACGCGCACACCCTTGCGCTCGCCCTCGATCGCCAGCGACTTCGCCAGCCCGATCACCCCGGCCTTGGCCGCGGCGTAGCCGGCCTGGCCGAAGTTGCCGTGCAGGCCCGCCCCGGAGGTGGTGAGCACGATCGCGCCGGAACCCTGCCCGGTCAGGTGCGGCCACACCGCGGCGCAGGCGGCGTAGGCGCCACCGAGGTGGACGTCGAGGACCTCGGCCCAGTCCTCGGGCGTCGTCCTGGCGAACGACCGGTCACGGGTGATCCCGGCGTTGCACAGGAGGGCGTCGAGCCGCCCGAACTCCCGCAGCGCCACCGACGCGAGCACCTCCCCGTCGCGCGCGTCCGCGACCGCGGCGACGGCCTCACCGCCCGCCGCGCGGATCGCGGTGACGACCCCGCCGGCCGCATCGGACCGCCGGGCGTGCACGACCACCCGTGCCCCGGCCGCGCCGAGGTCGAGCGCGTAGCGCCGCCCCAGCCCGCGCCCGGCACCGGTGACGATCACGACCTGGCCGGTGAAGTCCAGGGTCACCGCTTCGCCAGCGACATCACGTACCCGCTCCCGGTCCGGGACCCGCGCGGCGGGATCGCGCCGAGCTGCTCGAGCATGCCGACGATGTCGTAGGCGCCGAGGTAGTGCGAGAGCTTCCCGTCGCGGAAGGCGAGGAAGATGTCGCAGCCGTGCGAGCGGAACCGGCGGTCGGTGCCGAAGGCGGCCGGGGCGCCGCCGGTCTGCTCGAACAGCACCAGGCCGCGGGTGGAGTCGGGGCTGAAGAACCGCTCGATCTCGGTCCACTCGACGTCCGGCATCGCCTGCCAGATCTTGTCCATGTAGGCGCGCAGGTCGCCCCGGCCGTGGATCACCTCGGGCCAGAACACCCGGTCGTCCCAGGTGATGTCGTCGGCGAGCAGCGCGAAGACCTGCTCGGTGTCGTGCGAGTTCCAGGCCGCCAGCCAGCGGTCGGCGAAGTCCTGCAGGAACGCGGTGGTCTGGACGGGACGGAGGTCGGTCATCACTTGTCCTTGATGCGGCGGTAGGCCTCGGTGATCCGCTCCACGACGTCCGGATGCCAGATCACCTCGCGGTAGGCGAGCGTCTCGTAGGTCAGGGCGCTGATCGGGTCCATCGCCGGCGAGCGACGCGCCATCTCCTTGTTGTTGACCGCCGACCGGGTGCCGGTCCCGGCGATCGACGTCGCGAGCGCCGTCGCCGCGTCGACCACGCCGTTCTCGGCGGAGAGCCGGTCGACCAGCCCGATCCGCAGCGCCTCGTCGGCGTCGATCCGGTCGCCGGAGAACGTCAGCAGCTTCGCCTGGCTCAGCCCGACGATCTTCCACAGCGGCGAGAAGTACGGGGTCAGACCGAACTTGATCTGCGCGTACCCGAGCACCGCGTTCGGTGCGGCGATCCGGATGTCGGCGAACACCGCGATGTCGAGTCCGCCGCCCAGGGCCGGGCCGCCGACGGCGGCGATCGTCGGCTTGCGGTAGTCGAGCAGGGCGCCGTAGGCGCGCAGGCACGCCTCGGAGTAGACCGCGCGGGTCTCCTCGGTGAACCCGGACTGCAGGTCCAGGTCCAGCCCGGCGCAGAACATGTCCTCGCCGCCGGTGATCACGACCGCGGCGACGGCGTCGTCGTGGGCCCAGGCGTCGAGGGCGTCGGACAGGTCGGTCAGCATCGCGACGCTCAGGGCGTTGCGCCGGTCCGGGCGGTCGAAGGTGATCGTGCCGACGCCCTCGTGCACCGTCGTGGTGATGTTCTCGCTCATGCGCTGGACCTCTCGTTCGTGCGGGTGGGCGCGGTGTCCCAGGACTCGATGTCGTCGAGCGCGGCGAGGCGGTGCTTCTGGATCTTGCCGCTGGCCGTCGCGGGGATCTCGGCGACGACGTGCCACTGCGTGGGGATCTTCTGTTTCGCGAGGCCGCGGGTGTGCAGGTGCTCGACGAGCGGTTCCGCGCCCCCGGCGCGGGTGGCGTCGTCGAGGACGACCCACGCGCCGACGGCCTCGCCGAGACGCTCCTCGGCGACGGCGGTGACGGCGACGCGGGCGACGCCGGGGTGGGAGGCGATCGCCATCTCGATATCCATCGTGGAGAACTTCTCGCCGCCGCGGTTCACGATGTCCTTCGTCCGCCCGACCATCTGGACCCAGCCGTCGGCGTCCACGCGGCCGGCGTCGCCGGGATAGAACCAGCCGTCGGCGTCGATCTGCTCGGCCGTCAGCGCCGGGTCGGTGTAGCCGGTGAGCATCTGCGGGCCGCGGATCCGGAACTGCCCGACCGTGCCGGGCGGGACGAGGTTGCGCTCGTCGTCGACGACCTGGATCTCCATCCCCCGCAGCAGCCGCCCGTCCCACGCCCTACGCCGTTCGAGGGGGTCACGCGACGACGCGGCGGCGCACACCCCGGCCGTCTCGGTCATGCCGTAGGCGCGGGCGACCTGCAGCCCGACCGCCGACGCCCGGTCGATCAGCTCGGGTGCGACCGCGGCACCGGCCGCGGCGTAGATGCCGAGGCGGTGCTCGCCGGGCGGGGCGGTCTCGTAGCGCGCCACCATGTCGGCGAGGAACACGGTCGCGCCCATCATCAGCGTGACCTTCTCGTCCTCGATCACCTGCATCGCCTCGTCCGGGCGCCAGCCGGGCATGATCACCGACCGGCCGCCGAGGAAGGCCGGGAACACCACGGCCGCGACGAACCCGCCGAGGTGCGACAACGGCGTCGCGGCCAGGGTGACGGTGTCCTCGCCCGCTCCGAGGATGTCCTTGAAGTTGACCATGTGCGCGAACACGGCACGGGCGCTGAGCAGCGCGCCCTTCGGCGCGGACGTCGTGCCGGAGGTGTAGAGCAGCAGCGCCGGCTCGTCGGGTGTGCCCGGCTCCGGCAGCGCGACGTCGGTGTCGGCCGCCTCCGGGACCGCGTCCCACCCGGGCCGCTCGCCGCCGACGACGTAGCGCACGAGCGGGCGCTGCCCGAGCTCGTCGAGCAGGGTGTCGATCTCCTCGGCCGGGGCGCGGTCGCCCATCGCGGCCACGGAGCAGACGACCGCGGGACGGGCGTCGGCGAGGATCTGGCGCATCTCGTGCTGCCGGTAGATCGGCACGACCGGGACGTCGACCGCCCCCGCGCGGAACGCCGCGACCTGCAGGACGAGTGCCTCCAGGCAGTTCGGGAGCTGGACCAGCACCCGGTCGCCGCGCCGCACGCCGCGGGTGACCAGGTCGGCCGCGACGGCGCGCGTCCAGCGGTCGAACTCGCCGTAGGACACGCGCCGGCCCTCGAACAGGAACAGCTCCCGGTCCGGGTGCCGGGCGGCGGCGCCGGGCACGAGCCCGGCCAGGGTGTCGTCGGTCCACAGTCCGGTGGCGCGGTAGCCGGCCCGGCGATAGAGCGTCGCCGGGTCGTGGGTACTCGGGTCCGTCGTCATCGACCAGCTCCCGGGGTTCGGAGGTCACCGGTGGTTCCGTCCCCCGGCGCGCCGTGACAGTATCTAGTGAATATTCACTAGGCAAGATGTTCCTGCCGCGGTCCGGCGGATACGGTGATCGTCGGCGGTTGGTCGGCGAGGGTTGGGGTGACGATGCGGAGCACCGGTTCGACCGGGCGCGAACGCACCCGCAAGCCCGCAGACGAGCGACGCCGCGAGCTCGCCGAGGCCGCCGCCGCGCACTTCCACCGGCTCGGCTTCCACGGCGTCTCGCTCGCCGACGTCGCGGCCGGGGTCGGCGTCACCGCACCGGCGGTCTACCGGCACTACCGCAACAAGAACGCCCTGCTCGACGGCGCGATCACCACCGGGCTCGACCACGTCGACGCCGCACTGTCCGACGCCCGGTCCCTGGCCGAGGCACTGGACCGCCTGGCCGAGGCCGCCTTGCGCCGCCGCGACGTCTGGGTGCTGCTGCAGCGCGAGATGCGCCACCTCGACGACGACGAGCGCGCCCCCGCGCTGGCCCGCTTCCGTGCCCTGGCCGCGGCGTTCGCCGGGCACGTCGCGGCCGCCCGCCCCGACCTCGACGACGGCCGGGTGCAGGTCCTGTCCACGGCCGCGTTCGCGGTGCTCGCGAGCCCGTCGACGCACCCGGTACCGCTGGCGCACGAGCGCTACCGCGACGCGCTGGTGCGGGCGTCCGCCGCGGTGTGCGCGGCCGATCTCGAGATCTCCGCCCCGCCCGGGCCCGTCCCCCGGCCCGTGCCCGCCACCGAGCCCGGCCGTGGCGACCAGCTGCTCGACACCGCGATCGGGCTGTTCCACCGGCACGGCTACGCCGCGGTCAGCGTCGACGACATCGGGGCCGCGGCGGGCATGGCCGGGCCGAGCATCTACCACCACTTCCCCACCAAGTCCGGGATGCTCGTCGCCGCCTACCGGCGCGCGCACTCCCGGCTCCCGGACGCCGGTGACATCGACACCCTGCTGCGCGACTACACCGCCCTCGCCGCCGCGGAGCGCGAGCTCTTCGGGGTCTACGCGACCGAGGACATCAACCTGCCCGCGGACGCCCGCCGGGAGAACGACGCCGCCGTCCGCACCGACGTCGCCCGCTGGTCGGCGGCACTGCAGGAGCGCCGCCCCGGCCTCGACGGGGTCCACACCGCGCTGCTCGTGCACGCCGCACACCAGATCGTGCATGACGTCGTCCGCGTCGGGCGCCTGCACACCCGCCCCGGCATCACCGCCGAGACCGTCGCCGCCGCCCGCGCGGTCCTGGACACCGACCTGACGTGACCCGCCGACGCTCCCGCCCGCCACGACCGCGGCCTTCGTCGCGCGTGACGCCACGAGAGTCACGGTCGTTCACGGGGAGCGGCGCCTACGGTCGCGGGTTCCCCATCCCGCGGGAGATCGCGCGGGCCGCGGCGCGGACGACCTGCTCGTAGGCCTGCGGGTTCGCCTCCCGCGCCGGGACGACGACCGAGACGGCCGCGGTGACCGCACCGGTGTGGTCGTGGACCGGCGCCGCGACCGAGGACACCGGCACCGGCCGGTCCCGGTCGAACACCGCCACACCCAGGCGGTGCACCTGCGCGAGCCGGAGCCGCAGGGTGTCCGCCGCGGGCGGGCCGAGCCGGTCGAGCTGCTCGTCGCGGACGTCCGCCTCCGCCCCGGCGAGGAGCACGAGCCCGACGCCGGTGTCGTGCAGCGGCATCCGGCCGCCGACCCGGTAGTCGATCTCGACCGCGCCGTGCGTGGACAGGCGCTCGACGAGCAGGGCCTCGCCGCCGTCGCGGACCGCGAGCAGGACGTGCTGGCGCGAGACCTCGTGCAGGTCCTCCAGGTAGGGCAGGGCCACCTCGCGCAGGCCGTGGCTGCGCGGGGCCAGCGACGCCACCTCGAACAGCCGCAGCCCGACCACGTACCGGCCGGTGCCGTCGCGTTCCAGGGCGCCCCACTCGACGAGCCGCGCCACCAGCCGCGCGACCGTGCTGCGTGGCATCCCGGTGCGCCGGCTCAGCTCCGCCGGGCCGAGCACGCGGTGCCCGGAGTCGAACGCGGCGAGCACGGACAGGGCGCGGGTGACCACCGGGTCTCCGCTCGGCGGACGCCGCCCACGGCGAGGCGGGTCGCCGGGTCCCACGGGCGCGTCCATGGCGGGGAGTCTGGCAGGCCCACTCAATGGACCACCGGCTGACACGGGCACCCGGGCGGACCATCCTGGGCGGGACCGCCCGTCGTCACCGGAGGACCACCATGACCGCAGAGTTCGCCACCCCCGGCGGCTCGCACTTCGCACTGCCCGGCAAGCCGGTCCCCTACTTCCTCTCCGCCGGGGAGGGCGAGCGCAGCCACCTGTTCGACCAGCTGTTCACGGTGCTGCTCAGCGGCGACGAGACCGACGGCCAGTTCGGCGTGTTCACCATGGAGGCCCCGCAGGGCGAGGCGATCCCGGTGCACTCGCACGCCGACGTCCACGAGATCTTCTTCGTGCTCGACGGCAAGGTCCGCGTGATCGTCGAGGACGCCGACGGACAGCGTCTCGACAGGCTGCTCACCCCCGGCGACTTCGGCTACGTCCCGGCCGGGCGCAGGCACACGTTCCGGGTCGAGTCGCACCGGGCGAAGGCGCTCGGGGTGAACACCGGCGGGTTCGAACGGTTCTTCTCCGCCGCCGGGGAGCGCACCGACTCCCGGGTCCCGCCGATCCCGCCCGTCGTCCCGGCCCCGGAGCGGCTCGGCGCCGCGGCGCGCGAGTACCGCAACGAGTTCCACTTCGATGTCCGCCTCGCCGACTAACGTCGTCCCGGCCGGGCCCGGCCCGGCACCGGTGCCCGCGCCCTCGACCGCGGACGACGGCTCCCGGACCTGGCGGGCCGTCGAGTACGCGGTCGTCCCGGGTCACCGCCCGCTCCTGCTGGACCTGCACCGGCCCGCGACCACCGGCCCGGTCCCGCTGGTGCTGTTCCTGCACGGCGGCGGCTGGCGCCTCGGCTCCCGCGGCTCGTTCGGGCCCGCCTACGCCGGGTGGGACCCGTCGCCGTTCGCGCGGCTGACCGCCGCCGGGCTCGCCGTCGCCTCGGTCGACTACCGGCTCAGCGGGGAGTCGACGTTCCCCGCGCAGCTCGACGACGTCGCCGCGGCGCTGTCCTGGCTGCACGAGGCGGCCGGGGAGTTCGGCCTCGACGCCGGTCGCACCGCGCTGTGGGGCGAGTCGGCGGGCGGGCACTTGGCGGCCCTGCTCGGGCTGACCTCGGCCGGCGTCGCGGAGGTGCCGGAACGGGCGCCGACCACCTGTGGCGCGACGACCCGCAGGCCGCCCGGGACGCTTTCGACCGCTCGCTCGCGTTCGTCCTCGAGCGACTCGGATAGGCCGGACTCAGGCGTCGAGGTCCTCGGCGAACGTGCGGAAGCCCTTCCGGTCGCGGTGCAGGCCCCACAGCGTCTCGGCGAGGACCTCCGGGTCCTTTCGCGGGTGACCGGGTTCGATCGCGCCGGGGATGATCAGCTGCGCGACGTGCACGCCGTCGGCGGCGACCTCGTCGTGCAGGATCTGCGCGTAGGCGGCCTGGCCGGCGAACGCGATCGACGTCCCGGTCACGCGCCCGGCCGGACGCACGGCGCTGCCGCCGTTGACGAACAGGATCGTCCCGGTGCCCAGGAACCGCATCCCCGGCAGCACCTGGTGCACGGCGGCGACCGGCCCGTAGATCGAGAACTCGACGGGGCCGACGAGATCGGCCGGCGTCGTCTCCAGCACCGGTCGCATGAAGTTCTTCTGCGGGATCGGGCTGTACTGCAGCACCTCGATCGGGCCGACGGTCTCGGCCACGGTCTCCAGCGTCGCGGTGAGCTCGTCCGGACGGCGGACGTCCGCGGCGAACCCGTGCGCGGAGACCCCCTCGGCACCGAGGTCCGCGGCTAGGTGTAGTGCCCATGACCGTTGTTGACGGCGTGGCGGCTTGAAACCAGGGAGACCTCCGGGCGAGGTGTGAGTTGTCGACGCTCATACCCAGCCACCCGGAGGTCTCCGTGGCCCACCGTAATGCCCGTCTGACCGTGCACGGACGCACCGTTCTGATCGAGCGTGTCCTGTCCGGGCGCCCGGTCGCCCACGTCGCCGCCGAGCTCGGGATCTCCCGCGCCACCGGCTACAAGTGGTGGGCCCGCTACCGCGCCGAAGGCCCGACCGGACTGATCGACCGGCCCAGCCACGCCCACCACATCCCGTCGCGGACCACCCCCGAGGCCGAAGCCCGAGTCCTGGCCCTGCGTCGCGAACGCAAACTGGGCCCGCACCGGATCGCGCCCCTGACCGGGCTACCGGCCTCGACCGTGCACGCCGTCCTGGTCCGGCACGGGCTATCGCGCCTGGCCTGGATGGACCGCCCCACCGGGCAACTCATCCGCCGCTACGAACGCGACCGCCCCGGCGAACTCGTCCACGTCGACGTCAAGAAACTCGGCCGGCTCCGCGACGGAGGCGGCTGGCGAGCCCACGGGCGCGACAGCATCGAACACCGCCGAGCCCGCTACGGAACCCGGGTCGGCTACGACTACATCCACGCCGCGATCGACGACCACACCCGCCTGGCCTACGCCGAGATCCATCCCGACGAACAAGCCACCACCTGCGCCGCGTTCCTGCGCCGCGCCACCACCTTCTTCCACGACCACGGCATCACCCACATCGAACGGGTCATGACCGACAACGCCCTGGCCTACCGCCGCTCGAGGGCCTGGCGCGAAGCACTCGCCGAGATCGGTGCACAGGCCCGGTTCACCCGCCGCTACCGACCCCAGACCAACGGCAAAGCCGAGCGGTTCAACCGGACCCTGGCCGAGGAATGGGCCTACCAACGACCCTTCACCAGCAACGACGACCGCGCCGCGGCACTACCGACCTGGCTACACACCTACAACCACCACCGCTGCCACACCGCCATCGGCGGCAACCCACCCATCACCCGCGTCAACAACGCTGCTGGGAGTTACAGCTAGGGCCTGCGCCCTCGCCTCGTTGCGCGAGATCAGCGCGACGTCGAACCCCTCGCGTCCGAACCGTCGTGCGACGGCGGCCCCGAGACCGCGCCCTGCTCCGATGACGGCGAGTGTCGTCATGACAGCACCTCCCTCTCCTCAGACCCTGTGCCCGTTCCCGATCATCCGTACGCATCCGGGGGGGTGACCGGCCCCGGCGCGGAGCCGATCGGCGAGGGAGAGCAGGTCGTACACAGCTCGTGCGGGGAGTCGACGACGAACGGCCGCAAGCGCACCTCGACCAGCCCGTCCAGGACCCGCCCGGTCGGGTCGAACCCGGCGGGCACGTCGAACGGCCGAGCAGCACGGCGGGCGCCTCGTCGTCGGTCAGCATCAGCGGCATTCCGGTAGCCGGGAGCGAGGCGATGACCGCCGTACCGGCCACGCTCGCGATCGGCCACCCCCGCACCGTCGGGGTGTTCGCGCCCGGAGCGGGCACGGGCCGGGGAGAACCGTTCGGTCGTCGTGGAGTTCCTCGTCGACGACGTGGACGAGACACACGCCCGCCTCGCCGGGGGGACCGACGTCGTCACGTCACCGACGACGATGCCGTGGGGCAATCGCTCGCTGATCGTCCGCGACCCCGACGGCACGCTCGTCAACTTCTTCACACCGGTCACGCCCGGCGCGGTGGCGAAGTTCGCACACCTCACCCGACGAACCGTTTCCTGACGCGAACGGGCCCCGGAATCCGCAGATCCCGGGGCCCGTTCGTGAGCAGAGGAAACCGATCAGCCGATCGAGTCGCCCGCACCCGAGGTCTGGCCGCAGTTGTCGGGCTGCGCGGTGACCGAGTCGCCGCTCTTGGCCTTGGCCTCGCCCAGGATGCCGAGCGCGCCGGTCAGGCCGTTGCCCGCGGCGGCGTCCTCGACCGGGACCTGCACGCCGGCGACGTTGACCGGGACGTTGTTGTTGCAGATCTGGATCGGGACGTTGACGTTGTTCCCGCTCAGGCCGCTGAGCAGCGCGCCCTTCGAGTCCTTGTCGATGACGTTCCCGGCGCCGTGGTGGCCGCCCTTGTCCGCGTGGCCACCCTCGCCCGCGAACGCGAGCGGGCTGACCGCCAGCAGGGACGCGAGGGCGCCGACGGCGACGATTCCGGCCTTCTTCATCACAGTGGATCTCCTGGGGGTCGCGAGTCCACCCGAAGGGGCCTCGTCCGTGACGGCACAATGGAAGGGGAGCCCGTGCCGACTGCGGACGAATTTATCCAGAACCGGGACCGCCGCCAAATCATCTACCACCATCGGGCGACGACATCACTATGCGTGAGGTTACGCCCCGATCGGGGGTTCTTCTCACTTATCACGAATTGCGGTGAATGGCCGTCACGCCGAATCGTAAAGGAATTCGGACTTCCCGGCACGTCCACGGAGAATCCGCGCGATCCCCGGCGCGGTCGTCAGGGGCGACCGGCACCCACGCGGCTCACGAGGTCGTCGGCGTTGTGGATCGACCAGCGACCACGGCGGGCCGCAACCGAACGCGGGTCCGGCCGTGGCACGTCGTCACAGGACGCGGGGATCTCACGGCTCACCACCTTCTGGGCGACGACGGCCAGGGACCCGTCGCCGAGGGCGCGTTCGTGCAGCCGCTCGAAGGCGTCCGCGCAGCTCAGGTCGAGCTCGGCCGCGATCATCCCGGTCGCCAGATGGACCGCGGGCGGCTCCCGGAGCTGGTCCTCGGTCAGGGACGGGGCGTGCTGGGGCATGGCTGACCCTCCGCGTGCTCGGTGGTGGTCGGGCAACGTGGGAAGACATTCGTATCCCGGCATGCGAACGGTTCGACCGGTAACGCCCGGTCCGACGGAGGCGAGGTCGTGGCGGGCGACGAAGGGCACCGCGATGGCGCACGACCTCAGCGATTTCGACGACGTCTCGTCGCTGCAGGACGTCGTCGACGTCCTCACCGTGATCCGCGACCGTTCGGCGGCGGACATCGAACGGCCGCAGCGGGACGGGATCTCCTGCTTCTCGCGGCTCTACCGACTCATCACGATCAACGTGCTGGAGACCGTCGCCGGGGAGAAGGACCGCACCTTCCGCGACCCGGACTTCCTCACCCTGCTGGACCTGGAGTTCGCCCGCCGCTACCTGGCGGCCATCCGTTCCTACGAGGGCCGCGACCTCAATCCCCCGACCTGCTGGAACGTCCTGTTCGACCGCCGGCGCGACGACGTCGAGCACGCCAACTTCGCCGCCGCCGGCGTCAACGCCCACGTCAACTTCGACCTGGCCTTCGCCCTGCTCGAGACGTGGAAGACCTACCCACCGACGCCCGACCGCCGGGCCGACTACGACCAGGTCAACGAGATCTTCGCCGAGGAGATGGACCTGCTCCGCGAGGACTTCGACGCCTTCCTCGCCGACGGCGACGACGGGGGCCCGGTGGACACGTTCGGCAACAGGGCGTCGAACCTGCTGGTCCGAGTGACCCGGAACCTGGCCTGGAAGGCCGCGGAACGCGTGTGGGAGCACTACGACCCCGACCTCGACGGTGGTGGCCCCGCCTACCGGGAGGCCTACGACGAGGAGCACGAACGCCTCGACGAGACCGCCCACCTCCTGGGCTGGATGATCCTGATGGCGCCGCGCCTCCCCTGACCCCGCCTCAGGCGGCCTGCAGGGACCGTCTCGACGGTCCCTGCAGGTCCGGGACTCAGACGGCGGCGCGGACCGCGTCGGCGAGCAGGGTCGCCGGGCGGCCGATCAACCGGGTGAGGTCGGCGTCGGAGGCGTCGAGGTCACCGCGGGCGGTGGCCTCGTCCAGGGCGGCGACGAAACCGGCCGTGCCCTCGTCCAGGCCGGCGCCCTGAAGGATCCCCACGAGCTCGGCGACGGTGACGTCGGAGTAGACGACCTCGGTACCGGTCGCCGCGGCGATCTCGGCGGCGAGCTCCTTGAGCGTGAACGGCGCACCGGCCAGCTCGTAGACCGCACCGGCGTGCCCGTCGCCGACCAGGGCCTCGACGGCCGCGGCGGCGTAGTCGGCCCGGGTGGCGGCGGCGACGCGCCCGTCCCCGGCGGCCCCGACGATCACTCCGCGGGAGAGGTACTCGCCGATCCGCCCGGTGTAGTTCTCGGTGTACCAGCCGTTGCGCAGGATCGTGAACGGGATCCCCGACGCGCGCAGCAGCTCCTCGGTGGCCTTGTGCTCGGGCGCGAGGACCAGCGGCGTGGTGTCGGCGCGCAGGACGGAGGTGTAGACGATCCGCCCGACCCCCGCGGCGACGGCGGCGTCGATCACCGCCCCGTGCTGGGCGACGCGCTGCCCGACCTCGCTGCCGGAGACCAGCAGCAGCACGTCGACGCCGGCCAGCGCCGCCGGCAGCGTCTCGGGGCGCGAGTAGTCGCCCTCCCGGACGGTCGCGCCGCGGGTGACGAGGGCCTCGGCCTTCGACGGCGTCCGCACGACGGCGACGACGTCCGCGGCCGGGACGCCGCGCTCGATCAGGTTCTCCACGACGAGGGCACCGAGGTGTCCGGTGGCTCCGGTGACGGCGTAGGTGGTCATGACGCGCTCCCCTGCTTCGACCTTGCTGGTTGCTGTCGGATAGCACTAACTATTACACAGCGCTTTGTGTTTCGTGGGTGCGGTACCGTGAGAGCGTGAGCACAGCACCGATCGGACCGGCCGCGGACGCCTGTGGCGACGTGACGGACGAGTGGGTCGCCTCGGTGTTCGCGCGCGACTGCCCGTCCCGGGCGACGCTGGAGGACGTCGGCAGCAAGTGGGGCATCCTGGCGCTGCTCGCGCTGCGCGAGAGCGACTTCCGGTTCAACGCGCTGCGCCGTCGTGTCGAGGGCGTCAGCGAGAAGATGCTGTCCCAGACGCTGCAGACCCTGGAGCGCGACGGCCTGGTGCTGCGCGAGGTGCACACGACGATCCCGCCCCGCGTCGAGTACTCCCTGACCGGGCTCGGCCAGCAGGTCGCGGACCGCCTGCACGGGCTGACCGAGCTGCTGGAGTCGTCGGTGGCCCGGGTGACCGAGGCCCGCCGGGCCTACGACGCCCGACGGGACTGACCCTCCGCACCGTTCTCAGACCGGTACGCCGGCCAGGCCCATCTCGGCGACGACGGTCTTGCCCTCGGGGCCGATCTCGTAGCTCCACACCGTCGCCAGACGGTCGACCATCTGCAGTCCCCGTCCTCGCATCGCGCCGGGATCGTGGGGCCGGAGGACCGGCTGCTCCCTCGACCCGTCGGTGACCTCGATCCGCAGACGGTCGGCGAGCAGCGAGACGGCGATCCGGAACGGCGTCCGGGCGTGCTCGATCGCGTTGCTCGCCAGCTCGTTCGCGACCAGCACCGCCGACTCGACCGTCTCCACGTCGAGGTGCATCTCGGACAGGAACGCGGTCACGTCGCGCCGGACGAGCCCGCAGGAGCCCGGCACCGGCTCGTAGGCACGGCACATGTCGCTCACGCCCCTCCCCGGTGGCTCGCAGTCGTCGGTCCGGTCCGCATGCTCATCGCGGGGCCCCGCCAAACACGGACGTCTCCGGGACTTCCCGGCACGGCTCGGGCTCACACGTTCCCGGCAGGACGTGGCGGTAGGCCAGGACGGCGACGTCGTCGTCGTGGCCGTCGGCGATCAACGCCTCGCCCAGGGCGTCGACGACGCCGGCGACGGGCCGGTGCCGGTGGGCGACGACCGTCGCGACGGCGCGGTCGATCCCGGCGTCGACGTCCTCCCCCCGGCGCTCGACGAGGCCGTCGGTGTAGAGCAGCAGGGTGGCCCCGGCTTCCAGCGACGTGACGGCCTCCGGCCGGTGCACGCCCTCGATCACCGCCAGCGGCACGGCGAGGGCGTCGTCGAGGAACCCGTGCGTCCCGTCGGCCGCGACGACGATCGCGGGCAGGTGCCCGGCGCTGGAGTAGCGCACGGTCCCCGACGACGGGTCGACGACCGCGCAGAACACCGTGCTGCACTTCGCCCCGTCGGTCAGGGACGCGAAGGCGTCCAGCGTGGTCAGCACCTCGCCGGGTCCGCGACCCTCCAGCAACAGGGCACGTCCGGCGCTGCGCAGCTGGCCCATGACGGCGGCGGCCCCGAGCCCGCGGCCGACGACGTCGCCGACGACGACTCCCAGCCGCCCGCCGGGCAGGCCGACCACGTCGTACCAGTCACCGCCGACCTCGAGGGTCCCCGCGGCCGGCTCGTAGCGCGCGGAGAACCCGTCCGGGAGCCGGATCGGACCCAGGATCGAGCGCTGCAGGGTCAGCGCGACCGTCGTCTGCTCGCGCAGCAGGCGGTCGCGTTCGACCACCGACGCCAGGGTCTCCACCATCTGGGACAGCACGGCGTCGTCGGCCGCGGTGAAGCACCGCCCCTCCGGTGCGGCGGCGCGCAGCTCGCCGATCACGACACCGGAACCGGACACGACGGGGAAGGTCCGCGGGGCGCACTCCGAGCCCCGCCCCGCGCTGCCGCGGTGCTCGTCCGACACCGACTCGACGGCGGCGCCCGCCTCGTCACGGAGCTCCACGACGACCCGCCGCGCCCCGGACAGGCGACGCGACGTGTCCGCGACCAGGGCGACGGCCGCCTCGGCGGTGGGTGCGTCGTAGGCCTCGACCGTGGCCTCCGCGAGGCTCCGCAGGCGTTCGGACTCCCCGGCCCGGGCGCGGGCCAGCGCCAGGTTCGTCCGCACCCGCGCCAGCAGCTCCGTTGCCGAGAACGGCTTCGCGAGGTAGTCGTCGGCACCGGCGTCGAGCCCCTCGACGGCCGCGTCGTCACCGGCCCGGGCCGAGAGCAGGATGACCGGCACCGTCGCCGTCGCGGGGTCGGCGCGCAGCGCGGACAGCAGGTCGAGGCCGTCGAGGCGGGGCATGACGACGTCAGCCAGGACCAGATCGGGCACCTCGGCCCGGACGTGCTCCAGGGCGGCGACGCCGTCGGGCACCGCGACCACCTCGTAGTGCGGTGCGAGCAGACCGGCGAGGTAGAGGCGCATGTCGTGGTTGTCGTCGGCGACGAGCACCGTCGGGCGCTCGGTCCCGGTCACCCGGTGGGCGCCGCCGTCCCGCTCCGCGGAGGGGGTGGCGGGGTCGCGCCCGGGGTCCTCGTCCGAGAGCGGCGTCCACTGCAGGGCCTCGTCGAGGAACCGGCCCACTGAACGTGGCCGGGCCGTGCGCGCCGGAGCCACGACCGCGTCGACCGGGACCCGCACCGTGAACGTGCTGCCCTCCCCCGGCTCGCTCGTGACGTCCGCGGCGCCGCCGTGCAGCGCCGCGAGCTCGGAGACCAGGGCGAGCCCGATCCCGCTGCCCTCGGCGGACCGGCCACCCGTCCCGCGCACCCGGTGGAACCGGCGGAACAGGTGCGGCAGCTCGTCGGCCGGGATGCCGATCCCGCTGTCGTCGACGCGCAGCTCCAGGACGCCGTCGGTGCGGGTGAGACGGACCGTCACGCCGCCGGCCACGGTGAACTTCACCGCGTTCGACAGCAGGTTCAGGACGATCTTCTCCCACATGTCCGGGTCCAGGCGCACCGCTCCGACGTCCGGGCTGTCGACGACCAGCCCCAGCCCCGCGCGGTGCACCGCCGGGGCGAAGGAACCGGCGACGTCCCGGGTCAGCTCCCCGGGGTCGACCACCGCCAGGTCCGGGGTCAGCCCGCCGTCCTCGATCCGGGCGAAGTCGAGCAGCGTGTCGACCAGACGGCTCAGCCGGCCGGTGTTGCGGTGCACCAGCTCCAGCCGCTGGCGGTGCGTCGGCGTCAGCGGCTCGCCGGTGTCGGCCAGGCTGTCCGCGGCGGGCCCGGCGATCAGCGCGAGCGGGGTGCGGAGCTCGTGGCTGACGCCGGTGAAGAAGTCGGTCCGGGCCCGTTCGAGGTCGGCCATCTGCTGCATCCGCCGCCGCTGGGCCTCGTAGGCCTCGGCGTCGGAGATCGCGGACGCGACCTGCCCGGCGACCAGGTCCAGGAACGAGCGGTAGGCGTCGTCGAGGAGCAGGTGCGGGCTCACGCCCAGGACGACGGTCCCGATCGGGTCGGGCCCGGACGCACCCAGCGGCAGCACGACCGCGTCCGGCCCGGCCGGCGTGTCGATGTCGGCGGCGAGGTGGGACGGCAGCGCCTCCCGCTCGTCGCCGAAACTCGCCGCCAGCGTCGCCCCGCCGGCCTCGTCGCGCAGGTAGATCGCCCCGAAGGGCAGGTCGGCGCGGAACAGGGCGAGGACGTCGGCGACCGAGTCGCACACCGGGCGTGCGCCACCGATCCGGGCCGCGGGGATCCGCGCGAGATCCTGCAGGGCCGCGAGCCGCCGGGCGGAGAGCACCTGTGCGGTGGTCTCGGTGGCCGTGTCGACGACGCCGCCGACGCTGCCGTCGGCGCGTAGGACCGGGTGGTAGCAGAACGTGAAGTAGGCCTCCTCCTCGAACCCGTTCCGTTGCATCATCAGCTGCAGGTTCTCGTGGTAGACGACCTCACCGCGTTCGACGACCGCGTCCACCATGTCCGCGATCACCGGCCACACGTCCGACCAGACCTCCGAGAGCGGACGCCCGAGCGCGGCCGGGTGCTTGTCCCCCAGCATCTGCGCGTAGGCGTCGTTGTAGATCATCGTCAGTTCCGGGCCCCAGACGAGCAGCATCCCGAAGCGGGAGTTCAGGCACAGCCCGGCCGTCGCCCGCAGGTCGGCGGGCCACTGCTCGGGCGGGCCCAGCGGGCCCGACGCCCAGTCGCAGGCCGCCATCAGCGCGTCCATCTCGCTGCCGGGCAGCCGGACCCTCAGGTCCGGCGGCAGCGTCGCGGCGCGTGCGGTCACCGGGCTGTCCACCACCCCACACCGTCCGTCCCGCTCGCGCGCCCCGAGTCACCACGTCGTTAGGGCCGACGCGGAGACGACCCCCTCATGAAACCGGGTCGGCCGCGCGACCGCCATCACCACCCATCTAACCGAAACGGGTGTGTCACAGGGGATCGTCCCCGTCACGACCACTTCAGCCTCCACCCACGGCCGGACGGCGCCGTCATCGGTCCCGCCGGAGCGCGGCGGACAGCTGATGACCGCTCCCGCCGCCGGGCACGAACTCGTCGTGCTCGTTCGTCGGGCCGGCCGCCGGGTGCACGGTCGGCGCGCGTGGCCGGGCCCCGTACTCCGGTGTGTCGGCGTCGGCGCGACGACGCTCGGACACGGCGTCGTGACCTCTGCGGACGAGCCGTTCGTGATCGTCCTGCACTCGGCGGCCCCGGAGTGCAGGGGCCGGTCGACGACCATCCCTCCGTCGCCCGAGCGCCGTGCCGACGGATCGGGGAGCGGGTGCGCCGAGTGGCCTCTGAGCTGCGACGACAGTCCTTGATACGAACATGCGTTCGAGTACGATGGAGGCATGTCCACCGGCCGGGTCGCCGCAGCGCACGACCGCCTCATCGAGGCCGTCGAAGAACTCCGCGCCGCCACCCTGGGCGCGAGTGACACCGAACAGATCACCGTCCTGATCGCCTGCGAGGCCGCCCGCCGGCGCCTCGACCACCTCTCCGTCGAGGTCCTCGCGAGTGCCGAGCGGCGCGACGTGTTCACCTCCCGCGGCTACAAGACCAGCTCCGCCGCCCTCGCCGACCTCCTCGGCTGGGAGCGGTTCGAGGCCCGCCGGCACGTGATGGCCGCGGAGAACGTGGTCGGCAAGACCGCCCTGGACGGCGCTCAGCTGCCGCCGCGTCTGCCCGCCACCGCGGAGGTGTTCGACGCCGGGCGAACGAGCCTGCGCCATGTCGAGGTCGTGGCGAAGGTCCTCGCGACCCGCGCCGCCGAGCGGCTCACCCCCGAGGTGTGGGCCGCTGCGGAAGTTCAGATCGGCGCGAAGACCTCCGAATACACGCCGAACGAGCTGCAGGTGTGGGCGACTGCCCTGGTCGAGAAGCTCGATCAAGACGGCCCGGAGCCCGACGACGACCGGCCGGAGCCCGAGGTCAACGAGTTGCGGATCGTCCGTCACCGGAACCGGCCCGGCGGCAAGATCACCGGGCGTTTCGACGACGCTGCCATGTTCGACACCATCGCCGCGGTGATCGACGCCAAGTCCAAGCCCACCTCCTCGGACGAGACCCGCGAGCCCGCTCAACGCCAGGCCGAGGCCCTGGCCGAGGTGTGCGCGTTCGCCCTGGCTCACGGGCCCGCAGGGCTGGTGCCCGAGACCGGTGGGCGTCGCCCGCAGATCTCGGTGATCATCGCGCTGGAGGACCTGGAGAAGCGCGCGAAGACCGGGATGCTCGACTTCGGCGGACGCACCTCCACAGAAACCCTGCGAATGATGGCCTGCGACTCGGCTGTCATCCCCATCGTGTTCGACGGGAAGGGTCAGCCCCTCGACGTCGGACGCGCCACCCGCACCATCCCCGACGGTCTCCGCCGCGCGGTCATCGCCCGCGACCGCGGCTGCGCCCACCCCGGATGCGACCGGCCGCCGTCATGGTGCGAGGTCCACCACGTCATCCCGTGGGAAGAACACGGCGACACGAAGATCGACAACCTGGTCATGCTCTGCCGGCAACACCATCGGCTGATCCACCATCCCGGATGGGACGTCCGCATCCGGGATGGACTACCCGAGTTCCTCCCACCGGCATGGATCGACCCCACCCGAACCCCACGACGGCGGCCGGCACCGATGATCGACATCCCGGCACCGCGACGCGACACACCACCTGGCGAGGTGACCCAATCCGGCGTGCGCATCGCGAACCTCGACGGCCTGTTCAGCACGCCTGCGGTCTGAACGCGCTCGATGGACGGCGGCAGACCGGCGGGAGGGCCGTGCCCGGCCGCCTACTCGGTCGCGGCGTCGCGCTCCACCGACGGCTCGTCACCGGGACCTCGCGGCGCGTCAGGATCGGGCCGTTCCTGCAGGGAGGGGATCTCGTCCGAGGGCAGCGGCGGCACCTCCGCCTCGGCGAGATCCGGGATCTCGTCGTCCGGCAGCTCCAGTGTGGTGCGCTGAGGCGGAAGAGGTGGGAGTTCCTCGTCCGGCTCCGGGTGCGGTGTCGCGTTCGCCTGAACTGCCATGGTGGCCTCCGCACGTCGTCTGCTCGTGCCGGGAGGGTACCGGTGGACCTCCGGTGGTGACGTCGTCACGACGGTGCACGGCCCTCCGGAAAGGCCGGACCGTCCGGGCCGTGGAGCCGCTACCGGTCCCGACCGATCCGACGGCGCCGGACTCCCCGGACGACCACGACGTCCGCGAGGCCTGGGGCACCTCCACCTCGCCCGACGATCCGGTCGAGGACCGCCGCGACGAAAATGCCTCACGAGACGTGCTTGTTCGTGAAGCATTGTCCGGAGAGAGGGGTCCGGCACGAGACGGAAGCCCGGTACGCGGCAACCGGCGGTCGAGACGGCCACCGGCGGAGGCGATCCGGCGATCCATCCCTGTCGGGTCCGTCTCGGCTGTGGAGAGACGGCTCCAGCCGCGGGCGCGACCGGAGCGACGGCGCGCGGCGCGGCACCGTACGGCACGGCACGTGGACCGGCGGGCGCCGTCGTGAGGGTCCGGAGCGGGACGTCCGGACCCGCGCTCAGCCGTGGGCGTGGGCGTCGATCACCGGAGACCCGTCGGCGGGCGGCCCGGTAGGCGCCCCGGCGGGCGCCCCTGCCGGTGCACCCGTGGCGGAGCGGGCGGCCCACTCGCGGGCCAGGAGCTCGTGGCTGCGGATCCGGTCGGAGTGCTCGGTCGTGATCGTGGTGATCAGGAGCTCGTCGGCGCCGGTCGCGCGGGCGAGGGTCTCCAGCTGGTCGGCGACGGTGGCGGGTGAGCCGACGAACTGGGTGCTGATCCGGTCGGCGACCCCCGCCCGCTCGGCGTCGGACCACTCACGGGCCCTCGCCTCCGACGGCGTGACGTACGGGCGTGCGCCGCGGCCGGTGCGGATGTCGAGCACCCACTGGCCGTAGGGGGCGGCGAGCTCCCGGGCGGTGTCGTCGTCCGGTGCGACGACGACGTCGGCGGAGATCAACACGTGCGGGCGCGGCACGCGGCCCGGGCGGAACGCGGCGCGGTAGGCCGCGACCGCGTCCAGGACGGCGTGCGGCACCGTGTGGTAGCTCGCGGCGAACGGCAGTCCCAGCTCGCCGGCGACGTTCGCGCTGGTCCCCGGGCTGGAGCCGAGCACGACGAACTCGACGTCGGCGCCCTCGGCCGGCAGGACGTGCAGCGGCTGCCCGTCCGGGCGCACCGCCGTGCCGTCGAAGTAGGACAGCACGTCGACGACCTGCTCGCGGTAGTCCGGCGGCGGGTCCTCGGCGTGGAAACCGAGCAGCGCACCGAGCGCGCCGAACAGGGAGAGGTCACCGGCGACACGGCCGGGCGAGGGCACCAGCAGCCCGTCGACCACCCGCGGGGCCGGGGTCTGCGGCGGCGGTCCGCCCCCGTCGGACGCGGCGGCGGCCCGGCCCTTCTCGATCAGGCGCAGGATCTTGTGCAGGTCGAACCGGCCGAGGCCGATGTCGACCCGTCCGGGGTGCACGGCGGCGACCGTGCCGAACTGCTCGGCGACCTGCAGCGGTCGCGTGTTCGGCATCTGCACCGCGCCGGACCCGACCCGGATCCGCTCGGTCGCGGCGGCGATCAGACCGACCAGCACGGGCGTCGACGACGACGCGACGCCGGTGTTCAGGTGGTGCTCGGCCACCCAGAACCGTTGGTAGCCGGACCGCTCCGCGGCGCGGGCGAGATCGATCGAGTTCCGCAGGGCGTCGCCCGGGGTGCCGCCGGCGGGCACCGGCGAGAGGTCCAGGACCGACAGCGGGATCGTCATCCGCCCACCACCTCCGACACCGCCGCCGTCGACACCGCCGCCCTCGACACCGCCGCCCTCGACACCGAGTGACCCCGACCGGCGATCGCGGCCAGCAGGTCGCGCGTGTACTCCTCGCGGGGGGCGTCGAACAGCTCTTCGGTGGGCCGCAGCTCGAGAAGCCTGCCGTCACGCATGACCCCGACGCGGTGCGCGATCCGCCGGACGACGGCCAGGTCGTGCGAGATGAACAGGTAGCTCAGCCCGCCCTGCGCCTGCAGCTCCCCGAGCAACGCCAGCACCTGGGCCTGCACCGACACGTCGAGCGCGGAGACCGGCTCGTCGCAGACCACGAGGTCCGGGGACAGGGCCAGCGCGCGGGCGATCGCGATCCGCTGGCGCTGCCCGCCGGAGAGCTCCACCGGCCGGCGTTGCAACACCGAGGACGGCAGCGCGACCCGCCCGACCAGCTCCGCGGCCCGTTCCCGCTGCTCGGCGTCCGAGCCGACACCGAACGCCTGCAGCGGCTCGGTGATCACCTGCTCGACGGTGAAGCGCGGGTCCAGCGAGGCGTACGGGTTCTGGTAGATCAGCTGCGCACGGCGGCGCAGCCTCCGCCAGGCGTCGCCCTTGACGCGGGTGATGTCGTCGCCGTCGAAGATCACCTCGCCGGAGGTGGGGTCGGCCAGGCGCAGCAGCAGCCGCGCGGTGGTCGACTTGCCCGACCCGGACTCCCCGACCAGCGCCAGGGTCTCCCCGCGCCCGATCGTGAACGAGACGTCGTCGACGGCGCGCAGCGTCGCGCGCCGCCCGGCGGCCCGGGGCAGGCGGAAGTCCTTGACCAGGTTCCGCACCTCGGCGATCGGCCCCGAGGGCGAGTCCGCGTCCGGTTCCTTCGGCGGTGGGGGCGGGACGGCCGCGGTCGCGGACAGTCCGGGCGCGGCCCCGATCAGGGCGCGGGTGTACGGGTCGCGGGCGCGGTGCAGGATCTCGTCGACCGGCCCCTGCTCCACGATGCGCCCGCCGGACATGACGACGATCCGGTCGGCTCGGTCGGCGGCGACGGCGAGGTCGTGGGTGATCAGCAGCAGCGCGCTGCCGGTCTCGGCGCGCAGGGCGTCGAGGTGGTCGAGGATGCGGCGCTGCACGGTGGCGTCGAGGGCGCTGGTGGGCTCGTCGGCGATCAGCAGGCCGGGGTCGGCGGCGATCGCGACGGCGATCAGCACGCGTTGCCGCATGCCGCCGGAGAGCTCGTGCGGGTACTGCCCGGCGCGTGTCGCCGGCTCCGGGAGCCCGGCGCGTTCGAGCAGCTCGACGGCCTTGATCCGCGCGCCGCGCCGGTCCGCGAGCCCGTGCACGCGCAGCGCCTCGGCGACCTGGGCGCCGATCTTCTGCACCGGGTTCAGCGAGACCGTCGGATCCTGCGGGATCAGCCCGACCTTCCGGCCGCGGACCGTCCGCAGCGCCTTCTCGGACAGGCCGGTGAGCTCGTCGCCGGCGAGCCGGATCGTCCCGGCGCCGACGGCACCGTTCACCGGCAGCAGACCGACGACGGCCTGGGCCAGCGTCGACTTGCCCGACCCCGACTCCCCCACCACGGCGACGACCTCGCCGGGCGCCACCTCCAGGTCGATCCCGCGCAGGGCGTGGATTCGCCCGCCGGTGGCCCGATAGGTCACCTCCAGGTCACTGACCTGCAGTATCGCCGTCGCGTTCTTCGGGGCACTCATGCCGACCTCGCCCACTCCCCGTCCAGGGCCCGGGAGATCCGGTTCACCGACAGCACGGTGGCCGCGATCACGAACCCGGGAATCGCGCACAGCCACCACGCTCCTGCCAGGTAGTTGCGGCCCTCGGCCACCAGCGAGCCCCATTCCGGGGTCGGCAGCGGCGCGCCGTAGCCGAGGAAGCTCAGCGACGACACGGCCAGGATCGCCAGGCCGAACTCCAGCACGGCCAGCACCAGGACCGGCCCGGCGGCGTTGGGCAGCACGTGCCGCCGCAGCGTCACGTACCAGCGGGTGCCGACCGAGCGGGCCGCCTCGACGTAGGTGGAGCGCCGGATCCGCAACGTCTCCGCGCGCATCACCCGGGCGAAGTTCGCGACGCTCGCGATGCCCACCGCGATCGCCACGTTGATCGTGCCGAAGCCGAGCGCGGTGATCAGCGCCAGCGACAGCAGGATCGCCGGGATGGCCAGCAGCACGTCGACGAACCGCATCAGCGTCTCGTCCACCCAGCGCCCGACGAACCCGGCCAGCAGGCCGATCAGACCGCCGACGACGAGCGCGACGGCGACCGCGATCACGGTGGCCTGCAACGACAGCGACGCGCCGTGCACGACCCGGGTCCAGACGTCCCGACCCAGGTAGTCGGTGCCGAGCAGGTGTCCGGCGGTGCCCGGGGGCAGCAGCTTGTCGCCGGGGACGCCGATCGTCGGGTCACCGGGGGCGAGCACCGACGGCGCGAACGCCGCGACCAGCACCAGCACCACGTACACGGCCGAGGCGACGAGCCCGGGACGGACGCGCAGGAACCGGCCCAGCCGGGCCGCCCGCTCGCGCGGGGTGGCCGGGACGGGCACGGCGACCGTCGTCCCGGGGGTGGTCCCGTCCGGCGGCGAGGTCTCACGAACCAAGAGTTCGGTCACAGTGCAGCTCCGGTCGCGATACGCGGGTCGAGCACGGGATAGATCAGGTCGACGGCGAGGTTGACCAGCACGAAGACGAACGCGGCGAACACGACGATGCCCTGCACGACCGGGATGTCCTGCACCCCGACCGAGGACACGGTCAACCGACCCAGGCCGGGACGGGTGAACACGGTCTCCACCACGACCGAGCCGGCGAGCAGGTTCCCGACGACGTAGCCGAACACCGTCAGCGCCGGGATCACGGCGTTGCCCAGGGCGTGCCGCAGGTGGACGCCGGCCTCACCGACGCCCTTGGCCCGCGCCGTCGTCACGTAGGGCTCGTCGAGGGCCTGGCTCATGGACTTGGCCAGCACCTGCGCGATCAGCGCGCCGGTGGGCAGGCCGAGGGTGATCGCCGGCAGCACCAGCGCCTCCGGCCCGCGGGCACCGACCGAGGGCAGCAGCCCCAGCCGGAACGAGAACAGCTGCACCAGCATCAGCCCGACCCAGAACACCGGCAGCGACACCGCCAGCGACGGCAGACCCATCAGGACCTGCCGCAGCCAGCGCGACCGGGTGTAGGTCGCGGTCAGTGCGACGGCGGAGCCGAACACGATCGCGACCAGCAGCCCGCACAGCGACATCTGCAGCGTCGACGGCAGCGCCTCGCCGATCGCCGAGCTCACGTCCTGCCCGGTCGCGAACGACCGGCCGAAGTCGCCCTGCAGCGCCGCCCAGAGCTTCGTCCCGTACTGCACGATCAGCGGCTGGTCGAGCCCGTACCGGGCGCGCAGCGCGTCCAGCTCGGCCGGGCTGACCGGCTCACCGTCCCCGCCGGCCGCCATGGTCGCGACGGGGTCGCCGGGCAGCAGGTAGAGCACCACGAACGACACCGTGTACGCCGCCCACAGGACGCCGACGGCGAGCGCGACGCGCCGCAGGAGATAGACCGCCATGGGTTACTCCGACTTCCAGGTGTCGTGGAGCTGGATCCGCGACGACGCGTCGAACGCCACGTCGTGCGCGGCCGGACCGACGCCGAGCGTCGTGGTCAGCTCGACCACCGGGACGTTGAGGCGCTGGGTGATCATCGACTTCTGCGCCTGGTCCACCAGTGCCGTGCGCTGCGCCGGGTCGGTGGCCGCGGCCTGACCGGTGAGCAGGGCGTCCAGCGGGCCGGGCTTCACCCGGTAGAAGTTCGTGCCCCCGGTCCAGTACTGGCTGCGCAGGATGTCCGGGTCGGCGCGGGTCAGGTTGCCCCAGAACGCCGTGAAGTCACCGCTCTGCTGGACCACCGGCGCGTCGGAGATCTGGATCTCCTTGAGCTGGGCGTCGATCCCGACGGCGCGCAGCTGCTGCTGGATCAGCTCCAGCGCGGGCTTCACGGTCGAGAGGTTGTTCGCGAACGTGATCGGCACGGTGAGCCTCTGCCCGTTCTTCACCCGGATCCCGTCCGGCCCGGCCCGCCATCCGGCGGCGTCGAGCACGGTGCCGGCGCGGGCGGCGTCGAACCCGAGCAGCGCGCTGTTGTCCACGTACTCCGGCGTGCTGGAGGCCAGGACGCTGGTTGCGGGCTTGGTCTGGGACGTGAACACCGCGCTCACGACCTCGGGCCGGTTGATCCCGAGCGAGACGGCCTCGCGCACCGCCGGGTCGCTGCCGAGCGGGCTCGCCTGGTTGAACGCGATCCCGAACGGCAGGCCGGGGTTGGCCCGGGCGGGCAGGTCGACCCCGGCCCCGCTCAACGGCGCCTCGTCCTGCGGGCCGATGCTCGCGATCGCGTCGACCTCACCGGACTGCAGGCTGCCGGTGCGCACGCCGGACTCGGGCACGACGCGGAACTCGGCCCGGTCGAGGTAGGCCTCGCCGGGGTGGGTGAACAGCGACGAGCCCCAGTCGTACCCGGCACGCTTGGTCAGGACCGTGGAGTCGTTCTTGGTGTAGCTCTCCAGCACGAACGGGCCGGACCCGATGACGCCGGTGCAGCGCTCGTCGTCGGTCTTCGCGACGCTCGACGGCGCCAGGATCCCGAGGCTGTACGTGGACGTGGCCTGCAGGAACTGCACGTTGGGCTGGGCGAACCGGACGGTGAACGTCGTCGGGCTCGTCACCGTGGTGCCCTGGTAGCCGGAGAGGTAGCCCTTGGGCAGGCTCCCCCGGGCCCCGATCTTCGGCACCCGGTCGAGGTTGGCCTTGACCGCGTTCGCGTCGAGCGTCGTCCCGTCGCTGAACGTGACGCCCGGGCGCAGCGTGAAGTCGTAGGACGTGGCGTCGGCGTTGACCTTCCAGCTGGTGGCCAGCCAGGGCTTGATGTCACCGGTGGCCGGGTCCTGGTCGGTCAGCGAGTCGACGATCTGGCGGACCGAGTAGACGGAGTCGTTGCTGGTCACCTGCTGCGGGTCGGCGCATCCCTGGTCGCTGGAGACGGCGAACGTCAGCGTCCCGCCGGGACGGGGCGGGCCCGCGTCGGCGCCCGCGCCCCCGCTGCCCGAGCCGCACGCGGACAGCGTCAGCGCGGCGGTCGTGGCGAGGGCCGCGACGGCGCATCCCCGCTTCACGACGCCACCGACGAGTCGTGCCGGCGAGGCTCGCCGAACCGCGCGGGTGGAGCGAGGCCGAGGTTGTCGCGCAGCGTGGCGCCGGCGTACTCCGAGCGGAACACCCCGCGGTCGACGAGCCGCGGCACGACCCGGTCGACGAACTCGTCGAGCCCGGACGGGCTCACGTGCGAGCCGACGATGAAGCCGTCGGTGGCCCCGTCGCGGACGTAGCGGTCGATCTCGTCGGCCACCGACTCCGGCGTCCCGACGAACACGGCGCGATCGAACACGTGCTTGACCACCTCTCGCAGGCTCAGGTTCTTCTCCCGGCCCAGCTCGCGCCAGGCGGCCGCGGTGGCGTGTGCGTCCTGGGTCAGCGGAGCACGCCCGCGGATCCACTTGGGCGCGTCCGGGGTGGGGTCGAGGTCGGGCACCGGGCCGTCCGGGTCGACGCGGGACAGGTCGCGGTTCCAGACCATCTCGGCCAGGACGATCGCGGTCTGCGGGTCCACCTGGCGGTGGTGGATCTCGGCGTGGCGGTCCCGGGCCTCGTCGAGGGTGTCGCCGAGGACGACCGCGGCCGACGGGAGGATCTTCACCTCGTCGGGGTTGCGGCCGGCCTTCGCGACGCGGGACTTGACGTCGTCGTAGAACGCCTTGGCCTCGTCGAACTTCTGGTAGCGGGAGAAGATCGCGTCCGAGTGCGCGGCGGCGAAGTCCCGGCCGGACGGCGACTCCCCGGCCTGCAGGATCACCGGGTGCCCCTGCGGGCTGCGCGGGGTGGTGAACCGGCCGGAGACGTCGAACTGCTCGCCGGAGAACGCGAAGTCCCCGACGTCGCCGTCGCGCAGGAACCGGGCGGCGTCCTTGTCGGCGACGACCGCGTCGGAACCCCAGGAGTCCCACAGCCGGCGGACGAGCTCGAGCGTCTCGCGGGCCCGGGAGTAGCGCTGGTGGTGCCCGAGGAACCCGCCGCGCCGGAAGTTCTCGCCGGTGTCGGCGTCCGAGCTGGTCACGACGTTCCAGGCGGCGCGGCCGCCGGAGAGCAGGTCCAGCGTCGCGAACTTGCGCGCCAGCTCGTAGGGCTCGTTGTAGGTGGAGTTGATCGTCCCGGCCAGGCCGATGTGCGAGGTGATCGCGGCCAGCGAGGCGAGCACGGTGAACGTGTCCGGACGCCCGACGACGTCCTGGTCGAAGATCGCGCCCCCGCGGTCGCGCAGGCGCAGGCCCTCGGCGAGGAACAGCAGGTCCAGCTTGCCGCGCTCGGCGGTGCGGGCCCAGTGCGCGAACGAGGCGAAGTCGATGTGGCTCCCGGAGGCGGGGTCGCTCCAGACGGTGTCGTGGTTCACGCCGGGGAAGTACGCCCCGAGGATGATCTGCTTGCGGGTCATGCGGTGCTCCCGGCGGTGGCGTAGCGACTGGCCGGGCGGGAGAGCCCGAACCGCTCGCGCAGGGTGGTGTCGTCGTAGGCGGTGCGGAACGCGCCGCGGCGCTGCAGCTCGGGGACGAGCGCGTCGGCGATTGCGTTCAGGTCGTCGGGGAGGACGCCCGGGCGCAGGCGGAAGCCGTCGAGGCCGGCCTCGTGCCAGGCGACCAGCAGGTCGGCCAGGTCGGACGGGGTGGTGGCGAGGATCGCGGCGTCGGAGCGCAGCGGGTCGCGGGCGTCGAGGCGGGCCAGGCGCTCCTGCGCCGCGGCCTGCGTGTGGTCGAGCAGGACCACCAGGTCGCCGAGGATCCGCAGCGGCTCCCCCTCTCGTCCGACCGCCGCTTCCGCGGCGCGCACGTCACCGATCACCGACGCGACGTCGTCCACGTCCTGCGGGGTCACGAACACGACGTCGGCGGAGCGGGCGGCGAGGCGGTAGGGCACCTCGCGGTGCGCGAGCACGGTGACCAGCGGATGCCCCTGCGGCGGGCGCGGGGTGATCGCGGGCCCGCGGACGTCGAAGTGGTCCCCGGAGAAGTCGATGTAGTGCAGCTTGTCCCGGTCGACGAAGCGGTTGGTGGCGTCGTCGCGGATCTCCGCGTCGTCCTCCCAGCTGTCCCAGAGCCGGCGCGCGACCTCGACGGCGTCCGCGGCCTCGTCGAAGAGCTCCTGCACGACCCGGGCGGTCTCCGGGGTGTCCAGGTGCTCGCGGCGGACGCCGGGCAGGGCGCGACGCCCGAGGTGGCGCGCCTCGTCGGCGCGGGCCGAGACCTGCACCCGCCACCCGGCGCGGCCGAGGCTGTCGTGGTCGAGCGTGGCGAGCGCGTTCGCGACGTGGAACGGCTCGGTGTGCGTCGTGGTGACGGTGGGGACGAGTCCGATCCTGCTGGTCAGGGGCGCGAGCAGGGCCGCGACGAGATGCGCGTCGAGCCGCCCGCGCACCTGGTCGGTGCGCCGGTCGGACTCCGCGAGGTGATCGGTCGACTGCAGTCCGAACCCGTCCTCGATCGTGATCAGGTCGAGCAGGCCGCGCTCGGCGATCGCCGCGAGGTCGGCCCAGTAACGGGCGGTGAACAGCTCACCGGGGCGGGCGTCGGCCTCGCGCCAGGCGGCGGGGTGCCATCCGGCGTCGCTCAGCGCGACGGCGAGACGAAGGTGGTCCGAAGTGGACATGGGTGGTGACCGCTTCCTGCGGCGCGCGGGGCGCCGCCTACTGCGGGTGGTGGGGCCGGTCCGGGGCGGTCAGGCCGGACAGGCCGCGCTGGTGACGCGCAGGAGATCCACGTGACGACGGCAGCGCCCGTGGAAGGAGGCGCGGTCGACGGACGGCACGCGCACCGCGTTTCCGTTCATCGATCCCCCCATCGGTCCCGGCGTGAGCACCCGCACCCGCGGGATGCGGGGGGTTGCTGCGGCGTCGACGAGCCAGGTCTCTCGGCCGCTCTGGATGGTGCGCACCCGTGATCGGGTACTGACACGACTCTAGGTAGCCACTCCCGTCGCCTGTCAACACTTCCGATGAAGAACGTGATGCGCGACGCCCCGGCCCCACGCACTTGACATCGGCGATCACGCGCTCGTAACTTCACCGCCAGGTCATGAGCGCCAGCGTCAAGCCCCGGCTCGCTGGCCGGCAACCCTCCTCCGCGGTGGGGTGCTCCGGGTGAGGACCGGGCCGGCGCGACACCCGCGTGCGGCAAGCGCGGACCCGTCGGCACGTCTGAGGGTCCTGATCGACCCGAGGAACCGCCATGTCCCACGCCCTTGCCACCGCCCCCGCCGCGACCGCCGTGGACCTTCCCTCCGTCGTCGGAGCCGACCTGCAGGTCCCGCTCGTCGACGGCCGCTGCGTGCGCTACGCCAACCTCGACGTCGCCGCGAGCGCGCCCGCCCTGCAGGCCGTCGCCGACGAGGTGAACGCCCTGCTTCCCTGGTACGCGAGCGTCCACCGCGGCGCCGGCTACGCCTCCCAGGTGTGCACCCGCGTGCTGGAGGCGGCCCGGACGACCGTCGCGGAGTTCGTCGGCGCCCGCCCGGGCGACGTCACGGTGTTCACCCGCCACACCACGGACTCGTTGAACCTGCTCGCCTCCTGCGTCCCCGGCCCGGTGCTGACCCTCGACGTGGAGCACCACGCGAACCTGCTGCCCTGGCAGTCCCGGCCCGGTTCGCGGGTGATCGCGGCCCGCGCCGGCGTCGACGCGACGCTCGCCGCCGTCGACGACGCGCTGGCCCGCGGCTCCTTCGCGCTGCTCGCCGTCACCGGTGCCTCCAACGTCACCGGCGAGACGCTCCCGATCGCGCAGGTCGTCGACATCGCCCACGCCTACGGCACCCGCGTCGTCGTCGACGCCGCGCAGACCGCACCGCACCGCCGCATCGACCTCGCCGCCTGGGGCGCGGACTACGTGGCCCTGTCCGGGCACAAGCTCTACGCGCCCTACGGCACGGGCGCCCTCGTCGGGCGCCGGGACTGGCTCGACGAGGCCGCGCCGCACCTGGCCGGCGGCGGTGCCGTCGCCCACGTCGGCATCCACGGGACGACCGCCGAGGCCGCGTGGGCGCCCGCTCCGCACCGGCACGAGGCCGGCACCCCGAACGTCCTCGGCGCCGCCGCGCTCGCGGCGGCCTGCCGGACCCTCGCACCCCTGCTGGACGAGGTCGCCCCCGCCCACGAACGCGCCCTGCTCACCCGCCTCACCGACGGGCTCGACGCGATCGACGGCGTCACGTCGCTGCGCATCTGGAACGACTCCCCGGACCGGGTGGCGGTCGCGAGCTTCGTCGTCGACGGCGTCCCGGCCGGGCTGGTCGCGGCGTACCTGTCGGCCGAGCACGGGATCGGGGTCCGGGACGGCCGCTTCTGCGCGCACCCGCTGCTGGCCCGGCTCGCCGACGGCGGGGACGGGGCCGGCGACGGGAACGCCGTGCGCGCCAGCCTCGGCCTGGGCAGCACCGCCGAGGACGTCGACCGTCTCCTCTCCGCCCTGACCGCGCTCGTCGCCGAGGGGCCCCGCTGGGACTACGCCGTCGTCGACGGCCGGTGGGCGCCGACCCCGGACCCGCGCGACGCCGACCCGCTCGGCCTGGCCGGTCCGGTGGGTACGCAACGCTGCGGCGCAGCGTGATCGACCCCACGAGGGTTGACTCACAGCGCTCGCCTGCACAGGATCAACGGATGCCCGGCGCCCGGAACCTGACGTGCCGTCGTCACGTCGACCTCATGAGGACCGCGGGCTACACCTGTCGTTGACGCCCGCCGTCCGGATCCTGCCGACGGCGACCCCTCCCCCGTCCGATCCCGCGGGAGTCGTGTGTCCGACCCGGGTCACGTCTGCCCGCACGTCCGAGGAGCCTCCATGTCCAGCGCCACCCTGTCCGCTTCCGGTCCGCGAACCGGCTCGCTCGACCTGGAGCCGCTCGGCCCCGGCTTCGGCGCGCTCGTGCACGGCCTCGACCTGGCCACCGCCGACGACACGGTCGTCGCCGACGTGCGTGCCGCGCTCACGGCGCACAAGGTGCTGTTCTTCCGCGGCCAGACCCTCGACCCGGACGCGCAGGTGCGCCTGGGCAACCGGCTCGGGGAGCTGACGGCGTCGCATCCGGTCGTCCCCGGCATCGACGACGCGCACACCGAGATCTACGCCCTCGACAGCGCCGACGACGGCTTCTCCGACGTCTGGCACACCGACGTCACGTTCATGAAGCGCCCGCCGCTGGGCTCGATCCTGCGCGCGGTCACGTTGCCGCCCTCGGGGGGCGACACGAACTGGGCCGACCTGGAGCTCGCCTACGCCTCGCTCTCCCCCGCCGTGCAACGCCTGGCCGACGAGCTCTCCGCCGAGCACGACGGCTTCCGCGACTTCGGCGAGCGCCTCCTGCAGCGCCAGCAGGGCCAGGGCAGCGAGTGGGAGGGCGAGACGGTCACCATGCTGGAGCCGGTCGTGCACCCCGTGGTCCGGGTGCACCCGGAGACCGGCCGCAAGTCGCTGTTCGTGAACCCGGGCTTCACCACCCGCATCGTCGGGGTGTCGGACGCGGAGAGCCGGTACCTGCTGGACCTGTTCTACGCCCACCTCACCAAGCCCGAACACATCGTCCGGCACCGGTGGGCCGAGGGCGACGTCGCGATGTGGGACAACCGCTCGACGGCGCACTACGCGAACCGCGACTACGGCGACGCGCGGCGCGTGATGCACCGCGTAACGCTGCGCGGGGACGGTCCCCTCGGCGTCGAGGTGCTGCGCACCACCGACTTCGGACAGTAGGTTCACCCGATGAAACCACCCCTCCGCACCGTGCGCCTGGTCCTCGCGCTGGTGCTGGCCGTCGCGACGCTGGCCGCGTGCGGCGCGTCCGGCGCGAACGACAGCGTCACCGTCCGGGCCGCACAGTTCCCGTGGAGCGCGGCGAAGCTGACCAACGCCATCCTCGCCGAGGTCGTCGCCGGCCACCCCGGGCTCGGAGTGGGCGAGTTCAAGACCATCCAGGTGGGCCCGGCGACGGCGTGGGCCGGGGCCCAGCGCGGCGACGTCGACCTGCTCTCCGAGGTCGCTATGCCGAACCAGAAGAAGCTCGCGGCCAAGGCCGCGGAGAAGATCGAGATGGTCCACCAGACCTACGGCGGCGCCGAGCAGGGCTGGTACGTGCCGACCTACGCGACGGCGCCGGGCCAGCCGCTGGCCGGCCTGAAGAGCGTCACCCAGCTCAACGACTACGCGGCGGCGCTGGACGGCAAGCTGATCGACTCCGACCCCAGCTTCCTGACCACCGAGCAGAACACGAAGCGTCTCGCCGGCTACAAGCTCAACCTGGAGCAGGTGTCGTCCAGCGAGGCCGCGCAGCTCGCCGAGCTGCGCCGGGCCTACGAGCGGCGCTCGCCGATCCTGGTCTACCTCTACCACCCGCACTACGTGTTCGAAGAGTTCGAGATGACCAAGCTCGACGAACCGACGCCGGCGAAGGACGGCTGCTTCGACACCGGTGACGGCGCCTGCGCCATGCCGGACTACGCGGCCTGGACCGCCGCCAGCAAGGAACTCCAGACATCGGCCCCGCGGTTCGTCTCGATGCTGCAGCGCTTCGAGCTGCCGGTGCCCGACGTCGAGCAGATGTTGAAGCGGGTCGACCTGGACAACGAGGACGTCGAGGAGGTGGCCCGCGACTACGTCGCCCGCCACCCCGAGCTCGTCCGCAAGTGGGTAGGGGCAGCGGCATGAGCACGGTCGACGAGAAGACGGCGACGAACGGGTCGTCGGGCGCCGTGAGGGCGCAGGCCCAGGGTGAGGCGCAGACCCCGATGATCCGGGTCGACCACCTGACGAAGGTGTTCGGCTCCGGGTCCGGCGCCGACGAGGCCGTCAAGCTGGCCGGTGAGGGGGTCGGCCGCAAGGAGATCCAGTCCCGCACCGGCGCGACGCTGGCCGTGAGCGACGTGTCGTTCGACATCGCGCCCGGCGAGCTGTTCGTGATCATGGGCCTCTCCGGGTCCGGCAAGTCCACGCTGGTCCGGCTGCTCAACCGGTTGATCGAGCCCACCTCGGGAACGATCGACGTGGACGGCCGCGACCTCGGCTCGCTCGGCGACGCCGACCTGCGCACGCTGCGCAACGAGCGCATGAGCATGGTGTTCCAGCACTTCGCCCTGCTCCCGCACCGCACCGTCGCGCAGAACGCCGAGTACGGGCTGCAGATCCGCGGGGTCGGCGCCGCCGAACGCCGCAGGACCGCGCAGTGGGCGCTGGAGCAGGTCGGCCTCGGTGACCGTGCCGACGCCTACCCCGGCCAGCTCTCCGGCGGCATGCAGCAGCGCGTCGGGCTGGCCCGCGCGCTGGCCAGCGACACCGACGTCCTGCTGATGGACGAGCCGTACTCCGCGCTGGACCCGTTGATCCGCCGCGACATGCAGAAGCTGCTGGTCCGGCTGCAGCGCGAGCTGCGCAAGACGATCGTGTTCATCACCCACGACCTCAACGAGGCGATGCTCCTCGGCGACCGGATCCTGCTGCTCAAGGACGGCCGCCTGGTCCAGGTCGGCACCGGCCCGGAGATCCTGGCCTCGCCCGCCGACGACTACGTCGCCGAGTTCGTCTCCGACGTCGACCGCAGCCGCGTGCTGACGGCCACCGACGTCATCCGCGAGCCGCGGATCACCGTGACGCTCGACGAGAAGCCCGCCGACGTGCTCGTCCGGCTCGGCAAGGCCGAGGCGACCGGCGCCTACGTCGTCGACGACGAGCATCGGATCCTCGGCGTGGTCCGCGACGACTGGCTGGGCCACGCGGCGAGCACCGGGGTCACGAGCATCGACCGCTCCGCGCTGGTCGAGGAGTACCGCACGACCGAGCCGGACCGTCCGCTGATCGACCTGCTGCACGCGGTCGGGCGCAACCCCGTGCCGCTCGCGGTCGTCGACGACGGTCGCCTGACCGGCGTCGTCCCGCGCGGCGCCGTCCTCGCCGCGCTGTCCACGCACTCCGACGCCAAGGACGCCCTGTCCGCGTCCACCCACGACCGGAACGGGAACGGCTGATGCCCAGGTTCGAGCTCGGAAGCTACGTCGAGGCGTTCGTCCTCTGGCTGCTGCAGGTCGCCGGTGGCCTGCTCGACGGCATCGGTGCCGTCGTCACCGTCGTCGTGGACGGCCTCACCGCCGTGTTCACCGGCCCGCCGTGGTGGGTGTGGCTGGTGATCCTGGTCGTGGTCGCGCTGCTCGTGCGCGGCGCGGGGTTCGCCGTGTTCACCCTCGTCGGGTTCGCGCTGGTCTCCTCGTTCGACCTGTGGCAGGAGACCATGGAGACCCTGGGCCTGGTGCTGGTCGCGGCGCTGATCGCGACCGCGATCGGTGTGCCGCTGGGCATCTGGGCGGCGCGGAGCAAGGCCGTCGGCACCGCGCTGCGGCCGCTGCTGGACCTGATGCAGACCACGCCGGTGTTCGTCTACCTGATCCCGGCGGTGTTCTTCTTCGGCATCGGCGTGGTCCCCGGCGTCGTCGCGACGACGATCTTCTCCATCCCGCCGGCGGTGCGCCTGACCGAGCTGGGCATCCGCGGCGTCGACCCGGAGGTGGTGGAGGCCGCGCACGCGTTCGGTGCGCACCCCCGCCAGATCCTGCGCGAGGTGCAGCTGCCTATGGCGCTGCCGTCGATCATGGCCGGCATCAACCAGGTGATCATGCTGGCGCTGTCGATGGTCGTCGTCGCCGGGCTGGCCGGGGCCGAGGGCCTCGGGTCGGTCGTGGTGAGCGCGGTGACCAACCTCGACATCGCGGGCGGGTTCGAGGGCGGCCTCGCCGTCGTCATCGTGGCGATCTTCCTCGACCGCTTCACCTCGGCCCTGGCCGACCGCCCGGACTCGAGCCTGCTCTCGAAGCTGCGCAAGCGCCGGGGTGCCGCCGCCCCGGCCGCCGCGCCCACCGAGGCTCCGGCGCGCTCCACCGACACCGCCGCGGTGCCGGTCGCGGGATGAGCACCGGCGGTCCCCTCCTCGTGCGGGGCGCCACACCCTCGCCGTCGACGAACCCCGGCCTCGACGACGGCGTCCACCCCGTCTTCGGCGAGGTCCGTGTCGAGGTGACCCCGGACGGCCCGGCCCCGGCCGAGAGGTGCCGGCAGCTCCACGCCGCGGTCGACGAGCACTGCCCGGTGCTCGACCTGTTCCGCAACACCACCCCGGTCACCACCGAGCTGGCCGTCTCCGGCTGAGCCGGACCCGGTCGGCGGCGCGCCGCCCGTTCCGCGCACGACGGGCCCGCCCCGCCCCGGTGATCAGCGGTTCGGATGCGATGGGCGACATCCCCGTCGCAGATCACGGCCGAAGCTCTGATCACCCCGGTGAGGGTCGGGCCGGTTCGGGCCCACGGTCCCGGTGATCGGCGCTCCGGCGGTGATTCACGACATCCCCGTCGCGGATCACCGCCGAGGATCTGATCACCCGGAGTTCACGCCGCCCGGGCGAGCGCGTCCCGTACGCGGGACACGGTCTCGGCCGGCTCGTCCATCACGTCGTGCCAGGTGAAGCGCAGCAGGACCCAACCCGCTGCCATGAGGTCGTTGCCCTTGCGACGGTCGGCCCGGAACCGGGCGGTGTCGGTGTGCCAGGCCCAGCCGTCGACCTCCACGGCGAGCCGGGCGTCGGGGAAGGCCAGGTCGATCTGCCGGTCGCCGAACGGGTGGCCGAGGACGAAGCCGGTGATCCCCGCCCGCCGGAGCAGGTCCGCCAACCGGCGCTCGATCGCGGAGTCCGCCCGATCGGCCGCCGCCACCAGCAGCATCCCGGCCCGGCGCATGCCGTGGGCGCCCGCCGACCGGCAGTACGCACGGTGCAGACCGTCGATGCCGACGCGCCTGCGCTGCAACGCCCGGTCGAGGAACGCCGGCCCGTCCGCGATCACCGCCGCGGTCTCCAGAACCGTCAGGTCGATGCCGGTGAGGCCGATCCCGTCGCACCGGACCCGGTCCTCGGGTGCGATGTCCCGGCGCCGTAACCGGACACCGGGCGTCGCGACCCGGGTGGCCCTCCGCGGAACGGTCAGCCCGACCCGTGGCGGCGCATGGTCGAGCAGACCGTGCCAGAACGCCGCCGCGGTCCCGCTGACCAGGGACGCCGGACCTCCCCACAACCACGCCGCCCGGACCAGGGCCCGGTCGGTCAGCGGGTGCCCGCCGGCCAGGGACACCCCGGGCAGCAGGTCCATCCACTCCCCCGCGGCCACCCGTCGCTGCAGCGTCCGCACCGACACCCCGCACTCCCGGGCCTGGGACCGGGCGATCACGCCGTCCTGACGCAGGAGCAGCTTCTCGATCGACACCGCCGGATCGTGGCCCCTGGTGTGTCCGCAGCGGGCCGGATCGGCGCGAACCGTTCGCGAACGACCACGTGATCAGCGGATCGGCGGCGATCGACGACACAGCTGTCGCGTATCGCGTCCGAGCCGCCGATCATGGCGGCGCCCACCCGTGCCCGTCCGCACGCCGGACCGGCGGGTCGGCCGTGCGGAGCACTCTGTCCGGACATCGGAGCTCCCCTCCCGACGGCTGGACGCGCCCTTGCCCGACCCGTCGTCACGTGATCGGCTGAGGTGGTGACGACGAGTCCGAGGCGGTACCTGCCGCCCGACCCGCACGGGCGGGTCACCGCGACCCCGGGGGACCGTCTGACCCGGCGTCGTCACGTCGACCTGGTCCGGATCGCCGGCTACGTCTGTCGCTGACCCGGTCCACCGCCCCCGGACGCCCGTCCGCGCGGCACCCGGGCCGGCCGCGAGTCCGCCCCGCCGTCCCACGGCACGGCTCGACCGAGCCGTCCCCGGCTGTCCGATGCAGCCGAGATCATCGGCGAACCGGACCCCTCGACCCACCCGCCCGGTTCGGAGCCACCGCGGGCCGGGTTCACCCCCGGACCCGGACGAGCGGCACACCACCCACGTGGTGACGTCCGAAGGCTCCACGTCCGGGGACCCACCCCTGTTCGTCCACCGTGACCGTCCGTCCCGAGAGGTAGATCATCATGGCCATCCGGCCCAAGGAGTCCGTCGTCCCGTTCGTCGTGCACGGCGAGGGCACCGGCGTCGCCCAGAAGCTCACCGCTGCCGGCGACGCCGGGCACGTCTTCCACGCCGACGCCTTCCCGGCGTTCGGCGGCGCGGACGCTGCACCCAGCCCGCTGTTCTACGCCCTCGGCTCGCTGACCTCGTGCAACCAGGTCACCGCCGCGCTCGTGGCGAAGGACCTCGGCATCACGCTCGGCGCCTGGACGTTCGACATCCAGGGTGACCTCGACACCGCCGTCCTCGTGGGCGGCGCCGACGGGAACGCGAACTTCGACCGCGTCGAGGTCCGCGCGACCGTCGAGACCGACGCCGACGAGGCGCAGTTCGAGCGGTTCGTCTCCGAGACCGCGCGCCGCTGCCCGGTGACGCAGCTCTTCCAGCGCAGCGGCCTGGAGTTCGTCAACGACTGGACCCGCGTCCCGCTGACGGCGGACGCCTCCGCCTGACCCGCGACCCCACGGCCGGTGGGCCGCGCCGCCCGCACGGGCGGGCGCGGTCCCCCGGCGATCCCGCGCGCAGCGCCACCTCGGGCGCGGCGGACGGGTTCGACGTGGGGACACGGTCCGAGTCGTCTCAGCGGCGGGCGCCGGACCGCCGTTCCGCCGACTTCGCCTCGTACATCCGCTGGTCGGCCTCGTGCAGAAGATCCTCGGGGTTGCCGTCGCGGGGATGCAGGTGCGCCGACGTGCTCACCCCGACCGCGGCGCTCAGCGCGATGCGGTGCCCGCCGATCTCGAACGGCTGCGACGTCGCGGTGCGCAGACGGGCCGCGACCAGCGGGCCGTGGTGCGGCTCGGTGTCCACGCACAGGACGGCGAACTCGTCGCCGCCGAGGCGGGCGGCCGTGTCGTGCGGGCGGACGACGCCGCGGATCCGGTGGGCCAGCTCCGTGAGGACCTGGTCGCCGGTCGCGTGGCCGTACCGGTCGTTGACGGCCTTGAAACCGTTGAGGTCGAGGTAGATCAGGCACATCGGCCGGGAGTGACGACCGTTGCCGCCTGCCTGCTGGAGCCGTTCGGCGAGCAGGGTGCGGTTGGCGAGCCCCGTCAGCGGGTCGTGCCGGGCCTGGTGGGTCAGCGCGGACTCCAGCGCCTTGCGCTCGTCGATGTCCTCGATGTGCATGATCAGGTGCGCGGGGTTCCCCGGCGTCGGTTCCACCCGCGAGGTCGTCACCGACACCCACACGACGCTGCCGTCGGAGCGCAGGAACCGGCACTCGTGCCGCAGGATGCGGGTCTCGCCGTGCTGCATCAGGCCGCAGTTCGCCTGCGCCTCGGCCAGGTCGTCGGGGTGGGTGACGTCGAAGAACGTGCGCCCGGTCAGGTCGTCGTGCGGCAGGCCCAGCAGGTCGCCCATGGCCGGGTTGCAGACCGTGATCACGCCGTCCGGGGCGAGGACGGCCATCCCGATCGGGGCGTTGGAGAACGCGCTGTCGAGCGCCCGCCGCAGCTCGGGCTCCGCGGCCCGCGCGGCGGGGTCCCCTCCCGGGAGGGGCGGGTGGTCAGGTCGGGACACGGAGCCGGTCCCAGGGGATGCGGGGCCGCGGCAGCCCGCGGCGGGACAGGTAGCGTCCGGCGCGGCGACGCGCGTCGAGGAACACCTTGCCGTCACCGAGGGGGCCGGACAGCCCCAGGCCCGGCAGGACGCCGCCCGGGGTGAACACGAGGCCGTCGTCGCCGGGTGCGATCGCACCGCGTGCGGCGAACGAGCGCAGCGACCACATCGTCTCGTCGTGGGAGTGCCAGAGGACCGACGCCGGACCGGCCGCCACGTCGACGCCCGCCGGACCCGGCCAGTGCAGCACCCGCGCGGCGTGGTCGACCCGCGGCGACGCGCGCAGACCGACCGGGCGGCCGTCGTCGTCGTAGGCGTTGAGCACGGCGTCCGGGAAGCGGGCCAGGTTCCGGACGAGGTCGGTCCACTCCGCGTCACCCACCGTCGCGTGCGTGGGCGCCGGGACCGGGGCGGCGGCGGGCGCCACCGGGGCGAGCTGCCGGCGCCGGGGTGCGTGGGCGGTGTCCCGGTCCGGCCACCACGTCACCGTCTCCGGGCGGACGCGGATCAGTCGTCGCATGTAGTAGAAGTCCATGAACCAGCGCGTCGGCGGCGTCGAGGAGAACAGACGGCTCATCGGCTGGACGGCGTGCACCCGCGCCCAGTGCGCGAGCAGGTCGCCGGTCGCGGTCTGCACCTCCGGCTCGACTGTCGCGCTGCCCTGCACCAGCACCACCGGCGGGGCACCGGACCCGCTGCCGGTGGGGTCGGAGAACAGCAGCGACACGCGGGCGTCGCGCTCGAGATGCGCGATCTTGGCCGGGAACCCGATCGAGGTCGTCAGCAGGAACTCGTCGCGCTCCGGGAGGTACAGCGGCACCATCGGCCAGGCGATCGGGGTGCCGTCCCGGGCGATCGTCGCGACCTCGCACGACAGGTGCGCCGAGACGACGTCGACGAGACCGTCGGGCCATGTCACGTCCGGCGGTTCCTGGGCGGTGGCCACCGCGTCATTGTGGCGTCAACCACGTTCCGTGTCACTACCGGCGACCGCCCGTGACCGGGTGGCGCGGGTCACCTTCCGTCCATAGGGGATCGCGATCGCGCCCATCAGCAGCCCGCCCACGAGCGCCGATCCGGGAAGTGCGAAGAACGCGAGGTGGGCGAGCACCGAGGACGCGTACGTCCACAGGTAGAGCACGGCCGCCGGGGTCGACCGCGATCGTCGCCCGTCCGGGCCCCCGCCGAGGGCGAGGTGCAGCGCCCCGCAGATGACGACCGCGACCAGGACCCAGCCCGCGTAGTTCGTCAGCGGTATGCCGGGGACCAGCGGCAGGCCGGGGTCCGGGTGGGTCCAGTACCAGTGCCCGGCCGCGACCATCTGCGCGTCCAGGAAGACGTCCCAGCTCGCCAGCGCCAGACCCGCCGTCAGCACGACCGGGACGGTCCGGGTGCACAACGTGCGGCCGACGACGAGCGCCGGCCACGCCATCATCGTCCAGGCCAACGGCACCACCACCGGGACGCCGAACAGCTCCGGGCCGAGCGTGCCGGTGTAGTGGTACTCGCCGAACGGGAAGCCGGTGCGCAGCCCGAGCGACTCGACGAACAGGCCTCCCCCACCGGCGACGACGGCCAGCGCGAGCGCCGAGAGGTACCCGTGCACCCGGGCGCAGTCGGCCAGCGACGCGGCCGCGAACACCACCACCGACAGCACCGTGACGGCGGTCCGCCCGGCCTCCGGGATGAGCGGGTAGACGATCTGGACGAGTACCGCGAGCGCCACGAGCGCCCAGACCGGACCGATCCGGAGGCGACCGGCAACCGTCGCCGCGACCCCGGCCGGGCGCGTCGCATGGGGTGGGGGTGCCGCCGGCACCGGGTGAACCATTCGCCTCGGTTACCCCGGGCCGGGCCCCCGAACCCTGCACACGCGCGCGAGATCGTCACAACCGGACCACCCCGGGGGTCGTGCGTGGACAACGTCTCCGGAGCCGGAGATCCGCGCACGGACGGGCGGGGGTTGGAGCGGGGCGCGGAGGGGTAGGTAGCCGGGATGGAGAGCCGTGTCGTCGTCATCGGAGCCGGTGTCGGCGGGCTGGCGGTGGCGGCCCGTCTGGCCGCGGCCGGGCACCGCGTCGAGGTGCACGAACGCTCGCCGACCCACGGCGGCAAGCTCGGCGTCCGGAGCCGGGACGGTTTCACGTTCGACACCGGACCGTCGCTTCTCACGCTGCCGCACGTGCTCGACGAGCTCTTCGCCGCCACCGGCGGCCCACCCGACGGACTGGACGTGGTGCCGGTCGACCCGGCGTGTTGCTACACCTTCGCCGACGGCACCCGGCTGGACATGCCGCACGACCCCGCGCATGTCCCGGCCGCGCTGGACGCCGCCCTCGGCGCCGGGACCGGCGCGGCGTGGCAGGCGCTGCACGAGCGCTCGCGCAAGCTCTGGGACCTCGTCGAAGACGACGTGCTCCGACGCCCGTTCGACGGGGTCGGGGACCTGCTGCGGCTGGCGCGGCGACCGAGCGAGATCGCGCTGGTCGCGCCGTGGCGGACCCTCGACGGGCTCGGCCGCGCGATGCTGCCGGACCCGCGGCTGCGCCGGTGGCTGGCCCGCTACGCCACCTACTCCGGCTCCGACCCGCGGCGGACGCCGTCCGTGCTGTCGGTGACCGCCTACATCGAGCAGCACCACGGCGCCTGGTACGTCCGCGGCGGCCTGCGCGGCATCGCCGACGCGCTGCTCGCCCGCTGCCGCGACCTCGGCGTCGAGGTGCACCTGGGCTCCGAGGTGACCCGGGTGCGGATGTCGGGGAACCGGGCCGCCGGGGTGGTCCTCGCCGACGGCGGGGAGGTCCGCGCCGACCTGGTCGTCTGCAACGCCGACGCGACCGTCCTCTACGAGAACCTCCTCGACGCCCCGGCGGCCGGCCGGGCCCGCCGGACCCTGCGCCGCGCGCCGCGGTCGATGTCCGGGTTCGCGATGCTGCTCGCCCTCGACGGTCGCGACGACGCTCCCGCGCACCGGGTCTGGTTCCCCGACGACTACGCGGCCGAGTTCGACGCCGTGCTCGGCCGCCGGCCTCGCCCGATCGAGGACCCGGCGATCTACGTGCACGCCCCGGACGACCCCGCGCTGCGCCCGGACGATGAGTCGCAGGGATGGTTCGTGCTGGTCAACGCCCCGCCGCACGATCCCGGTCGCGGCGTGGACTGGGACGAGCCGGGGCGGGCGGAGCGCTACGCCGACCACGTCCTGGCCACCCTCGCCGAGCGCGGCACCGACGTGCGGGAGCGCATCCGGTGGCGCGAGGTCCGCACCCCGGCCGACCTCGAACGCGAGACCGGAGCCCCCGGCGGCGCGATCTACGGCACCGCCTCGCACGGCGCCCGCGCCGCGCTGCTGCGGCCGTCCAACCGGTCCCCGGTGCCCGGGCTCTACCTGGTCGGCGGCTCGGCGCACCCCGGCGGCGGGCTGCCGCTGGTGCTGCTGTCCGCGGACGTCACGGCGGGGCTCATCGGCCCGCCCGCGACAGGGTCCCCCGCGACAGGGTCCCCCGCGACGGACCCCGCAGGCCGGCCAGCAACCCGCGCTGCGGGACGCCCGTGATCTCCTCCGGACCGGCACCGACCTCGGCGAGGACGTCGTTCGCGGCCAGCACCCCGGACATCGACGCCCGCTCCATCAGCCCGGCCACGTAAGGCAGGTCGACGAAGTCCCCGGCCACCCGCACGCCGCGGGCGTCGGTGCGCACCCCGGGCCGTCGCCCGGCCCCGCCGGGCGGGAACGACGGCGCCGTCGCCTCCCGGCGCTCGTGGACGTGCACCACCCGGGCCGCCGCCGTCTCCGGCCACAGCACGGCCAGCTCGGCCCGCATCCGGGCCGTCGACGTCGCGGCGTCCGGCGCACGGCACGCGTAGGAGTGCAGCTCCACGATCGACCCGCCGGTGCGCCGTGCCCAGCGCGCCGAGGGCTCCTCGAGTCGCGAGTAGACGGCCACCGAGTCCAGCTGCGCCTCCCCGCTGACGGCGCTGAACGTCGCACGGGAGGCGTCGACGTCGCGGTCGAGCCAGAGCCTGCTCACCGTGAACGGCGGCGCGACCGCCAGGTCCGAGCACTGGGTGGCGAACCGCGGCGCCGCGGCGGCCGCGGCCGGGGACGCCGCCAGGAGCGTCCGCAGTGCACCCGGGTCGAGCGCGAGCACGACGTGCCGGGTCCGGATCCGGGAGCCGCCGACGTCGAGCCGCCAGCCGTCGCCCTCCGGGGTGAGACAGCGCACCGGCGACCCGGTCTCGACGCTCGCGCCGAGCGCGGTGAGCCGGTGCCACAGCGGGTCCCAGATGCAGGTCCGGTGGTCGGTCATCGGGGCGTCGAACGCGATGCCCTCGGGGTTGCCGAGGAAGTAGTAGTGGAACATCGCCAGCAGCTCGGCCGCCGAGAGTGACTCCTCGTCGCAGAAGAACGAGCGGGCGAACGCCTCGAACAGCATCGAGTTGGCCCGTTCCGACATCCCCAGCCCGCGCAGGAACTCCCCCGCCGACATCGCGTCGAACCGCTCGGTGGTGTCGGTGCGGTCGTAGGCCAGCAGCGCCTGCCCGAGCTCGGGGTCGGTCGCCGAGACGTCGGACAGCCGCAGGCTCGCCGAGCGCGCGAACAGCGCGAACAGGTTCAGCGGCGGCGCGGCCGGCAGTGAGCCGAGGTCCTCGGGCGCCCAGCGCCGCGAGATCACCGGGTAGCCCTCGACCGGGGCGAGGAAGCCCAGCTCCGGGTCGATCCGGCGCAGGATCGACCGCCACGTGTAGTAGTGCCGGAAGAACGCGTGGAACCCGTGCTCGACGACCTGCTCGGTGCCGTCGGGCAACGTGTGCGGCCAGGCGCCGAGGCGCCCGCCGAGGGTGTCGGCGGCCTCGACGAGCCGTACCCGCACGCCCCGTTCGGCCAGCACGAGCGCAGCGCTCACGCCCGCCACCCCGGCCCCGACGACGACGGCCTCGGTGCCCTCGGGCGCGCGGTGCGGCAGGGTCGGGTCGGCGGTCACCAGGCGTCGCGGCCGCATCCGCAGCGGGGCCGCACGTCCGCGCAGCTCGTCGATCATGCGGTGGGCCGCAGTCCGCGGGAGACCGGGTCCGACGACGCCGCGGGTGTGGCCGAGCCCCGGTAGCCCGGCGCGGTGCGCAGGCGGTAGCGGCGCTGGGCGTAGGCGATGTCGTCGCGCCAGAGGCGGGTGGCGACGCGGCGCATCAGCGGGCGCACCGCGGGCGCGACCCGGTGCGCGCGGGCGAAACCGGGCCGGTCCGAGGACGCGATCACCGCCTCGACGACGGCGGTGCGGGCCAGGCCGTCCGGCCCCGGTCCGAGCGGGGTCGCGTGCGTCTCCACCACGCTGCCGACGCCCTCGCCGGACAGGATCCGCATGACGACCGTGCGCGGGCCCGGGCAGACGAACTCGGCCACCACGGGGACGCCCCAGCGCCCGGCCAGCCGGAACACGACCTCGACCAGGAACCGGTCGTCACGGTCGGGGTCCGGTGTCTCGACGACGCGGAGCCGGGCGAACGAGTACGGGTGCAGCCACGCGCCGTGCCACGGGTCGAGCCGGTTCGCGACGATGTCCTCGGGCTCGCAGACGCCGACGACGGTGGCGACGGCGTCGAGCCGGCCGGCGTGCCCGGGACGCGCCGAGCCCGGCGGCGCGACGGTCGGCTGCTCGCCGCCGACGATGTCGAGCCGCGCCCACAGCAGGACGCCGTCGTCGTGGCACGGCATCGGCGACCAGCCGGGCACCCCGCTGGTGTCCAGGCGCAGCCCGTGCCAGTGGCAGACCAGGTCGCCGCGGTCGATCCGGGCGCAGGACAGGTCGGCGCCCAGGTGCGGGCAGGCCCCCGGCCCGACGGCGGCGCGGCCGTCGCGGTCGCGCCAGACGACCAGCTCGCGCCCGGCGATGGTGCGCCCGACCGGGCGGTCGCGGCCGACGTCGCGGCTCGCGGCGATCACGTACCAGTTCCCCGACGGCCGGCGGCGTGCCCGTTCCAGGGCGCCGCCGATGACGGACGGGTCGGCCTCGGCGTAGGTCGGGGCCTGCTCGGCCCATGGTGTCCGGGCGAAGCGGTGCACCGGCGTCGTCCCGGCCCGCCGATCGCCGGAACCGGACCCTGCTGACCTCATGGGTCTCCTTCGAATCGTCGCCGGTCGAGGTGGCGCCCGGGTCCCGGGGCGCGGCCTGCACTCGGCGTCGCAGGTTGCACTCAACGGTGGCACGGCCGCGGGTGGGCGGCAACGCGACCGGCGTCGGCGCGCGCGCGGGTCCGCGGTGTGCCACCGTGGACGTTCACCGGCGCCCTGGTCCCCGGCGTGGTTCACGACACGGACGTGGCGAGGAGACATGATCATCGATCCTGCGGGCCGTTCCTCGACCCCCTGCCCCGCGGCGCATCGACGCATCGCATGAGCCTCGACCAGCAGTACGACGTCTCCTGCGGTCCCCTCGTCGGGGACCTGACCGAACGCCTGCGCGATCACGCCGTCGACCACGTGCGCCGGTGTTGCGCCGACCAGCTCGCCGGGCGCCCCGAGGCGCGTGTCGCCGCGGAGGCGCTGCCGGGGTACGTCTCCGGTGGGAAGCTCCTGCGCTCGACGTTCGCCCTGGTGGGGTGGTCCTGCGGGCGGGGCGGGAGCGACGCCGCGATGCGTGCGGTCGCCAGCCTGGAGCTGCTGCACTGCTTCGCCCTCGTCCAGGACGACGTGATGGACGGCTCGCCGCGGCGGCGCGGTCGTCCCGCCCTGCACGTCACGCTGTCCGCCTGGCACCGCGAGCAGGGTCTGTCCGGCTCGGCGGAACGGTTCGGCGCGTCGGCAGCGACGCTGTTCGGCGATCTGCTGCTGGTGTGGGCCGAGCAGATGCTGCGCGAGAGCGGGCTCGACGACGCGGACCTGGCCAGGGCGTGGCCGCTCTACGACGCGATGCGTGCCGAGCTGGTCGTCGGGCAGCTCTCCGACCTGGTCAACGACACGCGCGCCGAGCCGACCTGGGAGTCCGTGCTCGACGTCGCCCGGCGCAAGTCCGGCAACTACACGGTGCGCCGCCCGCTGGAGTTCGGCGCCGCACTCGCCGGCTGCGACCCGTCGGTGACCGCCCCGCTGAGCCGCTACGGGGCGCTCGTCGGGGAGGCGTTCCAGCTGCGCGACGACGTCCTCGGCGTGTTCGGCCACCCGTCGACCACCGGCAAGCCGGCCGGGGACGACCTACGCAACCGCACCGCGACGAGCCTGGTCGTCGTCGCCCGGGACCGGGCCGGGCCCGCCCAGCGGCGCGCCATGCGCGCGCTCGCCCACCTCGACCACGTCGACGCCGACGCCGTCGCGGCCTGGCAGGACCTGATCTGCGACACCGGGGCGCCGGAGCGGATCGAGGAGATCATCACCGCCCGGGTGGACGACGCCCTCGCCGCGATCGGGTGCGCCGACGTCCCGGAGCACGCCCGCGACGCGCTGACGTCACTGGCGCACCGCTGCACCGACCGGCGGGACTGACATCCGCCGGCACCATCGACGAGGGAGCACCTGTGCCCGTCCAGATCCCGATCGAGCTCGAGTCCCTGCGGGGCTGCCGACCCTCGGCCGGCGAACTGACCGTGTGGCCGGACGCCGAACCCGACCGGCTCGACACCGGACGGCCACCGGGGACCGTCGCGGACCCCAGGACCGCGCCCGCTACCTCGCCGGCTACCGACCCCGTGCCCCGAGCTGGTCGACCGGGGCGTGGTCGTCGGTGAGGACCTCGGCGTCGCCGGCCAGGGAGCGGGTCGCGGCCGGGTCCAGCACCGAACCCGGCTCGCCCCGCGTGGCCGCGGCCGCCGCGAGCGCCGCCGTGTCGACGGCGCGGTCGGAGACGACGACCACCGCGTTGCCCCCGCCGCCCGGCGCGAGCTGGTCGGGCCGGGCCATCAGCGCGACCGAGCCGAAGCGGTCGCCGACGGTGGCGGTGACGGCGCGCAGCAGCGCCAGCGGGTCGTGGTCGATCACGTTGAGCACGTAGAGCCCTCCGGGACGCAGCACCCGGTGCACCTCGTCGGCGAACTCGGCCGTCGCCAGGTGCCACGGCACCGAGCGGGCCCCGAACGCGTCGCCGACGACGAGGTCCGCGGAGGCGTCCGGCAGCGCGGACAGTCCCGTCCGGGCGTCGCCGACCCGCGTCGTCAGCCCGGGGATCGAGCCGACGCCGAGCTCGCGCTCCCCCAGCTCGACGACGCCGCGGTCGAGCTCGAGCACCGTCGAGGTGCTGCCCGGGCGGGTCGCGGCGAGCCAGCGCGGCATCGTGAACCCGCCGCCGCCGACGTGCACGGCCCGCAGCGGCGCCCGCGCGGGGAACGCCGTGTCGATCGCGTCGGCGAACCGCAGCGTGTAGGCGAACTCCAGGTGCGCCGGGTCGGCCAGGTCGACCGCCGAGTGCCGCAGGTCGTCCAGGACCAGGACCCGTTCGGACGGCCGGTCACCGGGGACGACGCTCGCGCAGTAGTAGGTGGTGTCGACGTCGCAGCGGCCGGGGACGACGACCAGCGCGGCGGCCAGCACGGCCGCGGCACCCCCGATCGTGCCGATCTCCCGCCGGGTTCTCGTCGTCGCGACGACGAGGGCCAGCACCAGGCACGCGGCCGCGGTGACGAACAGGATCGCGCTCACCGGCAGCAGCGCGACCAGCACGAACCCGGTGAGGAACGTGCCGGCCAGGGACCCGATCGTGCCCAGCGCGGACAGTGACCCGATGACCCCGCCGGAGCCGTCGATCCCGTCCAGGCGGGCCCGGGTGACGGCCGGGGTCACCGCGGCCAGCGCGGTGACCGAGACCAGCGTCGAGACGATGACGAGCAGGATCGCCGCGCTCGCGCCGTTGCCGAGCAGCGGTCCGATGAGACGGATCAGCGGGCGCACCGCGAGGACCCCGAGACCGCCCACGGCCAGCGCCACCGCAGCCACCCGGCGCGGGTCGGACGTGTCGGCCTGCTTCCCGCCGATCGCGGCCCCGACCGCGATCCCGGCCAGCGCGACGCCGATCACCGCCGTCGTCGACTCCAGCGTCAGCCCCACGTAGGGGGCGACGAGACGGGTCGCGAGGGTCTCGACGATCAGGATCGCCGCCCCGCTGACGAGGACGGCGACACGGGCGAGGGCGAGCTGCACCGCTACATCCTCGCCAACGCATTCCGGCACGGCTCACGCGACCGGCCGCGGACCCCCGAGGGGATCCGCGGCCGGTCCGGCAGGCGGTGGCCCGTCAGCGCGCAAGCGGGCGTACCGCAAGGCTTGCGTCGGGTCAGCGGCGGTCGTCGTCGGCGGCGTGCTTGCCCGTGGTGGTCGAGCGGCCACCGGTGGTGTCGACGCCGTCGGTGCTCTCGACGTCGATGACCTCCTTGCGGACGGTCTCGTCGACCTGCTGCTGCTCGGTGACGGTCTCGGTGCCCATCCGGACCCGCTCGACCGGGACGACGTCCTTGTCGACGACGGCGCTCTCGGCGGTCAGCGTCACCTCGTGGGTGTCCTCGGTCAGGTCCGCGCCGGAGTGCGCATCCCCGCGGTCGGCCTCGGTGATCGGCTCCCGCTGCAGGGTGACCTCGTCGTGGCTGACCGGGACCGTCGTCGACACGTTCTCGGTGACGATGTGCTTGCGCAGCCGTGCGCGGCCGGCCTCGCGCGTGGTGGTGCCGACCCGGAGCTGCTCCTCGGAGCGGGTCATCGCGTCGTCGGCGGTGGTCCCGGGGGTGGTCCCGGTGGTGCGCCCGGAGGTGTCACTGCCCTGGACACCGGTGTCGGTGAAGCGGCCGGGACGGGCCTCGTCGGTCGCGGCCTCGTTCGGCCCGCCCGGGAGCGGCTCCCGGCCCGGTCCGCGGTCGGTCGTCTCGCCCGTGCCGGCGAGACCGGTGGTCGGTGCGACGCCCTGGGCGTCGACCGGCGAGCGGCCGGCGTCGGTGCCCGCGGACGGGGTGCCGGTGGACGAGGTGCCGGTGGACGACGCGTCCGCGCCCATCCCGTAGTGCCGGTACAGGTCCTGCTCGTCGGACTCGCTGAGCGCCGAGTCGGGGTCGTGGTGCGGCGCGTTCTGCAGTGCGGCCTTGTCGAACGGCACCGTCAGTTCCTTGCCGTCCCAGTCGCCCTGCTGCAACGGGACCAGGCTCACGTGGGTGCCGAACAGACCGCTCTTCACCGCGACCCACTCGGGCTTGTCGGTGTCGTTGTCGTAGTAGACCGAGTCGACCTTGCCGAGCTTGTCCCCGCCGTTGCTGCGGACCTGTGCCCCGGTCAGTGCGCCGGGATCTTCGATGTTGGCGATCGTCATGACGTCCGTCCCTGCGGGCAGAGGCCCACGGTCGGTGATGCGGTGGCGGCCCGTGAGTTCGAGCCGGTGATCAGGCCCCGGATCCGGCGCAGCGCAGAACGGCGCGCACGGGGGGGATTCCTGAATGCGTGGACCGGAATGACGAATTCGATGCGGCGACGTCGGATCTTCATGGGCCGCATCGAGATTCGAGGACAGAAATGTCCCGTCGACATTCCGTCTCCGACGCTATTCCGGTCGTCATTGCGCCGCAACTCGATCACGCCCCGGACCGCCGTGGCGATCACGGTGCGGTGTCCGCCGGGACGTCCGCGGGTCGCCGCGTCGGCCGGCCGGCCGACGCGGCACGGTGATCGGACCCCGCCGGTCGCGGAGCCACTCCCGGCACAGCAGCACGGCGAGCGCGATCTCGACGGGTGCGCCGCCGTAGTACATCAGCTGTGCAGCCACCCCGGCCTCGTCCGCTCCGACGCCGACGGGCGGGTACGCGTAGATCATCTTGGTCAGGACGTCGTGTGCGGCGACGGCGGCCACCAGGACCGCGGCGCGCACCGCCGGCGACGGCCGGTGCGGCGCGGGGTCCGGGCCGGTGATCGACACCGTGAACAGGCATCCGGCCGCGAACACGTGGGCGTGCACCAGCACGTGGAGCACCGGGTCGTGCCGCGTCGCCGCGTACAGGCCGGTCCGGTAGAGCAGCCACAGCCCGCCGACGGCCGACGCCGCGGCGACGACCGGGTGGGTCAGCACCCGGGCCGGGAGGGAGCGCAGCACACCGGAGACACCCCGGGCGGCCCGGACCGGGAGTGCGCGCAGGCACAGCGTGACCGGGGCGGCGAGGACGAGCAGCAGCGGCGCCGCCATGCCGAGCAGCACGTGGGCGACCATGTGCAGCCGGAAGTCGTCGTGGGCCCCGTCGGCGAGTGGACCGGCGACGGCCGCCGTCGCCGCGGCGACCCCGGCCACCCAGCTCGCGGTGCGCCGCGCGGGCCAGTGCCCGCGGTCGCGTGCCGCCCACAGGCCGGCGGCGTAGCCGGCGAGGGCGAGCAGCGCGACGACGCCCACCGCGACCGTGAACCCGGGACCGGTCATCGTGGCGGCCGGTCGGCGACGGCCCGGCTCCGCGCGACCAGGACGAGGCCCGCGACCAGGAGGACCACCGCGACGCCGTTCCAGACGAGGTCATACGGCGTCAGGTCGACGCCGTAGCGGATCTCGTGCAGGCCCAGCAGCTTGTGGTGGACCAGGCCGTCGTAGAGCTGGAACAGCCCCGCCCCCACGAGCAGCCCGCCGGTCACCCACCGCGGGCGCAGCGACCCCTCCGCGCGCAAGCGGGCCAGGACCAGCAGCGACGCCACGGTGGCGAACCAGCTGAACGCGTGGAAGACGCCGTCGGAGACGAGGCCCGCGGCGCTGGTGCCGCGGTCGTAGAAGTGGTGCCAGTGCAGGATCTGGTGGAACACCGCCTCGTCGACGAACGCGACGACGCCCATGCCCAGCAGGAACCCGCAGAGCAGGTTGATCCGCAGGACCCGCTTCCCCGAGCCGACCGGCCGGGCGGCGTCGGACGGGACGGGAGGCGGGTCCGCGGGTCGGCCGGTGGGTCTGCTCATGCGCGGGCCTGTACCCGCGACGTGGCCGGCGACGCCTGTCCGTCGTCCGCGCCACCGGAAGATCATGGACGCCGATCGGGTTCGCCCGCCCCGGAACGGGTAGTCGATCACCGGCATCTGGAACACGCCGGGTGTCGTCCACCTCAGGAGTGCGTATGGCTGCCGACGACAAGATCGAGAACAAGTCCGAGGAGCTCAAGGGCAAGGCCAAGGAGACCGTCGGGAAGGCCACCGACGACAAGGACCTCCAGGCGGAGGGCCAGACCGACCAGGCCAAGGGCAACGTCAAGCAGGCCGGCGAGAAGATCAAGGACGTCTTCAAGAAGGACTGAGCCCCCTCGGGCGCCGGGGCGGCCGGCACGGCCGGCCGCCCCGGCCCGTCCTCCCCGGGCGGGACCGGGACGGGGGCCGTAGCGTCGAGACGATGTCGACACCACCGCTTCCTGCCGAGTCCGTGGCCATGCTCCGCAAGCCCAACCCCTCGGTGATCACCACGCTGCGACGCGACGGCCAGCCCGTCTCCGTGGCGACCTGGTACCTCTGGGAGGACGACGGCCGCGTACTGGTCAACATGGACGCCGGGCGGGTCCGCGTGAAGCACGTCCGCAACGACCCGCGGGTGACGCTGTCGGTCCTCGACTCCGAGGACTGGTACACCCACATCAGCCTGATCGGCCGCATCGTCGACCTGCGCGACGACGAGCGTCTGACCGATATCGACCGCCTGGCCGGGCACTACCTCGGCACGCCGTACCCGGACCGCGAGCGCGCCCGGGTCAGCGGGTGGATCGAGGTCGACCGCTGGCACGGCTGGGGTTCGCACAAGGACAACGACCAGCCGGGCTGACCTCCCGCGCCGGTCCGAGTCGCGGGCCGCTCAGCGCACCAGGTCGGCGCCGTCGTGCCCGGCCCGCACCGCCGTCCCGGCGAAGCGGTCCAGCTCGAGGTCGACGTGTTCGGCCCCGTCGGTCAGGAACTCCGCGTGCGCGGCGCCGAGCGACTGCACGACGAGCAGCCGGGAGCGTCCCGTACCCGAACGCGTCACGGCGAAGCGTCCCTCCTCCCCGGACCGGGCCCGGCCGAGCTCGGAACCGGCCGTGTCGACCACGGTCAGCACCGCACCGACGACCGGCACTCCCCCGCGCCGGACGGTCCCGGCGACGAGCGGCCGGACGGTCTCCGACGGCGCTGCGGTGGCGGCGGGCCGGGGAGCCGGCCCGGCCTGCTCCGGCCCGGCCGACGGCGCCGGCGACAGGGATGGGACGGCGGGGGCCGTCTCCTCCGGCGCCTTCCGGGGCGGGATGAACGCGGTGATCGCCAGCGCCACCAGCGCCGTCACACCACCGAGCCCCATCACCAGGACGAACGCGCTCTCCGACGGCACCGTCATCCCCGCGACCGACGTCGTGAGCTGCGCGAGCAGCACGCCGGCGACGGCGCTCGCGGTCGACGTGCCGATCGCGCGGGCCAGGTTGTTGAGGCTGTTCGCCGCGGCGGTCTGGGTGACCGGGACGGCCGCCATCACCAGCGACGGCATCGCGCCGTAGGCCAGGCCGACGCCGGAGCTGACCACGATCGAGCTGGCGACGAGATGCCAGACCTCGGAGTGGAACAGCACCCCGACCCCGTACCCGGCCGCGACGACGACGGCGCCGAGCATCAATGTCGTCCGCGGCCCGGAGGCGTTGGTGATCCGCGCCGAGACCGGCGACATCGCGATCATGCAGAGCCCGCCCGGGGCCAGCACCAGTCCCGCGACCAGGATCGACTGCCCCAGCCCGTACCCGGTCGAGGCCGGCAGCTGCAGCAGCTGCGGGAAGACCAGCGACATCGCGAACATCGAGAACCCGAACACCGCCGACGCGCAGTTCGTCAGCAGCACCTGGCGACGCCGACTCACCCGCAGGTCCACCAGCGGCTGCGGGGTCCGCAGCTCCCACGCGCCCCAGGCCCCCAGCGCGACGACACCGGCCACGAGCAGGCCGAGGGTCAGCGGGTCGCCCCAGCCCCACGAGTTGCCCTTCGACACCACGAGCAGCACGCACACCAGCGCCACCGACAGCAGCACCGCACCGAGCCCGTCGAAACGCCCGCCCGCGCGTTGCGGCGACTCCGGGACCAGCCACAGCACCAGCCCGACCACGGCCACGCCGAGCCCGGCCGAGGCCCAGAACAGGATGTGCCAGTCCAGGCTCTGCGCGATCAGCGCCGCCAGCGGCAGCCCGAGCGCGCCGCCGACGCCGAGCGAGGCGCTCATCGAGGCGGTGGCCGAGCCGAGCCGCTCGGCCGGCAGGGAGTCGCGCATCAGGCTGATGCCCAGCGGGATCACCCCGGTCGCGAGTCCCTGGATCGCGCGGCCGACCACGAGCGGGACCAACGAGGTGCTCAGCGCCCCAGTCACCGAACCGACGACCAGCATCGCCAGGCAGATCAGGAGCATCCGGCGCTTGCCGAACATGTCGGCCAGCCGCCCGACCATCGGGGTCGCGACGGCACCGGCCAGCAGGGTGGCGGTGACGATCCAGGTCGTGTCGGCGGCCGAGGCGTCCAGGAGACGGGGGAACTGCGGGATCAACGGGATCACGCTGGTCTGCTGCAGCGCGACGACGATGCCGCCGAAGGCCAGCACCGCCACCAGGGCCCGGGTCCGCGCACCGTCGACCACGGCCGGTTCGGGCGGTGCTGAGGACATGCTCACTCTCCGGAGGTCGGGTCGGTGGTGGGGCGGTCGGTGGCGCCGGCACCCAGCACGCCGTGCGTCGCCGCGTGGACGGCGGAGGACAGGCGGGCGAGACGGTCGGCGGGCTCGATCGGGCCGGTGCCGTCGACCAGGGACGCGGCGAGGTCCTCGCTGGTGATGCGCAGCGCGGCGCTGAGCGCGGCGGCCTGCACGCGCACGGCGATGTCGGACGCGGGACGGTCGAGATGGTCGGCGAGGACCTCGGCGAGGACGGGCTCGGCGCGTTCGTAGACCACCAGCCAGATCGCCCGCAGGGCGGGCTCCTCGCGCGACATCCCGATCACGGCCAGGGCCGCCTCGCTGTCCGCGGCGGCCTCGGCGTCGTCGGAGCTCCGGTGGTCGGCGACGAGGTGCTCCTCCAGCGAGAGCTCCGCCGGCCAGCGCCGCAGGGTCGCGACGAACGCGTCCACCGACACCGACAGCACCGGCTCGACGCAGCTCTCCTTGCTGCGGAAGTAGCGGAACAACGTGCGCGCCGACAGCCCGACGACCTCGGCGATCTGCTCGACGCCGGTCTCGGTGACGCCCCGGTCGCGGAAGAGCCGGATCGCGGCGCGGGAGATCATCAGCCGTTGCCGGCCCCGCCACTGGTCCGACATCGGGCGCCGGCCGCGGCCGGACGCCTTCGGCGGAGCCGTCCGGACCCGCGGGGTGGACGTCGTACTCGTCATCGCCGCCGTTCCTCCCCTGCGCACCCGACTTGTTGTCAGTGAGTGACACTAGCTCTCCGCATGCGCCGGCCGCCAGGAGACCCCGTCCCGCCGCGACATAATGTCAGCGCATGCCACCTCGACGACCGTCCCGCGTCCGCTCCGGAATCCGCGGGACCGTGCTGGTCGCGGCGGCGGTCCTGCTCCTGCTCCCGGACCTGCTGGGCCTCGACGGGCGGCTCCCGTTCGTGCTGCTGATCGCGCTCCGCCCGCTGTTCACCGCCGTGGTCGCGGTGCTCGCCGTGGTGGGGATCGTCCGGTCGCTCCGGCGGGGGCACGGCCTCGCCGCCCGGGTCGCGGTGCTCGCGGTCGCGGTCGTCTCGGCCGCCGTGCTCGCGCCGCGGGCGTTCGGCGACGGGGACGCGCCCGTCCCGGCCGGGAGCCGCCCGCTCACGCTGCTCTCGTTCAACGTCTACGACGGGGCCGCCGACGTGCCCACCCTCGCGGCACTGGTGCGCGAGCGACGTCCGGACGTCGTGGTCCTGCCGGAGGCCGCGGAGCGCTACCGGGGCCTGATCACCGGCGCCGTGCCCGAGATGGGATACCGGTCGTGGGTCGCCGCCGCGCCGGGCGTACCGGACATCGAGGGGGTCGTCGTCCTGGCCTCCCCCGGCCTCGGGAACCTGCGCGCGCGGACGGTCACCGGGAGCCTGGACCCCTGGCTGGAGATCACCGGCGGCACGCTCGGACCGGTGCGGCTGCTCGGCGTGCACACGGCGGCACCGACGCCGGACAAGATCGCGTCCTGGCCGCGGGAGCTGGCGTCACTGGCGCGGTGGTGTTCGTCCGGGGGCCCGGCGATCGTGGCCGGGGACTTCAACGCCACGCTCGACCACTCGGCGTTCCGCGACGGGACCCGGGGCTGCCGCGACACCGGCGCCGCGACCGGGTCGGGGCTTGTCGGCACCTGGGACGCGCGCACACCGCGCGTCACCGGTGCGCAGATCGACCATGTCCTGACCGCGGGCGGGCCGACGGCGCGCGACCTCGAGATCATCGACGTCCCCGGCAGCGACCACCGCGCACTCCTGACGACGGTCGACCTTCCCTGACCCGTCGTGACGAATTCGAAGAAAAGGACACGAGAATGCCCCGGAACCGTGCGGTTCCGGGGCATTCCCGCGGATCTCGAACCGATCTGATCAGGTCAGATCAGTTCACTCGCCGATGCTGTCGCCCGCACCGGCGGTCTGGCCGCAGTTGTCGGACTGGTCGGAGACCGAGTCGCCGCTCTTGGCGGCACCCTCGCCCGCGATCCCGGCCGCACCGGTGAGGCCGTTGCCCGCGGCAGCGTCCTCGACGGGGACCTGGACGCCGAGCACGTTGACCGGCACGTTGTTGTTGCAGGCCTGGACCGGCAGCTGGGCGTTGTTGCCGTTCAGCCCGGAGACGATGCCCTTCGAGTCCTTGTCGATGACGTTGCCGCTGTCGGCGAACGCGAGGGGGCTCAGGGCGAGCAGGGACGCAGCGGAGGCCGCCACGACGATTCCAGCCTTCTTCAGCACAGTTCTTCTCCAGATGAGTTTCGAGATCCGCCGTAGCCGAGCTCGTACCTGCCGGCACGTTGACAAAAGCGGGGGAGCCCGTACCGGCTGAAAGAACAATATCCAGCCGCAATCGGTCGAATCAAACCCACGACACGATCGGTGGACGGAATTACTTTCCGTTCGGATATTCGCTGGATCGGTGGAATCCGCACGGCCCCCGTCCGGGACACGGCACATGTCCCGACCACCCTGGGTCGACGCCGTGACCCCATCGTGATCCCCCGTCCGAACCGTGCACACGCAACCGTCGCCGGAGGCCGTCCGGCCGCTTGCCGAGCCGACCCCGCCTAGAGTCGCCGGGCATGAGCGACAGCGCCGGAACGCGGCCCATCGAGGACGGCATCGTGCGCGACTTCACCGAGCGCGGGGGCCGGGTCAACCTCTCCTACGGCGCCTACCTCCACCTCGACGAGCTGCTCTCGGCGCAGCACCCGGTGAGCCGGCCCGAGCACCACGACGAGCTGCTGTTCATCGTCCAGCACCAGACGTCGGAACTGTGGCTCAAGCTGGTCCTGCACGAGCTGCGCGCCGTGCAGGCCCACCTGGCCGCCGACGAGCTGCGGCCCGCGCTCAAGGGACTCGCCCGCGTCAAGCACATCCAGCGCACGCTCACCGACCAGTGGTCGGTGCTGGCGACGCTGACGCCGTCGGAGTACTCGGAGTTCCGCAGCTTCCTGGGGACGTCGTCGGGGTTCCAGTCCGACCAGTACCGGGCCGTGGAGTTCGCCCTGGGCAACAAGGACGCGGCGATGCTGGAGGTGTTCGACCACGACCCCCGCGCCCGCGCCCAGCTCGTCGAGCTGCTGGAGGCACCGAGCGTCTACGACGAGTTCCTGCGCTACCTGGCCCGTCACGGCCACCCGGTCCCGGACGCGCTGCTGCGCCGCGACGTCACGACCGCGCACGTCTTCTCCCCCGACCTGGTGCCGGTGTTCCGCGAGATCTACTCCGACGCCGCCGGCAACTGGGAGGCCTACGAGGCGTGCGAGGAGCTCGTCGACCTGGAGGAGAACTTCCAGCTCTGGCGCTTCCGCCACCTCAAGACGGTGGAACGGATGATCGGGTTCAAGGCCGGGACCGGCGGGTCCAGCGGGGTGGGATTCCTGCGCAAGGCCCTCGAGCTGACGTTCTTCCCCGAGCTCTACGCCGTGCGGACCGAGATCGGGACCTGAGGCCGCGTCGGCACGCGGGTGCCCGGCGGGAAACCGGATGCCCCTGCCCGCACCATGTGTCAGGGTAACCCTGACACGGGAGGGGACGACGATGAACAGCATGATCGAACGCCTGGGCGCGGCCGACGTCGCCGGGCACGCGGACGCCGTGCGGCTGGCGGCGGTGCAGGAGGTGCAGACCCAGGCCGACGCGCTGGTGACCGCGTTGCGGCTCGGCGACGGCGACGGCGACGGCGACGGCGACGGCGACGGCGAGGACACCGACCCCCAGCGGCCGTGGGCCCTGGCCTGCTTGCGGATCGCCCTGGCCGCCGGCATGGACGGCGTCGAGGACGTGGTCCTGCTCCGGCGGTCGGGGGCGACCTGGGCCGAGATCGGGGCGGCCGCCGGGATCACCCGTCAGTCGGCGCACGAGCGCTGGAACGCCCGGGTCGTGGCGGTCCTGGACCGCTACGGTCTCGGCGAGCCGGGCGGGCCCGTCGCGGACGACGCCCCGTGACCGGGTGACGGCGCGAGGGAGGACGCATGGAGATCGACCTGTTCGCCGGTGTCGCGGTGAGCGACCTCCCCCGCGCCGTCGCCTGGTTCGACCGGTTCCTCGGCGACGTCGAGTCGTTCGAGCCGAACGACGTCGAGCGCGTCTGGACGCTGTCGGAGCACCGGCACGTCTACGTCGAGCTGCAGCCCGAGCACGCCGGGCACGCCACGGTCACCCTGTTCGTCGGTGACTACGACGGCTTCGTCGCCGCGGTGTCCCGGCGCGGGATCGAGCCGGAGCTGACCGAGACCTACGACAACGGCGTCCGCAAGGCGCTCTACCGCGACCCGGACGGCAACGAGATCGGCGTGGGCGGGGCACCGGCCGGCTCCTCCTGACCCTAGGCCCTACCCGAAGTTGGGGAACTTCTCCCCCTGACGGGCACCCGCGCGTGGACCCGGCGCACGGTCGGCGGCTCCACGCGCCGGCGAGGACGGGAGCACGCCATGACAGGGACCGCGGAGACGACCGGGGCGACGGGCCCGGCGACGGCCGAGGCGGTGGCCGAGCGCGTCGTCGCGGCCACCCTCGGAGCGTTCGACGTGCTGACCATCTACCTGGGTGACCGGTTGGGCTGGTACCGGACGCTGGCCGCGGCCGGCCCGCTCTCACCGGACGAGCTCGCCGCCCGCAGTGGCTGCGATCCCCGCTACGCCCGGGAATGGCTGGAGCAGCAGGCGGCCTCCGGCCTGCTGGGCGTGGTCGGCCGGTGTCCCCGACCTGCACCGGCACCTCGACCGCCCCGGAGCGGTGATCGCGGACCTCGGTTGCGGCGAGGGGTGGTCGACGATCGCGCCGGCCCGCGCCTACCCCGGCGCCGCGTTGCACGGCGTCGACCCGGACGTCCCGTCCACCACCGCCGCCGCGGCCCACACCGCCGACGCCGGGCTGGGCGAGCGGATCACGTTCACGACCGGCGACGCCGCCCTGAGCCTGCCGCCCGCCACGTTCGACGCCGTCTTCGCGTTCGAGTGCCTGCACGACCTGCCGCACCCCGTGGAGTTCCTGGACGCGGCCCGCCGCGCCCTGCGCCCGGACGGTGTCGTGGTCGTCATGGACGAGGCGGCCGGGGACTAGCTTCTGGGTTTCTCCAGGTTACGGCCCTGACCGGCGCAGCGATGAGTTCCCGGATCCGTCGCGGTCTGCCCTGAAGACGCACGGCCACGATCCGAACCGCAGGAAGTGATCTCATGACCAGCAACGCCCTGCCGCCCGTCGTCGACGCCGACACCTGGCGCGGTGAGCTCGACAAGCTCCGCGCCCGGGAGAAGGCCGCGACCCGCGAGCTCGACGCGATCGCCGCGCAGCGCCGCCGCCTGCCGATGGTCGAGATGGACGACTACGTCCTCGAGGGCGAGGACGGGCCGGTCCGGCTCGTCGACGTCTTCGGCGACCGGCCCCAGCTGATCGTCTACAACCACATGTGGTCGCCGGGGCAGACCTGGCAGTGCGGTGGCTGCACCGGGTTCACCACCCAGTTCAACCGCCTGGAGATCCTGGACAACTTCGACGCCCGGTTCGTCATCGTCACCCCGGGACCGATCGACGAGGCGCTGGCCTACAAGGGGCGGGTCGGCAACACCATGACCTGGTACTCCACCGCGAACAGCTCCTTCGGCGCGGACGTCGACGCTCCGCTCGACGGCGGGTTCGGCGTGAACGTGTTCCTCCGCGACGGCGACACCGTCTACCGGACCTGGCACACGAACGGCCGGGGCACCGAGCAGCTCGGCTTCGTGTTCGGGCTCGTCGACGTCCTGCCCTACGGCCGCCAGGAGGTCTGGCAGGACTCCCCGGAGGGGTGGCCGCAGTCGCCGACCTACAGCCGCTGGGCCGGTTCCGAGGACATCGCCGCGGCCTACGGCAGCGTCGTCTGAACGATCCGGTCGACGCCGTGCGCACGGTCGTCGTCGGGGGCGGGGCCGCCCGGGGTGTCGTCGAGCGAGCGGAACGTCGGCACGAGGACGGCCGCGATCGCCGTGACGCCGGCGAGGACGGCGATCACGGCCCCCGCCGCGGGCAGTCCCGCGGTGGCCGCGACGGCGGCGAGCGGGGCGCTGGTCACCGCGGGCGCGGCGAGCATGACGGTGTTCTGCGCACCGAGCACCCGCCCGCGCATCGCGTCCGGGGTCGCCTCGACGGTCAGCACCCCGAGGACGGCCGCGGCCGGGGCGTTGGTCAGCCCGACCAGCGCCGCGCCGCCGAGCACCAGCCACGGCGAGGCCATGCTGCCGACCGCGGCGAAGCCCAGCAGCGTGCCGGTCATCCCGACGACGAACCAGGTGCGGCGCCGGATCCGCCCGGCCGAAGCGGCGTAGAGCGCCGACCCGACGATGCTGCCGGCGGCGATCGCGCTCAGCGTCAGACCGGTGAGCCCGGGCAGGTCCTCGGCGGTGAAGTAGGCCGGCATCAGGGTGCTCTGCAGCGAGCCGAGGACGGCGACCAGCACGGAGCTGATCAGGGTGGCGCCGAGCACGAGCCGGTTGCGTCCCAGGAAGGTCCAGCCGACGAGCAGGTCGGACACCGCACGGCGCACCGCGTTGCCGCCGCGGACCGTGTCCGGCCGCGGGATCCGGCCCGACCGCGGGTCCAGCACCAGCGTCAACAGGGCGGCGAGCAGGCTCGTCGCCGCGGTCACGAGCATCAGGACCGGGGTCGGCCCGAGCAGCCCGACGAGCAACCCGCCCAGGCCGGGCCCGGCCAGCAGCAGCACGTTGCCGACCGTCTCCCGGGTGGCGATCAGCCGGTCGAGCCGCCCCGGCCCGGTGCGCCCGAGCCGCGCGAGGACGGGCAGCAGCGTCTCCTGCGCCGTCATCCCCGGCACGCGGATCACCGCCCCGACGACGGCCAGGGCCAGGAACCAGGCCATGTCCAGTCCCCACAGCGCGTCGACGACGGGGAGCGCCACCAGCGACGCCGCCGCGAGCAGGTCGGACACGACCGACACCACGCGGCGGTCGATCCGGTCGACCAGCAGCCCGGACACGAGCCCGGTCGCCGCCGACGCCGCCGTCGCGACGGTGGCGAGCACGCCCGCCGCGAGCGCGTCGCCGGTGCGGTCGAGCACGAGCAGCGGCAGCACCACGCTCGCGATCCCCTTGCCGAGCAGGGACAGTCCGTAGGAGGCGAACCAGACCGAGGCGCTGCTGCGCACCCCGGGCCTCGTCGCGTGCGGTGCCATGGTGTCCCTCTCCGTCGGTGGTGTCGGGACCGACGGGACACCCGGCCGTCGCGGCACGCTCAACCCGAATCGGTGGTGATCCGGATCACCCCGGTGCGGGAGACTTGACCATGCCGCTACGGCACGGTCTGCAATGGCGTCAGAAGTCGAGACGAGGGGGACGGTCATGGCCTGGAGCACGCGCGAGATCGCCGATCTCGCCGGCACGAGCCTGCGGGCGGTGCGGCACTACCACGAGGTCGGACTCCTGGAGGAGCCCGAGCGGCGTGCCAACGGCTACAAGCAGTACGGCGTGTCGCACCTGGTCCGGGTGCTGCGGATCAAGCGCCTGACCGACCTCGGGTTCTCGCTGTCCCAGATCGCCGCCATGGGCGACGCCGACGACCACCCGGAGGAAGCGTTGCGCACCCTCGACGCCGAGCTCGGCGCCACGATCGAACGCCTGCAACGCATCCGCGTCGAGCTCGGCCTGATCCTGAAGCAGTCGGTGCCCACCGACCTTCCGCCCGAGTTCGCCCCGGCCGCCGCCGACACCCACCTGACCGACGCCGACCGCTCCCTCGTCGTCGTCATGACCCGGGTGCTGGGGCCGGAAGGCATGAAGACCTATGCCGACATGCTGCAGAACGTCCCGCACGACCCCGTGTCCGCAGAGTTCGACAGCCTGCCGACCGACGCGGACGAGGAGACCCGTCAGCGGGTCGCCGAGCAGATGGCGCCCTACACGCGCGATCTCCAGGAGAAGTACCCGGGACTGCTGACCGTCAACGCCGACGCCCCCGGCGGCGAACACTTCGCCCGGCAGACCGTCGGCAAGGCGATGCGGGACCTCTACAACGAGGCCCAGATCGACGTCATGATCCGCATGCAGTCCCTGCTCGCCGAGCCGCGGCCCACCGACCCCGCCTGACCGGAGCGGCCCGTCCCGGTACCGGGCTCCGGCACCGGGCGGCGATCTCCCGGCGAGACATCGCCATCCGGCCCGGCTCCCCACCTAGGATCTCGGGTATGACCGAGGTGAGCCAGGTACGGACCGGACGCACGGGCCGCCCACCCCTGACCGACCGCGTGGCCCTCCTCGCCGCCGCGCGGCGCGTCGGCTTCACCGGGCTGACCGTCGGCACCGTCACCGCCGAGGTGGGGGTCAAGTACTCCACCTTCTACCGGCACTTCGCGAGCTTCGAGCACCTGCAGTCGGCGATGGTCGACGCCGTGCTGTCCGAGGCCGAGTTCCCCGCGCCCGAGGGACCGTGGCGGAGCTACCTCGCGCGCACCTCGGCCCGCATGGTCGACCTGCTCACCGAGCACCCCGGTCTCGCCCAGGTGATCATCACGCTGCCCGAGCGCCCGGACCGGCTGGTGGAGCTGTTCGGCCAGGCGACCCAGGTCCTGCTCGGCGCCGGTTTCGACGCCCACGACGCCGTCCTCGGTGCGGCCGCCGCCTTCGACCTGGCCGTGACGACGTGGGCCGACAGCCCCGGTGCGTCGTCGGGCGGACCGTCCCGGGGCGAGCAGGCCCGCACCACACCGCACGAGCTCGACGCCGGGATCCGGGCCGCCCTGGTCGAGATGGTCGACGACCCGCCGGCGCGGTGGGTCGCGGTCCGCACGGACCTGGTGCTCGACGGGCTCGAGGCCCGGCTGGCCCGTCAGCGGTAGCGACGCCGGCCCGGTCCCGCCCGGTCACCCGGGCCGCACACGGGACCGGTAGCGCAGCGGCGACTCCCCCACCTCGCGCTTGAACGCGGTACTGAACGCGCTCTCCGACGCGTACCCCAGCTCGGAGGCCAGCGCACCGATCCGCACGTCGCCGCCGCGCAGCGCTCGCCGGGCCAGCAGCATCCGCCAGCGCTGCAGGTAGGCCAGCGGCGTCACACCCGCCACCGTCCGGAAGCGTTCGGCGAACGACGTCCGCGACATCGACGCGGAGCGGGCCAGCTCGTCGAGCCGCCAGGGCCGTCCGGGTTCGGCGTGCAGCAGGGCCAGGGCCGGGCGCAGCCTCGCGTCGGTCAGCCCCCGTAGCCATCCGGCGGGCAGGTCCGCCCGGTCGAGGTAGGCGCGCAGCACGTCGAGCATCAGGATCTGGGCGTACTGGCGGATCGCGAACGCCGCGCCCGCCCGGCCACGCGTCGCCTCGTCGAGGAGCCGGTCGAGGCTGTGGCGCAGGTCCGTCGCGACGTGGGCGCGCACGACCGCCACCGGCGGGAGGGCCTGCAACAACAGTGCCCGGCCCGCCGGGTTCAGATCGACATGGCCGCCGATCACGACGTCGGACCCGTTGTCACCGGCCCGCTCGTCGAGGCGGAGCGAGGGGTCGGCGACCGGGGCCTCGACCTCGGCACGCGGCCCGTCCCCGGAACCGCCGGTGAGCTCCAGCCACGAGCGGTCGCGCAGGATCGCGACGTCGCCCGGCCCGAGCTCGACCGGGCCGTCGACACCGTCGGTCGTCAGCCGGGCCCGGCCGCGCACCATCGCGAACAGCTTGAGCGGGTCCTCGATCGCCGACCGCGACACCCACGGCCCCCGCACCGCGAACCCGCCCGACAGCATCCCCCGGACCTCGACGAGGTCGAACACGTCCGACAGGACGTCACCCGTGTTTCCCGTACTGTCGAGCAGGAAATCCGCACTCACAGCTATTCAGAGTACGGCGTCGCCGCAGCAGGCTGATCATCATGATCCGACACCACACCCCACAGCACCCCCTCGGAACCGGATTCACCGCCGCGTCGACGGCCGACGACGTGCTGCGGGGCCTCGACCTCACCGGCCTGAACGCCGTCGTCACCGGCGGGCACGCCGGGCTCGGCCTGGAGACGACCCGCGCGCTGAGCCGGGCCGGCGCCGGTCACCGTCGGCGCCCGCGATCCCCGTCGCGCCGCCCGTGCGGTGGCCGACATCGAGCGCGTCGACGTCGCCGCACTCGACCTGATGGACCCGGCGTCGATCGACGCGTTCGCGGCCGCCCACCTCGACGCCGCCCGTCCGCTGCACGTCCTGGTGGCCAACGCCGGGATCATGAGCCAGGACCTGGTGCGCGACGCCCGCGGCTACGAGTCGCTGTTCGCGACCAACCACCTCGGTCACTTCCAGCTCACGAACGCCCTGCTGCCGGCGCTGCGGGCCGCGGACGGCGCCCGGGTCGTCTCGGTGTCCTCCGGGGGCCACCGCCTCTCCGACATCCGGTGGGACGACCCGCACTTCGAGACCGGCTACGACGGCATGCTCGCCTACGGCCAGTCCAAGACGGCCAACATCCTGTTCGCCGTCGAGCTGGACCGCCGGTGGGCCGCCGACGGCATCCGTGGCTACGCCCTGCACCCGGGACAGATCGTCACCACGAACCTGGCGCCCTGGCTGGGCGACGCGCGCCGGGAGATCGGTCTCATCGACGACGCCGGGGCGCCCGTCATCGACCCGAGCCGGGACCAGAAGACCCCGCAGCAGGGTGCGAGCACCAGCGTCTTCGCCGCGGCCGGCCCGATGCTCGACGGGATCGGCGGGGTCTTCCTGATGGACAACGACATCGCGCCGCTGGACGACCCCGCCGCGGTCGTGCACCAGGGCATCGGGCCCACGACCGGCGTGATGCCGCACGCCGTCGACCCCGTCTCGGCCCGGCGCCTCTGGGACCTGAGCGAGCGCCTGCTCGCGGGGTGACCCGGCCGCGGGGCGCCTGCGGCCTCAGGAGACGCGGACCGGCAGCTCCGTCAGACGCTCGAACCCCAGGGTCGACGGCTCGGGGCTCGACGGCTCGGCGTCCCCGTCGGCGAGGCTCAGGTCCTCGAACCGGGTGAACAGCGCCCGGAGCGCGACCTCGGTCTCCTGCCGGGCGAGGGCCGCGCCCAGGCAGTAGTGCGCGCCCTGCCCGAACCCGAGATGCCCCTCGCCGCGGCCGGTGTCGCGCCGGACGTCGAGCTCGTCGGGGTCGTCGTAGGTCCGGGGGTCGAAGTTCGCGGGCAGGAGACCGGCCATCACCGCCGACCCCCCGGCGACGGTGACACCCCCCAGCTCGACGTCGGAGACGGCGTAGCGGGGCAGGCTCGTCGGGACGGGGCCGCAGGTCCGCACCAGCTCGTGGACCGCCTGCGGCCACAGCCCCGGGTCCGACCGCAGGGCGGCGACCTGCTCCGGGCGGGTCAGCAGTGCCTGCGTCGCCTTGGACAGGATGTGCGCGGTCGTCTCGAAACCGGCCGTGACGATGTCGAAGACCATCGTGATCATCTCGCGCTCGGTGAGCCGGTCGCCGTCGTCGTCGTGGACCTGGATCAGCCCGGAGACCAGGTCGTCGGCGGGGGCGGCGCGCCGCTGCTCGATCAGCTCCGAGATCTGGGCGACGACCGTGCGGGCGGCGGCGGGCATGCGCTCCGGGTCCGGGGCGACCATCAGCCGGCCCAGGCTCCCCCACGCCGCGCGCCGGTCCTCCGGCACGCCGACCAGCTCGCAGATGACGGCGATCGGCAGCGGGTAGGCGAACGTCGCCACCAGGTCGACCGTCGCACCGCCCGCCCCGGCCGCGGCGACGTCGTCGAGCAGTCCCTCGGTGATCGCCTCGACCCGGGGTCGCAGCTCGTTCACCCGCCGGACGGTGAACGCGCGGGAGACGAGCTTGCGCAGCCGGGCGTGGTCCGCGCCGTCGCGGGTGAGCAGGCCGCGGCCCAGGAAGTCGAGGTCGGCCGGGATGCCGATCAGCTCGAAGATCCCCGCCATCGCGTTCTGCGCTCCGTCGACGGTCTCGGCGTCGCAGCGGAACCGCGGGTCGGTCAGCACCGCGCGGACGTCGTCGTGCCGGGTGACCATCGACGTCGGGCCGCCGCCGAGCCCGGGCATGTCCACGACCGGGGCCTGCTCGCGGAGCCGCCCGAACCGGGCGACCGGGCAGCCGGTGGTGGTGCTCTCGGGGTCTGTCGTCGTGCTCATGTTCTCCTCCTCGATCCGTGGTGTCGCGGGTCAGGCCTGGCGCACGAGCCGCTTGGTGCTGCGGCGGAAGGCCCAGATGACGACCAGTGCGGCCAGCACGGTCAGCGGAGTGCCCGTCGCGACCTTGGCGACCGCGAGCCCGCCGGTGCTGTCGGCGAGGTAGAGCCACTGCTGGATCCCGAAGCGGGCACCGAGTACGAGCGCCGCGGCACCCGTCGCGACGTCGTGGGCACGCAGGGTGGGCCGGTCGGCGCGCCAGGCGTGCTTGCCCCCGTGCACCAGGTTCCAGACGACGCCGGTCAGCGGACGGCGCGCCAGCAGCGACCCGGCCGTGGCGAGGAAGCCGGCGAGCGACACCCAGATGCCGATGACGAAGAAGTCCTTCGCCGACCCGGTCCAGGCGACGAGCCCGGCCGCGACGACGACGCCGGCCAGCCCGCCGACCGCCGTGCCGAAGCGCTCCCCCTGCAGCAGCCGGAACCCGGTCAGGCCCAGGGCGACGGCGATCGAGACCCCGATCGTCATCGGCAGCGACAGGAACGCGTTGGCCGCCACGAAGACGACGACCGGGATGGTCGAGTAGACGAACCCCATCGGGCCGCCCATCTGGTCGAGGATCGACGGCGGCGGCTCGACCTCCGTCACCGGTCCGGTCGGGGTCTCGTCGGCGCCCGTCGTGCCGGGCTTCGTGTTCCGGTTCGTGTCCGTCATCGTCATTCCGTCCTCCGCAGGTGGTGTTCTCGTCTGCGTTCAGGAAAGGCCGTGCCGCAGCGGCACACTCAACCCGATGTGACGCGGACCACGTTCCTGGCCGCCACGGACTCGCCCCGGACCGCGCGAGAGGACAGGATCGTCCTCGTGGCCGAGTACACGGTGAACCCCGACGCGGTGGAGCACGCCCGCCACCTGATCGACAAGAAGCAGTACGTCCTCAGGAGCCGCTGGAACGAGGTGTCCCCGGCCGCCGACGCCGAGAACGGGTACCTCGAACGGCACTCGTGGGCGGAGTACGGGGCGTGGCACCCCGGACTCACCGTCGGCGCGAACGACGAGACCAAGGCCCGCCACGGCTTCGTCTACGGCGACTTCCGCAGGCTGCACCGGATGGGCCTGATCGCCTGCGTCTACCGAGCCTCCGAGTGGGGTCACAAGGACGTCGAGCTGGCCGCCCACGACCTGCTGCAGTACCTCGACGGCCGGTGACCCACCCGGTCCCGGCCCGGGCAGCGCGTGCTCGGCGCCGTGGTCATGCCGACACCCTCCCGCCCAGGTGACGGCCGAGGAAGCGCTCGACGGCGTGCTGGAACGCGATCTGGTTCTCCGGGTTGACGAACCCGTGTCCCTCGTCGTCGAAGACCCGGTACTCGACGGGGACGTCGCGGGCCCGCAGGTACTCCACGACGTTGTCGGACTCGGCTCGCACGACGCGGACGTCGTTGGCGCCCTGCGCGATCAGCAGCGGGGCTCGGACGGCGTCGAGGCGGCTGACCGGTGAGCGGGCCAGCATGTCGGCCTCCTGCTCCGGGTCGGCCGGGTCGCCGACGTAGGCGAACCAGTTGCTCGCCAGCACCGGCCCGGCGAACGGCGGCAGGGACCGCATGAAGTTCGCCAGGTCGGAGACGCCGACGAGGTCGACCACCGCGGCGAAGCGGTCCGGGGTGAAGGTGGCGCCGACCAGCGCGGCGTACCCGCCGTAGGAGCCGCCCATGATCGCGACCCGGTCCGGGTCGGCGTAGCCCTGCGCGACCGCCCAGTCGACGGCGTCGATCAGGTCGTCGTGCATCGCCCCGGCGAACTCCCCCACCGCGGCCGTCATGTGGGCCTTGCCGTGGCCGACGGAGCCGCGGAAGTCGACCTGCAGCACGGCGTAGCCGCGGTTGGCCAGCAGCTGCACGCTCGCCGCGAACCCCCAGCTCTCGCGGTACCACGGTCCGCCGTGGACGAGCAGCACCAGCGGCAGCCCCGCTGGCTCCACGCCGACCGGCAGCGTCAGGTACGACGGCAGGTCCAGCCCGTCGCGTGCCGGGATCGTCACCGGCGTCATCGGGGCCAGTGCGCCCGGGTCGAGGTGCGGGTAGGGCCGGAACAGCAGGCGGGACTCGCCGGTGGCGTGGTCGTAGAGCCAGGTGGCCCCCGGGTCGCGGTCGTGGGTGAACGAGACGACCCAGCGACGGCCGTCGTCGTCGGAGGAGATCGGGCCGAGGTCGCCGTCGGAGAGCCGCTCCAGGTTCGCGAGGACGTCGGCGAAACCGGGTGTCATCGCGTGGATCACCTGCCGTTCCCCGAGGTAGCGGACGCCGAGCAGCTCTCCGGTGGCCCGGTGGCGGATCAGCGGGGAGTCGATCTGCATGACGGCGCGGCGGACCGCGTCGAGCTCGAGCGTCGGGTGGCCGTCGACGTCGGTCTCCTCGCCGGTCGACAGATCGACCTGGACGAGCCGGATCCGGTCCTGTCCCCGGTTGGTCCCGACCCACAGGCCGGTGCCGTCCGGTGTCGGCTGCATCGGTGACACACCCAGCGGGTGGTCGGCACCCTCGTAGGTCTGCAGGAGCCGCAGCTCGCCCGTCGCGGGGTCCCGGCGGTGGATCTCGATGTCGCCGTCGGCGCTGGTCGCGGTCGCGAACAGCTCGCCGTCAGGGCCGGGGAACCACGACATCCCCGGGCCGGGGCTCTGCGCCAGCAGCGTGGACTCCCCGGTAGCGACATCGATCTCGTGGAGGTCGAACTCGGCGGCGTCGCGGGCGTTGTGGTTCACCGAGAGCCGTCCCGGGCGGCCCGGCGAGGGTTCGACGCTCATGACCCGCGCCCCGGGGAACGGGGTCAGGTCGACCGCCGGAGCGTCGGGGGTGTCGAGGTCGACGCGGAACACGTGCCAGTTCTCGTCGCCGCCACTGTCCTGCTCGTAGAGCAGCCACCGCGGGTCGTCGGACCAGAAGTGACGCTGGACGCTGCGGGTCTCGTCGGCGGTGACGCAGCGCGGCTCGTCGTCGGAGTCGAGGTCCTGGACCCAGACGTTGAGCCGGTTCTTCCAGGGGGCGAGGTAGGCGATCCGGCTGCCGTCGGGCGAGATCGACGCGCCGGCCTTCTCGGGCGGGCCGAACAGGTCGTCGACAGAGATCAGGTCGGGCAGTGCCATGGGTGCCTCCGTGCTCGGGTGTGGTGACACCGACGAGACACCCGGACGCGGCGGCACACTCAAGCCGCAGTTCCGGTGATCCAGGTCACCCGACCGCCGACGTGCCCGGACCTGGCAGAGTCCTGACCCGTGACGAACGACCTGCCCCTTCTCGGGTTCGGCCTGCCGGTGGCGGGGAGCTGGGCTACTCCGGACACCATGCGCCACATCGCCCGCCGCGCCGAGGATCTCGGGTACGCGTCGCTGTGGACGTTCCAGCGCGTGCTGAACCCGACCGACGTCGAGCTCGACCCGGCGCACGACTCGGTGCTCGACTCCGTGGTGGCGCTGTCCTACGTCGCCGGGCACACCGAGCGGATCGGGCTCGGGACGGCGACCCTCTGCGCCCCGTTCACGCCGCCCGCCCTGATGGCGAAGACGATGGCGTCGCTGGACGTCGTGACCGCCGGCCGGCTCACCGTCGGCGTCGGGATCGGGTGGATGCGGCAGGAGTACGCGACCGCCGGCGTGCCGTTCGAGCGCCGCGGCGCGCGGATGGAGGAGTACCTGCGCTGCCTGCAGGCGCTGTGGACGCAGGACCCGGTGGAGTTCTCCGGCGAGTTCTACGAGGTTCCGCGTTCGCGCGTGAGCCCGTCACCCGTGCAGCGACCGCACCCGCCGATCCTGCTCGGCGGCGCGGCCGCGCCCGCGCTGCGCCGTGCCGGGCGCCTCGCCCAGGGGTGGATCGGCAGCAGCCGCCACGACCCCGCCACGATCGCCACCTGCGCCGAGACGGTGCGTGCCGGAGCACGTGACGCCGGACGCGACCCGGACGCCGTGCGGATCCTCGTGCGCGGGCTCGTCGACCTCGTCGACGACGACCCCGGGTCTGGTCGTCAGCCGTTGCACGGGACGCGCGAGCAGATCCTCGACGACCTCGCGGCCCTCCGTGCGCACGGCGTCACCGAGGTCTTCTTCGACCTCAACCTCTCACCGCGGGTCGGCTATCCGGGCGTCGACGCCGGTGCGGCGCTCGCCTACGCCGAGCACGTCCTGGACGCGTTCGCGCCCAAGCCCGGATGACCTGCGGAACCCTTCCGAGCGACCCCGACGCCGGCTACTGCCGGCCTCCGGTCCCCTCCCACTCGGTCGTCCAGCCCGTCGACTCCGAGCGCCCCAGCTGCGGATGCCCCCGGTCAGGGGTGTCCCGCATGCCGGAGCGGCGCAGGGCGAAGGCCGCCAGCGCGACCAGCGCCAGGGCGATCGGTGAGGCGAGCCCGACCCCTGCGACCAGGGCGATCACGGCGAACAGCAAGTGCATGCCCGCGACCGTCCCGAGCAGGGCGCGTTCGTGATCACGCATCCGTCTCCTCCAGGTCTGATGCAACATGTGTTTCGCCCAAGAGTAGCCATTCCGGACACCGATGTCGTCGGCCGAAAGGCGGCAGCCCGCCCGGAACGGCCTCCCGGTCGTCACGACGGGCCGCCTCACCGGTTCACCTCACAGCCGGGCGGCGACGGCTTCGACCTCGAACAGGATGTCCGGCAAGGCCAGGGCGGCGACCCCGAGGACGGTCTGGGCGGGCGGCTCGTCCCCCCATCCGCCGCGCACGGCCTCGGTGATCGCTCCGAGCTTCGCGAAGTCGTGGTCCACGACGTAGGTCCGGAGCTGGACGACGTGCCCGAGGCCGAGACCGTGGGCCGCGACGGCGAGCCCGACGTTGTGGAACGCGCGCCGCACCTGGTCGCCGAAGTCGGCCGACACCACCGCGCCGTCCGGACCCGATCCGTACTGGCCCGAGACGAACACCAGCTCCGCGCCGGCCGGGACGGACGCGGTGTGGCGGTAGCCGAACGGGACCGGATCGTGCAGACCGTCGGGGTGGACGATGGCGTGGGACATGCGGGTCACCTCTCGGTCAGGGCGCTCTCGCACCCCGGTTGCCGGCCGTGCCGGCGCCCACCGGACCGTGGGCCGGCTGCATGGTGGACCACGAAACCTGACAGTTGATGTCAGTGTTCGCGCCTAGGATTCCGGTGTGCGTGCGGTCCGGCTGGTCGAGCTTCTGGTGCGGCTCCAGCTGCGGGGTGCGACGTCGGCGACCGAGCTGGCGTCCGCGCTCGACGTCTCGGCGCGCACCGTCTACCGCGACGTCGAGGCGCTGAGCGCCGCCGGGGTGCCGGTCTACACCGAGGTCGGGCGCAACGGCGGCATCCGCATCGATCCGGCCTACCGCGTCGCCGGCCTCCCGCGGCTCGACACCCCCGAGGCGCGGGGCGTGCTGTTCGCCGTCGTCCCGGCGATCGCGGCCCAGCTCGGGCTCGACGCGGCCGCCGTCGACCGGACGCTCCTGCCCGCGATGGAGGCCTCGACCGAGACCGCGGCCCGCACGGTGCGGGACCGGCTGCTGGTGGAGCCGACCCACTGGTTCGTACCGCAGGACGACACCCCGGCACTGGCCGACGTCGCGACGGCGGTGTGGGAGTCCCGGGAGGTCCGGCTCACCTACCGCGGCACCGACGTCGTCGTCCGTCCGCTCGGCCTGATCCTCAAGGGCGACAAGTGGTACCTGCTCGGACACGCGCAACGCGGCGTCGACCGCCTCTTCCGGCTCTCCCGCATCGACGCCGTCGAGCTCCGGGACCTCCGCTTCCACCGACCGCCGGACTTCGACCTCGCCGAAGCCTGGACGGCACTGCGGCAGGCGTTCCTGGACTCGATTCCCGAGTACGTCGTGACCGTGCGCGTCGCTCCGGCGGCCGAGCCACTCCTGGCGATGCTGGAGGAGGGGCGGCCCGAACTACCACTGCCGGACGACGTCGAGCGCGACGAGCACGGCTGGGCTCGGTTGGACCTGCGGTTCGAACGACCCGACCGGGCCGCTCGGCACCTCCTGCGTCTCGGGGCCGAGGTCGAGGTCCTCGCGCCGCCCGAGATGCGGGAGCGGATGAGGGACGCCGTGCTCGGGCTCGCCGCTCTGTACCTCGACGACCGATGATGCCGATGTCCCTCGCCGAGACCTGTGCCACCCGCCGGCCACGACCGATCAGAGGTCCACCGCCACCGATTCCGTGGCGTCGCCGTCACAGCTCACAACCAGATGCGGGTGGTCCGGCAGATCAGAGGGAGGCCAGGACGTCGTAGCTCGACCCGTCCGCGACCGCCATGTAGATCGGCTGATCGACGTGACGCCCGGCCACGGCGATCTCTCCACGGGGACCGTGGTACCGCGTCCCGTCCGCGATCTCGCAGATCCGGCCGACGTCGGCCGACCCGGCCCGCCGAACGAGCCCCGCCAGAAGCTGCATACCTTCGTAACACGATTCGCCGGGGCTGTTCAGGACCGGGGCGTCGGGCCCGAACCGCTCGACGTATCGGGCCCCGAACGCGAGGCTGTCCTCGTTCGAGAGCGTCTCGAAGAAGCCGGCCGTACTGAACACGTCACGGCTGTCGTCGATCCCGGTCTCCAACAGCATCGTCTCGTCCATCAGCGGTGTCAGACGGGCGCACTGCGCATCCAACCCGTGGGCGGCGAAGCGCCTGTTGAACTCGACGCCGTCGCGACCGACGAGCAACATCAGGACGCCGTCGCAGGTGCTCTGCTCGATCCGGCGGGAGATCCCGGCGAAGTCGGTGGTGCCGAGGTCGACGTAGATCTCGTCCTCGATACTGACTCCGGGATGGCTACGGGCGAAACGGCGAACCGCCGTGGTGGTCTCCCGTGGCCACCTGTAGTCGTTGCCGACGACGAACCAGCGACGGACACTGACCTCGCGCGCCATCCATGCCAGGGCCGGGTACAACTGGCGGCCCGGCGTCTCACCGGTGCAGAACACTCCCGGCGTGGACTCACCGCCCTCGTAGAGCGCGGTGAACACGTACGGGATCCGTCCGGCGACGCGGCGGGCGAGAACCGTCCGCAGCGCGGAGAGATGCCATCCGACGACAGCGTCGACGCGATCCGCGGTGATCAGCCGATCCACCTCGTCGGCGACGGCGTACGGGGCCCCCGCGCTGTCGACGATGTGCAGCCGCACCTCCCGGCCCAGCAGACCACCATCACTGTTGATCTCGTCGGCGGCCAGCCGCGCGGACAACGTGCACGACGGCCCGTACATCTGCTCGGATCCGTGCAACGGCACCACGAGCGCCACCGTGATGGGTCGGTCCGGCCGCCCGCTCATTGCCACGCTCCGGTCTGAACGCTCACGAGGATGTCCTCCCGAACAGCGCCTCCGTCGCGGCCACTATTCCGGTGGGCGCGGCAGGGCTCGAACCTGCGACCGCTCGGGTGTGAAGAGCGCCGACAACCACCCCGACCACCGTCGCCGGGGGCCGCTGCGCTCGCCGCACACCTCTGAGGCCGCGGTCGCTCGAGGGTCTTGAGTTTCGCGACGGAACTCAGACGCTACTGTGTGCTCCATGATCGAACCCGGACCGCCGTGCTCACCCTCGTCGACCCCGATCGCCCGCCTCGGAAGGCGCACGTCATGACCGGGCGCGCGCACGTCGTCGCCCACGAGGTGCAGCGACTCGAGATCCCCGTCGATCTGAGCTACGACGAGTTCCGGGACCGTTACGAACAGGCGGTCCCCGCCTTCGACCTGCAGCGCTTCGCCGACCTGGACCCGAGCCGGATCGACTGGGCCACGGTGCAGGCGACCACCGACACCGCCGCCCCGCACGGCTTCCTCCTGTACCTGCGCGCCGAGGTCGACCTGATCATGCGCATCGCCGGGCACCCCGAGCGGTGCACGTCCTATCTCATGGGCAACCACACCATCGCCGAGCGCATGTACCGCCACGACCACGCGGTCATGCTGTACGCGCCGCTTCGGACCCAGATCCACGAGGACCGCGAGGGCGCCGTGTGGTTCACCATCGACCGCCCCAGCACCCGGTTCGCCAGTTTCGACGACCCCCGCATCACCGAGGTCGGCGTGGAACTCGACCACAAGGTCGCCGACCTGCTCGGCGCGCTCGGCGTCGACGCCTCCGCGGTGCTGCGATCCTGAGACCCCGGGTCACACCGGTGCGACGGAGACGACGTACGGGACGGTCAGTCAGCGGGCGATGTCTCGGTCACCAGCCGAACGGGTCGTCCCTCCTGCCCGCGATGGGGGCCTCGAGCAAGACCGCGGTCCGCACGGTGCGGGACCTACGCTTCCACCGACCGCCCGACTTCGACCTCGCCGAAGCGTGGACGGCACTGCGACAAGCGTTACTCGGCCCGATCCCCGAGTACGTCGTGACGGTGCGCGTCGCTCCGGCGGCGGAGCCACTCCTGGCGATGCTGGAGGAGGGGCGGCTGGAACTACCACTGCAGGACGACGTCGAGCGGGACGAGCATGGCTGGGCGCGGCTGGATCTGCGGTTCGAACGTCCCGACCGCGCGGCTCGGCATCTCGTGCGTCTCGGGGCCGACGTGGAAGTGCTCGCGCCGCCCGAGATGCGTGATCGGATGAGGAACCAGCGCTTGAGCTGACCGCCCTCTAGTCCAATCACAGCTGATGCCGCACGCATACAGCAAGTCTTGGTCCGCACCTTGTTACCGCCAGACTTAGTCCCGGGCCATGAACACCTTCCGCGCCTCGGCCCGGTCGGGAGTCGACACGTAGGCCTGCCCCACGGACAGGTTCTCCAGGGCGACGGCTAGGTCCTGGCCCGCCCTTCCCCGCATGAAGCCCGCGACCGTGCGGCTCTCCGGATAGTTGCAGCGGAACGCCACCTTCGTACCGGCGTTCGCGAGGACGTCCTTGTGGAAGTCGGCCACACCCTGGCTCGCCACTACGACCGCAACCCCGTACTTGCGCCCCTCCTTCATTATCTTCGGGAGCGTGACGTCCTTAGCGAGCCGATGTGCTTCGTCGAGGACCACGGCGAGCCGTAGCTGACTCGACTGTCCCCATTGGAACATCTCGCGATACACCTTGCGGAGCACGAACGCGCCTGCGGCGACCTGCACCTGCTCCATCAGCCCGTGCACGTCGAGCACGACCCCACGTTGCAGCAGGGCGGCGAACGACTGCTCGGCACCGTCGGTGAAGAGGCCGAAGTCACTCAGGGGTCGCATCCGGGCGACGACGTTTCGGCCCCGTCCGGCGCTCTCGACAGCCGCGACCGCCTCCGACAACTCTTCCATCGTCGGCAGCCGGTCCGGGCCCGCGGCCGAGCCGAAACCCCGATTCTTGTAGACCTCACGCAAGCCCTCGTAGGCGGCGTTGCGCTGGATCTCGCCAAGGCCGCAGACGTAGCCGATCACCTCGGACAGCTCCCAGGCCGCCTGCTGGTACCGGCTGTGGTCGTCTCCCCGGAGCTCGAACGGGGAGAACGGCAGCCCCTCGGTCGCGTCCAGCACCGCGGAATGTCCCGGCGGCTCGGCTGCCATGTCTCCGTGGAAGTCGAGCACGAGCGAGGGCAGTCCCTGGCTTGCGAAGGAGTTGAGGATGCGGCGGGTCGTCACCGACTTACCCTGCCCGGGGATACCGAGCACGAACAGATGTGGACTGCCGGCCGTGCTGATACGCCAGCGTGCCTGTCCGGCATGGGCGTCGTCCCCGAGGTGCACCTCGGCCGACGCGGGGAAGGCCGTCGAGGCAGGGGTGCCCGGCGTCGGGTCCTGACCGCCCGTGTCCGGCCCGTTGGCAGCTGTCCCGGGACGCCTACCCGACGGCGCGACCGGACGGAGAGGAACCGTCGACTCGACGCCGGTGGGTCCGGGGTCGGACGGCCTGGGCGGAGTTCGTTGCCCCGGTGATGGCGGGCGCGGTGACGTGGGCAGTTGCGCCGGACCGTCGGGGGACGGAACAGAACGGGTCGGCCCCGGAGGGGCCGCGGATGCGACCGGACGCGTCGCGTCCGGCCGGTGGGCGTGCAGCGGCGCGCCAAGACCGAGTTCCGTGCGTGGACGCGGCGACGGCCGCACTGGGGGTCTTGCAGCCGCCGGCAGTTCCGGCGGTCTGGCGGTCGGCAGCTCCGGTTCACCACTGCTGACTCGTGCCGAGAACCCGACCTCGCCCAGATCGGCGGCGGTCAGCACATCAATGCGGACGCCCCGGTGGGTCGCCGGGAATCCCTCCGGGCCGGCGAGGCTGACGACATAACCACGACGCCCGATCTCCGGAACCAGAGTGCCGTCCTCCACCTTCTCGAACAGCCGCTCGATTTCCGACCGCCGGCCGGCGTCGAGAAGCCTCATCGCGAGTGCGCGGTCCGCGTGGTGGCGGAGGATGCCGCTGAGCCGTGCTCGCTGCAGTTCGGCGTCGATACGTGGCGGGTCGGTGCGGAAGAAGGTGTCCTGCAGCATCGAAACAGTCGAATCCAGCTGCTCGACGATGTCGTCGACCAGCGCGGTGGGCAGCGCGGCCGCCTTGCGCGACTTCACTTCGACACACTCGAAGCGCAGCGTTCGGGCGGTCGACCGGACGAGGACGACGTCGCAGCGCCGCGCCCCGGCCTCCGCGCCGGACTCACCGAAGACGTCCATATGCGCGTCGACCGGTATGACGACCGTGCCATCGAGGTCGCCGCGACGACGTAGGTGTGCCATGAGCGCGGCGAGGCTGACGGCCTCGGTCGCCAGGTTCGACCGGCCGATCAGGCGCATCGCAAGCCGACCCGACACCACCTGCAGGTGGCTGAGGATCTCACGGACGGACTGGTCGACGGTGGCGAGGTCGAGCTCGATCATCGCGTCCGCGAGCAGCCTTTCCACCTCCCCGCGGTGGGTCGTGGTGACCGTCAACCGTGGGCCGAGGCCCTCTAAGAAGTCGGGGGCGTAGTCGAGGATGTAGGGCCTGTCCGGGTCGGGACGTCCTGCGGGGCCAGTGAACAGGTCGACCCCGAGGTTGCGGTCCAGGGTGAGAACCCAGTCGGCGCGGTCGTGCGCGGCCCGCAAGGTTTCCTGCTGCTCGGGTCCGAGCCGAGCAGCGAGAGCGACCGAGCTAGCCGAGTAGCCGAGCTCCGAAGCTAGCGCCGCCTGGTAGGAGCGGTGTGCGTCGACCGCGTCAGAGGCACCGTCACGGGTGCGGGCCCGCAGCGCGGGCGCAGTCCTCCATACGACGGCGCCGTCGACGGCGGCACGCTGGTTGGACGCGGGGGTCAGCAGATTCCGGAACGACGCGGCAGGGTCGCGCACCGCGACGTCGGTGGCCTCGGCCGCCGCGTCGGCCTGCACGTGGGCGAGGTCGGACACCACCCCGAGGTGGGCAGCGGCGTCGTCGGAGGCGAGCAGCCGGTGCGGGCGCACGCTGACCCCGAGCGGCGGGGTCAGGTATGACGTCGTACCCCGCACCTGACGTGCCGCAACCCGCCCCTGCAGGTCGGTCAGGGCTGGCAGCGGGTCGGTCAGGGACAGCCGAGAGCTGTAGGCAGTGACTTCGATGCGTGCGGGGGCGGCGGCCAGCTCGTCGTCACCGCCAGGCTCGAGGACCGAGCTGGACAACGCCCGGGCCAGCAGGTCGCCGGACCCCGGGTTGTAGGCGAGCAACCGCATCGCGCTCTGCCCCGGGTTCACCGTCCGGTAGGCCTCCACCCGTTCGGCGAGGACCGACGCCGGAACCTCGGGAGTCACGTCGCGCCGGTCGAGACCCAGGACGTCGAAGACGGACTGGATCGCGGCGCCCGGCTCCGCTTCACCCGGGTCCAGGTAAAGACCCGTGCCGAGGGTGGCCTCGCGGACATAGACGAACGGCGACCCGTCCGCCCCGAACACCGCGAAGGGCAGGTTGGCCGGGACGACCCGGGCGACCAGGCGGGTGTCGACGGCCTGCTTACGCCTGACCTTCGACTTCCCCAGGTCGGCGAGCTCCCGAGCCCAGCGGCCGAGAGTGGCGGTGTGCTCGGCCGCCCAGGCCAGGCGCATCGGGTGCAGCGGGAGGACGACGACCGATGCGATGGGCGCATGTCCGGCGGTGGCCACGCTGAGCATCAACGTGTCCATCGTCAGGAGAGCGCGCCGCGTCGTGGGGTCGCTCGCAGCATCGAGAGCCCGTTTATAGGTCTGGCAGTAGGTGTCAACTTCTGCGCGCAGATCGTCCGTCCACTCGAGCGCCTCGACGACGTCGTGCGGATGCTGGGCATCGAGGCGGTCGAACAGCTTGCGGCGGCGCTCGGCCAGCGCTTGCGGCAGGTCCTCCCGGATCGGCTCGATCGCGCCGCTGTCGAGGTTCTCCCCGAGTCGGCCCTGCGCCTCCCAGGCAGTGGTGACGCCACGGTCGGCGAACGTACGGCGCTGCAGCTCTGTCAGAGCCGGGCTCAGCGACAGACGTACGGTCCGCCGTCCGCCCAGGCGTACCGAGAACGTGCCCCCGTCCCAGGCCGGGGCGTCCGCACCGAGGTCGTCCTGACCGTCCAGTGCAGCATCCAGACGAGCCTGGGCCATGGACGCAGCCGAGGCGCGACGCCCGCCGGTCGGGGTGGCCGCCTCGGCTTCCCAGCGGACGGCGAACTGCTGGCTCTCCTCGACCGCGTCGATACCGCCGGTGAGGACGACCGGCTGCCCGGTCTCGTCGAGAGCGGTCAGCCTGATCACCAGCAGAGCGGCAGCTGCGAGATCCTCCTCGGCGAGGTCGATCCGGACCGTGCCACGCCGCTTGTCGCCCTTGACCGTCTGCTTCGCGAACGCCTCGGTGTCCGCATCGCGCAGGTCCTCCGGAGGAATGGCCTCCAGCAGCCAGCGGTCGATCGCCATCGTCGTCGCCGGGACGGTCTTCCACATGAGGGTGACCGATGCGGGGCTGTCCTCCCCCAGCTCGAGATAGGGCAGCTCCCCGGGGCTGTCCTGCAGCAGACGGGTCCCCGCACGCAACGCCCCGTCCTCCTTAAGGAAGGGCGTGACCTGCAATGACGAGACAGGAACCTGCATCGCCTGCCCGTGCGGCCAGCGCTCGAACGTGAGCTCGCCTGCCCACTCCGAGCCTGTGAGTGCACTGGCCCAGGCGACGGCGTCGGAGAGGTCGACGGCCGGCGCGGTGAGGTACTGCGTGATGCGGTCGCGGACCTCCCCCTCGGGTATTCCGGCTCCGCTGAGGCGGTCGGGAACGGACGCGACGGCCCGGAGCGGCCGTGAGATCGCCTTGACACATCGAGCGTTGCGCGACAACCGCTCGACCAGTCCGTCGCCGCCGAGGTCCGGGATGAGCCCGACCATCCACAACGCTTTGCCGAGGGTCTCCCAGCAGGGATCGTCGAGGACTGTCGCGACGTAGCGGGCCCACGCCTCGACGGGACGTTCGCGGCCGAGCTCGCGGCCGACGCGGCGGACCGCGTCCTGCAGTTCGGCGTCGCCGATGTCGGCGACGAGGTTCTCTCCGGTCTCGTTAAGAAGGGATGCGACATCGATCCGGGCGAAGCTGTTGTCTAACGAGCTGGCGCTGCTGCCACTACCGATGGGGACCATCAGGATGAGCGGGCGTTCCTTGCGGTTGCGCAGCTCGACGGCGCGCTCGGCGAACACCGCGAGATCGCCGTCGGCGTCCTGGGTCTCCCCCGCCAGTACGTGGACGTCGGCATCACCGGGGGCGGAGAGTTTGCTCCGTACCGTGTGAACCAGCGCCGCGGCATCGGCCTGCCGGATGCTGTCGATGCGCACGCAGTGCCCGGAGCCGTGGCCCTCGATCGCGTCGACGATCTGCGCGGCGAGGGTGTCGACGATCAGCTCGGGCAGCCCGGTCGGGGCAGGTGCGGTGGGTACCGCGGTCATCAGGTATCTCCGAGGGGGTGGCGGACTGTCTGCACGGAGAAGTCGTCGGACAAGCTGTCGAAGCATCCGAGCAGCTGCAGCCGGCGCTTGAACGCCTCGAGGTTTGCGGTTGCCGCGGCCCGTGCCTCGGCACCGTCGAGGAACGCCGGCGGCCGGTCGATCAACAGACCGTAGCGGTTGCGTAGTCCGGCGAGAACATCCTGAAGTGGCATGGTGCGTCGGTAAGAGGTGCCGTCCGGGGTGAGGAACAGGGCCATGAGTAGAGCGGTTAGTTGTTCGTCGCTCGGGGCATAGCGCCAGGAGCGGCGGTTGGTGGAGACCCCGTCGAGTAGTCCGTATGGCTTGGTCAGACCGCCCACGCTGCTTAGCCACGCGACCGAGTTCTTCAGCGCCTTGTTCTCGTTGACAAACTGCATAATGTCAAGAAGCTTGTCGAGCTCAGGTTCGTCGCGCCCCTGGATCTCGCGTAGAAATTCAAGTTCGGTCTCGGTTACCGCGTCGCCATCCTCAACATCGGCGACCAGGTCGTCGATACGGCCCTCACAATAGGACTCGACACGACGGTGACCACGCAGCGAGGCGAGCAGTGCGAGCTGGTCAGGTCGCTTGAGCTCGTCAAAGCGCACCCGCTCCGCCGGGATGCGGCTGAGGGCCTGCTCGATGACGACAAACGTCATGCGGTCGCGGAACGCGAGACGGGTGCGGTCGAGGTCCCGCTCGACGCAGCGCCGAGCGAGCCGGTCGGACATCGACCCGAGGTCGCCAGTGAGATCGCAGTAGATTTCCAGCTGGGACGGAGGCGCGGCGACGCCATGCTCGTGGCCTGCCATGTCGGGAACCACATCACCGCCGAGACGTAGGAGCTCCCGGCCGACTGAGTTTGCCCGGAGGGTGAACGTGTACACCCCTGTCGCGAGCAGCGCGGCAAAACTCGCCATAAGTGACTGGGTGGGGACGATCGGGCCGTAGGCGCGCAGATGGCCGAGGAGGTCGGCGCCTACTTGTGCTGCGACTGCGGGCAATGGGCTCTCCGCCGATCTGCCGTCGATAACGCGAGCATCCGCTATCTCGAAACCCTCGAGGAACCGAAACTCCAGTAATGCCCCGATGTCTAGCTTGGAGGGATCATCGAGATGTGGCTCCCAGCGCGGTTGCGGTCCGATGGATAAACCACGGCCAACAGTCCGGATTACCAGCTCGCGCAGATCGGCCACCGGGTTCTCCGACCCAGTACGAGCGATACCGTCGACGAGAACTTGATAGGCGAAGTCGTCGATGCCGCGGTGCCGGGATCTGTCCTTCGGTAGTCCTGCCCGGTACGACGCCAACGTCAGTGGCGCGACCGCGAGCATCTGCTCACCCGAGCGCTCACGCCCGAAAGCACCCATGTCAACGACACATGTCCGCAGCCAGCCATCCACAAGGGATTGCCATTGTTCCGTATATCCGACGACTGACCCGCTACGCAGCAATGTCGTTCGATAACCAAGGAAGTCACCGGCGTCAGTCCGCGACCGACTCGATCGACCGCCCTTCACGCACATCTCGAACAGTTGAGGCAGCACGCGGTCGGTATCGGTGTCGAGCAGAGAGAAGACCGTCAGCGGTCGGTACTGGTAGGTCCGCAGCGGCTTGGGCAGAGTAATCGTCACGTGCCGTCCTCCAGGGCGATGCGCCCGCCGTCGATCACGGTGGCGCGAACGGCGCGGCCGGAGCCGTCGACTACTCGCACCGACCGTGCCGGCTGCAGCCGCAGCCGGTTCCCGAAGCCCTCGATTTCTTGACGCAAGGCTGCGGACGCGGTGTCGGCGACGATCTCACCATCTGCCGCGCGAAGGAGCAGTTCGGCTAGGTCGACCGTCACTCGCAGTCGTGCGTTCGAAGCGGGGTGGAGCAGGACGAGCTGGTCGGTGAACGACTCGACATAGGGCGACGGCGAGGTCGCCGGCTCGAGCCGGAACTCGTCCGCCCGCAGTTCCTTGACCACGACGATGGCGCGCACCGAGGGGTCGTCGTAGGCGCGGTCGCGAAGAGCGAGGTGCCCGCCGTCGTACCCGGGGTACGCCAGGATGCGCGAGACTCCGAGAAGCACACGTGCCAGCGCAGGTTCCGGCGTACCAAGGGCATCGAGGTACTGATCGAAGTAGCGATAGCCGCGTACCTCACGGTGCGCCGCGCGCGGGGCCGACCACGCGCCGAAGAACAGCGAGCGCTTCAGCGATCCCATCACATCCCGCTCGACCGCCGACAAGTCCGGCAGCAGCCGCCGGTCTGCGCGGGCGGCGCGACCGACACCAGGCGCGGCGAGCCCGGCCGGGTCGAGCTCGGACCACTCCTCGACGAGGTAGTCGCCGGTGTCCGGGGTGAAGGCGAGGTCAGGGGCCAGCCGGGCCGGTCCGGCGCCGGGATCCTGTCCGCGGGCGTACTCGGCGTGCACCGTGGCGCAGGACAAATCTCCGGTGATCACCCAGCCGAAGGCGGACCGCACATCGCGCACGGTTGCTCGGCGGCGGCGCCGAAGATGACTGGTCAGCAAGAGCTCCGAGAGGGCATCTCGGGCAGCGTCGTCGCGAAGAAGTTCAGCGTTGCGCCGCATGGGGCACACATCATGGGCGATACAGCCCGAGCACATCTCCCAACGTCCGGGTGCAGTCAATGAGTCGAGGATTCCGAGGCCGAGCCCGGTGCGGCCGACACCGGTCGGCAGAGCAAGGGCGCGGCGCTTGAGGTCCACGAGTACGACTCGCGCGCCTGGAGCGGGACCGCTAGAGCGCTGACGATCCAGCGCTGCGATGACCTCCGGGTAGCGCTCGGCGTGCTCGCCGAAGAACTGCGCAACCCGGCCGTCGTTAGCCGCGAGCAGGACGGTTCGTCGCGTGGGGTCGTCGCCGTCGCCCGGGTCGAGCGCTGAGCGCATGAGGTCGTCCGCGGTCAGGTCGCCGTGCGACTCGGAGGCGTCGTAGACGGCCGTGAAGGTGCGCCCGTCGAGCCTCTTCCGCCAGCCTGCCGCGTCAGCGGCAAGTGTCTCCGCACCGCGGCCGTCGAGGGCCTGACCGACCTGGACCAGGAAGGACGTCTTCCCGTCTCCCGGGTTGCCGCTGAGCACGACGACATCGAGCTCGCCACCGATCACGGCGGGCAGGAGTTCCTCGTCGAGCCGGGTGAGAACGTAGGTGTCGTGGGCGAACGCGTCATCCATGCCACGGTTGCCCGCATTGCCGATGCCGCTGCCCCGGTAGAGGCCGCGTAGCGCATCGACGGTTGGGTTGACCAACGAACGACGCGTCGGATCCGGCGGCGGCGTGTCGCGCGCCCGCGCAAGCTGATCGGCGAACGCGCGGGCGGTCTGCGGACGGTCGTTCTCGTCGAATGCGACCGCCCGGAACAGCGTGTCGAGCAGAGCACCCCCGTAACGGCGGCGCTGGGCGTCCGACGGCGGCAGCAGCATGCGTCGCTCGTCGAGTGCCAGGCCCGCGTACGGGTAGCGGCCCAGGACTGCGTGGAGGACCGAAACCGCCGCGCTGTAGATATCGGCTGCGGGGCTCCAGTGCCGACGGGTGATCACCTCTGGTGCGGTGTAGGGCGGTGAGCCGACCGCGGACTTGGCGTCGCTCACCCGCATCGAGAGCCCGAAGTCGATCAGGGCAGCGCTACCGTCCTCACGGACGATGATGTTGTTCGGGCTGACGTCGCGGTGGTAGAGCAGCTGCTCGTGGGCGTCCGCCAAGCCGCGGAGGACGTCGACGGCGATCCGCCGCACCTGCTCTTCATCGGTAATGCGCCCATTCTGAGCGGCGTCATGCAGGCTCTGTCCGGGCACGTACTCCTGCACCAGGACACCGGGCTCGGGCCGCGCCAGGACGTCGTAGACCCGGGCGCAGTAGCGGCTGGCCAGCGCGTCGGCGTTCATGTACTCGGCGCGGACGTGCTCGAACTGCGACCGGTGCGGATGGAGATGCTTGAGGGTGCGCTGCAGCTCCAGTCGCTCGTCCCAGGCGAGCCAGGTGACCGCCCAGGCCCCTTCACCAAGACGGTTCAGCAGACGGTAGCGGCCGGCGAGCAGCCCGTTCGGCTCCATTCGCTCGTCATCGACCGAGGCCGGCGGTCCGGGCTTCGGGACTGGCTGCGGGTCGGGCTCCGGCGGTGCGGGGCTGGTGAGTGCCGCGGCCGCGGACGCTGTCGGGCGCGCGGTGATGTCCGGGTCGAGGCAGCGCTCCAGTACGTCACCGAAGACCGGATGACCGGCTGCACGGGACCGGGCGAGGTTGTGATCGGGTACCTCGCCGGCGTCCCCGTGAAGCCATTGCACGAGACACAGGGCGAGCGCGTAGACGTCGTCGCCTGGCTGGAAGAACTCCGGGGTCGTCCCTGGTGGTTGGAACGCCGCAGACGGATGGTCTTCGCCGAGGACGGGCGCGATCGTCTGGGTCGACGGCAGGTGGGCCCGGCTGAGATCACGGAACCGGACGCGGTTCTGCGGGGGCGGTGTCACCTCGATGCTGCGCAACTGAAGGGCGCGGTGGGTGATGTCGTGGCTGTGGACATCGGCGAGCGCGACGAACGCGTCGTGGACGACCGCTCGGCCGACCTCCACATCGACAGGCCCGTCCGCGTCGTGCGCGAGCTTGCCCAGGCTGGTCCCGTCCATCGCCACGACGATCGGGGTGACGAGGAAACCCTCCCAGTCAAACCATCCCTGGACGCGCCAGGTGCGTTCCTGAGCAGCGAGCGATTGCAACGCATCGTGCTCACGGGTGGCGAGCCGCCGCGCCGCATCCGGATCCTTAGCACCCGTGACCGGCACGCAGTACAGACCGACGTTCTCCCCCGCCGGGTTCTGTGTCGGGAAGACCCGCGCGTTGCCCTGTGTCATGGGCCGGCCGAGCACGCGGTACTGCATGATCTTTCGCGGTAGGTGGTCCTCGGCGCGCTGCCCGAGGCCTAGCAGATAACTCATGAGCTTCGGGCGGAGCGGGGCGAGCGCGCCCGGGAACTCGACGTCACGCTCCACGAGCTGCGCGGCAGCATCGGCGAGGCGAAGCACAATCCCCGGACCGAGCTCGTCGGCGCCGCGCAGAACGAGTGTGTCGTGCGACAGCACCACATGCCCGGACACCGGACGCGCGCCCCGCGGAAGCGCTCCGAGGGCGGCAGCCCATCCACTGACCTTGGTCTTCAGCCGACCCGCCAGCACCCGGGACGCGTGGGCGACCTGGTTCGCGGGGTTGTGGCGCCGGTCCCCGTCGACGTACCAGGCAACCTCGCCGACCTGGATCTCGCGTCCCCAGGCCTTCTCCTCGCACACGAAGATCGCGTGGTCACCGACAACGACCAAATCAAGATCGACGGTGCTCATCGAGTCCGGGATCTGCCTCCCGGCGATTACGTCCCAGCTTTGCGGGAGCTCATCGGCGAGCCGCCGCGCGGTCTTCTCCTCGCCGGGCCCGTGCCAATCACCCAGGATGTGTAGGCGGGCCATCAGCTGGGCCCAATAGCTGGGAAGAGATCAAGGAGCATGTGGCCGCCGTTCCCCTCGTCGTGCCGCCGACTGATCGTCCGGTCGACGTGAACGACCCTAGTTGCCCACGACACAGAGTTTGCACTTGGTGCCCGCCTGTCACCTCGTGGAGTGAACTAATCGCTCTCGACCAGCGACGATGTCTACTATCAGCACTGAAACCTCACTGACGGAATCACGTGAGTCCGGCCCATCGAGGTCCCGCTGCGTGTCTCCATGAAGAAGGCCGGTCGCCGAGCGGCGTCGCCCCACCGAGGCACCGTGTCGACAGCCCGGTCCGATCCACCTGAGTCATGAACCGAGTTGACGTGAGATGCAGTCCGTCAATGTGCGACTCGCCGTTCTTGGCGACGAGATCAAGCCCGTGACGATGCCGTCAGTACCCGCCGAGGGACAGATGGACTCCGGCTGACGTCACGTCGGCTGCGGTCGCAGTGACCTCGCCCCGCCGCCCGACCTCGACCGTGTAGAAGTCAGATAGTGGCACGTCCTCGAGCATGAAGGGGAATGTGCACGATCCGTAACCGCCAACAGTCGCCGGCGCGAGTTGCCCCACCGCGACGATGGCCCCGGAAGAATCACGAACGGTAACGGCGGTTCCTGCTCGGACATCGAAAAATCCACGCCACGTCGTACAGACGCCTACTGCGGTCGGACCCTTCTGCGGGATGGTGCTCCCGTTGACCGTCATCGATCCGCGCATCACGACAGAGCCACCTGCGTTCGCCCATGCCGTGACTCCGATGAGGACGAGCAGCACGACACTGCCAACCAGGACAGCGGTACGTGACTTCATTCGATCTGGGATCGGGGAGGCAGCTCGACGGACGAAGTCCATGGTCGCCGCGCGACGGTTCGGATGCGCTCGTTCGACCGCCGCCTCCTCTACCTCAGTTCGGTGCGACTCCGATACATCTGCGCTCACGTGCCCAACCTCCGCCGCTTCTCAGGCTCCTACTGAGCCGATCAGCTGGTGTGTCGACGGTCCCCACGAGTCCGTTAAACATGATCATCAATTGTGCTGATGGGTCCGCCCATGGAGCGAATAGCGCCTCCACCACAGCCGGTCGGCAGCTCGTCAGGGGGCTCGCGTGCCGACGGTGTGCTCTTCCGGACGTCGCTACGCGACCACGACGCGAGCGGTTAGCTAGGCAACGAACGCACTAGTGGGGCCGAGGACCATGAACGCAACAGACCCGCTGGAGACAAGAGGTGGGCGCGGCAGGTTCGAACCTGCGACCGCTCGAGTGTAAAGCGCATGCGAGACGCTTTACGTCGCCTCTACCTGCGACGATGGTTCGCCCTGGCGCCCACCTGCTGTCTCGCGAACCCGTCGTAGCCAGGATTTCGTGTCACGACTCGTGTCACGGACTTGCGAGCGGCACGATGCGCAGCCGCGCTCCCGGCTCCTCGTCCCTAGTTGCCGGACGCTTCGACGCGACGATCCGGTCGATTCGCTCGTCGTCGGCCTGCGGTCGCCCCTGTCCCCGCCGCCACCCGATTGCTCCGCCCAACGCCTCGAACGTCGGCGTGAGGAGGCCGTCGACATCCCATCGGTCGTTGCGCTCTCGCGACGACGGCAGCCGGAACTCCACCTCGATCGCAAAGCGCACACCATCAGGGACCTCACGACGCCCGATCGCAGCCGTCACCGCCGCACGCCACAGCAATTCGGACGGCGTCGAGGCGGCCGCCGGCCGGCCGATGACGTCCACATCGATGACCCCCAGCCCCTCGGGGGCAGAGGGCGACGGCTTCTCGGCACCTGGCCCGGTGTCGTGCTCATCGATCACGCGCGCGGCCCGGCGCAGAGTCGACCGGATGTGCTCCTCCCGCCGGTCCCGCTCGGCCGGATCCGGGTGCTGCAACGCCTGCCGGCTCGGGTGGTAGGTCGACACCGCTTCGATCTCTCGGGATCGGACCCACGCCCCGTGCCGGGCGACGAACAGATCCCACGCCGCCTTGGCATCGATGCCTTCCAGGATCACCACACGAAGATGCGGCAGGAGGGCGATCAGACGCCGGAGCGGCTCGGTGCCCTGCTGGAGCTGCTCGCGCGTGGGCTTGCTGTTGATATACCAGGGGTAGGCGTTCCACGGCACGACTTCGGCCGGATCGATCCCTGCCCCACGGAAGAATTCGTCCTGCCGCTGCGCGGACTGGTCGTCGTTCTCCACCGAGAGGAAACCCGAGCCGTTCTCCCCGCCCGCCTTCGGACCGGGATCGCGCAAGATCGCCAGCGCTCGAGCGCGGACGCCTTTGTACATCGGCGCCACGTACGGCGGATGGCCCGCCTCGTCGCGCGTGCCGAGCTCGTCCACCAACTCGTTGATCGGGGCGACGTGAGGCGCGTACCGATCCCGCCACTGTTCCTCGCGATACCGGACGTCCCTCATACGACGGACCACATCGCCCCCTGACGAATTGCAGAATCAATCAGACACTATCCCCGGCAGCAGCCGACACGACGAGCGCGCCAACCTACTTCCGTCGGGCAGCGCCCTTCGATGTACTACGAGCATGATCCCGCGATCCGTTCTGGACGCTCACCACGTTCACGTCCACGGCGACAACCCGTGGCAGCAACGAGCCAGACTGCACCAGGCTCTGTGGCGCGAACAGCAATCGCTACCTGCCGGGCTCCACAACGGCTCGCCCCTCGGATCCCGCCTGGAAACCTCCGTCGCTCAACCCCCGGAACTGCGGAACTACCTATCCGCAATGGCCCGGGAGCAGGTACACAAGGCGGTCACCGACGCACCACGCACCGGGGCACTGCTGTTCCGCCCACGACTCTGGGTCGACCTGCTCTCGAGCCAACCGCTGTGCTTCAACATGTTCGGCCCGCTGGCCGCCGACCTGGAGCTCGCGACTACGACGCTCCGCCAGATCTGGCCGGACATCCGCGCCGTACGCGACATCCGGTTCGAGTGGTCCCCTGGCCGTATCGACGCGACTTACACCGCCAACCGGTCCGCCTTCGATGTGTTCATCGAGTACGACGGCGACCACGGCCACAGCTTCATCGGTATCGAGGTCAAGTATCACGAGGACCTCCGCGGCACGCCGGCGTCGAACAAGGACGGCCTCTACGTCGAGATCGCGAGAGACACTGCCGCCTTCGACCCGTCGACTTTCCACCTCCTGTCCGCTCTCCCGCTTCAGCAGATCTGGCTGGACCACTTGCTCGCGCTCCGGATGCTCGACAACAGCAACGACGGCTGGGACGCGGGGACGTTCGTGCTGCTCTATCCCGTCGGCAACACGCGCTGCGCCGTCGCGGGCCGGGACTACGGGCGCTGCCTCATCGACAGCCGGACCTTCGAGGCCCGCACGCTGGACGAGGTCGTTCAGGCGATGCGGCTTGTGACGACCGACGCGTGGCCGGACGAGGTCTACGCCCGCTATCTCGACGCTGCTCTTGTCAACACCACGATCACGACGCTTCCTCCCAGCGAGCAGCCCTCACCCGGCGGACTCTGCGATCGATGAGCTCCAAACGACATCGGCGTGGGCCGGTCGCCGCCAGACGGAGGAAGTCCTCGATCCGCCGGCCCGGCTCCGAAGATCGGCGGCAGCATGGCTGGCTGTCGCCGTCAGCGGTGAGCGGTGACCGGTGAGCGAGAAGGACAAGCACCACCCTCGTTCGGTCGATGGCCTGTTAACTCTAGAGAGCGGACTCGCTACGCTCTGCGCATGTCGATGGGATGCTCGGTAGTCGACGCACCTGACATCGGGGAGCTCCTCCGTGTGTGCGGGGAGCGACGGGGGACGGAGTGGCACCACTTCAGTTTCCATTGTCGCGAGGAGCTCGTAGGCGACGTGCCAGGCCAAACCGTCACGCTGCTTCCCAGTGCAACGCGTCCAGCCGAAGTGACGCTGCGCAAGCTGCGAGTCGCAGGCGATCACACTGTCCCCGCCGTTCGCGGCTGGGATCTCGCCCCAGAGATCGGCCACCACTCCACCAAGCTCGCCACCCGATCGAGGGTGTGCCCGGGCGACCTCCCAGTGCCATTCTCGCTGCTGATTGAGAACAGCCTGCACGCGGAGCACACGCCGTGACCGCCGTGCCGCTGCCGATCCCCGAGCCGTTACGGCTGCTCACCTTCGAGGATCTGATCGAGCTGGCCGAGGCGAAGCGCTCCCGCGCCACGTCGGAGGCGAGCCGGTCCGGTTGGGATCGCCTTCTGGAGGTCGCTCGCGCCCTCGGCGGCCGGGCGACCGCGGGCGATCTCGTCAGCGGACGCACGTGGACGCTGCTGCGCGTCAGTATCGACGGTTACCAGGGCGTAGGGGCGCCGCTCACCATCGACCTGGACCCCACCCCGGGCGTGACGGTACTGATCGGCCGCAACGGATCGGGCAAGTCCAGCATCGCCGACGCGATCGAAACCGCCCTGCACGGCGAGCCCCGTGCCCCCGCCAGCAACGGAAAGGGAGGCAAGGCGCCGCTCTGGGAGCGCCAGCACTGCGGCCGCGACGCGACCCAGGCCCATGTCGAGGTCACCCTCCTCGCGGGCGAGGAGACCTTGACGCTGGGCGTCCGGATCGCCCCGGACGGCAGCGTCACGGGCCGGACCGCCCGGCACGCCGCGGCCGACGGCACCACGACCGACGTAGACCTGGACACGACGTCGTGGCGTTCCGCGCTGGCCGGGCATCGGCCGGTGTTCGGCTATGCCGCCGTCGAGCGCCAGGTACAGCTCGCACAGAACCTGCAAGAGTTCTTGGAGCCTCTACTCGCCTTCGGTGGCTGCTTCGACGAGCTCAAGACTGGCGTCGACTCCGCCGGGAGCGCGGCAGCGCGGGCCCAGGACCGGTGGACGAAGGCTCGCGACGATGCGCGGCACCGCACCGATCAGGTCGACCACGAGCGCGCCGACCCAGCGCCGACCCAGATCGACTGGCCGGACGTCACCGACGACCCCAACGCGTGGCTTACCGCCGCTGGCCTCACCGAGACCGGCGCCGCCGCACCGGAGATCACCAGCGACCACCACGACCGGCTACACGCCGCCGCGACCAAGGCCTTCGCCGCGCTTAGAGACCTCGAGTCGGCCGAGGCCACCCCTGCACCCGACCTGGTCACCGCGAAGCTCGCCGCACCGCTTGCTGAGCTGCACCGTGCTGTAGAGCACCTCGACACCCCCGGCGACATCTGCCCCGTCTGCCGGCGCGAAGGACCCGACTGGGCCACCAACCTCGCCGCGACCGTCGACACCGCCCCGACCACCGAAACACAGACGACCGAGTTCGCACGCCGGCTCGGCGCACTGCGGGCGGCACTCGACAACGACCTTGTACCGATCAAGGAGGTGGTCGCGTACGACTGGTGCACGGACGCGCTCCGCGACGCAGCCCGCCCTGTCCTAGCGGCCGGGGCCGACCTCCGGCACCAGCTCGACGAGGACGGCAGGCGCGCCACCCCCGAGGTACGCGCCGCCGTCCGCGCGGCACACAGCCGTCTGACCTCAACTGGCTGGCACGCGACGGTCACCGAGCTCGCCGCGCACACCGACCGAGAGCGGCAGTGGCAGCGGGCCCGCCGCAGCGCCGTCGAACCGTTCCTAAGCGTGTGGCGGGAGGTTCGCGACGACGCGGCCGCTGCTGCGTCCTGGAAATCCGCCAGCGACTGCGTCCGCACCCTGCAGAACGACCTTCGAGCCGATCGCACCCGCAACCTGCAGGCCCTGACCGACTCCTCAGTCCGGACGCTGCTCGACGACGTCGGCCTACACATCACCGGGCTCTCGGTGAAGGGCACGAAAGCCGACGTCCAAGTCGTCGATGTCACCGGTCAGGCAGTAGGACTCTCTCTGCTCAGCGCTGGCCAGCGCAACGCCCTGCTACTCGCTCCCCTATTGGCTGTCGCCCACGGTGGTCCGTTCGGGTTCCTCGTGCTCGATGACCCGGTTCACGCCTTCGACCAGATCCGCGTCGACCGGCTCGCCCAACTCATTGATGCCCTGGCAGCCGACCGCCGAGTCATAGTGCTCACCCATGACGAACGCCTACGTGAGCACCTCCTCGTCCATTCCCCGCACCACACTGCCCGCAAAGTGCACCGAGACCATCTGACCGGAGTTGTCGAGGAGACCCCGAGCCCACCGATGTGGGAGGTTCTCCTGAAGGATGCGGACGCCGCGCTCGCGAAGGCTCCGAAGCCGGGACCTACAACGACCCCGCCGACCGTACTTATTCGCAGCCTATGTCGGATGGCGTTCGACGACGCCCTGCGCCATTTCGTCTTGCAGGAGTCCGTCGGTGTGCCCCGCGACCCGCAGTCTGACCTCGCTTTTCTCGATGAGACGGCGACGACGAAGAAAAGGATCTCCGCTGCTCTCACGCTGCACCCAGGGCATCCACGGGTACTCGCCAGCCAATCAATCATCGCGCCCCATCTCGATGGTTGGAACCAGGCCGCACACGGCAGAGCAAAAAGTCCCGAACCGACCACGGCGGAGATCAGCGACGCACGGAGCGCCTGTCAAACGCTGCTCGGGCTGCCGTGAGCGCCGACGCAATCAGCCGCCGACTGGAGGTCCTCGATCTGCGGATCCGGCTCGAACGCACCGCGGTCGAGGCGTATGTGCGCGTGTGCAACCCGCAGCAGCGGCCGCGAGCGTCAGGTGTTCGAGTACTGCTGCTGTTCCTGGTCGGTCTCGTCGACCCAGTCGAGCAAGCGGAGGTGCACCGGCTCGCCAGGCTAGGAGACCACGTCTATGGCCGTACTTCCGACGTCCTGCACGGACGGTTGAACGCGCTAGACCTAACCGACGTTGTGGTCGAGGAATGGCGAACGATTGTAACAAACCTCGAAGCGGTACTCGAAGGATGAATAGGCCTCGCTGTGTGCTCAACTGACGCTTGAATGAACGTTGTCAGCTGAAAAACGACTTGTGTGGCCGGTGGGGACGCCGACGCCGGCGACGTGGATGCGGGTGATCAGAGCGAGGCTGCGGCGGGGGAATCGGTAAAGGGTCAGGCTCCAGATCAGGCGAGGAACCGATCGAGCGCCTCCCCGATGCAGTCTCGAGTGCACACCCCGACGGGATGCTCGGCCGCGGCGAGACCCTCTCCCCACACCACACCGAGCCCCCACATCGGCTGGTCATCGAGGACAGGGGCGAAGGCCGCGCGGTAGGCAAGCAGATCTGTCAGCGCACGACGTGCGAGACGCGGGACGCCGACCGAGCCCTCGGTCGTCTTTGCCTCAATCGCGAGCCACCGGGTTGGCTCGCCCGCTCGTTCGAGACGGAGGGTCACGTCGGGACGGAGATCGTGGACTGCCGCGAACCCGTGGGCGAGCTGAGCGGCCCGATACTGGCTGCTGTCCCGCCAGGACGATGGTGTCTCCTGATAGAAGCCCATGATCTGCTCGTCGCCGCGGCGACCTCCAAACCGCAGACGTCCACGGAACAGGCGCAGCGGCTCCAGCGCGAATCCTGCCACCTGTAGTTGCAACCGCAGGGCGAACAGCACCGCGATCTCGAATAGGGTGCCGTCCGAGCTCGCTGCGAACCCGTACCGCTCGACCGAGTCACGGATGGCGGCCCTGTCCACGTGGGAGATCAACCGCTGGTGCACCGCATGTGCGTCGAGGGCAGCTGAGAACCGTCGACGTAGCCGGGGGCTTCGTAGCGCCGCAGCGTCCCTTGACGAGAGGGACGCAGGGGTGACCTCGGAGAGCGTTCGATGCGAGGCGAGGAACCCCGCGCGTGTTCCGATGGCCGTGATCTGTGCGGACAGACCAGCCTCGTGCGATCCCGCCCAGCCACCGACAAGGGACCGCGCCTGGTCCCGAATCTCGTTCAACAGCAGCGCCACGGCGCGGTTGGGCTGGATGTCCACGTCGCGGCGAGGAGGCCGAGTGACGAAGTGGGGCTCACGGGTGACCAGCCGTCTGCGCCGGGTTGCCTGCCAGTCGACGGGACCGCGGATCCGGTCGTGGGTGATCTCCACATTCTGCGTCATGTCGCTTGTCGGTCGACGGAGGAGATCCGGGGCGGCGTCGAGGAACGACGAGATTGCCGGATGGAGCAGGAAGTGGAGCTGACCGAGCGCTGCGGCTTCGTCGAACCGAAGCCCCAGCAGGGCCGCCGCGTCGAGGGCTATGTCGTGCGCGGTCGCCGACGGCGACAGATGCAGCCAGACCCGGTCGCGCAGCTCGGCGATAAGCGAGGCTCGATCCCACGGGACGGGCCTCACGAGGAATGCTCGGCGTCGGCTTCTCCGACGTCGTCGGAGAAGCCGCTGGTCCTCTCCGCCGCGAAGACTCCCAGCGACCTTCGAAGCAACGCGGTTACGACGGACGCCGAGCTTCCCGAGGCCAGAGTAAGGCGGCTACGCAGCTCGCCAGCCTCGCGCTCGTCGATGCCTTCGAACTGAGGAAGCAGGTAGGCGTGGAAGGCCGCGAGCGCCAACTCAACACGCGATGCCGTCGGTAGGTCCGCCAGCATGCCGGCGACGAATCGCGCAGCGTCCCTGAACAGGGCTGGGCCGAGCTCGCGAACCTCGCGGAGCGGCAGGAGCGCCCCGACGACAGCCTCTGCGCGGCCGCGGACCTCCTCCTCGAGGTCGGCGACGGCATCGTGGATAAGTCCAAGGTAGCCATCGTGGTCTGGGCAGTTGACCTCGATGAAGGCGAAGCGCCGCATTAGGGCAAAGGAGAGGTCGAACAGCAGCGCACGGTCCAGGATGTTGGTCGTGGCGATGATCCGCCATCCCGCGGGGACGACGTAGTCGTGGAAGGACTCGTCCGGTGCGGTGGCCTCGGGTCGAATCCGCACGGGCCGGCCGTTCTGCTCGGCGGCGATGGCGACTGCTTGCCCGGATAGGACGGTGAACAGGGGCCCCAAGGCTCGGTCGGTGTTCGCTCGGTTCATCTCGTCGAGGACGAGCCATCGCTCGTGCAGGATGGCGTCGAGCACCAGCCCGGGGGCGAATTCGAGCCCGCCGTCCTGCGGTCGGGGCCGGTAGCCGCCGACGGTCTCATAGGTAGACCAGTCGGCTGTCGCCGTCGCGAGCACGTGGCCGCGACAGCGACCGGCACGTTCGGCCGTACGTGCGACGAGCTCCGCAAGAGTCGTCTTGGCAGTGCCGGGTGCTCCGGTGAGGATGACGTGCTTGCCGCTGTTTAGCGCGGCCACCACCGCAGCCAAGACCCGCTCGGGGATGACGAGCCGCGCGTCCTCGGCCGCCTCAACGACGTCGCTCAGCCGCAGCCTCGACGCGACTCTGGGCTGCGGTGTGGTCGGCGTCGGTTCCTCGCCATCCGGCCCCTCGCCGTCAGGCGTCTCGATATCCGGAGGGTTCCAGAGGGGGCGGATGTCGGTGTCGTAGAAGCTGAAGCCTTCAGGAAAGCCTTCGGCGGTCATCCGGCGGCGGAGGTCGCGCAGCTCCTGGTCGAGATCGGTGTCCGTCCGGACCTTCACCTGGCCGACCTCGCGAAGGATCTTCTGCTTGGCGGTAAGCGCCGCGATCGGCTCGAAGGCCTCTGGATGGACGAGGTGCTTTGTGGCCTCACGTGCGAACACTGCGCCCTTCTCGTGGACATCGTCCAGCAACGTGCGGAACGCGTCCGGGTCGACGAGAAGGGTCTGCCGATCCTCGGCCGTCGTCTGCGCCCACCGCTTCGCCAGACGAAGTACGAACAGGTAGTCATACAGGCTCCGCATGCGACCCGACCCGTACCGCGCCATCCCGAAGCTGAGCGCATCTTCGAGCCGTTCGGGGATCCGGACCGACGGCTCGAGCCCAGCCAGTAATGCCTGGATCTGAGCTCGCTTCGTGGCAGCACGCCCGCTTGCATCCTTTATCTGGAAGACGAACATCGCCTCCGCGGCGAGCCGTTGGGCGGCCTCGCCCTCCTGGTGGACCTGGTGCAGCAGCTTCTCCTGAAAGCCGCTGCTATCGGTCTGCGGATCACCGACGATCCTCTGGTAGAGAGCCTCGATCGTCTCCGGCGTCCACACCGAAGCCTCGGGGAGGAACAACGAGCCGCCGCGGGCGACAGCGTCCAACCACTCCCTGGTGACGCTATAGATCAAGGGCCGCTTCACCAGTCGAGCCACATCTCCCCCGTTCACGGCTACGCAAGTCGCCGAAGATCTCGTGAGTCTGCCAGCGCGATTGACGATGCACCGAATAGTCCAGTCGTGACGGGCTGGACCCGCACCCAGCGCCGTCCCAAGGAAGTCTGGCCGCAGACTTTGACGCCTCAGGACAGCCGCTCGCGGCACAGGCCGACGAGGTCACACGAGCCGCATCTGCCATCGTCCCAGACGGGAAGACGCGGTAGGTCGTTGCGGCGCAGCGCCTCCCCGGCGTCGTGGATCTTGTCGCGGACGGCCTCCAGAAGGGGCTCGTGGACCGGTTCTCGAGTCGTCTTGCCCTTGTCGTCGAGGTTCAGCACCTCGATGACGTCGGCGGAAGAGCCCGTGAGTTCCTTATAGCCGACGGCGTAGACGTGAAGCTGGTCGCGAGTGACGTCCTCCGCCTGCGCCCGCTCGGTTGACTTGAAGTCCACGATAGCGGTCTCACCGGTGTCGAGACGGCGAATGAGGTCGATGCGCCCGTCGACAGTGATGCCGGGCGCGACGTGGACGCGGATCTGCTTCTCTGAGAACTCCGTCTGCGCGATCTCCCTGCCGTGAGTGTCGAAGTACCGCTCGACGGCCTTAACGCCCGCGCTTCGGAGCTGCTCGCGCAACGTCGGGTAGGCGAACGGCGTGTGCAGGTGCCGGCCGATCAGAGACTCGGCGACGTCCTTCGTGAGGATGTCGCCTTCGAGTGCCCGCTTGTGAATCTCTGCCAAGGCGTCGTGAAGGCCCTTTCCGTAGCCGAGTGCCTCGTGGATCGGAGCGTTGAAGCCGTAGAGGAAGCGCAGCTTGAACTGGTAGGAGCACTCGAACAGATACTTCAGCTCCGAGAACGAGAGGGTCACCTGCGGCGTCTCGTGCCGTGGCTGCGGCGCCAGGCGGTCGCTCAGCAGTGGACTGACGACGGTCGAGACCCACTGCTGGGCCGCGACGTGGTCCCAGAACACGGAGCGCCGGCGCTGTTGCTGATTCGACTGGATGGGAGCCCACGTCGCGAAGAGGTACTTCTGCGAGCGAGTCACAGCCACGTAGAAGAGACGCGTCTCGTCTTCGACCGTCCCCCGGTAGCGGCCAGGGTCCTGGATCGCCGCGTCGGGGATGACGTGCCGCATGCTCACGCCACCCATGACGCGAGCCGGGAACCGATTCTGGCGGAGGGCGGGAAGGAAGACTGCGGGCCACTGGAGCCCTTTCGACTGATGGACGGTCGCGATCGTCACGGCGTCCGGGGTCGCGTACCCGACGTCGGCGTCAGCGTCGGCGTAGTAGCCCGGGGCTTGAAAGCGGAGCCACTGCGCAAAGCCTGTGTACTTGGCCTTCGGCTCTGTCGTGAAGTAGATCTGCTCGTAGTCAGAGATTACCTGGCTGAACTTGCCGAGCTGGTAGAAGGCGAGCTCCCTGCGGACAGGAGCCCCGGGCAAGTTATCCTCGCGCATGTCGAGAGCTTCGAGGAAGTCCAGGTAGAGGCGCTGAATGTTGTAGACGGCGTGGCGCTTGCTTGCCCCGAAGTCACGGCCGCTCTCGAGAACGGCGAGCGCCTTCGCCCAGTCAGAGCCGACGGGGAGGAGCTGGGCGTCCTCCCACATCAGCTTCAGCGCATCCGCGTCGATGGTGTTGACGATGAACTCAAAGATGCCGACGACTGCCTGGATCTCGGGGCTGTCGAAGAGCTTGTTGAGGCCCTTCACGATGAAGGGAATGCCGCGTTCGCGGAGCTCTTTGACGAGCGGCTCGGAGTCGTTGGAGACGGAGCGGAAGAGGACGGCGAAGTCAGACCAGGACAGGCCACGCGGGTCGCCGCCGGGAGTGTCCGCGAACGCCAGCCCGCTCATTGCTTCGATGCGGTCTGCGATCCAGCCGGCCTCTCCGGCGGGATCGTCGAACTCGAGGGCGAGCATGTCGCCGCGCCCCCACTGCTGGTGGCCTGCGGCGACCATCGATTTCGGAAGGCGCTGCCCGCCGGGGATCCGCTCGGCGACGGAACGGCCGACCTCGACCACGCCGCGGCTGGACCGAAAGTTGTCGTCGAGCGTGACCTGCTTGACCCCTGCGTAACGGTCGGCGAAGGTCACGATGTTCGCCACCTGGCTGCCGCGCCACTGGTAGATGGTCTGGTCGTCGTCGCCGACGACGCACAGGTTGGCACCAAACTGCACCAGGCCACGCACCAGGCGCTCCTGCAGTGGGTTGACGTCCTGATACTCATCGACCACCACGTACTGGATGTCGCGTTCGACGTGCTCCTGGACCCGGACGACGTCGTCGTCCTCGTACGGGTCGCCTTCGAGGTACTGGACCGCGACGTTGATCATCTGGGTGTAGTCGAAGAGGGCGTGGTCATCGATGAGCGTCATGTACTTGTCGAAGGACTCAATGACCCCTTCGGGCACGTGCGTTGCGTCGATCGTGTCTTCCCGCAGCACGTTGAGTATCTGCATGTAGAGCTTCGAGTTCCGGTAGCGCCTCAGCGCTCCCTGCGCTGAGGACGTCGGACACGACGTCAGACCGGACTTTGCGCTGTAGCGGTCGATGAACAGCTGGTTCGTGATGTCCGTCAGCACCGAGAACTTGAAGGTGTCGGGAACGAGCCGTTGTAGCAGGTCCAGGGCGTAGCCGTGCATGGTGCCGACGTACATCTCGGCGAGTCCGGTCACGTCGCCGAGCTCTGTTTCGACCAGGCCGAGGATGCGTTCCTTCAGCTCGGCTGCGGCCTTCTCGGTGAACGTGAAGGCGACAACGTTGCGCGGCTCGACACCGGGACGCGCCAGGATGCTGGCGATCCGCTGAGAGATCACCTGCGTCTTGCCCGAGCCCGCGCACGCGATGATCTGGAGCGGCTCGTCGAGGGTCGCGATCGCCTCGGCCTGCGCGTCGGTGTACGTCGTCACACTTGCATCCTGTCAGCGACCACCGACAGAAGCTGGCCGGCAACAGCTCGGACGACACGAGAGGGTCGGCCTCAGCCCACCCAGATCTGCTCACGTGGGAGGATTCTGTCGTGTCGCGCCTGAACGATCTGCTCCGACAGCTCCGCACCGAGAATGAGCCGCTGGCCAAGGATATTGAGCGCGAGGTGCAGGCCCTCGCCGAGCGCCGAGCGTTCGGCCTCAACTTCGAGCGGCATGTCCCTGAGGCCGTCGAGCTTCCCGGTCGTCGGGTCCGCAAGGGCGACAAAGTGCGACAGCTTCCGCCGCGGGGCGAGTTGGCGAAAAGCGCCGACGAGCGAGTCTGGCTTGTCACCTCAATCGAGCGAATCGAGGGCACGGCGATCGCGCTGCTCGAGTCGGTGGACGGGAAGAAGGTCTCCCGCAGTCCAGTCCAAGACCTTGTCGTAGTAGCTGAGTTTCGCGACTCTATCTACCCGGGCCTAGTTTCTACCGGCAAGATTGAACGCGGAGGTGACAAGCCGTTTCATGCCGTCATAAACGCCGAAAACTACCATGCCCTCCAAACGTTGCTCTTCACGCACCGCGGAAAAGTCGACTGCATCTACATCGACCCGCCGTATAACACAGGCGCGAAGGACTGGAAGTACAACAACAGCTATGTCGAGGGAGACGATCTCTATCGACACTCGAAATGGCTGGCATTCATGGAGCGGCGCCTACTTCTTGCGAAAGAGATACTCAACCCGGACAATTCTGTTCTTATCATCACAATCGACGAAAAGGAGTACCTGAGGCTTGGATTGCTCTTAGAGCAGACGTTCCCAGGTGCACGCGTCCAGATGGTTACATCCGTCATTAATGCGACCGGCGTGATCCGCGCTACTGAATTCACACGCAACAACGAATACATCTATTTTGTATCTTTTGGCGACGCTAAGATCACTCCCGAGCGCTCCATGGATGGAGAAGTCGAGCTCCTCTGGAACCTCCTGCAACGCCGTGAGGATTCATCTCGACGCCATGGGCCGGTTCCACGATTGGATCAGTTCTATCCCATCTATGTTGAGCGCACGTCGGGTCGGATCAAGTGTCTCGGGAAGTCACTTACCCTCGATGAATCGCGCCTTGACGTTCCAAGCGTCGAGGGATGCGAAGCCGTCTTTCCAATCCGTCCAGACGGAACGGAAATGACTTGGGGCGTTACGCCAGGAACCCTGCAAGGCCTCATCGACAAGGGCTATGTCCGCGTGAACGCCACCCGAGGAAAGTATAGCGTCTATTACCTCACATCAGGGAAAGTAAAGGATATCGCTGAGGGCAGGGCAAGCATTACTGGAAGGCGCCCTGACGGATCGGTCATCGCAGTAAGCGACGCAGGTAAAGTCTCGATGCCAACCTCCACTTGGGAGCGACCCAGCCATAACGCTCAGTCACATGGGACCAAGCTGCTATCTAGAATTGTCCCGAATAGGAGGTTCCCGTTTCCAAAGAGCTTGTACGCCGTCGAAGACTGCCTCCGATTCTTTATCGGAGATAAACCGGATGCAACAGTGATTGACTTCTTCTCCGGTTCTGGTACTACCACTCATGCAGTCATGCGACTGAATAGGCAGGACGGCGGACGGCGACGTTCGATAGCAATAACGAATAACGAAGTCGGATCGGAAGAGCAGCGCGATCTACGCAAGAAAGGGTTTCGACCAGGCGATTCTGATTGGGAGAGTTGGGGTATCTGCGACTACATCACCAAGCCTCGCATCGCCGCCTCTGTTTCAGGACTCACGCCGGAAGGTGAACCAATCAAGGGCGATTACAAGTTCACCGACGAGTTTCCCCTGACGGAAGGCTTTGAGGAGAACGTCGAATTCTTCACCCTCACCTACGAGGCGCCGTTACGCGTCGCGAGTAACCGCGAGTTTCGCAAGATCGCTCCGCTCCTCTGGATCCGCGCTGGCTCGCAGGGCCGCCGCATCGAGGCCATCTCGATGGGTTGGGACGTCGCCGAAACTTACGGCGTGCTTGCCGATCTCGACCATACCGAAACTTTCTTGAAGGCCGTGGCTGCCACTAACAAGGTCGCGGTAGCCTACATCGTGACCGACGAGGACCGACTGTTCGAGTCCGTTTCCCAAGAGCTGCCAGACCACATCGAACCGGTGCGATTGTACGAAGCGTATTTGCGCAATTTTGAGATTGAGTCCGGGAGGGGTTCCCTTTGAAATTTACCCTTAAGGACTACCAAGCGGATGCTGTCGCTGACGTCCTTCGTAATCTTATGTCCGCCCGAACCCTCTACCAGAAATCCGAACCTACAGTCCCCTCGTCCTTTTCGCTGACCGCCACTACAGGCGCTGGCAAGACCGTGATGGCGGCTGCTGCGATCGAGGCGCTCTTCTGGGGCAATGAGGCGTACGATTTCTCGCCCGACCCTGGCGCGGTCGTCATCTGGTTCTCCGACGACCCAGCCCTAAACGAGCAGACGCGCAACCGCTTGTTGGATGCGTCTGAGAAGTTCACCCACGCCAACCTGGTGCGAATCGAGCCACCGTTCGCCAAGCCTCGGCTGGACCCCGGCAAGGTGTACTTTCTCAACACCCAGAAGCTCACCAAGTCTTCGAAGCTCACACGAGGTCACGCCGAACCAACCGACGATGCTGCACAGCCTCAGATTGCCGGTCTGAAGGAGATCGCCACACCGGACCTTCAGGGCTGGACGATCTGGCAGACATTGGCCAACACCATCGACGACCCCGACCTCACCCTCTACCTGGTCCTCGACGAGGCGCACCGAGGGTTCAACAACAAGACGAATTCTGACAAGCCCACCATTGTGAGAAAGCTCGTTAACGGCACGAAACTCCGTCCGGCCGTTCCGGTGGTCTGGGGAATCTCGGCGACTATCGAGCACTTCGATGAGGCGATGAAGCAGGCGGAGGCAACGAAGAATCGGCAGTCCCTTAAACCAGTGCTCGTGGATCCGTCACGGGTCCAGGAGTCCGGACTGGTGAAGGACACCCTGGTCTTGGACATCCCCGACGAGGCGGGTAACTTCGACTCCGTCCTCGTCCGCCGGGCGGCGCGAAAGCTCAGGGAGTCCACCGAACGCTGGGCGACCTACGTCGAGTCGCAGGGCCTCCACGAGACCGTCAAACCACTGCTCGTCCTGCAGACTCCGAACACGCCGGCCCCGGACGACGTCGGTTTGGCGCTGGACACGATCTTCGCCGAGTACCCCGAGCTGACAGCCGACGCGGTGCGTCACGTGCTCGGTGACCACTCGACACAGAAGTTCGGGGCTTGGGCTGTCGAGTGGATTGAGCCGCAGCGCGTCCAAGAGGACGACCACGTACGGATTCTCGTCGCAAAAGACGCGATCTCGACGGGGTGGGATTGCCCGCGGGCCGAGGTGCTCGTGTCGTTCAGGCCTGCCAAGGACAACACGCACATCACGCAGTTGCTGGGCCGCATGGTCCGCAGCCCCCTCGCCCGTCGGGTGCCCGGCGACGAGCGGCTCAACGCCGTCGACTGCATCCTGCCCTTCTTCGACCGGACGACGGCGGTGAAGGTCGTGCGTTACCTGACGGGCGATCTCGCATCGATGCCCGGCGACCAGAAGAAGGCCGTTATCGACGGCAAGGAGTTGACGCGGAACCCGAACGTGCCGCAGGCGGTATGGGATTTGTGGGAGCAGTTGCCGACGCAGACTCTGCCCCAGCGCGGCGCGAAGCCCGTAAAGCGGTTGGTCGCCCTGGCGCAGGCGCTCTCCGCCGACGGGCTTCGGCCGGGTGCTCTCAGAATCGCCGAGGGCGAGGTTCATGCAAGTCTCGATGCGTTCGCGATCAAGTACGCGAAGCAGCTTGAGGCCGCGGTCCAAGAGATCTGGGACGTGCACGTGAAGGAGATTTCGGGCCGCTACGGCAAGTCCGGGCTCTCCTACACCGAGTTCGTCGAGCGCGCTGACGATCGAGCGATCCGCACCGGCTTCGAAGCTGCGAAGAAGGCCTTCGGCGCCGACATCGCACAGTCCTACGTCAGCCACGTGGCAGGGCCCGACGATCCAGACGCCGACGACGACGGCCTGCGCGAGGCCTACGTCAGGGCGGCTGCCCTAGCAACCGTGAAGGAGGTCCGCGAGAAGGTCGACGCCGATGCTTTGGAGCTGACCACCTCGTGGTTCGCCGAGCACCGTGTCGCCATAAAGGGACTTCCGGACGTGCGACAGCAAGAGTACGAGGACATTCGGGCGCTTGCCACTGAGCCCCAGATCGGGGCGCTCAGACCGCCGCGAACCCGAATCGAGGGCTTCACCGTCGAATTGGCGGACGGCCAATTTGCGCGAGCGCCGCTTGCACCGCTTCACCTCATGTCGGATGAGAAAGGCGACTTCCCGCTCACCGCACTGAACGAGTGGGAGCGCAAGGTAGTGTTCACCGAGTTGCGCCGCACTGACTCTCGCGGGTGGTATCGAAATCCTTCCCGAGCTGCGTTCGATTCACTGGGGATCGCCTATCGGGACCCGTCAGGGAACTGGCGGTCAATGCATCCCGATTTCGTCTTCTTCAACGAAGTTGATGGAAAGATCACCGCCTCAATCATCGACCCTCACGGTCACCACCTCGGGGACGCGTCGACAAAGTTGCAGGCGCTCGCCAACTTCGCTTCAGAATTCGGAGACAGATTCCATCGAATCGAGGCACTGGCCGAGGACGGCGGAAGGATGCGCGTCATCGATTTGAAGAATGAAATTGTGAGAGGCGCGGTACTGTCAAACACGATGGCGCCGATCGACTACTACCGCTCACAGTTCGCCGTCGAGTACGACCCTGGCCCCCAGCACGGACGCTGAGGGCTCACAAGCGCCCGCTATCCACCCTCAGGAGCGAGCTGGTACGTGGCTCGATTGAACGTCTTCAGAATCCGCTGGTGCGTTTGTCTCGGCAGGGAACGAGTCCCCGGCTCACCCAGCGGGGTACCCGGCTGCGCTGCGGCGTCGTCGAGGAGCTGGCTCAACCCCCTGCGCGCGACCATCAGCAGGCCATGAGTGGCTCGCGTGCAGGTGACGGCGAGGCGGCCGAAGGCGGAGTTGAAGTCGTCGAGCCTCTGGGCGCCGGAGAGGGGGTGGATCGCGATTGTGATCGCGTTCGTCTGGCCCTGCCAGGAGTCGACCGTGGACGCGTGTAGCACGCCCTCGGGAAGACCGAGACGCTCGGTGAGGGCGTCGACGATCGCCGCGGCGTCGTCGACCGCCTGGTTGCGGGTGGCGAGGATGACGATGAGCGGGTCGTCGCCGGGCTCTGCCGAGTCGACGAGCTTCTGCCCGGTCGGGTCGCCGTTGCTGTCGTAGTCGCGCGAGGAGATGGCGAAACCGCCGGTCAGTAGCGGCTCGAGAAGGCTGGCGACCTCGTCGAGGAGGGGCTGGTCGATGTCGGGTGCCTCGGCATCGGCGAGGCCATCGAACTCGACGAGCGTCGGTCTGCCCGTCGCGACCGACTCCCACACGGTGCAGGCTAAGCCGGACATGTCGGGCAGATCCACCGCCCGGTCGCCAGGAGCAGCGACGCAGTCGAGGGCGTCCCAGTCGCTGTAGAAGGCACGCCAGAGTGACAGTTGTGCCGCCGTCGGGCGCCACACCGCCGGTAGCTCCTCGACGTATGTGTGCTTGTCGTCCTCGTAGGCGGTCGGCCACGCGCGGTACGGGTTGTAGCCGGGGTCGCCCCGCCACGGGTTCTCTGCGGGATCGATCGGGGGGAGCTGGCCCACGTCCCCCACTCCGACAGAGAGCGGCGCGAGGTTCCGGACGGTGACATACCTGTGTAGTGGAAGCTGCCAAGCCTCGTCGACGAACAGGACGTCGAACGGCCTCGAGCCGTTGGCCGCCCTGCCCAGTCTGTCCCACTGGCGGTGGTACGCGGGAGCCCCGAGCTTGTGCGAGACGCCGAGGATCACGGTGGCGGTCGAGGGAATCTCGGCAATGGACGTCGCGATCGTGACGGCGTCGCGCACGTGAGCGGCGATGTTCGGTACGCGATCGGCCTTGACGAACAGGCACACCTGAGCGGCGCCGAGCTCCTTACCGAGGTCCTCGGCCAGCGGGTACACCTGCTTGTTGGCGAACGCTGTCACGGCGACACGGTGGCACGCAGCGTGCTTCAATGCCGTTGTCACCATTCGCACAAGCGCGTGCGACTTGCCAGCGCCCGCGGCGGCACGCAGCAAAATTCGCTCGTAGGTTGCGGAGCCGTCGAGAACCGTCTGCAGAACGGCGAGAGCTCGCGTCGTCGCGTCCCGGTTACCCTGAGCAGCGTCGCGGTGGTGCGAGCCCACGAGCGAGGCCTCAGCGGCAGGCGTGAAGCTGATGGTCATCTATCAGTCCAGGTTATCGAGAGTGAGCCCGTCGGGCGCGGCGGTGGCTGGAACAGACGGGGCGGGAACACCGCCGACATCGAAGCGTTCCTCGTCAACGAGCGGCGGCCACGTGTCGGGGTTCAGCTCGCCTCGCGACCGCCGGATGGCGAGCAGATCCGACCACTCCGCCTCGGCAACAGCATGCGGGCGGCAGCACCAACGGTGTTCTCCCGGGTCGGCGGCGAAGGAGTCCGGTCCGCAGCCGTCCTTTGGCGCGGCCTTCTTGTCCTGCGCCGGTCGCTTTACCTCGATCTCGTGACCAGAGCTGAAGGTCTTGCCGAACCAGGCGACGTCGGCGATGACGATCTCGTCGCCGACGGCCACCGACGGAGACACGCGTGAGTTCCACTCGAGTACCCCGGCCTCCGCCGTCTCCTCAAGGAGCCCGACCGCCATCTGACCGAACTTGAAGGATCCCTTCTGGATCTTGAGCGTCGTGCTCGCCTGCTCGACCAGGCTCTGTCCGTTGATGTGCAGGGCGACGACGCGGGATCCGGCCACGAGGCGGCGAGACTGAACCGTCAGCCGGAGAGGTTGGACCTCCATGACGATGGCCCGAGCCACCTCGCGCACGCCGGCATCGACCGCCCTGTCGTGCGCGACTCCGTAGTCGCTCAGGCAGGCGAGCTGGTCAGCGCATTTGCGGTCCGCGTCCAGCAGCTCCACCTGAGCGTTGCGCCAATGCTCGTAGGTCCGCGAGAACCGGACGAGATCGGATGCTTCGAGCGCGCGTCTCCGTCCCCACACCTCCTGCGCGTCGGTCTCGAGCGCGCGGTGCACGTCGCGCAACCGCGACGACGCCACTCGCTCAAGCGCCGCGATAGCCCTCTCGACGACGTCGATCCGGTAGCCAAGCGCAGCGTTGACAAGCCGCTCGTAACCCGTCGGGTCGTCGCGACGGGCACGGTGGAGTGCGTCAGACATCGCGTTCGACAGCCTCGCCCCCGGGGTCTCGTCCCGGCCTGCGATCTGGTCAACGATCTCGCGGTGTTCAACAGGATTCTGCGCCTCGGCCCAGGTGACGAGGTAGTCGAGTCGACCGGAGTCCATCGCCGGGCCGCCGGCGGTCACGTGAGCGGCGAGTACCTGCCGGAGGTCGACGATCGGCGTGCGGAGGGACATCGCCCGCGCCCTATCCTCCTCCAGCAGGAAGCTGACCGCCAGGCGCTCGTCGGGGTGGAGCGGCTCCGGGACAGAGGCGGGCTCACCGTCGAAGGTGAGCGCGGGACGTCCGAGCTCGAGATCGCGCTCCCATCGCAGTCGGCTTAGCTCCACCCCGGCAAGCGAGTCCGCGGCAGTCGCCAACAGGTCGGCGGTGGGGCGATCTGGCACGACCAGCTGGACCGTCGCGCTGCCGGCGCCGCGGATGGCGTCGCCGACGAGGCGCATCAAGGCGCGCCTGGTGAGCGGCGACTGGGGTTCGGCAAAGACCTGTCGGACCCACGGACCGCCCACTCGTTGCACTGCTACGCCGTGAACGCCGAGAGCTGCCGAGTCGGACTTGGCGAGCACAACGTTGACGGTTCCAGGCAGCCCGCACGCGTCCGTGCGGCGCCGCGAAGTCCACTGCGGCAGACCGGTCACCGTGGCGCGGACCTGGTCGGTGATCACCTTCGGCGCCTGGCCGGCCTCACCACCGTCGACGATCGGCGCGACGGCGGACCTGTAGTGCCGTTCGATACCGATCTCTGTTAGCAGGGCGATCGGATCAGAACTCGCGCGCAGCTCGGCACGGCAATAGACGAACAGGCTGCAGGTGACACAGCCGTGTGGGTCGTAGGCCGCCGTCCGATGCGCGACGAATTCCGCGAGCTCGTCGTCCGTGGGACGGCCGTCCCCGAGCTTGGCTCGGGCGGCGAGGCGCTCGTCGGCCCGGGCACGAACCTCGGCGCGGTGGTCATCGAGGTTCTCGACGACGGCCTCAGGCTGCAGGAACGCATTGCGCGGCACGGCGAGCGAGCCGTAGCGGTGAACCTTCATGCCGTCGGGGAGCTTCGACCACCAATTGGCGGACTCGGCCCCGAGGGCCACTTGCAGGAAGCCCTTCAGCATCCGCTTGTCGTCGATGCGCGAGCGGATGCGTTCGTAGTCCTTGGCATCACCCATGATGAGCCAGGAGCCTGGACTGCGGGGACAAACAATCGCGAAGTCCGGTTGCACCGGCGTGGCGCCTGGCTCGTCCTCGAGGTGGACGAACGGCACGGCAAGCCTCGTCAGCATCGTCGCCTGCCGGTTCGCCGCAGCCAGGTGCGCCGAGATGAGCGCGGCATGTGTGCCCACGACCGTGCCGCCGCAGTCGCGACGACCAACGGTCTCAGGGCGTGCCAGACCGAGCCTGCCGACGGTGCGGGTTAAGATTTCGGACACGAAGCGGTCGCCGTGAACAAGCGACTCGAACGTCACCGCCCTCATCCACCTCGCTTCCGGGATGGCCGCGCTGTTGTCGGGGAAGCCTAGGTGCTCCGCGGTGGCTCGACGGGTCTTGCCCGTGATGAACGGATCGGTGAATCTGAACCGCTCGCACCCCGCATGCGCCGACGCCGCAACAGCGCTCGTTCCTCCGCCGGACTGCAGTCCCCCCACGCTCACTCCCTCGTCGCTGCTCAATCCGTGCATCGCGCGGAGGCGTACCGGTCATTACGAACGCCGTAGCGCATCAGCAGAATTAGGTAAGCCGCTTGATCGAGCGATTGCTCTGCCTAACGGCCCAGCTCGTCTCACCACTGAGAGCAGCCATAACGGTCCGGTCCGTCCGGTGGTCTGCAGCGGAGCGCCGAGGAGCTCATCGTGTCGATGTAGATCGCTGCCTCCTCGGCGGGCTCGACCGGCGAGACTGTCGGGGGCCTGTCGCACACTCTGCTGACACGGAGCTGACCGAGCAGCAGCTGGTGGACGAGCTGGAGAACATCGCCGTCGCGACGACGGACGCGATGCTGGCCGAGGGCGGATTCGTCCCGCCCCCGACCACGCACATGTTCTGCAACGACCTCGGTTCTCAGTCGTACGCGGGCTACGTCCGCGCGCGGACGTTCTACCCGGGCGGTGACGCGCACACGGCCGTCGAGACCCTCGGCCTCGTCGCGTCGTTCGTGAGCGCATCGCGGCTGGGGCTGGTCTGGGAGCAGGCGGACCTACAGATCGCGTTGCAGAGCCCCGGCGAGCTGCAACCGACGGGGCTCGTCGTGGTCGATGCGCCGCGGGTCGGTGAGCACGTCGTGCGGTTGAACCCGGCCGAGCTGGTGCAGACCGGTACCCGCGCGGACGGCTGTCCGGTCGTGGAGGCGTCGTGGGGCCCGGCGCAGCGGATCCCGGGCGGCCGGCTGCCGGCGCCGGTGGCCGCGGCTCTGGCGCTGTGGCGGTCACTGCGGGCGTGGTCGGCTGTGGAGATCGCCGAGGCGTATCTCGACATGGAGGACGACGGCTTCCACATGGCGTGGCCGGTGCGTGACCGTTTAGGGTCAGCCCCAGCGGTCGTCGTAGTCGTCCTCGCCGTCCCCGGACTGGTCGGCGTACGGGTCCTCGCGGGCGTCGGCGTCGCGGGCCTCGGGGGTGTCGAGGCCGGCCTCGTAGACCTCCTGGGCCTGGATCTCGTCCAGGGCCCGGCGGGCGCGGGTGACCGCATCCTCGGACTCGCCGGTGGTCGGCACCCGCACGTCGTCCTCGTGCCGTTCTCGGGGCTCGGCTGCGGCGGTTTCGGGCAGGTCGGGGACCGCGGCCTCCAGGACCGGGCTGTCGTCGAGGGCCTCGTGCTCGTCGGTGGTGTGGTCGTCGAGGTCGTGTTCGGTGATCGGGCGGTGCTCGTCCTCGGCGCGCATGGCCTCGTCGCGGGCGGTGAGCCACTCGTCGGCGGTAACTCGCTCGTCGGGGGCGTCGCGGTCGCTGTTGCGGTGCGCGAGCGCGATCACCGCGCGGTCGTGCTTGTCCCGGTCGACCGCGGTGCGCAGGAGCCAGCGGCCGCGGGTGGCTTCGACCTCCTCCAGTTCGCCGGTGCGCCGGTCCAGCTCGGCGGCGAGCGCGGCGGCGCCGTCTGCGGCCTGGTGCAGCTCGGCGGCGCGGGCCGGGTCCGTGGCTGCGTCGGCTTCGGCGCGGTGCAAGACGGCGGCGCTACGGTGGTGTTCGGCAGCCTGGCGGGTTCCGGCGGTTTCGGTGGCGACGTAGCGGGGTGCCCATGCTTGCTGGCGCTCGTAGGCGCGCACTCGCATCCGCAGCGCGCCGTCGGACAGCCCGAGCTCTTCCCGGTCCGCGCGAGGCCGACCCAACGCCTCCCATCCCGCGCAGTAGACGGCGTGGTGCTCGACCATCCCCGGCTTCGGTGCGGCACCGAGGACGTCGAGGGCCTCAGCGGGGCCGGTGTCGGCGTCGTCGGCGTCCTCGCGGCCGGTCAACGCGCGGCAGGCGGCGACGGCACCGACCTTGCGTTCCCACTCGGCGCAGGCCTCGGCGTCGTCCCGGTCGGGGACCTGTCCGAGGAGGTCGACGGCCCATCGCGGCGGCTCGGCCGCGGTCGCCGCGCCCAGGTCAGCGGTGCGCTGGTCCAGGTGCTCGGCGAGCCGGTCAAGGTAGCGGCCCATATGCGGGTCATCGAGTGCCGGGACCCGGTCGGCCCACGTGCCGACCTGCGGCTCGAACCGCTGCCGGTCGCGCAGCCGGGCATGGATGACGTTGGTCAGGTTCCGCGCCCCCGTCAACGGCTGCCCGGCGATCGTCCGATGGTCGACCCCGCGGCCGGACCGGTCACGGTGATCGCGGCAGCGGCGCAGCTCGGCGTACAGCGAGTCAAGCGCCTCGGCGCCGACGGCGCCGGCCTTCGTCCGGCCGAGGAACGGACGGACGTGCAGCTCCAGGTACCGGGTGTACGCCCGGTGCGTGGTCGCTCCGACGTCGAGAGTCTCCAGGTACCGGTCGAGCAACTGGTCCAGCGTCGCGCTCGTGCGCGGACTGCGCTGCTCGTCAACGGCGTTGAGGAGTCGCGTCCGCGCGGCCTCGGCGCGGGCTTCCTGGCGCGGGCCGGGCTCGATCACCTCGACGAGGGTGTTCCGCTTCCCCGACACCGGGTCCTGCCCGCCGTACACGCGGACGCGCAGGGCACCGCTCGGCAGCCTGTCGATCGTCCCGCGCTGCCTCCGGCGACCGGCCTTCGCCCGTGTCATGGGCTGAGGATACGAGCCCTTCGTGTCACGAAACGTGTCACGCGGGCTGACAAGTGATCTTGCAGAGGCTAGAGCCCCTGGTCAGGAGTGTGGGCGCGGCAGGGTTCGAACCTGCGACCGCTCGGGTGTAAACCGAGTGCTCTCCCGCTGAGCTACGCGCCCGTCGCCGACCGGATCATGCTGACCCGACCGGCGTCGTCGGAGGGTTTCTACAGGGCCGCCAGGGCCTTGCGCCAGCCGTCCTGGTCCCGGGCCTCCCCCGGTCCGTTCACCTCGGCGAACGACACGACGCCGTCCGTACCGATGAGGAACGTCCCGCGCAGGGCGAACCCGGCGTCGGCGTTGAACACGCCGTAGGACTCGGCGACGGCACCGTGCGGCCAGAAGTCCGACAGCAGCGGGAACTCGTAGCCCCGCGCCTCGGCCCAGGCCTTGAGGGTGAACGGGTGGTCCACCGAGACCGGCAGGACCTGGACGTCGTCGTTCTGGAACGTCGCGAGGTCGTCGCGGATCTCGTTCAACTCGCCGGTGCAGACGCCGGAGAAGGCGAACGGGTAGAACACCACCAGTACGGCCTTCTTGCCGCGGAACGACGACAGCCCCACCGGCTGCTTGTTCTGGTCCACGAGCGTGAAGTCGGGGGCCTGGGTCCCCACCTCGGGTGCCACGTCGGCGGTCTCCTCACGGGTCGGCGCGCGGCCCGGGTGTCCGGGCCGCGATCTCACCCCGCAGGGTAGAACACGGACCTCAGCGCTTCTGGCCCTTGCCCGCCTTCGGTGCGACGAGACGGGCGCCGGCCCAGTCGTCCCCGACGCTGGCGTTCGACGTCTGGGACAGGCCCGCCGTCGGTGCCGCCTCGGCGATCTCGGACGGCTCGAGGTGCCCGTCACGACCGGTCTTGGGGGTCAGCACCCAGACGACGCCGTTGTCGGCGAGCGGTGTGCGCGCGTCGACCAGGGTGTCGACGAGGTCGCCGTCCCCTTCGCGGAACCACAGCAGGACGACGTCGATGACCTCCTGCGCGTCCTCGTCGAGGAGCTCCTCGCCGCTCCGCTCCTCGACGGCGGCGCGAACCTCGTCGTCGACGTCGGAGTCATAACCCAGTTCCTGGACGACCATGCCCGGCTCTACGCCGAGCTTGCCCGCGATGTCGGACGATGATCCGGCATCTTCCGCGGCCACCACTCGTTCCCCTCTCACACAACCATCGATTCGCCGTCCGGCAGACAGCGCTCGCGCGGCCCGGCCGGATCGGATGCGGAATCCGAACACGGAGGGCGGACCGCGCGCAACACCCTGCCCGACACTCGGGGCCACCATATCCGGAAGGTCATGTCCGGGGCAGCTCACGCGCCCGCCCGGCGGAACACTTCAGTTACGCACGGGTAGTACATAAGGTCCGCAGACCGAGACGCAACCCACCTGCCGCTCTCCGCGCTTGAGTTTCGAGCGCGCTCCGGAACAGGCACGATGGGGCCGGGACCCCGGAGTCACCGACCGCCACCACCGTGGCCGGTCGGGCGGCGGCCGGGGCAGCAGACCCAGCACGGCCGGCAGACCCGGCCACCACGAGTTAGGCAGGGAGAACCCTTGACCGCGCAGAGCAGCCAGGCCGGCGACGAGCCACGCCGCGTGAACATCATCCGCGACGGACTCGCCGCACATCTGCCGGACATCGACCCGGACGAGACGAGCGAGTGGCTCGAGTCGTTCGACGCGGTCCTCGACAACGCCGGTCAGCAGCGGGCCCGGTACCTGATGCTCACCATGCTCCAGCGCGCACGCGAGCGGCACGTCGGCGTCCCGTCGCTGACCAGCACCGACTACGTCAACACGATCCCCACCGACCGCGAGCCGTGGTTCCCCGGCGACGAGGAGGCCGAGCGCGCCTACCGCCGTTGGATCCGCTGGAACGCGGCGATGACCGTGCACCGCGCGCAGCGGCCGGGCATCGGCGTCGGCGGGCACATCTCGTCGTACGCGTCCTCGGCGACGCTCTACGAGGTCGGCTTCAACCACTTCTTCCGCGGCAAGGACCACCCCGGCGGCGGCGACCAGATCTACATCCAGGGCCACGCCTCCCCCGGCGTCTACGCCCGCGCCTACCTCGAGGGCCGCCTGAGTGAGGACCGTCTCGACGGCTTCCGCCAGGAGCTCTCGCACGGCGGCAAGGGCGCCGGTCTGCCGTCGTACCCGCACCCGCGCCTGATGCCGGACTTCTGGGAGTTCCCCACCGTCTCGATGGGCCTCGGCCCGATGAACGCGATCATGCAGGCGCGGTTCAATCGATACCTGGGCGACCGCGGCATCTCCAACACCGCCGACCAGCGTGTGTGGGCGTTCCTCGGCGACGGCGAGATGGACGAGCCGGAGTCGCGCGGCATGATCCACGTCGCGGCCACCGAGGGCCTGGACAACCTGACGTTCGTCGTCAACTGCAACCTCCAGCGCCTCGACGGGCCGGTGCGCGGCAACGGCAAGATCGTCCAGGAGCTGGAGTCGTTCTTCCGCGGCGCGGGCTGGAACGTGATCAAGGTCGTGTGGGGCCGGGAGTGGGACACGCTCCTGCACGCCGACCGCGACGGCGCCCTGATCAACCTGATGAACACCACGCCGGACGGCGACTTCCAGACCTACAAGGCCAACGACGGCGCCTACGTGCGCGACCACTTCTTCGGCCGCGACCCGCGGACCAAGGCCATGGTCGACCCGATGTCGGACGCCGAGATCTGGAACCTCAAGCGCGGCGGGCACGACTACCGCAAGGTGCACGCGGCCTACGCGGCGGCGACGGCGCACCACGGCCAGCCGACCGTCATCCTGGCCAAGACGATCAAGGGCTACGGCCTGGGCTCGCACTTCGCCGGCCGCAACGCCACGCACCAGATGAAGAAGCTCTCGCTCGACGACCTCAAGCAGTTCCGCGACGAGCAGCGCATCCCGATCACCGACGCGGCGCTGGAGAAGGACCCGTACCTGCCGCCGTACTACCACCCCGGTGAGGACTCCTCGGAGATCCAGTACCTCAAGGAGCGCCGTCGCGCCCTGGGCGGCCCGCTGCCCGCGCGCCGCACCAAGTCCAAGTCGCTGGTGCTGCCCGGGGACAAGGTCTACGACTTCATCAAGAAGGGCTCGGGCAAGCAGGAGGTCGCCACCACGATGGCGTTCGTCCGGCTGCTCCGGGAGCTGATCAAGGACAAGGAGATCGGCGGCCGGTTCGTGCCGATCATCCCGGACGAGGCGCGCACGTTCGGGATGGACTCCATGTTCCCGACGCAGAAGATCTACAACCCGCACGGGCAGCAGTACACCTCCGTCGACGCGGAGCTGATGCTGGCCTACAAGGAGTCCGAGCAGGGCCAGATCCTGCACGAGGGGATCAACGAGGCCGGCTCGGTCGGGTCCTTCACGGCCGCCGGGACGTCCTACGCCACGCACGACGAGCCGATGATCCCGGTCTACGTCTTCTACTCGATGTTCGGGTTCCAGCGCACCGGCGACTCGATCTGGGCCGCCGCCGACCAGATGGCCCGCGGGTTCCTCGTCGGCGCCACCGCGGGGCGGACCACGCTGACCGGTGAGGGCCTGCAGCACAACGACGGCCACTCGCTGCTGCTGGCCAGCACGAACACCGCGGTCATGGCCTACGACCCGGCGTTCTCCTTCGAGATCGCGCACATCGTCAAGGACGGCCTGCGCCGCATGGTGGGCGACGAGCCGGAGAACGTCATGTACTACCTGACGGTCTACAACGAGCCCTACGTCCAGCCCGCCGAGCCCGAGGGCGTCGACACCGAGGGCATCCTGCGCGGCATCTACCGCTACGCCGAGTCCCCGAAGACCGACGGCCCGCAGGTGCGACTGCTCGCCTCCGGCGTCTCGGTGCCGTGGGCGCTGACCGCGCAGAAGATGCTGGCCGACGAGTGGGACGTCGGGGCCGAGGTCTGGTCGGTGACGTCGTGGGGCGAGCTGCGCCGCGACGGCGTCGAGGCCGAGCACCAGAACCTGCTCCACCCCGGTGACGACCCGGTCGTGCCCTACGTCAGCCAGGCGCTGGCCGGCTCCGAGGCCCCCGTGGTCGCGGTGTCGGACTGGATGCGCGCGGTGCCCGACCAGATCCGGCAGTGGGTGCCGTCGTCGTTCAGCTCGCTGGGCACCGACGGGTTCGGCCTGTCCGACACCCGCCCCGCGGTCCGGCGCCACTTCGCCGTCGACGCCGAGTCGATCACGGTCGCGGCACTGGCGGCACTGGGCAAGCAGGGCACGGTCCCGGCCAAGCTCGCCGCCGAGGCGGCCGCCGGTTACAAGATCGACGACCCGCGGGCCGCCGGTCCGCAGACGAGCGACTCGGGCGTCGCCTGAGAGGAGCGCAGGCGGAACGAACCGTCTGCGCTGACCGTTCGAGCTCTACCATCGCGGCCCGCCGGCACGTCCGGCGGGCCGCGTTCTTTATCCCGGGATCACCGAATCCGCACGTCGAACACTCTTATCGAGCGACGCAGATCACGCTAGGCTCCTTTCGAGACCGGGGCACGTGATCACGTGAGCGGCCTCCCGACCAGGGCGCGGACCGTTGCGCCGGGCCGGTGCGAAGCCCGCGGCGAGGTGCCGCGGATTGCAGGGCACGAGGAGAGCAAGAATGGCAGAGGGCACCGTCAAGTGGTTCAACAGCGAGAAGGGCTACGGCTTCCTCGCTCCCGACGGTGGTGGCGCGGACGTGTTCGTGCACTACTCGGCGATCCAGGTCAACGGCTACAAGACCCTCGACGAAGGCCAGCGCGTGACCTTCGACGTCGAGCAGGGCCAGAAGGGTCCGCAGGCCAGCAAGGTCGAACCGCTCGTCTAGTTCGTCCCGTTCACCGCGCGGGGAGGCCTTGCGCCGCAACCGCGCCTCGCCGGGGGTCCCGGGGTTCGTCCCCACTCCCCCGGAGCCTCGCGGCGTGACATGCTGCCGCACGTGGCCACCGAACTGCCGGTCGCGGCAACGACGCTGCGCCGCCTCGAACTGGCGGCGGGCGGACTCGCCGCGACGTGCATGGCCGCGATGGAGCAACGTCAGCCCTGGTTCGCGCGTCTGACCGCGGACCAGCGCGCCGCCGTCGCCCTGGTCACGCAGACCGGGGTGAGCAACTTCGTGGCGTGGCTCGCCGAGCCCGGCGCGACCATCCGGCTCACCGCCGAGGCCTTCCGGATCGCCCCGCGCGACCTGACGCGTCGGATCAGCCTGCGCCAGACCGTCGAGCTGGTACGGATCGCGGCCGACGTGTTCGAGCAGCACCTGCCGCCGCTGGCCGCCGACGACCGGGAGCGGCGCGTGCTCACCGAGTCCGTGCTGCGCTTCGGGCGGGAGATAGCGTTCGCCGCGGCCACCGTCTACGCCGGGGCCGCGGAGTCCCGCGGGGCGTGGGACGCCCGCCTCGAGGCCCTCGTGGTCGACGGCGTGGTGCGCGGCGACACCGACGGCGCGCTCGTCTCGCGCGCCTCGGCCCTGGGCTGGGATCCCGAGGCCCCGGTCCGCTGCCTGGTCGGCAGCCCGCCGCTCGCCGGTCCGGCCCCGTCGAGCCCGGCCGAGTCCCCCGAGCTCCTCGCCGACCTGCGTCGGCACGCCGCCCGTCTCGGGCACGAGATCCTGGTCGGCGTGCAGGGTCGACGCCTGGTCGTCCTGCTGCACGAGTCCGGCCCGGACCGGGGCACCGACCGGGGCGGCACCGACCCGGCCATGGTGCTGGAACGGATCGCCGGCGAGTTCGGGCCGGGCCCGGTCGTCACCGGCCCGTCGAGCCCGGACCTGGCCCGCACCGGGACCGCCGTCGCCGAGGCCCTCGCCGGGCTGCGGGCCGCCCCCGGATGGCCCGACGCCCCACGCCCCGTCCACAGCGACGACCTGCTGCCCGAACGCGCCCTCTGCGGCGACGCCGCGGCCCGGGCGCGGCTCGCGACCGACGTCGTCGGCCCGCTGCGGGCGGCCGGGGGCGAGCTGCTGCACACGCTGTCGGTGTACCTCGAGGGCGGCGGCGCGCTGGAGGCGTGCGCACGGACGCTGTTCGTGCACCCGAACACGGTCCGGTACCGCCTCAAACGGGTCGCCGAGGTCACCGGACGGGTGCCGTCGGACCCGCGGCAGGCGTTCGTGCTGCGGACCGCCCTCGTCGTCGAGCGCACGATGGACACCGTGCCGGTCGCGGCGGGCGAGGACCCGCCTGCCAGAGTTCCCGGCGCCGGTCGCGACACGCCCGGATCCCCGGTCACGGAGAGGTCGCGTCCCGATCCCGAGGCGGCGAGGATTTGATGAACCCTACAAAGATGCGGTCAGGTGGTCCGGTGATGTCAGCTCCATCACAGTGCTCCACTTGGAGGTTTCCTCCAACTTCCGGGCCGGGAGTTCGTGGACGCCGGTATGCCGCCACGATGCCCGAGGGGTGTGTGATGTCCCGGTGATCGCCCTGCTCGCACCCGGCCAGGGGGCGCAGACCCCCGGCATGCTCTCCCCCTGGCTCACCGACCCGGACGCCGAGAAGACCGTCGCCGGCTGGTCCGACGCCGTCGGGCTGGACCTCGTCCGGCTGGGCACCACCGCCGAGGCCGAGGAGATCACCGACACCGCGGTCACCCAGCCGCTGATCGTCGCGCTCGGGCTGCTGGCCGCGCGCCGCCTGCTGGCCCAGGTCGACCTCCCCGACGACGTCGTCGTGGCCGGGCACTCGATCGGCGAGCTCACCGCCTGCGCGATCGCCGGCGTCCTGACCGACGACGACGCCGTCGCCCTGGCCGGTGTCCGCGGCCGCGAGATGGCCGCCGCCTGCGCCGCCGAGCCGACGTCGATGGCCGCCGTGCTCGGGGGCGCCGAGGAGACCGTCCTGGCGCGGCTGTCCGAGCTGGGCCTGGACCCGGCCAACCGCAACGGCGCCGGGCAGATCGTCGCCGCCGGTGCCACCCCGGCCATCGAGGAGCTCGTCGCGACCCCGCCCGAGGGCGCGCGGGTCAAGCAGCTGCCGGTCGCCGGGGCGTTCCACACCCGCTACATGGCCTCCGCGGGCGAGGCGATGGCCGCCCACGCGACATCGGTCACCGTCACCGACCCGACCCGCACGCTGCTCTCGAACGCCGACGGCGAGCCCGTCACCAGCGGCGCGCAGGCCCTGGAGCGCCTGGTGGCGCAGGTGACCCGCCCCGTCCGCTGGGACTCCTGCATGGCCACGCTCGGACGCGACGGCCTGTCGGCCGCTCTCGAGCTCCCGCCCGGCGCGACGCTCGTCGGCCTGGTCAAGCGTGAGCTCAAGGGCACCCCGACGCTGGCCGTCAAGACGCCCGAGCAGCTGGAGAAAGCCGCCGAGCTGGTCGCCGAGCACCGGGGCGGCGACCGGTGAGCGCCGGACTGCAGCTGCCCCCGACCGCGCCCGGAGCCCGCCTGCTGGGCACCGGGAGCTTCCGGCCCGAGCGGGTCGTGACCAACGAGGATCTGGCGAAGCGGGTGGACACCGACGACGCGTGGATCCGCTCCCGCGTCGGGATCGCCGAGCGCCGCGTCGCCGACGCCGACACGTCGCTGCCGGACATGGCCGTGGCCGCGGGCAGGGCCGCGCTGACCGACGCCGGTCTCGATCCCTCCGATGTGGACGCCGTCATCGTCGCGACCTGCACGATGCCCAACCCGATCCCCAACGCCGCGGCGCAGGTCGCGGACCGCCTCGGCGCGGGCGGCGTGGCCGCGTTCGACGTGAACACCGCGTGCGCCGGGTTCTGCTACGGCCTCGGCGTCGCCAACGACATGATCCGCTCCGGCACCGCCCGGCACGTGCTGGTGATCGGCGCGGAGAAGCTGTCCGACTGGATCGACTGGGACGACCGCTCGACCTGCATCATCTTCGCCGACGCCGCCGGCGCGGCCGTCGTCGGCGCCGCGGCCGAGGACGAGGTCGGCATCGGGCCGGTCGCCTGGGGCAGCGCCGGGGACCACGCCACCACCATCCGGATCCTCGGCGAGTCCACCAACAAGCTGCACCAGGAGGGCCAGACGGTCTTCCGCTGGGCGACCGGCGAGATCGCCCCGGTCGCCCTGGACGCCATCGCCCGCGCCGGTCTCGAGCCCGCCGACATCGACGTCCTGATCCCGCACCAGGCGAACCTGCGCATCGTCGAGGCGATCGCCAAGCGCCTGCGGGCCAAGGGGGCCCGGGAGGACCTGGTCGTCGCCGACGACATCGTGACGACCGGCAACACCTCGTCGGCGTCCATCCCGGTTGCGCTGGATCACATGCGTGCCGCCGGACGGGTACGTTCCGGCGACACGATGTTGCTCGTAGGCTTCGGCGCGGGTCTGTCCTACGCGGGACAGGTCGTCGTCTGCCCGTAGCGACGCCGCACCATCTGTACGACCCATCGCAGTACCCGACAACGCTAGGAGCGCACCACCGTGGCTGACAACGCTGAGATCCTCTCCGGCCTGGCCGAGATCGTGGAGGAGGTCGCCGGCATCGACACCGCCGAGGTGACCTCCGAGAAGTCCTTCGTCGACGACCTCGACATCGACTCGCTGTCCATGGTCGAAATCGCCGTGCAGGCCGAGGACAAGTTCGGCGCCAAGATCCCGGACGACCAGCTCGCCGAGCTCAAGACCGTCGGCGACGCCGTCGACTTCATCTCCAAGCACCAGTGAGCCCGACCGGCTGCAGCACGGAGTCCGTGCTGAGCGCGGCTCCGCACGGCGCCGGGGAGGAGACATCATGAGCAACGGAGTCGTCGTCACCGGGTACGGGGCGACCACCCCGCTCGGCGGCGACGTGGCCTCCACCTGGGAGGGCATGCTCGCCGGCCGGTCCGGCGTCGGCCCGATCAAGGCCGAGTGGACCGAGAAGATCGACCTGCCGGTGCACATCGCGGCGCAGCTCGCCGTCGAGCCCACCGACGTGATCTCCCGGGTGCAGGCGCGCCGGATGGACCGCTGCGAGCAGGTGGCGATCGTCGCGGCGCGTGAGGCGTGGGCGCACGCCGGGCTCGGCGACGCCCCGAACGCCGAGGGCGGCAGCCCGCAGGTCGAGGGCGAACGTCTGGCGATCGTGATCGGCGCCGGGATCGGCGGGGCCCCGACGCTGCTCGCGCAGGACGACCTGCTCGAGGAGCACGGCCTGCGCAAGGTCTCCCCGCTGACCGTCCCGATGCTGATGCCGAACGGCCCGGCCGCCATGGTCAGCCTCGAGTGGGGCGCGCAGGGCGGGGTGCACTCCCCCGCGTCGGCGTGCGCGACCGGTGCCGAGGCCATGGTCTGGGCCTACCGGCTGCTGATGGCCGGCGAGGTCGACGTGATCCTGGCCGGCGGCGCGGAGTCCTGCATCGTGCCGATCACCGTGGCCGGCTTCGTGCAGGCCCGGACACTGTCGCAGCGCAACGACGACCCGGAGCGCGCCTCGCGGCCGTTCGACACCGGGCGCGACGGGTTCGTGCTCGGTGAGGGTGCGGGCGTCGTCGTGCTGGAGCGCGAGGAGTTCGCGAAGGCCCGCGGCGCGACGATCCGCGGCCGGCTCGCCGGCGTGGGGCTGACGTCGGACGCCTACCACATCACCGGGCCCGACCCGGAGGGCGTGGGACAGTCCCGGGCGATGAAGGCGGCCGTGAAGACGGCCGGTCTCGAGCCGTCCGACGTGGGGCACGTCAACTGCCACGCGACGTCGACGGTCGCCGGCGACGTCGGCGAGACGGTGGCGATCCGCAAGGCGCTGGGCGACCACCCGGTGCTGACCGCGCCCAAGTCCGCGCTCGGCCACTTGGTCGGCGGGGCCGGAGCGGTCGAGGGCATCGTCACGATGCTCTCGCTGTCCGAGGGCGTCATCCCGGCGACGCTGAACCTGGAGAACCTCGACCCGGGCGTGGAGCTCGACGTCGTGGCCGGGGAACCGCGTCGCACCGACGTCACCGCGGCGATCAACAACTCGTTCGGTTTCGGCGGGCACAACGCGTCGCTGCTGTTCACCAAGGTCTGACAGGCGCTGCGCGCTCGTGCGCGGATATCGCTGCCCCGGCAGTGGTATCCGCGCACAGCCGTTTTTCAGCAGGGGGCGCCGAGGGTGCTGGCCGCGTCGCCGACCTCCAGGCGCGGCGGGGAGCCTGCCATCGGCAGCGACGCCCGCCAGCAGATCCGGCCGACCTTCAGACCCGCCGGGCCGTCGGCGGGGTTCTGCACGCTGACGAACCGGACGAGCGCCAGCACGCGCCCCTGGTCCAGGTCGGTGATCCGGTCGACCCGGATCGTGCCGTCGGTGGTCGAGCCGATCCCGCGCAGCCAGTCCTCGCGGGGCTGCTGGGCCGCGCGCTCGTCGGTGACGACCTGGGTCCACGTCGGATAGTCGCGGTTGTTGATCGCGTTGAAGTAGAGCTGGATCTGCTCCAGCACGAGCGTGGCCGCGGGGTGCGTGGCGGCGTCGTCGCTGAGCTGGACGGTGTTGGACCCGGCACCGGAGTCCGGAAGGGACGGCGGTGCGGCGCCCGGAGAGGGGCCCTGCAGTGCCTGCCCCGAGGCGTAGAAGGCTGCGGCACCGACACCCGCGAGAACGAGGACCAGCGCCACGCAGAGTGCCACCGCTCGACGCCCACCTCTGCTCGCCACGGTGACAGTCTGCTATCCGCCCGCCCGCCCCGGGCCCCCGGGGTGATCGATCCCGCCGGTGCGCCTAACCCACCTGGTGCAGCCAGGTGACGGCCGCGCCGTCGCCGGCGAACCGGAAGGACTCCAGCTCGTCGTCCCAGGCGGTGCCCAGGAGCTGGTCGAGCCGCCGCGGCAGCTGCGCCCCGGAGCACTCGGCCATGATCGACCGGATCTGGTCCTCCGGCAGCACGACGTCACCGTTCGCGCTGGTCCGTCCACGCCACATCCCCAGGCCGGGGACGTGGGCGAACCGCTCGCCGTCCATCCCCGGGCTCGGGTCCTCGGTGACCTCGAAGCGCAGCATCGACCACGCGCGCAACGCGCCCGCGATCGCACCCCCGCTACCGGCGGGTCCGGACCACGAGCACTCGGCTCGCATCTGTCCGGACACGACGGGCTGAGGTGACCACTCCAAGGACACCCGTGCCCCGAGGACACCTGAGATCGCCCACTCGACGTGCGGACAGACCGCAGTCGGCGACGAGTGGACGAAAACCACCCCGCGTGTGCTCACTGCTACCTCCGCTGTACGTCGACGAGGATCGTCTTCCCCTACGTCCTCGAACGTGCTGCGTGGTGCGTGCGGCAGAGCGTGGTGTGGATCTGTGCGTGGCTGGGTCCGGCGTTCTCCTTCTCGGGGGTCGGATGACGTTGGCGCCACTGTGCCGTATCCGGGTGCTCCCCGGCCAGCCCGACACCCGCATTCCGGGCGTGTCGCGGCCGGTGTGTCCCGCTCCGGCTGCTAGGCCCGCCGGTAGATCGCGACGCCGTCCTCGTCGGACACCGCGAGAACCCCCCGCTCGACCAGCACGTCGAGGTGCGCGCTGGTCTCCATGACCGCGAGCATGGAGTTGAAGAGGTCCAGGTCGGAGAGGTGGTGCTCACGCCGGGTCCAGCGCAGGCGCCCGGCCACCTCGAAGCCGGTGCCGCACCCGGCGTCGATCGCGGCCAGGCTGGCGTCGAGCCGGGTCACGTGGTGGGCGAGCAGCTCGTCCACCCGTTCGTGTACCCGCCGTCCGAGGGGGCCGTGCGCCGGCAGCAGGCGCGCGTCCGGACGGCTGCGCAGCAGCTGCAGCGAGGTCAGGAAGTCGCCCAGGGGGTTGGCCACCGGGTTCGGCTGCAGGCCGATCGACGGCGTGATCCGGGGCAGGACGTGGTCGCCGGCGAACATCAGGTCCGACGCGTCGTCGGCGAAGACCAGGTGACCGCGGGTGTGGCCGGGGGTCTCGATCGCCTCCAGCCGGCGGATCCCCTCCCCCTCGCCGACCTCGAGGACGGCCCGGTCCTCGATCCACTCGTCCGGGAACTCCCACTGGGTGACGTCCGGGACCGGCCACGGGGTGTCGCGGACCTGGCGGGCCAGGTCGTGCGCGCCGGACCGGACCAGGCGCGGGGCGTCGGCGTCGCCCGGGCGGCGGGCCGCGTCGTGCATGACGTCGAGATTGGGCTCCTCACCGCGGCCGAGCAGCACCGGGGTCCCGTACTCGCGGCGCAGCACCGAGGCCATCGTGTAGTGGTCGCGGTGGGCGTGGGTGACGAGGAACCGGCGGACGTCGCCGAACCCGGAGCCCAGGGCCTTGAGCGCCGACTCGAGCAGGTCGCGCGCCTCGTCCAGGGCCCAGCCGGAGTCGATCAGGGTCCAGCCGTCGGTGTCGGCGACGGCGTAGACGTTCACCGCGCGCAGACCGTCCTGCGGCAGCGGCAGCGGGATCCGGTAGACGTCCGGGGCGGACCGGAACACCCCCGGGGCGGTCCAGTCGCCTGCCGGGTCGTCGTCGGTCACCGAGTGAGGGGTCACCACCGCACTGTAGTTCGCAACGCTTCGCAGTTTTCGCCCCCGTTCCCCCGGGCTGGTCTACTGGATCGATGCTCCCCTCCGCCGACCTGCTGGGCGTCCGCCCGCGCGCGGCGGAACGCGCCGCCGCCCTCCCCGGTGACGACCTCGTCCCGGACGCCGAGGTCGTCATGGACCGGGCGTTCTCCCTGCCCGCGACGCAGGCGTCGGTGTGGCCGTGGATCGTGCAGCTGGGCAAGGGCCGATCCGGCTGGTACCTCCCCCGCCGGGTGGAGACCGTCGTCCCGGCGCGGCGGCGCGGGATCCGCCGGATCGACCCGGAGCTGCAGCACCTGCGTCCCGGCGACGTGATCGCGGACTGGGGCGGGCCGGACGCGACGTTCGAGGTCGTCGTGCACGAGCCGCCGCACGTGCTGGTGCACCGGTCGGCCCGGGGCCGGATCCGGTTGAGCTGGGCGATCGTGGCGCGCGCCGAGGGCGCCGGGACCCGGATGCACCTGCGGCTGCGGATGGCCGGTATCCGGCGGCGGCGCCTGGCCGAGGTCGGTGGAGGCGTCGTCGACCTGCTGACGATCGCCGGGCTCGCGGCCGGGCTGCGGGAGCGCGTCACGCTCACCGGGTGAACGTGTCGGCTCCCCGGTCGTCGGCGGCGAACATGGCCTCGCCGTAGTGCTCACGGAACGTCGTGAGCAGCTCGTCGAGTGGCAGGTCGGTGTACTGGCCGCGGTCGTGGACGTACTCCATGTACTCGTCCCCGGCGCCGTCGTAGGGGTGCATCAGCGCGTCGGTGCGGCCGTCGAAGTCGATCGGGTCGACGCCGAAGCGGGCGCAGAGCTCGGCGTTGAACGCCGGGGTGGCCTTCACCCAGCGCCCGTCGAGGTGCAGGGCGGTGTAGCCGTGGAAGACGAACAGGTCGGCGCCGCCCATCCGGGCGCGCAGCCGTTCGGTGTTGAGGTGGTTGCGCACGTCGGCGAACCCGAGCCGGGCCGGGATGCCGGCGGCCCGCGCGGCCGCGGTGAGCAGCACGGCCTTCGGGACGCACCAGTTGTTGCCCTGCTCCGCGATCGCGCTCGCGCGGCAGGCGGCGGGCTCGGTGACCAGGCAGAACGGGTCGTACCAGATCTCGTCGCGCACGGCGGTGAACAGCGCGACGGCCCGCTCGACCGGGTCGTCGACCCCCTCGGTCACCCGTGCGGTGAACGCGCGCACCTCGGTGGAGTCGGAGTCCACGAACCCCGCGGGGGCCAGATCGGCCGGCTGCGGCGTGTCCGACGTCGTCGTCAGGCTCATCGATCGGAGACTACGCGACGCCCGTCGTCACGCTGGGTCGTCGCGCCACCACCCAGGGCAGGTGTCATCGGACGATGCCACCCGACCGGGGACGTGAACGCACCCGGAGGGTGTCGGCATCTGGGCTACCGTCTCGTCACGCAAAGTACGTGGGAGGGGTCGCGAGAATGGGTGCTGGAATACCGGAGCAGCGGGCCGGGCAGGACGCACCGTTCCTGACCGTGGCCGAGGTCGCGGAACGCATGCGGGTCTCGCGGATGACCGTGTACCGCCTGGTGCACAGTGGTGAGTTGCCGGCCGTCCGGTTCGGACGGTCGTTCCGGGTGCCACCGGAGGCGGTGTCCGAGCTGATCGAGTCGGCCCGGTACACCGGCGGGTAGCCGCGCGATGGCAGGCATGCTGCCGTTCGACGCGGCGAGTGCCCGGCGGGTGGCGCGGACGTACGCCACGCACGACGTCGTCACGCAGCGGGAGCGCACGCTCGCGCTGCTGGACGTGCGTCCCGGGGAGCACGTGCTCGACATCGGTACCGGTCCGGGTCAGCTGCTGGAGGCGATCGCCGCCGCGGCCGGCCCGGACGGGGTCGCGCACGGGATCGATCCGAGCCCGTCGATGGTGGAGATGGCCCGGGAGCGCTGTGGCGACCGGGCCCGGGTGGACGAGCGCGGGATCGACGGGCCGGGCTCGCTGCCCGACGGCCCGTTCGACGCCGTGGTCTCCACCCAGGTCCTGGAGTACGTCGCCGACGTCCCGGCGGCGCTGACCGAGATCGCCCGGGTCCTGCGCCCGGGCGGCCGGGTGCTGCTGCTCGACACGGACTGGGACTCGGTGGTCTGGAACGTGACCGACCGGGACCGGCACCGCCGCGTGCTGCGGGCGTGGGAGGCGCACCTGGCCGACCCGCGCCTGCGCTGCACGCTCGGACCCCGCCTGCGCTCCGCCGGGTTCACCGGCGTCACGGTCGACATGGTGTCGCTGCTCAACCCGGAGTTCGACACCGACACCTACAGCGCCGGCATGATCGAGATGATCACCGACTTCGTGGCCGGGCGCGAGGGTCTGACCGCCGACGACGCCCACGCCTGGCGCGCCGACGTCCGGGACCGGGACGACTATTTCTTCAGCCTCGACCGCTACTGCTTCCGCGCGGTGCTGCCGTAGCCCCGAGGGCGTGCACGAGAGCAGCTCCCGTCCGACCCGGGCGCGCGAGCGGAGCTCTCGTCCACCGCCGTCCGGCGATCGGGGGCAGCGCGGAGCGCGTGGGAGTTGGCACCATGCCGGGATGCCCGACGCACACGACGGTCTCGTGCCGGCCCTGGTCCGGGTCGGTCAGCAGAAGGGCCAGCTGCGCTGGTTCCGGGTCATCCCTCGCACCGGCGAGTGGGTCAACCACGCGCCGCGGGGGTGGCCGCGCGACGACTACGAGGTCGAGTGGGTGCTCCACTGGGCCTGGGACCCCGACGAGCCGGTCGACGAGCGTCCCGAGGTGACGGTCGAGATCTGCCTGGTCGAACCGGAGTAGAGCTCAGGACCGGCGGCGCTCGACGCGTCCGCGCGGGCGCAGGCGTCCGGCCGCGGGCAGCTCCGGGGACGGCAGCGGGTCGCCCTCGTAGCCGGGCACCGCACCGAAGCGCGGCGTGCCGGGTCCCGAGCCGGCGATCTCGTCCTGCCACTGCTCGCGGAACGACTCGATCTCCCGCGAGCTGCGGCCGATGAAGTTCCAGAACATGACGATCTTCTCGTCGAACGGCGCGCCGCCGATCAGCAGCAGGCGGTCGTGGTCGCTGCCCGCGCGCAGCCGCACCTCGTCGCGCCCGCAGCCCAGGTAGAGCAGCGCGCCCGGGTCCAGCTCACCGTCGGCGACGTCCGGGTGCCCGGACACGGTGAGCACCGCGTACTCCCAGTCCCGCTGCAGCGGGAGCAGCACGTCCGCGCCCCGGGAGACCGAGACGTCCACCCCGGCCAGCGGGCTGTGCGTACGGCCCGGGGAGACCGCACCGGCGAACTCGCCGAGCAGGACCGTCGCCGACAGGCCGCGGTCGGTGACGACCGGCAGGTCGGTGTGGTGCTCGAACCGGGGCTCGATGTCGCGCTCCGCCTCGGGAAGCGCCACCCACAGCTGGGCGCCCTGCAGGAGCGGGGAGTGCGGGTCCGGCGACTGCTCGGAGTGCGCGATCCCGTGCCCGGCCGTCATCAGCCCGAGCTCCCCGGCGCGCACGACCTGGTCGCTGCCGACCGAGTCGCGGTGGTGCACCTCGCCGTCGACGAGCCAGCTGACCGTCTGCAGGCCGGTGTGCGGGTGCGGGGCGACCTGCATGCCGGGCTCGTCGGCGATGTCGTCCGGGCCGTAGGTGTCGACGAAGCACCAGGCGCCGACCATCCGCCGTCCCAGACGGGGCAGCAGGCGCTGCACGTCGGTGTGCTCGCCGAGGCGCACCGTCGTCGCGTCGATGACCTCTCGGACCGGTCCGGCCTCGGGGTCTCCGGCACAGACCTGCACGGTGGGGTCGGACGCGACGTCGCTCACCTCGTCAGGTTAGGCCTTTCCGGATCACGAATCGAAGCCGTGGGTGGTGATCGCGGGCGGGCCCCCGGCGCGGAGCGCCTCGAGGACGGCGAGCTCGTGCGGGACGACCGGGTCGGGCAGCGCGTCGAGGGCGAACCAGGCGACGTCGGCGCTCTTCGCGGCCTCCATCCGGCGCGGCTCGCCCTCCCAGCGCCGGCAGGTGAAGAAGAAGTCGACGCGCTCGTCGATCGCGTTGCCGTTGCCCTGGGTGCGGTGGACCGCCGTCAGCGGGACGAGATCGGCCTCGGCGATCGTGACGCCGAGCTCCTCGGCGGCCTCGCGGACGGCTCCGGCGAGGGCGGACTCCCCCTCCTCGACGTGCCCGGCGGCGGCCGCGGCCCAGTAGCCGTCCCGGAAGCCGGTGTTGCGTCGTAGCTGCAGCAGGACCTCTCCCCCGCCGTCGACGGGGCCGCGGAGCAGCAGGACGTAGGCGGCGGGAACGACGCTGAAACGACTCGTCACACGCCTGACTCTAGGCAGCCGCTCGGCGCAACACCGCGGTAACCGGGCGGGCCTACCGTCTCCCGGAACCGCCCGAGGACCCGAGGAGGCGCCGTGGCCGTCCGGCAGGACCCGCGCAGCCGCGCCGGGGGTGACCGCCTCGGGGTCGTCCCGCCGCGGGACTCCGAGCTGCGGTTCCGCACCGTGCACGGCTACCGGCGGGCGTTCCGGGTCGCCGGGTCCGGCCCTCCGGTGGTGCTGATCCACGGCATCGGGGACAGCTCCGCGACGTGGGAGCCGATCCTGCCCGCGCTGGCGCGCCACCACCTCGTGATCGCCCCGGACCTGCTCGGGCACGGGCACTCGGACAAGCCCCGCGCCGACTACTCGGTCGCCGCCTACGCCAACGGCGTCCGCGACCTGCTCGGCGTGCTCGGCATTCAGCGCGCGACGCTGATCGGGCACTCGCTCGGCGGCGGCGTCGCGATGCAGTTCGCCTACCAGTTCCCCGACCGCACCGAGCGTCTCGTCCTGATCGGCAGCGGCGGCGCCGGGCTGGAGGTGGCGAACGTCCTGCGCGCGGCCAGCCTCCCCGGTGCGCAGACCGTGCTGGCCGCGCTGTCGCTGCCCACCGCGCGCTGGCAGGCCGGACTGGCCGTCCAGATGCTGAAGACGCTCGGCACCGACCTCGGTGTGGACGCCTCCGACCTCCTGCGAATCGTCGACGCCCTGCCCGACGCGACGGCGCGCTCGGCGTTCATCCGGACCCTGCGGGCGGTGGTGGACTGGCGCGGGCAGGTCGTGAGCATGCTGGACCGCTGCTACCTCACCCGCGGGATGCCGACGCTGCTCGTCTGGGGTGCCCGCGACGCCGTCGTCCCGGTCGAGCACGGCCGCCGTGCGCACGAGGCCATGCCGGGCAGCCGGCTGGAGATCTTCGCCGACTCGGGGCACTTCCCGTTCCACACCGACCCGGCGCGCTTCGTCGGGTTGCTGGAGGAGTTCCTGCACTCAACCGAACCGGCGCGGTGGAGCCCGGAGCAGTGGCGCCAGCTCCTGCGCAGCCCCACCACCGGCCCGGACCCGGGCGAGGCCGGGGCGGAGCGCTCCGCCACCTGAGCGGTCACCCGGTCCGACGACCTGGACGAAGGCTCCGCTCGCACGACCGGGGTGGACGGGAGCTCCGTTCGTGCGGAGTCCGAAGGCGACGGCGTCCGGACACGCCGACGGCCCGGCACGGGGGATCCGGTGCCGGGCCGTCGGCGGTGGGTCAGCTGCAGCCGCTGGTGGAGCCGCAGCCCTCGCAGAGGTAGCAGGATCCGGCGGGGCGCATCTTCGTCCCGCAGGTCATGCACAGCGGGGCGTCGGCGGCCTTGCCCAGGCGCAGCTCGAGCAGCTCGGTGGAGCTGCCGACCTCGGCCGGGGCCGGGTCCACCCCGGCGGGCTCGTCGGACTTCGTCGACGCGGGCACCGACGAGCGGAACTCGTCCATGTCCAGGTCACCGTCGGTGCCGTAGTTCTCGTTGACCTGCGCCGTGCGCTCGTCCGCGGAGTAGATGCCCAGCTGGACCCGCTTCTCGTAGGGCAGGTGGTCCAGCGCGAGACGGCGGAACAGGTAGTCCAGGACGCTGGTCGCGATCCGGACGTCCGGGTCGTCGGTCATGCCGGCCGGCTCGAAGCGCAGGTTGGAGAACTTCGAGACGTAGAACTCCAGCGGGATGCCGTACTGCAGCCCGACCGAGATCGACATCGAGAACGCGTCCATCACGCCGGCGAGCGTCGAGCCCTGCTTGCCGAGCTTGACGAAGATCTCGCCCAGGCCGTCGTCGGGGTAGGAGCCGGCGGTCAGGTAGCCCTCGGCGCCGCCGACGGTGAACGAGACGGTCTCGCTGGGGCGCTTCTTCGGCAACCGCCGGCGGACCGGGCGCTGCTCGACGACCGTGACGGTCTCCGGCTCGGCCTTCTTCTCCCCGCCCTTGCCGGCCGAGAGCGGCTGGCCGACCTTGCAGTTGTCGCGGTAGATGGCCAGCGCCTTGAGGCCCAGGCGCCACCCCTCGAGGTAGATCCGCTCGACGTCGGCGACGGTGGCCCGCTCGGGCATGTTCACCGTCTTGGAGATCGCGCCGGACAGGAACGGCTGTGCCGCGGCCATCATCCGGACGTGCCCCATCGCGGGGATGACCCGCTCGCCCATCGCGCAGTCGAACACGTCGTAGTGCTCGGGCTTCATGCCCGGGGCGTCGACGACGTGACCGTGCTCGGCGACGTACTCGACGATCGCCTCGGCCTGCTCGGGCTGGTAGCCGAGGTTGTCCAGGGCGCGGCGCACCGTCTGGTTGACGATCTGCATGGAGCCGCCGCCGACCAGCTTCTTGAACTTGACCAGCGCCAGGTCCGGCTCGATGCCGGTCGTGTCGCAGTCCATCATCAGGCCGATCGTGCCGGTCGGGGCGAGGACGGAGGCCTGCGCGTTGCGCCAGCCGTTGGTCTCGCCGAGCGCCAGGCACTCCTTCCACGTGATCGTGGCCAGCTTCTGGATCGTGGTGCTGGCCGGGTTCGCGCGGATCGCGTCGTTGGCCGCGGAGTGCTTGCGCATGACGCGCTGGTGGGCCTCGGCGTTGCGGGCGTAGCCGTCGTAGGTGCCGACGATCGCGGCCAACTCGGCCGAGCGCTTGTAGGCGGCACCCGTCATCAGCGAGGTGATGGAGCCGGCGACGGCGCGGCCACCCTCGGAGTCGTAGGCGTGCCCGGTCGCCATCAGCAGCGCGCCCAGGTTCGCATAGCCGATGCCCAGCTGGCGGAACTGCCGGGTGGTCTCGGCGATCGGCTCGGTCGGGAAGTCGGCGAAGCAGATCGAGATGTCCATCGCGGTGATGATCAGCTCGACGGCCTTGGCGAACGTCGCGGCGTCGAACTGGTCGTCGTCGCCGAGGAACTTCATCAGGTTCAGCGAGGCCAGGTTGCAGCTGGAGTTGTCCAGGTGCATGTACTCCGAGCACGGGTTCGACGCGGAGATCCGGCCGGACTCCGGGCAGGTGTGCCAGTCGTTGATCGTGGAGTCGTACTGGATGCCGGGGTCGGCGCAGTTCCAGGCCGCCTCGGCGATGCCGTGGAAGAGCTTCTTCGCGCTGACCGTCTCGATGACCTCACCGGTCATCCGGCCGCGCAGGCCGAAGTCGCCGTCCTCCTCGACCGCGCGCATGAACTCGTCGTTCACGCGGATCGAGTTGTTGGCGTTCTGGTACTGCACGGACGTGATGTCCGAGCCGCCCAGGTCCATGTCGAACCCGGCGTCGCGCAGCACCCGGACCTTGGCCTCCTCCTTGGCCTTGGTCTCGACGAACTCCTCGATGTCGGGATGGTCGACGTCGAGGACGACCATCTTCGCCGCGCGACGGGTCGCGCCGCCGGACTTGATGGTGCCCGCGCTGGCGTCGGCACCGCGCATGAACGAGACCGGACCCGAGGCGGTGCCGCCGGAGGACAGGAGCTCCTTCGACGAGCGGATGCGGGAGAGGTTGAGGCCGGCACCGGAGCCGCCCTTGAAGATCAGGCCCTCCTCGCGGTACCAGTTCAGGATCGACTCCATGGTGTCGTCGACCGAGAGGATGAAGCAGGCGCTGACCTGCTGCGGGGAGCTCGTCCCGACGTTGAACCAGACCGGCGAGTTGAAGCTGAACACCTGGTGCAGCAGCATCCAGGTCAGCTCGTGGTCGAAGATCTCGGCGTCGGCGTCGGTGGCGAAGTAGCCGTTCTCGATGCCGGCGCGGCGGTAGGTACCGACCACGCGGTCGATCAGGTCGCGCAGGCTCGACTCGCGCTGCGGACTGCCGACGGCGCCGCGGAAGTACTTGCTCGTGACGATGTTGGTCGCGTTCACCGACCAGTCCGACGGGAACTCCACGCCGCGCTGCTCGAAGTTGACCGTGCCGTCGCGCCAGTTCGTCATGACGACGTCGCGGCGCTCCCAGGTCACCTCGTCATACGGGTGGCTCCCGGCGGTCGTGAACACACGTCCCACCGTCAGCCCGGCGCGGCCGCCCTTGTCCGCGGCGCGTGCCCCGTTCTTGCCGGAGCGGGCGGTGCGGGTCTTCCCCTGCTCCGCGGCACCGTGGGTGCCGGCTCCGTTCGTTGCAGCGTCTGCGGCCTGCTCGGCCGCCGTCGGGCCCCCGACGGTTTCGGTCATGAACGTCTTCTTCCGTTGTCGACGAATCCTTGAGCCCGCGCCCTCAGGGCAGCGCGGACCGCGGTGCCGTCCACGGTTTCCCGCACCCGACACCGTGCCCCTCCGGCTCACTCAGCCCGGCGGGGCGCCACCTGTTCCGTCGACTGCTTCCCCGGCAGCCGCAGAACGCAGGTCGGCGATCTCCTTCTCGAAATCCTCGATCGACGAGAACGCGCGGTAGACGCTCGCGAAGCGCAGGTATGCGACCTCGTCGAGCTCACGCAGCGGTCCGAGGATCGCCAGCCCCACCTCGTGGCTGGGGATCTCGGCCGCACCGCCCGCCCGTACGCACTCCTCGACCTTGTGTGCCAGCTGTTGCAGGTCGTCCTCGTCGACGGGCCGGCCCTGGCACGCCCTCCGGACGCCGCTCACCACCTTGGGGCGGCTGAACGGCTCGGTCACCCCGCTGCGCTTGACGACGGCCAACACGGCTTCCTCGACCGTGGTGAACCGTTTGGCACAGGCGGCGCACGACCGGCGACGGCGCGTGGCGGTCCCGTCGTCGGCGGTCCGGGAGTCGATCACACGGGAGTCCGGGTGACGGCAGAACGGGCAGCGCATGCGCGAACTCCCCTCCCGAACTCCTGATCATGTCCCCAACTTGTGGGAGAACGACACGAATGTAACCCCTACATGTAGGGGTGCGCCACCAGCGATGGCATTCCCCGCATCACTTCGCCCGATCGTGCGCAGCAGCGTCGCACACCGGTGATCGGCCGCCGTAGCAGCTCGGCCGGGACCGCCGGAACGTCCGCCCAGCTCAGCGGGTCGTCCTTCCCGGGGGCGCCGTCCGCAGCACCCGGCGGAGGCCGTCCGCCCGCCGGTCGCATCGGGGACACGCCGGGGTGACGCGCCGGGCGGGTCGTCGCCCGAGCCCCCGGGCGGTCCGGCGTCCCGACCCGGGCACCACGGTCAGGGCGGCCCGACGGGCGGCCCGACCGCGCGCGTCAGCGCGAGGACCCCACACCCGACGGCACGACGCCGTCCGACCCTGGCGACGGCACCGACCACGCGGGAGCCGAGTACCCCGGCTCCGGGGACGGAACACCGACGCCCGGGGCGTCGACCCGCCCGGCGGAGGCGTCGGCGAGCAGGCCCAGGACGACGACCGCCACGGCGGAGCACAGGACCGTCGCGAGCCCGACGAGGAACCGTTCGGTGCGCGTCCGGACGCGGTGACCCCTCGTCCGGTGTCCGGCGGTGCGGGCCGGCACCAGGCACGCCCGCGTCCGCGGCGCCCGCTCCGGCACCGCGGCGGCACCGGCGATAGCGGCCGGCAGAACGGGGACCGGCACCGCACCGGGGGCGCCGGCCGTGTCCGGCCCGGGAACGCACACCCGGCGCCGGGGCGCGAGCGGCGTCACCGTGGCCGTGCCCGGCCCGGACCGCCGGGCGACGGGAACCCGGCGGCGGGTCCGCCGGCGGCGCCGGTCGGCCCCCGTCCGCGGCCGGGGGATCTCCCCGCCGGTCCGGACCATCACGTCGAGCTCTTCCATGACCCCTCCGCAGTGCTACCCGTCGCCGCTTCCTCGTCGCCACCGCACCGGCCACCGAGGACCGGTCGAACGCGCGTGCGAAAGGTGTAACAGCGACCCCCGACAAAAACGGGTGGGCGGCCGCACGCGCCCGTCGTCAGAAGCCGTGGAGAACGGTCACCGGGGCGATCGGAGCACCGTTCGCCGCGGCCGAGGCGTCGGCGAGCAGCCCGAGCCCGAACACCACGGCCGCCGATGCGAGCACCAGGCCCGCCCCCGCGACCAGACGGCGCATCCGGTACCGGGCGGCCGAGACCACGGCGCGCGGCGCGAGCGGCACCGGACCGGGGCACAGCGCCACGCCGCGTGCGGCGGACCGGGTCCGGCCGGGCGCGGTCCGCGCCGGGACGGGGCGGTCCCGGCGAACCGACGTCCTCTGTCGCGCAACCACGGCGACCCCGGACGCCGGACGGCGACCGGCGCCGGACCGCACGGACCGCGCGGTCCGGATGTCACGGACGTCCTCGGCACCGGCGACCCGGACGGACGGGTGGCGGCGACCGTCGACGGGCACGTCGCGGGTCTCCTGCAGCTCGTACGTGATCACGGCCCTGCCCCTCACCGGGCCCGGTTCTCGCACCGGGCTCCTGTCGACGAATCGCACTGATGTTCGATCGAACGCTCGTGCGAGTGTCTACCACCGAGCCCCGACAGAAATCCACGACATACCGGCGTGTCGTTCGAACATGTGTTTGGCGATCGTGCCGGTGGCGACTACCGTTCGAACTCGAACGAATCCTTGAGGAGGCGAGATCGCATGGCAGCGGACGAGTCCGGAACCGGCACGACCGCCGGTCCCGGGGCCGGGAACGTGCGTGACTTCCCCGATCCTGCGGCGGACACGCGTGCCCTGACCCCCCGCCAGCGCAAGGTGCTCGCGGTGATCCGGGACTGGGTGGAGCGCTTCGGCTACCCGCCGAGCGTGCGCGAGATCGGCGACGCGGTCGGGCTGACCTCCACGTCGTCGGTGCACCACCAGCTGCGGACGCTGGAGAAGAAGGGGTTCCTGCGCCGGGACCCGAACCGCACCCGTGCGGTCGACGTGCGCAGCCCCGACACCGGCGAGAGCTCCGAGAACGACGGCGACCCGTCGGCGGTGCGGTCCGAGCGGCCGTCCCCGGCGTTCGTGCCGCTGCTCGGCGACATCGCCGCCGGTGGCCCGATCCTGGCCGAGCAGGCCGTGCAGAGCGTGTTCCCGCTCCCCCGCGAGATCGTCGGCGAGGGGACGCTGTTTCTGCTCAACGTCAAGGGCGACTCGATGGTCGAGGCCGCGATCACCGACGGCGACTGGGTCGTGGTGCGTCAGCAGCCGGTGGCCGAGCAGGGCGAGGTGGTCGCCGCGATGATCGACGGCGAGGCCACGGTGAAGACGTTCCGCCGCAAGGACGGGCACGCCTGGCTGATGCCGGCGAACGCGGCCTACCAGCCGATACCCGGTGACGACGCAACCATCCTGGGCCGGGTCGTGGCGGTGCTGCGGCGCCTGTGACGCCCCTGTCGCCCCGTGCCCTCACCGGAGGGAACAGCGCCGAGCGGGCGGGGCGTCAGTGGCGGCGCCGGCCGTGCACCGTCATCGCGACGCCGGCGCCCAGCAGCAGCACGACCACCACGGCACCGCCGAGGACGGCGGGCAGCCATGTGGGGAACGTCCGGGTCGGCGGTGCCTGCGCCGGTTGCGCCTGTGCCGCCGCGCCCGGGGCGAGGGCCGCGGCGACCGCACCGGGCACCGTGCGGATCCCGGCCGGACGCCCGCTCCGGGTCTCGGACCCGGACAGCAGCGTCCCGTCACCGGTGAGCGCGACCGCCTCGCCCTGCGGTTCGTCCGGTAGCGGTATCCGGACGGGTGCCCCGGTCAGGGCCGTCACGATCGCGTCCGCGGAGGCGCCGTCGCGCAGCGGGAACAGCCACGCGTCGGTGTAGGTGCGCAGGGCGAGCGCGCGGCCCCCGGTCGCGGTCGCGGGGCTCAACCCGGCCCCGGTGACCGTGCGGCTGCCGATCCCGCCGAGCGGGCCACCGGCCGTCGACGACACCGGGAGCACCACCTGGCCGGCCCGCACCAGCGGGGTCGGCCCGGGCTCGGCGAGCGGGCCCGACGGCCGGTAGACCCCGGCCGCGCCGGAGGCCTTGGTGACGATCACCGGGACGCCGTCGTCGCCGACGGCCATCGCCTCGGCGTCGCGCGGCCCGTCCGGATAGGTGAGCCGGTACAGGCGCGGCGGGCCGGTGCGCGGCAGGACGATCAGCGCGACCGAGTCCCGGCGGCCGGCGTTGTCGCCGATGTCGGCGAGCCACAGCGCGCCGTCCGGGCCGAGGGCGAGGTCCTCGACGTCGGCGGGGTCGATCCGGGCGGAGCGGGTGCCGGTGACGGCGCAGGTCGCCGGGTCGATGCGGTAGGCGACCGATCGCGAGCCGCTGTCGACGATCCCCCACAGCTCCCCGCCGCCGCCGGGGCCGCCGCCGCGGCCGCCGCCCGGACCGCCGTCGGAGATCAGGCCGGACAGCTCGTCGAGCCGGTCGTCGGTGATCGTGCATCCCGGCCCGGGTGAGGGCTGCGCGGGCGAAGGGGTCGCCGCCGACGCCGCTCCGGCCCCACCCGGGACCGGGGTGGTCAGGAGGAGGGCGGCGGCCAGAACGAGCGTCGAACCGCTACGGAACGCCCTGCTCAGGGCCGCGACTTGCCGGAACCGGCCACGGACCGCGTCCCGGCCGTGACGAACGCCGACACCGCCGTGCCCAGCTCCGGGCTGACCCGGGCGTGCAGACGGGTGCCCTCCGGGGTGTGCTCCTCGGACAGCACCTCGCCCTCGTCGTGCACCCGCGCGACCAGGCCGCCCTCGGTGTAGGGCAGCAGCAGGTCGACCTCGTACTCCGGGTGCGGCAACAGCTCGGCGATCCGGTCGCGCAGCTTGGTGATCCCGTCGCCGCGGCGCGCCGAGACGAACACGGCCTCGCCGGCCAGCGCCCCGCGCAGCCGGGCCAGGGCCAGGTCACCCGCGGCGTCGGTCTTGTTCACCACGAGCAGCTCGCGCGGCATCGTTCCGCCCTGCTGCTCCCCGATCTCGACCAGGACCTGGCGCACGGCCGAGATCTGCTCGTCCGGGAACGCGTCGGAGGCGTCCACGACGTGCACCAGCAGGTCGGCCTCCGCGGCCTCCTCCAGCGTCGACCGGAACGCCTCGACGAGCTGGTGCGGCAGGTGCCGCACGAACCCGACCGTGTCGGTGAGGGTGTAGTGCCGCCCGTCCGGGGTCTCGGCCTTGCGGGTGGTCGGGTCCAGCGTCGCGAACAGCGAGTCCTGGACCAGCACACCGGCGTCGGTGAGCGCGTTGAGCAGGCTGGACTTGCCGGCGTTGGTGTAGCCGACGATGGCCACCGACGGCACCTCGTAGCGGCGGCGGTTGCCGCGCTGGGTCTCCCGGACCCGGCGCATCGCACCGATCTCGCGGCGCAGCTTGGACATGCGGGTCCGGATCCGGCGGCGGTCCAGCTCGATCTTCGTCTCACCGGGGCCGCGGCCACCGATGCCGACGCCGTTCGCGGCCCGTCCACCGACCTGCCGGGACAGCGCCTCACCCCAGCCGCGCAGTCGCGGCAGCAGGTAGGACAGCTGGGCCAGCTCGACCTGGGCCTTGCCGTCCCGGGAACGGGCGTGCTGGGCGAAGATGTCGAGGATCAACGCGGTCCGGTCGATGACCTTGACCTTGAGCTTCTCCTCGAGCTGGCGCAGCTGACCGGGCGAGAGCTCGCCGTCGCAGATCACGGTGTCCGCCCCGGCCGCGCGCACCGCGGAGTCGAGCTCGGAGACCTTGCCGGCGCCGATGAACGTCGACGGGTCGGGGTTCGTGCGGCGCTGCACCAGGCCGTCGAGCACCTGGGAGCCGGCCGTCTCGGCCAGGCGGGCGAGCTCGGCGAGCGAGGCGTTGGCCTGCTCGGAGGAGCCCTCGGTCCAGACGCCGACCAGCACGACCCGCTCCAGGCGCAGCTGCCGGTACTCGACCTCGGTGACGTCGGTGAGCTCGGTGGAGAGCCCGGCGACACGGCGCAGCGAGGACCGCTCCTCCAGGTCCATCTCACCGGAGGAGGGGTTCCCGCCACGCGGGGCGGGGGCACGGGAGGCACGCGGCGCGCGGACGGGCTCGTCGACGGTGTCCACGGCAGGGGTCACGTCGGGGTTGCGCGGGGCCGGGTCGTTCAGTGGGGCTTCAGTCATGTTCCCTCCATGCTCCCACGTCTCGCGCCCCCGTGTCCGCCTCCTTTCGTCGGGGTGCCACCGGGGTGTTCCGGACGCAGTCCGGGGCCGAACGGCGCAACCCTTCGCGGGAACCGCGACGCGGGACCCGATCGGGAGCACAGTCACGGCCACATCCGCGGCGAGAGGTGGACCCCGTGCGTCCGTTCTTCAAGAACCACGACTTCGACTTCGCCACCAGGATCGCGCTCGGCGGGGTCTTCCACCGCGCCGCCGACGTCGGCGAGGTCCTGGCGACGGTCGAGCACGTTCCCCACGGCAGGGCTCCGGCGTGGGTCCGGGCGTGGACGGCGACCGCCGACCGGCTCGTCACCGGGGCGGGCGCGCGCGCCGCGTCCGGGCACCGGCGTTCGGCGGCGGCGCAGTACCTGCGGGCGTCGAACTACTACGCCGTCGCCTCGGACCAGGCCGCGGACCACGAGGAGTTCGCCGGCCTGTGGGAACGCCACCGCGAGGCGTGGGACCGGTTCGCCGACCTCACCGACGTCGCGGTCGAGCGGATCGAGATCCCGTACGAGGGCACGACGCTGCCCGGCTACCTGTTCCGGTCCGGTCCGACGGACGAGCCCCGCCGCACCCTGGTCCACAACAACGGCAGCGACGGCTCCGTCGTCGGCGCCTGGGTCGGCGGGATCGCCGACGCGCTGGCGCGGGGCTGGAACGCCGTCACGTTCGACGGGCCCGGGCAGAACGCGGCCCTGGTCCGCCAGGCAATCCCGTTCCGACCGGACTGGGAGAAGGTGATCACCCCGGTGCTCGACCACCTGGCCGCGCGCCCGGAGGTCGACCCGTCCGCCGTCGCGCTGATGGGGATCAGCCAGGGCGGTTACTGGGTGCCGCGGGCGCTGGCGTTCGAGCACCGCGTCGCCGCCGCCGTCGCCGACCCGGGTGTCGTCGACGTCGCGACCGTGATGCTTTCGCAGATCCCGCACCCGCTGGTGACGCTGCTCGACGAGGGCGACCGGGACAAGTTCGACCGCGAGATGGGCTGGGCACTGAAGCTCTCCCCCGCCACCGCGGCGATGATGGCGGCCCGGATGCGTCCCTACGGCGTGACGTCGGCGTTCGACTTCTTCACCGCCGCACGCGCCTACGCCCTCACCGACGAGATGATCGGGGAGATCACCTGCCCCGTCCTGGTCACCGACCCGGAGCACGAGCAGTTCTGGCCCGGCCAGTCCCGGCGCCTCTACGACGCGCTGCGCTCCCCGAAGGACATCGTCGCGTTCACCGAGGACGAGGGCGCGGACTCGCACTGCGAGCCGGCCGCGGCCGGGCTGCGCGGGGAACGGATCTTCGACTGGCTCGACGAGCAGGTCCCCGCCCGGGGCTGAGCCGGCTCAGGCCAGGGCATCCCACCACGTCCGGTCCAGCTCGCCGTGCGCGACGAGCTCGGCCGGTCCGTGCAGCGTCGTCGCACCGGGCTCGACGGTGACCCGCAGGGCTCCGCCGGGGGTGGCGACGTGGACGTCGCCGGTGTCGCGGCCGGCCGCGCGCAGGGCGGCGACGACGGCGGCGACGGTCCCGGTGCCGCACGACCGGGTCTCCCCCACCCCGCGCTCGTGCACCCGCATCCGCACGGCGTCGCCGTCCGGACCGGCGGCGACCGGCGTCACGAACTCGACGTTGACGCCGTGCGGGAACAGCGACGCGTCGTGCGACGGGGCGCGGGTCAGGTCCAGGGTGTCCGGGTCGGTCGCGCCCACGCAGGCCAGGTGCGGGTTGCCGACGTCGATCGCGACCCCGCCGAACGCGACGCCGTCGACGACCGCGGTGGACTCGGCACCGATCCGGGCCGGGCCCATCCCGACCGAGACGACGGTGTCCGCGCCCGAGCCGGTGACCGTCACCGTGCGGACGCCGGCACGGGTGCCCAGCGGGCCGTCGCCGCCCCAGCCGCGGTCGCGCAGGTAGCGGCCGAACACCCGGACACCGTTGCCGCACATCTCCGCGGCCGAGCCGTCGGCGTTGCGGTAGTCCATGAACCACTCGACACCGGGCTCCGGGTCCGGCACACCGGCAACCCCGGCCACCTTCGCCCACCGCACCACCCGCAGCACCCCGTCCGCACCCAGACCGCGGCGGCGGTCGCACAGCGCGGCGACGCGGGCCGCGGTCAGGTCGAGCGAGGCGTCCGGGTCGGGCAGCACGACGAAGTCGTTCTGCGTGCCGTGGCCCTTGGTGAACGCGACGCCGTGGGTGGACGAGCTCATGCGACCAGCCTACGACCGGGCCGCGCCCCGGCTCCCGACGGCGTGCACGGCGTCGAGGGCGCGCTCGAGCAGGTCCGGGTCGGCGCCGTCGAGCCAGCGGATGCGCTTGTCGCGGCGGAACCAGGACCGCTGACGGCGGACGAACCGCCGGGTCGCCCGCACGGTCTCGGACCGGACCCGTTCCAGGGCCGCCGCGGTCAGCTCGGCGTCGTCGGACCCGGCCTCGTCCAGCGCGTCGAGCACCTGGCTGTAGCCCAGCGCACGCGACGCCGTGGGGCCGTCGCGCAGGCCGCGCCGCAGCAGCGCACGGGTCTCGGCGACCATCCCGCCGGCCAGCATCGCGTCCACCCGGACCGCGATCCGCTCGTCGAGCACGCCCGTGTCGCGGTCCACCCCGATCAGCACGGCGTCGTAGCGGGGCACGGCGGCGGCGGGCATCCGGGCCCGGAACGGCTTCCCGGTCAGCGCGATCACCTCCAGCGCGCGCACGATCCGGCGTCCGTTGCTCGGCAGGACGTCGGCCGCGGCGGCGGGGTCGCGCTCGGCGAGGCGCCGGTGCAGCGCCGCGGCGCCGAGGGTGTCCAGCTCGGTCTGCAGCTGCGCCCGCAGCTCCGGGTCGGTGCCCGGGAACTCCAGCTCGTCGACGACGGCCTGGACGTAGAGCCCGGACCCTCCGACCAGCACCGGTGTGCGGCCGGCCGCCCGCAACGCCTCGACGTCGGCGCGGGCGTGCCGCTGGTAGGCCGCCACCGAGGCCGCCTCAGTGACGTCGAGGACGTCGAGCTGGTGGTGCGGCACACCGCGGCGCTCACCGACCGGCAGCTTCGCGGTCCCGACGTCGAGGCCTCGGTAGAGCTGCATGGCGTCGGCGTTGACGACCTCTCCGCCGCAGCGCAGCGCGAGGTCGAGCGCGAGGTCGGACTTGCCGGTGGCGGTCGGGCCGACCACGGCCACCAGCGGCGTCAGCTCCGGTGCCACGTCGCCACGTGGTAGGCCACGCCGTAGGGGATCGAGGTGTGGCGCAGCCTCCCGGTCCACGTCCCACCGGCCCGCGCCGCGCCGGCCAGCACCTGCCACGGCGCGCGGCCGGCCGCCCACAGCTCGCGGGCGAGTTCCGGGTCCAGCTCGGCGAGCGGCTCCGGGTCGGCGGCGTCCAGTGCGGCGGCGACGACGGCGTCGAAGGCCTCGGCGCGCTCGTCGAAACCGCCCGGGGACGTCGCGGTGTGCCGGGCCGCACCGTCGCCGACCACCAGGAGACCGACGTCCTCGGCCCCGGTGGCGGCCAGCTCGGCCCCGAGCGCGAGGCAGTCCGCCGGCGACGCGTCCGGGGAGATCAGCTCGCCGCGCACCCGCAGGTCGGTACCGGTGCCCGCGGCGGCCCACCCGGCGATCAGCAGCGGCAGCGGCAGGCGGGGGCCCTCGTCGTCGACCCGTCCTACTCCCCCGGGCAGCACGACCGGGACGTCGCGCCCGTACCCGGCGAACGTGCCGGTGGTGCCGGGCTCGACGCTGCGCCGCCCGCCGGAGTCGGCGCCGACCACGATCCACGACCGGGTGGCCTCGGCGAGCGCGGCGGCGGTGTCGCGGCACGCCTCCCGCAGCGCCTCGGTCTCCACGGCGGCACCCCCCGTCAGCTCCGGCACGAGCAACGGGGGCTGGGGCAGGACGGCGATCACGGAGAGCACGGACGCCGAGGATAGGGCTCCTCCGCCGCCCACCCCGACACACCCGGCGACGAACGGCGCCACGGCCTGGTCACGGCCGCGACGACGGTTCACCGATGGGCACCCGCCGCTGACGGCGCGCAGCGTCTCCCGGAGGGCCTCAGCGGTTCCCCTGGACGGTGCCGACCTGCTTGAATCGCCGGTCCGACGGTTGTCACGAACCGGTCGGCGCGCGTACGGCTCCGCCTGTCGGCGGGGCGCCCGCCGCGACACCGCGGCGGGCCGAACGAGGAGGACATCGGTGCCCGACACAGACCCCGCCCGGTCCGCCCCCGACCGGTCGGTCGAGGACAGCACGGTCCAGGAGAGCCACGCCGCAGGGACAGTCGCAGGGACGGAGGCCGGCGACACCGGTTCCGGTCCGGTCCCCGGCCCGCGCAACGGCTCGTCGGGCCCGGTCCCCGGTCCTCCACCCTCCGCCCGGCCCGGGCCGCCGCCGGCCCGTCCGGGCCCGCCGCCGGCCGCCGCGGTGCCCCGCCCCCGCCCGGTCGCGCCGCCCGCCGCGCAGCCCTCGCCCGTCCCCGCGAGCTCGCCGGACCCGTCCCGCTGGGGCCGCGCCGACGACGACGGCACCATCCACCTGATCACCGCCGACGGCGAGCGCGTGGTCGGCTCGTTCCAGGCCGGGACCCCGCAGGAGGGGCTGGAGCACTACGCCCGCCGCTTCGACGACCTGGTCACCGAGACCGAGGTGCTGGCCGCGCGGCTCGAGGCCGGTGGCGACGCCAAGGCCACCCGGACCGGCATCACGGCCCTGCTCGAGGGCCTCGACACGGCGTCGGTCGTCGGTGACGTCGCGGCGCTGCGGTCGCGGCTCGACGACCTCGTCGGGCGCGCCGAGTCCGGTGTCGCCGCGGCCAAGGCCGACCGCGACAAGGCCCGCGCCGACGCGCTCGCGCGCAAGGAGGCCCTCGCCGTCGAGGCCGAGAAGATGGCCGAGGACTCCACGCAGTGGAAGGAGGCCGGCGATCGCTACAAGGCGATCCTCGACGAGTGGCGCACGATCAAGGGTGTCGACCGCAAGACCGACGAGGCGCTCTGGAAGCGCTTCTCCAAGGCCCGCGAGTCGTTCAACCGCCGCCGCGGCTCGCACTTCGCCGACCTCGACCGCCAGCGCACCGTGGCCAAGGAGCGCAAGGAGGAGCTCGCCGTCGAGGCCGAGGCCCTGGCCGACTCCGACGACTGGGCCGCCACCGCCACCCGCTACCGCGACCTGATGGCCGAGTGGAAGGCCGCCGGCCGCGCGCACCGCGACACCGACGACGCGCTGTGGGCCCGCTTCCGCGGCGCTCAGGACGCGTTCTTCGCCCGCCGCAACGCCTCCTTCGCCGAGCGCGACGCCGAGTTCGCGGCGAACGCCGAGGCCAAGCGCACGCTGCTGGCCGAGGCCGAGAAGATCGACCTGTCCGACCCGGACTCGGCGCGGTCCGCCCTGCGCGGCATCCAGGCCCGCTGGGAGGACATCGGCAAGGTCCCGCGCGACGACATCCGCACCCTCGAGGGCCGGCTGCGCAGCGTCGAGGAGAAGGTCTCCGACGCCGCGGACAAGCAGTGGCGCCGCAGCGATCCGGAGGCCCTGGCCCGTCTGGACCAGTTCCGGACGAAGGTCACCCAGTTCGAGGCGCAGGCGGAGAAGGCCCGCGCGGCCGGTGACGCCCGCCGCGAGGCCGAGGCCCAGCGCCAGGCCGACCAGTGGCGGGAGTGGCTCTCCGCCGCCGAGCAGGCCGTCGAGCAGCGCTGAGGGGGCGGGGGTGACCCGGGCGGCGGGGCTCAGCCCCGGCGCAGGGCCACCCCGGCCCAGGTGAACGTCAGGACGAGGACGCCGATCGCGCCGAGGACGAGCCCCACCTGCGGGGGTGCGAGGCCGCTGTCGGCGCCGATCTGGCGCGACCAGATCGCCCAGATCCCGTTGACGGTGGAGATCCCGCAGCCGATCGCGCACACGAACGCGATCGCCCACCGTCGCGTCACCAGCGCCAGCATCGAGCCCAGCACGCCGAACGCGATGAGCGTGAAGGTGAACAGGCGCGGCAGCGGGCCGTAGGAGGCGATCCCGGCGAACACCTGCCAGCCCGGGCTGCCACCGATCCACGGCAGCAGTACCGAGCCGATCAGCACCAGGACGCCGACCGAGACCACGAGCGCCCGCGCACCGGGGTCGAACCGGCGCTCGATCTGCTCCGGCAGTCCGGCGACCTGGGCGTTGAGCTCACGCAGCTCCTCGGGGAGCTCGGCCCGCGAGCGCCGCTCGTCGCTCATCGGGCACCGGAGGTGGTCGTCACGGCGCTGGGTCGCATGGGGTCTCCGCTGCTGTCGGGGGTGCTACAGCCACCGGTCCGTGGTGGCAGAGCGTCCGGCTTGCCGAACGCCGGCAGACCCAGTGTCGTCGGGGCGGGCCCGGTCCGCGTGCCGGACTCGTACGCGTCACCGGCGCGGGTGCGGCGGTGGGTGAGCACCCCGCCGTCGGCGACGAGGTGGTGCGGGGCGCCGTAGTCGACGCGCACGGTCACCACGTCGCCCGGTCGCGGAACGGCGGCGCCCGGCGCGAAGTGCACCAGACGGCCGTCGCGGGCCCGCCCGGACATCCGGTGGGTGGCGCCGTCCTTGCGGCCCTCGCCGCCGGCGACCAGCACCTCGAGCTCGCGGCCCTCCTGGGCGCGGTTCCCGGCCCAGGAGATCTCCTCCTGCAGCGCGGTGAGCCGCATGTAGCGCTCCTGCACGACGGCCTTGGGCAGCTGACCGTCCAGCTCCGCGGCGGGCGTCCCGGGGCGCGGGGAGTACTGGAACGTGAACGCGTTGGTGAACCGCGCGCGCCGCACCACGTCGAGGGTGGCCTCGAAGTCGTCCTCGGTCTCGCCGGGGAACCCGACGATGATGTCGGTGGAGATCGCGGCGTCCGGGATCGACTCGCGCACCTCGTCGAGGATCGCCAGGAACCGTGACGACCGGTAGGAGCGCCGCATCCGCCGCAGCACGTCGTCGGAGCCGGACTGCAGCGGCATGTGCAGCTGCGGGCAGACGTTCGGCGTCTGCGCCATCGCGGCGATCACGTCGGAGGTGAAGTCGCGCGGGTGCGGAGAGGTGAAGCGGACCCGCTCCAGCCCTTCGACGTCGCCGCAGGAGCGCAGGAGCTTCGCGAAGGCCCCCCGGCTCATCTCCCCACCGAACTCCTGCCCGTAGGCGTTCACGTTCTGCCCGAGCAGGGTCACCTCCAGCACGCCGTCGGCGGCCAGTGCCTGGACTTCGGCCAGCACGTCGCCGGGACGGCGGTCCTTCTCCTTGCCGCGCAGCGCGGGCACGATGCAGAACGTGCAGGTGTTGTTGCAGCCCACCGAGATCGACACCCAGCCGGCGTAGGCGGACTCGCGCCGCGCGGGCAGCGTCGAGGGGAACACCTCGAGCGACTCGACGATCTCGACCTCGGCGCGGGCGTTGTGCCGGGCGCGTTCGAGCAGCACCGGCAGCGCGTGCACGTTGTGCGTGCCGAACACGACGTCCACCCACGGTGCACGCTTCACGATCGTGTCGCGGTCCTTCTGGGCCAGGCACCCGCCGACCGCGATCTGCATGTCCGGGCGCTCGCGCTTGATCGGCGCCAGGTGGCTGAGGTTGCCGTAGAGCTTGTTGTCCGCGTTCTCGCGCACCGCGCACGTGTTGAACACGACGACGTCGGCGGAGTCGGGCTCGCCCGCCCGGGAGTACCCGGCGGCCTCGAGCAGCCCGGCCATCCGCTCGGAGTCGTGCACGTTCATCTGGCACCCGTAGGTGCGCACGGCGTAACTGCGGCTCACAGCCACCGAGGGTAGGCGCCGGGACTGCCGGCCCGTCGCACCACCCGTGTCCCTGCTCCGGACTCGACCGCGAGGGGCCCGCACCGCCACAATGCGCGCGTGCAGCCGGGGGGATCACCGCAGCTACGACGGCGCGTCGTGCTGCGCGCCGCCGGCGTCGCCGGGCTGGGCCTCGCCCTGCCCGGTGTCGCGGCCTGCACCGGCTCCGCACCGGCGCGGGAGCTGGTGTTCGCCGGCGGGGTCCGGCCCGGCGTCTACCTGAGCCTGGCCCAGACCTTGGCCGGCATCTGGGCCCGGCGCCTCGAGCTCGACCCCGCCCCGCGGGTGCTGTCCACGGCCGGGTCCGGGCAGAACATGGAGCTCCTCGGCGACGGCACCGCGCAGGTCGCGATCAGCCAGATCGACGTGGCCGAGGTGTTCGCGAACCGGATCGACGCCGCGGCGCCGCTCGCCCCGCGGGCGCTGGCCCGGCTCTACGACGACGCCACGCACGTCGTCGTCCGCCGCGAGTCGCGCCTCACCCGTCTCACCGACCTGCGCGACGCCCGGGTGTCGATCGGGCCGTCGGGCAGCGGCTACCAGCCGATCGCGATCCGGCTGCTCGACGTCGCCGGCATCGGGGTCGCCGGACTCGGCACGCGCGCCGAGCTGGGCCTGGCCGACGCGACGGCCGCCCTGCGGGAGGGCCGGATCGACGCGTTCTTCTGGTCCGGCGGCATCCCCACCGAGGGCATCCAGGCACTCGCGCGGGAGCTGCCGATCCGGCTGCTCGACCTCGGGGACGTACTCCCCCGGCTGCGCGAGCGCTTCCCGGTCTACTCGGTGGGCACCGTCCCGGCCGACACGTACGGCCTGCCCGGTCCGATCAGCACGCTGACCGTGCGCAACGCCCTGCTCGTCACCGCGTCGATGGGCATCGAGGAGGCGCGGAACCTGATCGACGCGGCGTTCCGGGAGCAGCCACTCCTGGCCGCGGCGAGCCCCGCCGCGGTCACCGTCGACTCCCGCTCCGCGATCGGCACCCAGCCGATCCCGCTGCACCCGGGGGCGCAGGAGTTCTACCGGTCGACGAAGGGCTACTGACCCGTCGCCCGCAGCAGCGCGGTCACCACGAGCCCACCGCCCGCATCGGACCCGAGCCGGAACTCCCCGCCCGCGAGCTCGACCGTGCGCTCGGCGATGGCCAGCCCCAGCCCGCTGCCCTCCACATTGGTCTGCCCCGGGGCCCGCCAGAACCGGTCGGTCGCCCGCGCCATCGCCTCGGCGTCCATCCCCGGACCGCCGTCGGCCACCGCGACGCCGACCCGGTCGCCGGCGCGCAGGGTCCGGACCCGGATCTCGGCGCCGGAGGGCGTGTACTTCAACGCGTTGTCCAGCACGGCGTCCAGGACGGTCTCGATCCCGCCGGGCGCGATCCGCGCGCGCAGCCCGCGCGGCCCGGTCCGGCGCAGCGTCACCCCCTGGTGCTCGGCGAGCGGGCGCCACGCCTCCAGCCGGTCGTCGACGGCGGCATCCACATCGGACTCCCCGTCGCCGTCGGGGACGCGTTCGGCACGCGCCAGGGCGAGCAGGCCGTCCAGCACGCGGGACAGGCGTTCGGCCTCCTCCAGCGCGGCGACGTGGTCGTCCGCGGCGTCCGGGTCCACCTGGCCATCGAGATTGGACAGACGCAGGTGCAGGGCGGTCAGCGGGTTGCGCAGCTGGTGGCTGGCGTCGGCGACGAACGCACGCTGGGTGGTCATGGCCTGGGTGACGGTCTCGGTCATCCGGTCGAACGACGTCGAGAGCCGCCGCAGCTCCGGCGGCCCGGCGCGCTCGGCGACCGGCTCGGCGTCGCCCCCGGCCAGCACCGACGACGCGACCCGCCCCATCCCCTCGTCGAGGCGACGGACCGGGCGCAGGATCCAGGCCACCACCGGCAGCGCCACCAGGACGCCGAGCAGCAGCGCCAGCAGCACTGCGCCGGCCACCACGCCCCAGGTGCGCAGCTCGCCGTCGCGCAGGGCGTCGGTCGGCGAGACGGTGACCGCCGCCCCGACCACCTCGCCGTCGACGAGCACCGGCTCGGCCAGGACGATCGGGCGGTCGTCCCAGGGCATCAGCAGGTCGTAGGCCGTGGAGCGCCGCCCGGCCAGCGCCACCCGCAGGCGCTGCTGCGCGTCCGCGGAGAGCTGCGGGGGCTGCTCGCGGGACGAGGCGACGACCTGCCCGGCCCGGTCGTAGACGAGCACCGCCACGCCGTAGACCTGGTCGTAGCGGGCGATCTCGGCGGCGAACGCGACCGTCGAGGACCGGCCGCCGTCGGACTCGATGAGCGGGCGTTGCGCGCCGGAGGCGAAGGAGATCGTGTCGGTGAGCCGGTCGGTGAACACCTCCTCCTGGCTGCGCTGGGCGTCGATCATGCCCAGCGGGACGCCCAGGCCGACCGCGAGCAGCCCCACCAGGGCCAGCACGATCACCAGCAACCGGCTGCGCATCCCCTCGTCACCCGTCGACGGCGAAGCGGTAGCCGACGCCGCGCACGGTCTGCACCAGCTCTGCGCGGCCGAGCTTCGTGCGCAGCGTGGCCACATGCACGTCGAGCGTCCGGTTCGCGCCGGGCCAGCTCTTGCCCCACACCTCGGCGACGATCTGGCTGCGTGTGCAGACCGCACCGTCGGCGCGGGCGAGCATGGCCAGGACCTGGAACTCCTTGCGGGTGAGCGTGACGTTCTCCCCGGCCACGACGACCAGGTGCCGGTCGAGGTCGACCCGCACGTCGCCGATCTCGACGGTGTCCTCCACGGCCCCGTCCGAGCCGGACCCGGCCGGCACCCGCCGTCGCCGGTGGACCGCGTGCACCCGCGCCACCAGCTCGCCGATGTCGTAGGGCTTGACCAGGTAGTCGTCGGCCCCGGAGTGCAGGCCGAGGATCCGGTCGTCGACCTCGCCGCGGGCGGTCACCACGAGCACCGGCACCTCGCTGACCTCGCGGATCGCGCGGCAGACGTCCATCCCGTCGATGTCGGGCAGGCCCAGGTCGAGCAGGACGACGTCGACGCCGTCGAGGCTGTCGACGGCCCCGCGGCCGCGGTCGAGACGAGTGGTGGTCATGCCGTGGCGGTGCAGGGCGGGGCGAAGTGCGGCGGCCACCCGGTCGTCGTCCTCGATCAGCAGGATGTGCACCGCTCCCCTTTCGGCTCCGTCGCCGGGAATGTCGTTATCCCAGCGAAACCCTAAGCGTTGCTCAAGGTGGTGGACTGCTGTGTCCGTTCCGCCCAGGCTTCGGCCCATGCCCGGAGGCCACTATGACCGCTGACACATCGTCGACGTCGTCGGCCCGCTCGTCGAGCGGGACCCCGATGATCAGGATGACCGGAGTCGACAAGCACTTCGGTGATCTCCACGTGCTGCGCGACATCGACCTGGAGGTCGCCCGCGGGCAGGTCGTGGTCGTGCTGGGCCCGTCCGGCTCGGGCAAGTCCACGCTGTGCCGCACGATCAACCGCCTGGAGCCGATCGACTCCGGCGAGATCGCCATCGACGGCACGCCGCTGCCGGCCGAGGGCAAGGCCCTGGCCGGGCTACGCGCCGACGTCGGCATGGTGTTCCAGAGCTTCAACCTCTTCGCGCACAAGACGATCCTCGAGAACGTCACGCTCGCCCCGCAGAAGGTGCGCGGCACCAGGCGGGAGGACGCGGAGAAGGCCGGCATGGTCCTGCTGGAGCGCGTCGGCATCGCGAACCAGAAGGACAAGTACCCCGCACAGCTCTCCGGCGGGCAGCAGCAGCGCGCCGCGATCGCCCGCGCCCTGGCCATGACGCCCAAGGTCATGCTCTTCGACGAGCCGACCTCGGCCCTGGACCCGGAGATGGTCCAGGAGGTCCTGGACACGATGACCGGCCTGGCCTCGGACGGGATGACGATGCTCGTGGTCACCCACGAGATGGGCTTCGCCCGCCGCGCCGCGCACCGCGTGGTGTTCATGTCCGACGGCGAGATCGCCGAGGACTCCACCCCGGAGGCGTTCTTCTCGAAGCCGAAGACGGACCGGGCGCGCGACTTCCTCGGCAAGATCCTCACCCACTGACGGTGCTCCACCCTTCGACCCCGATCGGAGATCGACCATGAAGAAGACACGGATCCTGGTCGCCGGCCTGCTGGCCGGCGTCCTCGCCCTGTCCGCCTGCGGGCGGGAGGGCGGCCCCGCCGGCGCCGAGGCCTCGACGTTCACGCCGACCGTCGCCCAGGGCGTGCAGGTGGCGGGCTCGCCGACGTTCGCCGCGATGCAGCAGCGCGGCCGCGTCGTCATCGGCGTGAAGGACGACCAGCCGGGCCTGGGCTTCAAGGACGCGACGACGAACCAGTACTCCGGGTTCGACATCGACATCGCACGCCAGGTGGCCGCACAGCTCGGCTTCTCCCCGGACAAGATCGACTTCAAGCCGGTCCCGTCGGCCGCGCGCGAGAACGCCATCGCCCGGGGCGAGGTCGACTACTACGTCGGCACCTACTCGATCACCGACAAGCGCAAGGCGCAGATCGCCTTCGCCGGTCCGTACTTCGTCACCGGCCAGGGCCTGCTGGTCCGCTCGGACGAGAACACGATCACCGGCCCGCAGACGCTCAAGGGCAAGAAGGTCTGCTCGGTGACCGGGTCCACCCCGATCCAGCGGGTGCGCGACCAGAGCCTGACCGAGCCCGCGAACATCGTGGAGTTCCAGACCTACACCCAGTGCGTGGACCAGCTGCGCAACCGTCAGGTCGACGTCGTGACCACCGACGAGGCGATCCTCAAGGGCTACGCGGCGCAGGCCCCGGACCAGCTCAAGATCGTCGGCCAGCCCTTCCCGACCCCCGACACCGAGAAGTACGGCATCGGTCTGAAGAAGGACGACACCGCGATCCGCGGCAAGGTCAACGACGTCCTCGAGGCCTCGTTCACCGACGGCACCTGGCAGAAGATCTACGACGGGACGCTGGGCAAGTCCGGCACCCCCGCCTCGCCGCCGGCGCTGAACCGCTACTGACCTCGCTCCGGCCCGGGGTGGGCGGTACGCCGCCCACCCCGGCCCGACCGGCGTGACCGTGCGCGAAAGGGGCAGCGGTGGACGTCCTGTTCGACAACCTCGATCTCTACGGCGTGGCCTTCCTCGGCACGATCGAGCTCTTCGTGGTGGCCGGGATCGGCTCGCTGATCCTGGGCCTGCTGATCGCCGCGCTGCGGGTCAGCCCGGTACCGGCGCTGCGCGCGTTCGGCACCGTCTACGTCAACATCCTGCGCAACACCCCGTTGACGCTGGTGCTGTTCTTCTTCGCCTTCGCCTACCCGCGGCTGGGGCTGGTCGACCTCTCGTTCTTCGCCCTCGCCGCGACCGGGCTCACGCTCTACACCGCCGCGTTCGTCTGCGAGGTGATCCGCTCCGGGGTCAACACCGTCCCGGTCGGGCAGGCCGAGGCGTCGCGGGCGCTGGGCTTCACCTTCACCCAGACGCTGTCGCAGGTGGTGCTCCCCCAGGCCGTCCGCGCCGTCGTCCCGCCGATGACCAACATCCAGATCGCGCTGCTGAAGAACACCACGATCGCGGCCGGGTTCTCCGTCGTCGAGGCCGGCGGCATCTACGCGAACCTGTCCGAGCGCGGCTACAACGTGCTGGTCGGGCTGCTGTGGGTGGCGCTGGGCTTCCTGATCCTGGTGGTCCCGCTGACGCTGCTGCAGCGCCGGCTCGACGCCCGTTGGAGCGTGTCCCGATGAGCAGCGTCCTCTACGACGTCCCCGGCCCGGCGGCGCGGCGGCGCAACACCCTGATCGGTGTCGTCGGCACCCTGGCGGTCGTCGCGATCCTCGGGTTCGTGATCTACCGCTTCTTCGCCGCGGGACAGTTCTCGCCACGGCTGTGGGAGTGGATCCTCTACGTCAACATCCAGTACCTGCTGCTCGACGCGCTGCTGGCGACGCTGAGCGCGTTCGCCGTCGCCGCACTGCTCTCGCTGGTGTTCGGGGCGGTGTTCGCCGGTGGGCGGCTGTCGGACCACCGCTGGGTCCGCGGACCGGCGACGGCGGTGGTGGAGTTCTTCCGCGCCATCCCGCTGCTGGTCCTGATCTTCATCCTGTACTACGGCGTCTCCCGCGGCCTGGGCATCGACATCTCCGCGTTCTGGGCGCTCGTGGCCGGCCTGATGCTCTACAACGGGTCGGTCCTGGCCGAGGTGTTCCGTTCCGGCGTGCGGTCGCTGCCGCGCGGGCAGAGCGAGGCCGCCTACGCGCTGGGGATGCGCAAGACCCAGGTGATGACGACGGTGCTTCTCCCGCAGGCGCTGCGGGCGATGCTGCCGACGATCCTGAGCCAGCTCGTGGTGGTCCTCAAGGACACCGCGCTCGGGTTCATCATCCTGTACCCGGAGCTGCTCTACCAGGCGCGCTTCCTGGGCAGCCAGACCCAGCTCGGGGCGCCGATCCTGCCGGTCGCACTCGTCATCGCGGCGATCTACATCGCGATGTGCCTGCTGCTCTCGGGCCTGTCCAAGCTCCTGGAACGACGGTTGTCGCGCGGCCCGAAGGCCGGCGCGGTCGCCCCGAAGGACCCCGAGCTGGAGCTCGTCGGCGGCGGGGTGCGCTGACCCCCGTGCGCTGACCCCCGTGCGCTGACGACGATGCACTGACGCGCCCGTGCGCGGATATCGCTGCCCTGGCAGCGATATCCGCGCACGACCGTTCTCAGCTCAGGTTCTCCACGGTCACCGGCTCGATGCCCTCCTCGGACGGCAGGTCGAAGCCGAAGACCTGGGCGTAGAAGCTCAGCTCCGAGTCCAGGGCCCGGCGGATGTTCTCCGCCTTGCGGAACCCGTGCTGCTCGCCCTCGAAGAGCAGGTACGCGACCGGCACCTCCCGCGCGCGCAACGCGTCGACGATCATCTCCGACTGGTTCGGCGGGACGATCGCGTCCTCGTCGCCCTGCAGCACGATCAGCGGCTTCGAGAACAGCTCGACGTGGTTGATGGGCGAGCGCGCCCGGTAGACCTCGCGCTCGGCCGGGTACGGCCCGACCAGGCCGTCGAGGTAGCGGGACTCGAACTTGTGGGTGTCCGCGGCGAGGGCCTCCAGGTCGGCGACGCCGAAGTGGTCGGCGCCGGCCGCGAACGGGGTGTCGGCCCGCGCGAGCGCCGCCAGCACGGTGAAGCCACCGGCCGACCCGCCGCGGATCGCGAGCCGGTCGGGGTCGACCCGGCCCTGCCCGGCCAGGAAGCTCGCCGCGGCCAGGCAGTCGGCGACGTCGACGAGGCCCCACGCGCCCTTGAGCTGCTCGCGGTACTCGCGGCCGTAGCCGGTGGACCCGCCGTAGTTCACGTCGACGACGCCGAACCCGCGCGTCGTCCAGTACTGCACGTTCACCGACAGCACCGGCGCCGCGGACGCCGTCGGTCCGCCGTGGATGATCACCAGCAGCGGCGGCAGTTCCCCCTCGACGGGGTCGTGCGCGGCCGTCGGCGGGTAGTAGAGGCCGTGCGCGGTGCGGGGCTCGCCGTGCCCGTCGTCGGACGGGAACGAGATCGGCTCCGGCTCGGAGATCAGCTCCGGGTCGAGGCCGAGGTCGCGCGGGGCGCGCAGGGTCTCGGTGCGGGGGCCGTCGGCCGTGAGCGTCACGCGGTGCACGCCGGGCTCGGCCCTCGGGCTGCCGGCGACGAGCACGACCGCGTCCGGGCCGCACGCGTGCACCGAGGCGATCACCGAGAACGGCAGGTCGAGCGCGGTCAGCTCGCCGTCGGTCCCGCGCACGGCGAGGGCGTCGAACCCGTCGCGGGAGCGGGCGAACACGACGCGGCCGTCGTCGAGCAGGGCGTAGCGCGAACCGCCCAGCGCCCAGGACGGCGTACCGATCTCGGCGTCGATCCGGACGAGGGTCTCGATGTCGCTGCCGGGCAGCCAGCGGTAGAGGTTCCACCAGCCGGTGCGGTCGGACAGGAACGTCAGCGACCCGTCACGCTGCCATCGCGGCTCGGTCACCGACTCCCCGCGCCCGCCGGCGACGACGGTCTCCTCGCCGGACTCCAGGTCGCGGACGGTGAGCAAGGTGTCGTCCCACGGCATCGACGGGTGGTCCCAGGACAGCCAGGCCAGCGAGTCGCCGTCCGGGGAGATCCGCGGCGCGGCGACGAAGTCCGGCCCGGTGACCAGCACCTGCGGCTCCGACGGCTCGCGGGCGTCGAGGCGGACGATCTCGTTGACCACCTCGGTCGCCGGGGCGCCCGCCGACGGGTGGTGCTCGCGGATCGCGACCAGCCACGTGCCGTCCGGAGCGACGTCGCCGTCGGCCCAGCGGTCCCCGCGCGGGACGTCCGGCTCGGGGGTGAGCGCCACCGGCGCGCCGTCCGGGTCGAGCCGGTAGAGCCGCTGGTCGGTCCATTCGACGAACCACACCGGGCCCGGCCCGTTGCCGTGGTGGCCGTCGTGGACCCACCACGCGCCGCCGCCGTACTCGTGCACACCGGTGCGGGCGTCGCCGCCCTCGGGCAGCAGGTCGACGGGCTCGCCGTCGGGGCCGCGCCGGACGAGCTGGGTGCGCCCGCCGTCGGACGGCCGGCCCTCCGACCAGACCACGTCGTCGCCGTCGGGGTGCACCCCACCGAGGCGCACCGCGGCGGCCACCACGAGCTCCGACGTCACGGGCGTCGACCAGGATCCGTAGCCAGAGATCGTCACGGACCCCACGCTAATTCACCCGCCCGATCCCCGTCCCGGGCGACACTTGTGCGTCACAACGATCGCGGCGCGCACGTCGTGGCTCACGAGTGCCCGCCGCGACGGTCGGCCGCGGTCAGCGGCGGGCCTTGAGGGCCGTCCGGAGCAGGGTGACGGCCGTCGGCAGCGCTCCGGGACGCAGGACCGGGGTGATGCCGACGACCCCGCGCAGGCCCGTCCACCAGCGCACGGAGCCGTCGGTGCGCACGACGCCGATCCCGGGCGTCGCGCACCGGGTGATCGCCGGGTACCGCCGCAGGTTCGGGTAGATGTCGGGCAGGGCCGGGTCCTGGCAGGACCGCACCCGGACCCGGACGGTCACGCAGTCCGGCAGCTCCCGCGCGATCCGCGAGCAGTGCGCACACCCGACGTCGTAGACGACGACCAGCTCCCGGACCCGCACACGACTCACCCACCCAGCATGGCAAACCCACCACCAGGTCCTCACCGACCCGTCCACACCGATCCCCGAGCTGCACGAGAGCTCCGTTCGTCCAGCGGAGGTGTGCGAGCGGAGCTCTCGTGCAACGGAGCCCACGCTCCCGGCGGTGGCCCCGGTGGGCAGGTGCCTCAACGTCCGTCGGGCGAGAGCTCCGTTCGTCCATCCCTGCTGCGCGACCGGAGCTCTCGTTCAACCTGGCCGGGTCACCAGAGGAGGACGGCTACCGCCAGGGCTGCGGTCGTCGTGACGGCCAGGAGGGGGCGGACCGTCTTCTCCACGCCGGACCAGACCTCCGTCCAGGCGCCGTCGTCGCTCCAGGCGTTGGACAGCACCGGCATGGCCAGGCGCCCCGCGGCGAAGCCGACGGCCAGGGCGAACGCGCCGGGGAACGGCAGGACCAGGACGACCGCGGCCAGGCACAGGTGCGGCAGCGCCGACGGGGAGTAGGTCCGCATCCCGGTACCCATCTCGAACCCGAACTGCGCCGCGCCCCACTCCCGCAGGTGCTGCACGCGTTCGGGCACCAGACGGCGGTTCTCCGGCACCCGGAAGTGCCACCACCCGGCCTCGCGGCCCAGCACGGCCAGGGCAAGGACCCCGAACAACACGCGCAGGACGACCACCGGCAGGAGCGCCTGCGGGATCGCCCCGAGCACCCCCGCCACGAACGCGACGACGACGGCGCCGGCCAGCAGGCCGGAACCGAAGTACCGCAGGACCGGTGCACCGCGCCAGACCGACGCGCTCAGCAGGAACGCCGAGTTGTGGCTTCAGACGGACCCGGAGTTGGCGAACCCGGCGCCCGCCCCGGCGAGGGTGATCAGCAACAGGCCCACCGCCACCGGCGGCACTCCGGTGCCGAGCAGCCCGGCGACGGCCAGTGCCGCGACGAGCCCGGCCAGCAGGAGCGCGGACGTCAGCGGGTGCAGCCACCAGCGCCCGGGGCGGATCCCCGCGGGCGGGACGGCGTCACCCATCAGCTCTCCGGCAGCGAGCAGGCCGCGATCGTGACGGCGCTGTACTCGGCACCGTCGGCGAACGTCGCGACGGTCCAGGCGTCGGAGCAGCGGTAGCCCTTCCAGCGCCAGGCGTTGCGGCCCTCGCAGTCGTTCGCGATCCGCGTGGAGTGGTAGGTCTCGCCCTTCGAGGAGTAGCGGCCCTCGCGGTGGTAGCCGGTGTCGTCACACGGGAAGCTGCCGCGCCGCCAGCCGCCGAAGCACACCGCGGCCGGGCTGGTGGCGGTCCACCAGTTGTTGGCCTCCTCGTCGTAGCTCTCCGGAGCGCACTTCTTGTACTCCGAGGTCGCGCCCGGCTCGAGATCCTGGTCCTCGACCCCGCCCGACGCCGACGCCCGCTGCTTGGAGACCAGCCAGTCGATCGGCACCAGCGCACCGGCGGCCGCCGCGACGATCAGCGAGCGGACCACGACCCGCCGGTTGGGGCGCATCGCCCGGATCTGCGCGACGACGCCGCTGGGCCGCGCGTCCGGGCCCGGCGCCGAGGTGGAGGGGATGTCGTCGAGGCGGGTCATGACCGGGGTCCTTTGACGAGGTCGAGGAGCAGTGCCCGGACGTCGGTGTCCGGGTAGACGAAGCTGCGGTGGCTGACGGTGCCGCTCGCGTCGACGGCGAGCAGGGTGGGCGCGTAGCCCTCGAACAGGTCGGCGCGCACGGTGACGTCGGCGAGCAGCTCGGCGTGCGGGCCGGTCGCGGCACCGGCCAGGTCGGTGCTGCGGTCGACGAGACCGACGTAGCGCGCGGCCGTCTCGGTCCCGGCGAGCTCGGCGGCCACCTCGTTGACGGTGGCCCAGAGCGTGAGACAGGACGCGCACGAGGTGTCCAGCACGGCGACGATCGCGACCCGCTCCCCCGCCCGTGGCGCGACGGCGGCCGGGGCCGGGCGTCCGACCAGGGCGGCGTAGCCGGAGAGGTCGGTCCCGCGACCGGCCTCGAGCGCCTTCACCCGTGCGTAGACCGCGACCAGCGCGGTGAGGGCGAACAGCGCGACCAGCAGGGCCAGCAGCGCGACGGCCAGCGACAGCGACACCCCGGCCTCAGCTCCCCCAGCTCGCGCCGAGCGCGGACAGCGCGCCGACGACGCCGTCGTCGCTCAGTCCGGTCACCGGCCGGCCGGACTCCGGGCCGAGGAGCACCACGTTCATGACCGCCGTGGGCGTCGCGACGACGTAGCGCCACTGGTGCGGGGTGCCCGAGACGGCGGCCTCCTGACCGGGTTCCAGGCGACGCTTCGCCTTCCAGAGCTCTCCACCGGGCAGGACCATGCCGGCGTGGTCGGGCAGCGAGGGCAGCGCCTCGGTACCGCGCCGCACCATGATCATCGCCTCGGCGCTGCGGCCGACCACGGTGACGTCGGGCTGCTGGACGAGGTCGCGGGCGGCCGGGGACAGCGTGGCCCCGCGCTCGGAGTCGACGAACTGCAGCGTCGAGAGCAGAGCGTTGATCCCGGAGATGTCCGGGGCGGGCCCGCCGAACCAGGTCGTGGCCTCGTTGTACGGCCCGGCGAGCACGAGCGCGGCGTCCGAGCGGTCCGGTGCCTCGTGCAGCACCGCGTCGAAGCCGCGGAAGCTCCGGGTGCTGGTCCGCGCGCCCGGCATGATCGTCGTCGGGATGACGCGGTGCTGCCCGGCGGGGGCGAACGAGAACTGCCGCGACATCTGCCGGCCGGCGAAGCGGGTGGAGCCGTACCAGTCCTGACGGCCGAGCGCGGCCGGGAGGCCGAGGCGGACCGGGTCGCCGGTCGGGGCCACCCGGGAGATCTCGGTGACCTCGGCGGGGTCGGTGACCGGTGCCGTCATCGCAGGCCAGCTCCTCGACGTCGTCGGTGCGCCGCGGGCGGCGCGTCTGCACCGTCAACGACGGTTCTCACGACGGGTCACGGCGCCGCCACCCCGTCACCGCAACGGAGTAGCAGCGCGCGGCCCCGGAACGGGAAAGGCCACCGAAACCGGGCGAATCACCGACGACCCACCACGATCAGGTGATCATGAGCCGCCCAGCGCGGCGAAGGCGACGAGCCGGTCGGCCAGCTCCCCCGGACGCGAGAGCATCACGTGGTGGCCGCCGTTGATCTCGTCGGGGACGAGACCCAGCCGGTCGGCGACCATCGACCGGACGAACGCGGCCGGGAACAGCCGGTCGTCGCGGCAGAGGAGGTAGGACGTCGGGACGTCCGGCCAGGCCTTCCCCGGCCACACGGCGTCGTAGGGGGTGCTGGACTGGCCACGGCCGTGCTCCAGCGCCGTCGCCGCGGCGTCGGCGGGCACGTCGTGCAGGTAGCGCGCGATCTCGTCGTCCGGGTCGATGCCCTGCTCCTCGTCCTGGGCCCGCATCGCCGCGTCCTGCCCGGTCGCCTCCCACCACTGCGCCGGGGCCTCCCCCGGTACCGGCACCATCGCGGTGAGCATCACGATCCGCCGGACCGGGACCCGGTCGGCGACCAGCGGCGCGGTGAACCCGCCGAACGAGTGCGCGACGACCACCAGGTCGTCGTCGGCCGCACCGGCGGCGCGCACGTCGGCGACGACGGCGTCGGCGTAGTCACCGAAGCCCGCCGCGTCGTCCTCGACGGGCATCTCGGCGGCGACGGCACGGTGCCCGCGCTCGCGCAGCGCGGCCTGCAGGGGTCCCCAGTACCAGGTGTCGGTCCCGGCGCCGGAGATCAGGGCGAAGGTGGTCATGCTCGGGTGGACTCGCCCGGGCGTCGGATCTCATCGGTCCGGCTACCGTGGGCCGGGCACGTGCCGACCGGCTGCGAGAGGACCCGCGATGCCCGACCCCGCCAGTGGAGAGCCCGAGCCCGCCGCGACGGAGCCCGAGGACCACAGCCACGACCTCCCGCCGGCGAGTCCGGCGCAGGAGCTCACGCCCGCGGACCTCACCCCACCGGACGCGACCCCGGCGCCGGACTACGACGAGCACGGCACCCCGAGCCTGGACTACGTCCGGGACAAGATCGAGGGCCGCTACGCCACCTCGCTCGGCGCGGGTGAGCTGGCGGAGGACACCGACCGCGTCCGCGACCAGGAGGAGCAGGTGGCCGAGCGCGACCGCAAGGCCGCCGACCGTCTCGCCGAGATCCGCCGCTCGCTGGGCTGAGACCTCCCCGGCGGTCAACGGACGGCACCCTCGTCGGAAAAGTTCCGACGAGGGTGCCGCTCGTTGGTCGGGACAGGCCCGGAGAGGGTGAGCCTCAGGCGCCGGAGCGCTTGAAGATCTTGCTTCCGAGCCAGACCAGCGGGTCGTACTTCTTGTCGACCGCGCGCTCCTTCATCGGGATCAGCGCGTTGTCCGTGATCTTGATGTGCTCCGGGCACACCTCGGTGCAGCACTTGGTGATGTTGCAGAACCCGAGGCCGTGCTCCTCCTGCGCCTCGACCGCCCGGTTCGGGTGCGCGTCGAGGGGGTGCATGTCGAGCTCCGCCATCCGCATCAGGTAGCGCGGGCCGGCGAAGGCCTCCTTGTTCTCCTCGTGGTCACGCACCACGTGGCAGGTGTTCTGGCACAGGTAGCACTCGATGCACTTGCGGAACTCCTGCGAGCGCTCCACGTCGACCTGCTGCATCCGGTACTCGCCCGGCTCCAGGCCCTCCGGCGGGGTGAAGCTCGGGATCTCGCGGGCCTTCGTGTAGTTGAACGACACGTCGGTCACCAGGTCCCGGATCACCGGGAACGTGCGCAGCGGCGTCACCGTCACCGGCTCGTCCTCGGCGAAGGTGTTCATCCGGGTCATGCACAGCAGGCTCGGACGGCCGTTGATCTCCGCCGAGCAGGACCCGCACTTGCCGGCCTTGCAGTTCCAGCGGACGGCGAGGTCGTTGGCCTCGGTGGCCTGCAGCCGGTGGATGATGTCGAGGACGACCTCGCCCTCGTTCACCTCCACCGGGTAGTCGACGATCTCGCCCTTCTCGTCGTCGCCGCGCCAGACGCGGAAGTGGTGCAGGTGGCTCTTCGACTCGGCCATCAGGACTGTCCTTCCCCGGCGCGGTGTCCGCCCAGTTCCTCGCCGGTGTAGTACTTCTTCAGCTCGTCGAGCTCGAACAGGTCGAACAGCTCCGGGCGCATCGCGAGCTGCTCCTTGCGGGTCAGCTCCACGTTGTCCTCGCCGAGTGCGGAACAGACCAGCAGCAGGTGCCGCCAGTCGGAGTCCATCACCGGGTAGTCGTCGCGGGTGTGCCCGCCGCGGCTCTCCTGGCGCTCCAGCGCGGCCTTCCCGACGCAGAGCGAGACGAGCAGCATGTTCCGCAGGTCCAGGGCCAGGTGCCAGCCGGGGTTGAACTCCCGGTGGCCCGACACCGAGACGGTGCGGGTGCGGGTGGCGATGTCCTCGAGCTTCTTGAGGGCCATCTCCATCTCGTCTTCCTTGCGGATGATGCCGACGAGCTCGTGCATCGTCTTCTGCAGCTCCTGCTGCACCTGGAACGGGTTCTCCCCGCCGTCGGTGGAGGTGGAGAACGGCAGCAGCGCGCGGTCGAGGGCCTCGTTCACGTCCTCGGTGGCGACCGCCGGCTTCGTGCCGAGCGCGTCGACGTACTCCGACGCGCCCTTGCCCGAGCGACGCCCGAACACCAGCAGGTCGGACAGCGAGTTGCCGCCGAGCCGGTTGGAGCCGTGCATGCCGCCGGCCACCTCACCCGCGGCGAACAGGCCGGGCACGATCGACATCGCGGTGTCCGGGTCGACCTCGACGCCGCCCATCACGTAGTGACAGGTCGGGCCGACCTCCATCGGCTCCTTGGTGATGTCGACGTCGGCCAGCTCCTTGAACTGGTGGTGCATCGACGGCAGGCGCTTGAGGATCTGCTCGGGCTTGAGCCGCGAGGCGATGTCGAGGTAGACGCCACCATGCGGACTCCCGCGGCCGGCCTTGACCTCGGAGTTGATCGCGCGGGCGACCTCGTCGCGGGGCAGCAGCTCCGGGGGACGGCGGTTGTTGTCCGCGTCCTCGTACCAGCGGTCGCCCTCCTCCTCGGTGGTCGCGTACTGCTCCTTGAACACGTCCGGCACGTAGTCGAACATGAACCGCTTGCCGTCGGAGTTCTTCAGGACGCCGCCGTCACCGCGGACCGACTCGGTGACGAGGATGCCCTTCACCGACGGCGGCCAGACCATGCCGGTCGGGTGGAACTGCAGGAACTCCATGTTGATCAGCGTCGCGCCGGCGCGCAGGGCCAGCGCGTGGCCGTCGCCGGTGTACTCCCAGGAGTTCGACGTGACCGAGTAGCTCTTGCCGACGCCGCCGGTGGCCAGCACGATCGCCGGCGCGTCGAAGCGCACGAACCGGCCGTCGTTGCGGAAGTAGCCGAAGCAGCCGGAGATCTTGCCGTCGGTCTTGAACAGCTCGGTGATCGTGCACTCGTGGAAGACCCGGATGTGCGACTCGTAGTCGCCGGTGGCCTTGAAGTCCTCCTGCTGCAGCGACACGATCTTCTGCTGCAGGGTGCGGATCAGCTCCAGGCCGGTGCGGTCACCGACGTGGGCCAGCCGCGGGTAGGTGTGGCCACCGAAGTTGCGCTGGCTGATGGTGCCGTCGGGCAGCCGGTCGAACAGCGCGCCGTAGGTCTCGAGCTCCCAGACCCGGTCCGGGGCCTCCTTGGCGTGCAGCTCGGCCATCCGCCAGTTGTTGAGGAACTTCCCGCCGCGCATGGTGTCGCGGTAGTGGACCTGCCAGTTGTCGTTGGAGTTCGCGTTGCCCATCGACGCCGCGCAGCCGCCCTCGGCCATCACCGTGTGGGCCTTGCCGAACAGCGACTTGGAGATGATCGCGGTCCGCTTGCCCTGCAGGCGCGCCTCGATCGCCGCGCGCAGCCCGGCTCCGCCGGCCCCGATCACGACGACGTCGTAGTCGTGCTGCTCGATCTTCTCGTCGGCGTGCCCTCCGGCGTCGCCCGAAGCGACGTCCGCGCGCACGGATCCCGTGCTCTCGGTCATGTCGTTCACCCCACGATCCGCAGGTCGGTGATCCATCCGGCCGAGACGGCCATGATGTAGAAGTCGGTGACGGCCAGGCTCACCAGCGTCGCCCAGGCGAACTGCATGTGCCGGGTGTTGAGCTTCGTGACGAAGGTCCACATCTTGTAGCGCACCGGGTGCTTGGAGAAGTGGTTGATCCGCCCGCCGACGCCGCTGCGGCAGGAGTGGCACGACAGCGTGTAGGCGAACAGCAGCACCACGTTGACCAGCAGGATGATGTTGCCCAGCCCGAGGCCGAACCCGCCGCCCGGCTTGAAGAACGCCTCGATCGCGTCGTAGAGGTTGATCAGCGTGATCAGGCCGGCGATGTAGAAGAAGTAGCGGTGCAGGTTCTGCATGATGAGCGGGAAGCGCGTCTCACCGGTGTAGCGCTTGTGCGGCTCGGCCACGGCGCAGGCCGGCGGCGACAGCCAGAAGGCCCGGTAGTAGGCCTTGCGGTAGTAGTAGCAGGTGAGACGGAACAGCAGCAGGAACGGCAGCGAGATCGCCGCGTAGGGCAGCCACCAGACGTCGGGGAGGATCTGCCCGAAGTGCGAGGCCTCCGGCACACAACCGGTCGAGACGCAGGGCGAGTAGAACGGCGTCAGGTACCCGTACTCGGGCACGTAGTAGTAGTCCTGCATGAACGCACGCACGGTCGCGTAGATGACCCAGGCCGCGAGACCGGCCGCGTTGGCCACCGGCGGTAACCACCAGCGATCCGTGCGTAACGTCCGTGCCGCGATCTGCGCCCTGCCGGTGGACGCGTCAGTGGTGGATGACACGCGGAGGAGCTCCTCTGTGTTCGCCGACGTCGATGTCGCCGTTCGGGCACGACGTCGTGTCCCTGCTGGTTCCCGAGTCACACTGTGTTCCGCGCGACAAGTCGGGGAAGCGTACGACGGACATCACATGTGAGTCCGGCCAGGTTCGCCTATAAATCCCTGCAAGAGACGCGGGTCACAGGAATACGGAGATCATCACGGCATGCCGTCGGCGATCCCGGACATCCGCAGGGTCAGGTTCAGCCGCCCGGACCTGAGACCGATCGCCGGCACCTCGGCGTCCGGCAGCAGACGTGGCACCCCGTGGTAGGCGAACCGGCTCGGCCCGCCGAACACGACGAGGTCACCGGAGAGCAGGTCGACGTCGGTGTACGGCTTCCCGCGGCTCTCCGGGTTGCCGAACCGGAACACGCACCCCTCCCCCAGTGACAGCGACACGACCGGTGCGTCGGACCGTTCCTCGACGTCGCGGTGCTGGCCCATCCGGGCGTCGCCGTCGTAGAAGTTGACCAGCGCGACGTCGGGCGCATAGTCCTGCGCCGGGGTGTCGTAGGCCGCGGCGACGGCCTCCCGGCCGAGGTCGGCGAGCCAGCCCGGGAACGGGGTGACCGGGGATCCGTCCTGGTCGTCACGGGTGCGCGAGTAGCGATAGGGGATCCAGTGCCAGCCCAGGCACACGGTGCGCACCGACATCGTGGCGCCGCTCGGCAGCGTCGCCGCCCGGATGCCGGGCCCCTCCGAGGCCCACTCCCGGCAGGCGACGACGAGCTCCCGTTGACGGTCGAGGTCCAGCCACCCCGGGACGTGCACCGCCCCCGGCGCGAGCGTCCGCCGGGGACGCGGGATCAGCTCGTACACGCTCTCCACCCTCCAGCACCCGCCATGTCCCGCCCACCCGGGCCAGGTCGCCGATCGACCGGACCCCGAGCGGGGCCTCACGGCTCCCGGCTCATGATCGAACAGCCCTGACGCCCCGCTCGGCGAGCCGACGGGACCTGGCGCCGCCGCCCCGTGCGGCCCGGTCACGCCACCGAACGGCACGTGGGTGCTGTTCGATCACGGACCGGCAGCAGTGTCGTGCCGCTCGGCGGCGCTCAGGCCGGGACGGCGGGGCGGCAGTCGCGGCAGGGGCGGTAGCCCTGGGCCAGGGCCGCCTCGACCCTGGTGAACGGCCTGCGGTGGGCGTCGGTGATCCGGCGGGCGTGGTGACAGGTCGGGAAGCAGACGATCCCGGTGGTGTCGCTGCCCAGGTAGTGCACGCCGCGGTCGGTGAACCCGGCCTGGCGGTCGAGGTCGAGGTCCTCGTCGCGCAGCAGGGCCCGTTTGTGGTCGGGGCCGAACATGTACTCCCCCGGCGCGCCGTCGCTGCGCACCACGCGGTGGCACGGGATCAGCAACGGCACCGGGTTGCGGCCCAGCACCGACCCGACCGCCCGCACCGCCTTCGGACGCCCCGCCTCGCGAGCCACCCAGGAGTACGGACGCACCTGACCGGCCGGGATGCGCCGGGTGGCGTCGAGGACGTCGTGCTCGAACTCGGAGAGTCCGCGCAGGTCCAGACGGGGCCCGGGCCCGCCGAAGGCGTCGCGCGGGCCGGGCCCGCCGAAGGCGTCGCGCGGGCCGGGCCCGTCGGCGGCGTCGCGCGGTCCGGGGTCCGGCGGCGCCGTGCCGCGGGACCGGTGTCCCGGCACCGGTGCGGTCAGAGCCCGGGCCAGCCCCGCCGGGCCACGGTCGGCCGGGCGCAGGGGCCGTCCGAACCGGTCGCGGTAGGCCTCGGCGAAGGCCGACGGGTCCGACCCGACCGACTCCGCGGACCGTACGAACTGCACGCCGTCGCCGGTGAACGCCACGTACACCTCGCCCATCCGGCTCGGCGCGGTCAGCCAGCCGGTGAACACCCTGTCCTCCAGCCCGGACGGCGCGTCGCCGGCCAGTCCGGCCAGTGCCTGCTCGATCGTCTGTCCCGTCATGGGGTCCTCCCCTCCTCGCGGAGCCCGGACCGGTTCGCGGCCGCCGGGCGCAGTCGTTCCTCAGCCAGCGGCCGCAGCCGTGCCAGTCCCCGGGACACGTGCGACTTCGCCGTTCCCTCGGGGCATCCCAGTACCTCCGCCACCTCGGCGGTCCCCAGCCCGACCACGTGCCGCAGCACGACGGCCGTGCGCTGCACCTCCGGCAGCTGCGCGAGCAGTGCGCCCAGCTCGCGCTGGACGTCGGCCGACTCGGCCTCCTGCTCGACGCTCGCGCCGTCGGCGGGCTCCTCGGCCGTCTCGAACGCCGGCGGCGGGTCCGGGCGGCGCGCCCGGTCCCGGGCGGCGTTGCGGGCCGTGTTGCGCAGGATCGTCAGCAGCCACGGCCGCAGACGCAGCGAGTCGAGCCGCCCGGCGTCGTAGCCCCGCAACGCCCGGTAGGCGCGCAGGAACGCCTCCGCGGCGAGGTCCTCGGCGTCGGAGCGGTCGCGGGAGAACTGCCGCGCGACCGAGTGGACGACCCGCTGGTGCTCACGGACCAGCGCGGCGAACCCGGCGTCGAGGTCCGACGCCAGGTGGGCGCGCAGCCGCCGCTCGGCCTCGTCCGAGGCCGGGCCGGGTTCCGGGCCCGCGGCGGACCGCGGCTCCGGTCCCGCCCTCTGGCTCACGTCGTCGACGATCCCACCCATCACAGGGAGCTGAACCCCGGATCGCCCCTCCCGGTTGCACGACCACCTCACGATCGACTCCTGTGGTGCGATCCGGGCCATGAGCGGCCCGGACATGACCACAGGAATCGATCATGGTCGACGGACCCGCCCCGGTCCCGGCGCCGAGGGGCCGGGCCCGGCACGCCGAACGGCCCGGCCGCACCATCAGGGGTGCGGCCGGGCCGTCGTGTGGCCGTGCGTCGGGGTCAGCCCTTGTTGCGCCGCCCCGCGACCGTCGCCTTGAGGTAGTCGCGGTTGAGCTGGGAGATCACGTCGAGCGGAATCTCCTTCGGGCACGCCGTCGCGCACGCGCCCGTGTTCGTGCAGCCGCCGAAGCCGGCGTCGTCGTGCGTCTCGACCATGTTCACGACGCGCTCGTAGCGCTCCGGCTGACCCTGCGGCATCTCGCCGAGGTGGGTCAGCTTGGCGCCCAGGAACAGCGACGCCGACCCGTTCGGGCAGGCCGCCACGCACGCACCGCAGCCGATGCAGTTGGCCGCGGCGAACGAGCGGTCCGCCGCCACCTTCGACACCGGGGTGGCATGCGCGTCCGGCGCCGAGCCGGTGTTGACCGAGACGTACCCGCCGGCCTGGATGACCTTGTCGAACGCGCCGCGGTCGACGACCAGGTCCTTGATCACCGGGAACGCACCGGCGCGGAACGGCTCGATGACGATCGAGTCGCCGTCGGCGTAGTGGCGCATGTGCAGCTGGCAGGTGGTGGTCGCCTTCTGCGGGCCGTGCGGCTGGCCGTCGATGACCATGCTGCAGGAACCGCAGATGCCCTCACGGCAGTCGTGGTCGAACGCGACCGGCTCGTCCCCGGAGAGGATGAGCTTCTCGTTGAGGACGTCGAGCATCTCGAGGAACGACATGTCCTCGTCCGCCTCGACGTCGTAGTTCACCATCCGGCCCTTGTCGACCGAGTCCTTCTGACGCCAGACCTTGAGCTTGAGCTTCATACGTAGGCCCCCTGGTCTACTCGTAGCTGCACCGCGATCACTTGTAACTGCGTTGGGTCGGGTGCACGTACTCGAACTCGAGCGCTTCCTTGTGCAGGACCGGCGCCTGGCCGCGTCCGGTGAACTCCCAGGCCGCGGCGTAGGCGTAGTTCTCGTCGTCGCGCTCGGCCTCGCCCTCCTCGGTCTGGCTCTCGGCGCGGAAGTGCCCGCCGCAGGACTCGTTGCGGGCCAGCGCGTCCAGGCACATCAGCTCGGCCAGCTCGAAGAAGTCGGCCACCCGGTTCGCCTTCTCCAGGCTCTGGTTGAGCTCGGCGCCGGTGCCGGGCACCTTGACGTTGTTCCAGAACTCGCGGCGCAGCTCCGGGATCAGGTCGAGCGCCTTGCGCAGCCCGTCCTCGGTGCGCTCCATGCCGCAGTAGTCCCACATGATCTGGCCGAGCTCGCGGTGGAACGAGTCGACGGTGCGGGTGCCGTTGATCGACAGGAGCGTCTCGACGCGGTCGTCGACGCTCTTGCGCGCCTCGAGCACCTCGGGTGCGTCGTCCGGGACCGGATCGAGGTTGTTCTTCGCGATGTAGTCGCCGATGGTGTTCGGCAGCACGAAGTAGCCGTCGGCCAGGCCCTGCATCAGCGCCGAGGCGCCGAGCCGGTTCGCGCCGTGGTCGGAGAAGTTCGCCTCGCCGGCTACGTAGAGACCCGGGATCGTCGACTGCAGGTCGTAGTCGACCCACAGCCCGCCCATCGTGTAGTGCACGGCCGGGAAGATCCGCATCGGGACCTCGTAGGGGTTCTCCCCGGTGATCCGCTCGTACATCTCGAACAGGTTGCCGTACTTGGCCTCGACGGCCGGGCGGCCGAGCCGCTGGATGGCGTCGTCGAAGTCGAGGTAGACACCCAGCCCGGACGGGCCGACGCCGCGCTTCTCGTCGCAGACCTCCTTGGCGGCCCGGCTCGCGATGTCACGCGGGACCAGGTTGCCGAAGGCGGGGTACTTGCGCTCGAGGAAGTAGTCGCGCTCCTCGTGCGGGATCTCGTTCGGCCCGCGGTCGTCGCCGAGGGTCTTCGGGACCCAGACGCGGCCGTCGTTGCGCAGCGACTCCGACATCAGGGTCAGCTTCGACTGGTGGTCGCCGGAGACCGGGATGCAGGTCGGGTGGATCTGGGTGAAGCACGGGTTGGCGAACAGGGCGCCCTTGCGGTGCGCGCGCCACGTGGCGGTGACGTTGCAGCCCTTGGCGTTCGTCGACAGGTAGAACACGTTGCCGTAGCCGCCCGAGGCGAGCACGACGGCGTCGGCCAGGTGGGTCTCGACCTCGCCGGAGATCATGTCGCGGGTGACGATGCCGCGCGCCCGGCCGTCGACGACGATCAGCTCCAGCATCTCGTGGCGCGGGTACATGGTCACGGTGCCGGCGTGGATCTGGCGCTCCAGGGCCTGGTAGGCGCCGAGCAGCAGCTGCTGGCCGGTCTGGCCGCGGGCGTAGAACGTCCGCGAGACCTGCACGCCGCCGAAGCTCCGGGTGTCGAGGAGGCCGCCGTACTCGCGGGCGAACGGGACGCCCTGGGCGACGCACTGGTCGATGATGTTGCGGCTGATCTCGGCCAGGCGGTGCACGTTCGACTCCCGGGCGCGGAAGTCGCCGCCCTTCACGGTGTCGTAGAACAGCCGGTAGACGCTGTCGCCGTCGTTGCGGTAGTTCTTCGCGGCGTTGATCCCGCCCTGGGCGGCGATCGAGTGCGCGCGGCGCGGGCTGTCCTGGTAGCAGAACGTGCTGACCTGGTAGCCGGCCTCGCCCAGCGTGGCGCTCGCGGCGCCGCCGGCCAGGCCGGAGCCGACGACGATGATCTTCTTGGAACGCTTGTTGGCCGGGTTGACGAGCTTGACGCCGAACTGGCGCCGTTCCCAGCGGGTCTCGATCGGGCCGGACGGACCGGCCTTGTCGACGACCGGCTCCCCGGTCTCGTAGTCGCTGTAACCGACGTGGTGGTGGGTTGCGTCAGTGCTCATGCGGTCAGACCACTCCGAACGTGACGGCGATGGGGACGGCCAGGAAGCCGAGGGTCAGCACGACCGCGAACGCGGTCGAGACGATCTTCAACGGGCGCTCGCGGCGGTTGTTCGACACACCGAGCGTCTGCAGCCCGGACCACAGCCCGTGCCGGACGTGCAGCCCGACGGCGACGACGGCCAGGACGTAGAACAGCGTCACGTACCAGCGCGACGGCGCGAAGTCCGCGGCGACGTTGTTGTAGACCTCGAGGTGTACACCGTTGGGGTTCAGCGTGCCGGCGGTCAGGTCGAGCAGGTGGTAGACCACGAACAGGGCGATGATCACCCCGCCCCAGCGCATGGTGCGGGCCGCGTAGCTGCCCTTCACCTTGTGGTTGCCACCGGCGTACTTGACCGGGCGCGCCTTGTTCGCGCGCAACGTCAGCAGCACCGCGGACCAGATGTGCGCGAGCACCGACACCAGGAGCACGACGCGGACGATCCAGAGCATGCCCTCGTAGGGCAGCGCGGGCTCGAGGAGCGTGCGCAGCCAGGCGGCGTACCCGTCGAGCGCGGCGCCACCGAAGAAGATCTTCAGGTTCCCGATCATGTGCAGGACGAGGTACAGCAGTAGGAACGCACCGCTGACCGCCATCACGAACTTGAGGAGCACGCCGGGGATGCGGTGTTTCCGGCGTGCCGGAACGGACGGGGTGTTGTCACCCCGCCGGGATTTCTGGGACGTCACTGTGGCCACGGGGTCAGTGCACATATCGGGGTGCGTGCACGTCCAATGCATCGGTCGGCACCGACCGATAGCCGTAGGCTATACACGTGACACTTCAGCAGCTCCTGTACTTCGTCGCCGTGGCAAACGTGCGGAGCTTCACTCGTGCGGCCGACCAGGCGGGTGTGTCCCAGCCGACACTGAGCCGGGCCCTGCGGGCGCTCGAGACCGAGCTGGGCTCCCCGTTGGTCAACCGTGGCACGACGGTCACGCTGACGCCCGCCGGCGAGGCGGTGCTCCCGCTGGCGCGCCGGATGCTCGCCGACGCCGAGATGGCCCGCACCACCGTCGCCGAGCTCGTCGGCCTGCAGCGTGGCCGGGTGCGGATCGGGGCGACGCCGTCGCTGTGCATCGGTGTGCTGGCCGACGTGCTGCGCGTGTTCCACCAGCGCCACCCCGAGATCCACGTGGAGCTGGCCGAGGACGGCTCGCAGCCGCTGGTCACCGACCTGGTCCGCGGTGACCTCGACATCGCGCTGGTGATCGTCCCGCCGGACGGCGTCGACCCGGCCCTGCACACCGCCCCCCTGATCCGGGAGCGTCTCTCGGTCGCCTCGCCCCGCGGACGGCGCCCGCTCACCACCCGCGGCTCGATGACCGTCGCCGAGCTGTCGCGGCACAACCTGGTGATGGTGCGCCAGGGCTACGACCTGCGGGAGGTGACGCTGCGGGCCTACGCCGTCGCCGGGGTGACGCCGCGGATCGCGGTCGAGGGCGGGCAGATGGACGCGGTGCTGCGGATGGTCGAGGCCGGGACCGGGGTCGCGGTGGTGCCGGACCTGGTGTTCGCCGGACGTCCGCGTCTGCGCCGCACGGTGCTGACCCCGGCGCTGCACCGGACGGTGGCCCTGGCGCGACGCGCCGACATCACGCCCAGCCCGGCGGTGACGGCGTTCGCGGACACGCTGCTCGAACACCTGTCGGAGACGTCGGTGCGCGACGGCATCGCAACCGACGTCCAGGTCCTGCCCCGGCACCGCACCGGCCGGGAGCTGCTGGGATGAGCCCGCGCTCAGAGAACGGTCGGGATCTTGTCCCGGTTCGTTCGGAACCGGACCCGGTCCGGGTCCAGCAGGTCGACGAGATCGATCAACGCGTGCTGGACCTCGACCAGGCGGGCGACGTCCGGGCCGGTCAGGTCGGCGACCCGCGCCTCGATCCGGTCCAGCCAGCGCGACATCGGAGGCTCGGTACGCCGCTCCACGAACGCGGCGTAGCCCAGGCACGTCGAGCGCAGACCCGACTGCAAGGGGTCGGCCAGTTCGACGATCATCAGCTCCCCGATCGCGCGCTGCTGACCGCGGTAGACGTAGAAGTGGTCCTGCCGGCGCCGCGACGTCGACGCGAACGTGCCCTGGACCCGGTCCAGTGCGTCCTTGAGCGCCGCGGTCCGCTGCTCGACCTCGAGATCGAGGAACTGCATCTCCCGGCGCACGATCTCCATCCAGCCGAAGAACTCGGCGATCACGTAGACCGTGTTCGACGTGAAGTACTCGCCCTCCCCCTGCCGGCCCCGGAAACCCCGGTGGATGTTGAAGATCCGGCTCTGCAGGTCGTAGGCGCAGCGCAGGACCGGGTTCTGGTAGGCGCGGACGAGCTCGGCGAGCTGGGCGTTGCGACTGCGAGCCTCGCGGTCGAGGGCCAGCTCGTGCTTGACGCGCTCCAGCCCGTCGTTCGCACGGCGGCGGATCACCTCGACCGTCACCGCCGAGATCAGGGCGACGACCGCCGAGATCACCGCCACGACGATGGCCACGGTCGTCATATCGGCGGTCTCCCTCGTGCGTCCCGGCGGTCGACCGACCGCGGCTGCGAGGGTAGCGAGCGCTGCTCCGCCGGTGGTCCGGACCTAGGCTCACCCGCATGACCGACCTGCGCTTCTACTTCGACCCGGTGTGCCCGTTCGCGTGGATGACCAGCAAGTGGGTGCGGATGGTCGCCGCGCAGCGCGACTACTCCGTCGACTGGCGGTTCATCTCGTTGCGGCTGCTCAACGCCCACATCGACTACGACGCGCACTTCCCGCCGGAGTACGAGGCCGGACACACGGCCGGCCTGCGACTGCTGCGGATGTGCGCCGCGACCCGGGAGGCCCACGGGCGTGAGGCGGTCGACGGCCTCTACGCCGCGCTCGGGGCGGCGGTCTTCGACCGGGAGCCGGTGCCCGACGAGGCGGAGTTCCACGCCCGGCGCGGCACGTTGGAGTTCGTCGCGCCGATCCTGGAGGGGCTGGGTCTGCCCGCGGACCTCGCCGACGCGCTGGAGGACACCTCCCGCGACGCCGTCGTCCAGGCCGAGACGGACGAGGCACTGGCCCTGACCGGCAAGGACGTCGGGACGCCGATCCTGCACTTCGAGCCGCCGGAGGGCGTCGCGTTCTTCGGTCCCGTCATCAGCAGGCTGCCCTCGGAGTCGGAGGCCGTCGCGTTGTGGGAGCACGTCGTCGGGCTGGCCCGCTTCGGCGGGTTCGCCGAGCTCAAGCGCAGCCTGCGCGAGCTCCCGCAGCTGCGTGCGCTGGGGGTGTCGACCGACGAGGTCGGGGTGACCCAGGACTGGCACGGCGGGAGCCGGCGACAGAAGAAGTAGCGCGACTCAGTGGTGCGGGTGGGTCGCCGTCAGGTGGGCCCGCTCGCCCTGGATGCCGAACATCGCGAGCGTCTCCGCCGGCTCGTCGCCCGCGCTGCCGATCCAGTGCGGCTCGCGGGTGTCGAACTCCGCGGCCTCACCGGCGCCGAGTTCGAGCTCTCTGTCGCCGAGCACGAACCGCACCCGGCCGTTCAGGACATAGAACCACTCGTAGCCCTCGTGGGTCTGCAGGCTCGTCGTCGAGGCCCGGTCCGCGGGCGGGTAGATCACCTTGAACGCTTGCACGCCGCCTGCGCGACGGGTGAGCGGGACGAACACCAGCCCGTGCCGGCGCACCGGGCGCAGGTGGATGCGCGGGTCGCCGGTGGGCGGGGCCTCGACCAGGTCGTCGAGCGGGACCCCGTGCGCCCGCGCCAGCGGCAGCAGCTGCTCCAGCGTCGGGCGCAACCGTCCGTTCTCCAGCCGGGACAGCGTGCTCGACGTCAGGCCGGTCTCCTGCGCCAGGTCGGCCAGGGTCGCGCCGCGGCCCTTCCGCAGCGTCCGCAGCCGTGACCCCACCCCGGCCAGCACGTCCTGCTCGGTTCCACTCATGCCTCGATCATGCAGATCGGCAAGATTTCTTGCAAGAACTTCCTGACGGCGCCGATGCTGGCGGCAGCGGTGGCGACCACCGCGGACCGGCACCCCCCGAAGGAGCACCTGACGTGGACACCACCCGCACGGAGACCGACCCCGCCGCGTTCTGGGAGGAGATCTACCGGGCCCGGACGACGTGGGGCGAGCGCGCCAACCCCCTCCTCGCCGAGACCGCCGGCCCGCTGCGGCCCGGTGCCGCGCTCGACCTGGGCTGCGGTTCCGGCGGCGACACGATCTGGCTCGCCCGGCAGGGGTGGCACGTCACGGCCGTCGACATCTCGGCCACGGCGGTCGACGCGGTCCGCGACCACGCGACCGCGCTCGGCGTCGCGGACCGGGTCACCACCGAACGGCACGACCTCGCCCGGACGTTCCCCCGCGGTGAGTTCGACCTGGTCTCGGCGCAGTACTTCCACACGCCGTTCGCGATGCCGCGCCACCGGGTCCTGCGCACCGCCGCGGAGGCGCTGCGCCCGGGCGGCCTGCTCCTCGTCGTCGACCACGGCTCGATCGCGCCCTGGTCCTGGAACCAGGACCCGGAGACGCACTTCCCGACGCCCACCGAGATCGCCGACGAGATGGACCTCGACCCGGCGCGATGGACCGTCCTGCGTGCCGACACCCCGTCGCGGCCCGCCACGGGGCCCGGCGGGGAGACCGCCACGGTCGTGGACACCGTGCTCGTCGTGCAGCGCATCGCCTGAGAGCCCCGATCCACCGAACGGAGTCACACCATGCCGCCCGAGATCACGTCCGCACGCCGGGCGCGTCGCACGGACACCAAGCCTCCGCAGACCGCCGGCGACGAGAAGTCGGTCCTGCTCGGGTTCCTGGACTACCTGCGCGACGCCGTCGCGGCCAAGGCGGAGGGAGCGCCGGACCCGCAGGTACGCACACCCGGCGTCCCTTCCGGCACCAGCGTTCTGGGGCTGGTCAAGCACCTGACCGCGGTCGAGGGCTCCTACTTCCTGGGGGTCGACGTCCGGAACTGGGCCGCGACCCATCGCCCCGCTCCCGGCGAGACGCCCGAGGAGCTTTTCGCCGCCTACCGGGACGTGGTGCGTCGCGCGAACGAGGTCATCGCGACCTACGACGACCTGGCGCTGCCCGCGCCCCTGCCGCCCCGGAAGACGTCGGCCCCGTCGATGCGGTGGCTGCTGGTGCACATGATCGAGGAGACCGGCCGGCACGCCGGGCACGCCGACATCCTGCGCGAGCAGATCGACGGGGCGACCGGGCGCTGAGCCCGCCTGCCCGCGACACCGGCCACCACCCTCGTCGCCGGGCTCAGTCGTCGACGGGGCCCTCGCCCAGCTCGTCGGGGTCGGCGCCGTGCTCGGCGATGGCCTCCTTGACGACCCGGTAGGCGATGTTGCCGCCGTAGCCCTTGCGGGCGAGCATGCCGACCAGACGGCGGGCCGCGGTCACGCGCTGCTCCTTCGTGCCGATCGGTACGGTACGGAGCTTGCGGTCGACGAGCTCGCGGGCCCGGGCCTCCTCGGACTCGGCGTCGATCTCGGTCAGTGCCTCGTCCGCGATCTCCTTGGCCACGCCCTTGCGGTGCAGCTCGGCGGCGATGGCGCGCTTGCCGAGGCCGCGCTGCTTGTGCCGGGAACGGACCCACTGCCCGGCGAACGCCTCGTCGTCGACCAGGCCGACCTCGTCGAAGCGCTCCAGGACCTTCTGCGCCACCTCGTCGGGGATCTCCTTGCGGCGCAACGCCTGGGAGAGCTCCTGCACGGTACGGGCCCGGTCGGTGAGCAGCCGGAGACAGACCTCCTTCGCCCGCGCCTCGTCGTCCTGCGGGCTGAACGAGAGCCCTCCCCCGCCACGACCGCCGCGCGACGATCCGCCGTCACGCTTCGTCCGCCCGCCACCGCGTCCGCCGAATCCGGACCCGCCCGATCGCGCCGACCGGCCCGAGCGCCCGGACTCTCCGCCGTCCGGTTCGGCCGCGGCATCGTCCGGTGCGCGGACGCCTGCGACCGCGCCGTCCGAGACCCGCCCGTCCGGGACCGGACCATCCGAGACCCCGCGGCCCGAGGCCGCACCACGCGTCGTCGACGTGCGGCGGGCCGTGGCCCGGGAACGGTCCGATCCCGAGCGGGGCGATCGACCCGAACGCGGCCGCCGGCCGTCGAAACTCGCCACGCGGACGCCGGCTGCGCCGTCGCCACCGCTCTGGTCGTCCTCGTCGTCCCCACTCCCGGACAGGTCGTCCAGGCTCGCGGTGCGAACCCCCACCGGACCGCCGGACTTCCCGGCCCCGTCGGCGGACGTCTGGTCGACGAACGTCTCGTCGGCGAACGCCTCGTCGGGGCCGCCGAACGACGCCATGTCCTGCGTGTCGTGGTCGTGTGTGTCGCCGTCGGCGTCCTCACGGCCCAGCAGGTCCGGGCGGACCGACGTCGCGGTGCCGGGCTCGCCGAGGTCGTCGAACGTGGCGACCGAGGCGGCCCTGCCCTCGTCGGGGTCCAGACCGGTGAAGTCCGCGAACGCCGGAGGACCGTCCCGACGCGTCCTCTCGACGAGTGCGTCGGGCTCGGCCTCCGGCACCGCGTCCGGAGGTGTCACGCTCAGAAGTCGACCGGGGCCGGCAGGGGCTCGGCCTGGGCAGCGGCAGCGACGGTGGGATCGGCGTCGAGCACCGGCCCGATGCCGAGCTTCTCCTTGATCCGCTTCTCGACCTCGGCCGAGACGTCCGGGTTCTCCTTCAGGAACTTGCGGGCGTTCTCCTTGCCCTGCCCCATCTGGTCGCCCTCGTAGGTGTACCAGGCACCGGACTTGCGGATGATCCCGTGCTCGACGCCGACGTCGATCAGCGAGCCCTCTCGGCTGATGCCGACGCCGTAGAGCACGTCGAACTCCGCCTGCTTGAACGGCGGCGCGACCTTGTTCTTGACGACCTTGACCCGGGTCCGGCTGCCGACCATGTCGGTGCCGTCCTTGAGGGTCTCGATCCGCCGGATGTCCAGGCGCACCGAGGCGTAGAACTTCAGCGCCTTGCCGCCGGTCGTGGTCTCCGGGGACCCGAACATCACGCCGATCTTCTCGCGCAGCTGGTTGATGAAGATCATCGTGGTGCCCGAGGTGCTCAGCGCACCGGTGATCTTCCGCAGGGCCTGGCTCATCAGCCGGGCCTGCAGGCCGACGTGGCTGTCGCCCATCTCGCCCTCGATCTCGGCACGGGGCACCAGCGCGGCGACCGAGTCGATCACGATGATGTCCAGCGCACCGGAGCGGATCAGCATGTCCGCGATCTCCAGCGCCTGCTCACCGGTGTCGGGCTGGGAGACCAGCAGGTCGTCGGTGTTCACCCCGAGCGCCTTGGCGTACTCCGGGTCGAGCGCGTGCTCGGCGTCGATGAACGCGGCGATCCCGCCTGCGGCCTGGGCACTGGCCACCGCGTGCAGCGCGACCGTGGTCTTACCGCTGGACTCCGGGCCGTAGATCTCGATGACGCGGCCGCGGGGCAGGCCGCCCACGCCGAGCGCGACGTCGAGGGCGATGGAGCCGGTCGGGATGGCGCTGACGGGCGGACGGTTGTCGTCACCCAGGCGCATCACCGAGCCCTTGCCGTGGTTCTTCTCGATCTGGGCGAGGGCGAGTTCCAGCGCCTTCTCGCGGTCCGGAGTGCTCATCTCTTGCCACCTCGCTGATCTGCCATCGGATGCTCTGGTCTGCCGTGCTGGTGTCTGCTGTGCCGGCGATGCCGCCGTCTTGCGGGGAGCCACGGGACAACCGTATGGGGTCGCACCGACAGTTCCGCCGGTCGGATCACGGTCTGTGGATGGCCGCATCACGTTGTGGACAACACGCTATACGAACGCACGTTCGAGATGTCACGCCGACACGCCGATCGGACACCCGGTCGCGCCGAGCGGTCCGCGGGTCCACCTGCAGGCGCCGACCCGGCGCCGTGACCGGCCGGGCTCAGCGCCGGGCGGGCGGCACGTCGTAGGCGTCGCAGACCGCGCGCCAGATCCGGCGCAGGTCGGTCCCGGACTCGATGGCCTCGTCCACGGTCTGCCCGTCGAGGGCGGAGAAGACGTGGTCACGGGCCAGCGAGCCGGCCCGCAGGGCGCCGAACTCGTCCTCCATCAGTCCCCGGAACTGGCTCATTCGCACGCATCGAGGGTAACCACCGGCTCCGGGCCCGGGCAGACTGACGCCGTGCGCGATCAGCTCCTGGCCTCGGTCTGGGACGCCCTCGGCGGCGACCCGGACGACCTGCGCCGGATCACCCTGACCGGCCCGGACCACGCGTTGCGCTCCCGGTTCCCGGTGACCGGCGCCGCGGTCGCCGCCACCGGCGCGGCACTGCTGGCCTGCACCGCGGACACACGGCCGGACGTCGAGCTGGACAGCCGCCACGCCGCGACGGCGGTGCGCAGCGAACGCCTGCTCCGGATCGACGGCAGCTCCCCCGGCGATCCGTTCGACCCGCTCTCGGCGTTCCACCGCACCGCCGACGGCTGGCTGCGGCTGCACGCCAACTACCCGTGGCACCGCGCGGCGGCCCGGCACGTCCTCGACCTCTCCGCCGACACCGGACCCGACGAGATCCGCGATCAGATCTCCGCACGCACCGGCGAGGAGCTGGAGGCGGCACTGCACGGAGCCGGAGGGGTGGCGGCCGCCGTCCGCGACGAGGGGACCTGGCGGACCCACCCGGCCGGCGTGGCCGCGGCGGCGTCGCCCCTGGTCGAACGGCGCGACCTCGGACCGGCCGCACCCCGGCCGTCGCGGCGGGCGCGGGTACTGGACCTGACCCGGGTGATCGCCGGGCCGGTCGCGACCCGGACGCTCGCCGCGCACGGTGCGGACGTGCTCCGCCTGGACCCGCCGGACCGCCCGGAGATCCCGCTGCAGGTCTGGGACATGCTGCCCGGCAAACGCAGCGCGCTGCTCGACCTCGCCCGCTCCGGGGACCGGCTCACGACGCTGCTGGCCGGTGCGGACGTGGTCGTCACCGGATACCGGCCCGGCGCACTGGACCGGTTCGGGCTCGCCCCGGAGACGCTCGCCGAGCGGTTTCCCGGGCTCGTCGTGGTGACGCTGTCCGCATGGGGCCACCGCGGGCCGTGGGCGCATCGGCGCGGGTTCGACAGCCTGGTCCAGGCCGCGTGCGGGATCGGCGAGACCGAGCGCGCCGATTCCGACCCGGACACCCCGCCCGGTGCGCTGCCCGCCCAGCTCCTCGACCACGCGACCGGTCACCTGGCCGCGGCCGGTGCGGCGCTCGCGCTGACGTCGCAGCGACACCACGGCGGTACCCCGCACGTCCGGCTGTCGCTGGCCGCGACGGCGGCGTGGCTGCAGTCGCTGCCCCGCACGGGGGAACCGAGCCCGGTCACCGACCCCGGTCCGGCAGCGTTCACCGAGCGGGTCGACGCCCCCGACGGCGGCCTCACCCTGGTCTCCCCGCCGGGGCGGGTCGGCGGCCGCGACCTGCACTGGCCGGCTCCACCGCCGTCCTACGGCACCGCCGACGCGTCCTGGCCGGACACCGGCGACCCCGCGTAGCGTGGGTGATATGTCCGATCTCCTGCTGTTCGCACAGGCTGATCCCACCGGGCTGAGCTCGCCGCTCGGACGGATCGTGATCGTCGTGGCGCTGCTCGCCTCGCTCGCGGGCCTGATACGTCTCTGGATGCAGTACCGCAAGCGCTGAACGGCCTGGCTAGGCTCGCCCGCCGGAGAGGCACCAGCACCGAGGAGGCCGTCGATGGCACGCACGAGCAGAGCCGACCGGCAGGACGACCCCGCCCTGCTCAACGCCTACGCGATCGTCGCGGACGAGCTCGAGCAGGCCGTCCGGGACACGCTGTCGAGCCACGAGCCGGACCCGGCGCGTCTCGCCCTGCGCAAGCTCACCGCGATCGACGCCGACTTCGCCGACTCCGAGGCCCCTCCCGGCTGGTCGCTGGCCTTCCTCGTGCTGGCCGACTGGATCGACGCCGCGCGGGTGGCGCTGGAGTCCGAGACCGACCGGGTCGACCGCGCGCTGGACTGGATCGGCACGAACATGGGTCCCCGCTACCGCTCCCGTGCCCGCTACACGATCCCGCCGCTGCAGTCCCTCGACGGTGCGCAGGAGACCTCGCACTACATCGACGCCCTCGGCGACGACTTCCTGGCCAGCCTGGTCTGGACCGTCGCCGCGCTCAGCGCGCTCTACGGGGACGACGACACCGGCTGGGCCCGCGCGCTGCACGACGGCACCTGAGCCCTTCCACGGAACCGCCCGCCGCGGAGGCGGCCGGCGGGAAACTGTCGGACCCCCGGCGCATGATGGGGACCGTGAGTGCACTCGAGGGCTTCTCCCCCGCCACCCGTCAGTGGTTCGAGGGGGCCTTCGCCGCGCCCACCGCCGCTCAGGAGGGCGCCTGGACCGCCGCCCAGGCCGGGCGCAACGCCCTGGTCGTCGCGCCGACCGGGTCCGGCAAGACGCTCGCCGCGTTCCTCTGGGCGCTCGACCGCCTCGCCTCCGAGCCGGTGCCCGACGAGCCGAAGCACCGCTGCCGCGTCCTCTACGTCTCCCCGCTCAAGGCGCTAGCGGTGGACGTGCAGCGCAACCTGCGCTCCCCGCTGACCGGGATCCGGCAGGCCGCGCAGCGCCTCGGCGAGCCCGTCCCGGACATCACGGTCGGCCAGCGCACCGGCGACACCCCGGCCGACGAGCGCCGCCAGTTCGCGCGCACCCCTCCGGACGTGCTGGTCACGACGCCGGAGTCGCTGTTCCTGCTGCTCACCTCCGCCGCGCGGGAGTCGTTGCGCGGGGTGCGGACGATCATCGTCGACGAGGTGCACGCGGTGGCCGGCACCAAACGCGGCGCGCACCTGGCGCTGTCGCTGGAACGGCTCGAGGAGATCGTCGAGACGACGCCGCAGCGGATCGGGCTCTCGGCCACGGTCCGCCCGGTGGACGAGGTGTCGACGTTCCTCTCCGGCACCCGCCCGGTGGAGATCGTCCAGCCGAAGACGGCCAAGACCATCAACGTCGCGGTGCAGGTCCCGGTGCCGGACCTGGCCGCGCTCGACGAGCGTCCCGCGCCCGGCAGCACCGACGAGGAGGTCGTCGGCTCCGCGGCCGGGACCGCGCAGAAGCCCTCGATCTGGCCCGCGGTCGAGCAGCGCCTGCTCGAACTGGTCCGCGCGCACCGCTCGACGATCGTGTTCTCCAACTCCCGGCGTCTGGCCGAACGCCTGACCTCGCGACTCAACGAGCTCGCCGCCGAGGAGGCCGAGCAGCAGCAGGAGCCCACCGACCTCGACGCGTCCGTGCCGCCGCCCGCGTTCCCTGCCGAGGCTGTCGGGCAGGCCGGCGTCGGCGGCGGGGCGCCGCCCACGGTGGCCAAGGCACACCACGGGTCGATGTCGCGCGACCAGCGCACGATGGTCGAGGAGGAGCTCAAGTCCGGGGTTCTGCCGTGCGTGGTCGCCACGTCCAGCCTGGAGCTGGGCATCGACATGGGCGCGGTCGACCTGGTGGTGCAGATCGAGGCGCCGCCGAGCGTCGCGTCCGGGCTGCAGCGGGTCGGCCGGGCCGGTCACCAGGTGGGTGCGGTCTCCGAGGGAGTGGTGTTCCCGAAGTTCCGGGGCGACCTCGTGTCCTGCGCCGTCGTCGCCGAGCGGATGGGGTCCGGCTCGATCGAGTCGCTGCGCTACCCCCGCAACCCGCTCGACGTGCTGGCCCAGCAGATCGTGGCGATGGTCGCGCTGGAGCCGTGGTCGCTCTCGGCACTGTCGGCGCTCGTGCGGCGCGCGGCGCCGTTCGCGGCGCTGCCGGACTCGGCGCTGCACTCGGTACTCGACATGCTGGCCGGGCGCTACCCGTCCGAGGAGTTCGGCGAGCTGCGGGCCCGGATCACGTGGGACCGGGTCACCGACGAGCTGGCGGGACGCCCCGGCGCGCAGCGGCTCGCGGTCACCTCCGGCGGCACGATCCCCGACCGCGGGCTGTTCACGGTGATGACGCCCGGCGGCGCCGACGGCGCGGGCTCGCGGGTCGGTGAGCTGGACGAGGAGATGGTCTACGAGTCCCGGGTCGGGGACACGTTCCTGCTCGGCACGTCGAGCTGGCGGGTCGAGGACATCACCCACGACCGCGTGATCGTCACCCCGGCGCCCGGGGTGCCGGCGCGGATGCCGTTCTGGAAGGGCGAGTCGATCGGCCGCCCGCTGGAGTTGGGCCGCGCGATCGGGGCGTTCGTCCGTGAGATGTCCGGTCTCGGTGACGCCGACGCGCGCGAACGGGCCGCGAAGGCCGGTCTCGACGAGTGGGCGTGCGACAACCTGCTCGCCTACCTGCGCGAGCAGCGCGAGGCCACCCGGCACGTGCCCAGCGACCGCACGATCCTCGTCGAGCGTTTTCGCGACGAGCTCGGCGACTGGCGCCTGGTCGTGCACTCCCCGTTCGGCGCGCAGGTCAACGGCCCGTGGGCGCTGGCGATCGCGGCCCGGATGCGGGAGAAGCGCGGCGTCGAGGTGAGCGCGTCCGGCGCCGACGACGGGATCGTCCTGCGGCTGCCCGACGCCGTCGACGACGCCGGGAACGAGGTGATGCCGACCGCCGAGGACGTGCTGCTCGAACCGGCCGAGATCGAGCAGATCGTGGTCTCCGAGTTGGGCGGGTCGGCGCTGTTCGCCTCCCGGTTCCGCGAGTGCGCGGCGCGGGCGCTGCTGCTGCCCCGGCGCGACCCGAAGCGCCGCAGCCCGCTGTGGCAGCAGCGGCAGAAGTCGGCGCAGCTGCTGTCCGTGGCCGGGAAGTACGAGCAGTTCCCGATCACGCTCGAGGCGATGCGCGAGTGCGTGCAGGACGTCTACGACCTGCCCGGTCTGCGTGAGCTGATGAGCGACGTGGCCTCGCGCAAGGTGAAGGTCGCCGAGGTCGAGTCGCCGTCACCGTCACCGTTCGCGCGCAGCCTGCTGTTCGGCTACGTCGGGATGTTCCTCTACGAGGCCGACGCGCCGCTGGCCGAGCGCCGCGCCGCCGCCCTGTCGCTGGACTCGACGCTGCTCTCCGAGCTGCTCGGCTCGGAGGCGATCCGGGAGCTGCTCGACCCCGAGGTCCTCACCGAGGTCGAGGAGGCCCTGCAGCGCACCGCGGCCGACCGGCACGCCCGCGACGCCGAGGGCCTCGCCGACCTGCTGCGCTTCGTCGGCGACCTGTCCCTCGACGAGGGCCGGGCCCGTGGTGCGGCGCCGGAGTGGTTCACCCAGCTCGAGACCGCGCGACGCGCCCTGAAGGTGCGGATCGCCGGCGAGCAGCGCTGGATCGCGATCGAGGACGCTGGCAAGATCCGCGACGCGCTCGGCGCGGCACTGCCGGTCGGCGTCCCGGAGGCGTTCACCGAGCCGGTCGCCGACCCTCTCGGGGACCTGATCCTGCGCTACGCCCGCACCCACGGTCCGTTCACCGCCGCGGAGTGCGCGGCGCGGTTCGGGCTCGGCGTCGCCGTCGTGTCCGGCGTGCTGGACCGGATGACCGGCAGCGGCCGCCTGGCCCGCGGCGAGCTGCGCCCGCAGGCGTCGCAGCCGGCGGGGGGCGGACCGTCGGAGATCGAGTTCTGCGACGCCGAGGTGCTGCGACGGCTGCGGCGTGCGTCGCTGGCCCGGCTGCGCTCCGAGGTCGAGCCGGTCGAGCAGCGTGCGCTGGGCCGGTTCCTGCCGGCCTGGCAGGGCGTGCAGGTCCGCTCCGGTGGGGAGAAGCGCGGGCGGTTCCGGCGCGCCCCGGGCCCCGAGGACGTGCTCGGCGTGGTGGAGCAGCTGGCCGGCGCGCCGTTGCCGGCCAGCGCCGTGGAGTCGCTCATCCTGCCCGCACGGCTGCCCGGGTACTCCCCCGCGCTGCTCGACGAGCTCACCGCCGCCGGCGAGGTCACGTGGTCGGGCTGCGGTGCGCTGTCGGGGCAGGACGGCTGGCTCGCGCTGGCCCCGGCCGACGTCGCCGACCTCCTGCTGCCCGAGGCCGACCTGGACACCGCCGGATCGCCGATCCACCGCGCCGTCCTGGCCGCCCTCGGGGTGTCGGACCCCGACCAGCTCACCGATCCGGAGTCCGAGGCCGCCACCGGTGGGGGCGCGCTGTTCTTCCGCGAGCTCGCCACCCGGGCCGGGCAGATCCTGCGCGAGCAGGAGGAGCCCTCGGCCGGCGACGAGGACATGGTCGCCGCGATCTGGGACCTGGTCTGGGCCGGTGCGCTGACCAACGACACGCTCGGACCCCTGCGTGCGCGGCTCGGGGCGTCGGGGAGCAAGCGCGGCGGTGGTGCGCACAAGACCGCGCGCCGTCCGTCGCGGGGGCGCTATGCGCAGATGCGGGCGGGTCGGCCGTCGATGCCGAGCCGGACCGGTCCGCCGTCGGTCGGCGGGCGCTGGTCGGTCGCGGTGGTCCGGGAGCCGGACGCGACCCGGCGCGCGCACGCCAAGGCCGAGGCGTTCCTGGAACGGCACGGGGTGCTGACCCGGGGTGCGCTGGGCACCGAGAGGGTCTCCGGCGGGTTCGCCGCCGTGTACCGGGTGCTACGTGCGATGGAGGAGTCCGGCCGCTGCCGCCGCGGCTACATCGTGGAGGGGCTCGGCGCGGCGCAGTTCGCGGTGCCGGGCGCGATCGACCGGGTCCGCGCGATGGCCGACTCCGCCGGGCCGTCGGCCCGCGCGAGCGCCGCGGGCAGCGGCTCCGGTGGCCGGGGCGGCCCGACCGGTCCGGTCGTCCCCGGCGCTGCGTCCCCGGACTCCCTCGACCCGGACTCTCTCGACCCGGACGGGGGCGGCGTGGACCCGGACGACGTGCCCGACGACCTCGCCGGGGTGAGCCCGTTCGGCGGCAGTCACGGCCGCTTCGACGAGTTCGACGACGGTGCCGGGTTCGGGGCGCCGGCACGCAGTCCGCAGGAGGCATGGCGGTCCCGGACCCGGGTGGTCCTCGCCGCCGCCGACCCGGCGCAGCCCTACGGCGCGGCGCTGCCGTGGCCGGACAAGATCGGCGAGGTCAAGCACCGTCCGGGCCGCAAGGCGGGCGCGCTCGTCGTCCTGGTCGAGGGCGCTCCGGCGCTCTACGTGGAGCGGGGCGGCAAGTCGCTGCTGTCGTTCACCGACGACCACGACGACCTGCGTGCCGGCGCCGACGCCCTCGCCGGGGCCGTGCACGAGGGATGGCTCGGATCGCTCGCCGTCGAGCGGGCGGACGGGGAGAACTCGCTCGGGTCGGACCTGGCCGACGTCCTCACCGAGGCCGGCTTCCGGGTCACCCCGAAGGGACTGCGCCTACGGGCCTGAGCACCGGTCGCCGATGGCGGCACCGGACAGCCACGGCTCCAGGACGCCCCAGCTCCGGGACGCCTCAGGCCCCGGATACGCCTCAGACCCCGGGACGACGCGACGGATGAGAACGGGTTCGGGCGGGCCGGCCTCGTCCATGCCCCATCGGCGCGCCTGTATGCGGGGGCCAGCGGGTATGGCGCCTGCGGTCGGGGCACCCGACGCCGGGGCACCTGACGTCGGAGCAGCCGTTGTCGCAGCACCCGCCGTCGCAGCACCCGCCGTCGGGGGGCGTCTGCCGTCGGGGCGTCTGCGGGCACGTGCCGTCGCCCTGTCGGTCGCGGCCCGGTCCGGGGACGGACCCGCACCGATGATCCCCGGTTCGCGCGGGAAACCGGTGAACGCGCGCGTCCGGATGCGCGCGGATACCGGATCCGCGCGCGAACTCCGGATCACCGCGCGTTCACGAAGAGGGGGCACGACCGGCGGCGGGCCGGCATCGGGCACTCCGGACGACCGTCGGCAGCGACATCGCCGATCGAGCGTCACGTTCCGGCGACGCGCACGACCATGTCGTGACGCCCGATCGCCGACCCCGGGCCGAACGTCACGTACTGGCGATCCGCGCAGCCGATTCGTGACGCCCGATCCGATCCCCGGGCCGGGCGGCACACGGTGGCAACTCGCACGACCCGGTTTCGCCGGCGCCGGCGCCGCTCCCGGCCCGAGCGTCACGTTCCGGCGACTCGCGTGACCGTTCCGTGACGCTCGATCGGCACAGCCAGTGCGTGACGCCCGACCCCCGGCCGAGCGTCACGTTCCGGCGGTTCGCGCAACCACGTCGTGACGCTCGATCACGGCGTGTCTACGGGCCGGCCGGGATGTCGGTCGCGCTGAGGGCGCCCTGCTCACGCAGCCAGGTCACGAGGTCCTCGGACTCGTCGCGGACGGCGGCGTCGAGTGCCGTGGTCCGTTCCCACGGCGGGAGCCAGTTCGGGTCGGCGCCCCGGGCGAGCAGGTACTGCGCGCTCTCGCGGCGCCCACCGTGGCAGGCGCCCCAGAACGCGGCCGTCACCTCGTCGGCGCCGGGAGCCGGGTCGGACTCGCACACCGTCCTGACCCGGTCGGTCAGCCCGAGCGTCGCGGCGTCGAACAGCGACGTCCGCGCCCCGCGCTCGATCAGCCGGTGTGCGGCCTTCCACTGCTTGAACCCGCACGCGTCGGCCAGCGGCGACCCGCCGCCGAGGATCGCCCCGGAGATCTCGATGTCGGCGCCGGCGTCGAGCAGGGCGTCGATCACGTCGACGTCGTCGCAGCTCGCGGCCCAGTGCAGGGGTGTCTCGGAGTGCGCGCCGCGGAACCGGACGTCGACGACCGACCCCGCCTCGACCAGCGCGGCGACCGTCTCGGCACCGCGCGGGCAGTGCCCGGGCCAGTCGGTGAGGACGTGCAGCAGTGAGCGGGCGGTGCCGGTCGGCTCGTCGTCGTCGATCCACACGTTCGCCAGCCACGGACACTCCTCGAGCAGCGCGCGCAGCTCCTCGACGTCACCGTCGCGGATGGCCGTGACGACCTCGATGGTGAGCTCGTCCTCGACGTTCATGGTCACCACGGGCGGTCCTCCTCAGGCGACGGCGGCACGAACAATCATGGTCGTGGGGCCTGTGGGGAAGCGCAATGGGCGGCGCCGAGCATCCGCACCACGACCAGGTCGACGTAGCCGGAGACGACGGCGTCGAGATCGAGGTCGCGGTCCGGGCGGAACCAGTTGCTCAGCCCGTTGAGCATGTCCAGCACCGCGAACGCGGCCAGCCGGGCGTCCGGGACCGTGAACTCCCCGGACCGCATCCCGGCGGTGATCACGTCCCGGACGCGGCGTTGGTAGTAGCGCCGGTAGCCGTCGATCTCGGTCCGGTGCCCGGGTGTCAGCGCGGCCAGCTCGTGCAGTCCGACGACGTGCTCGGTGCGGCGGCGGTGCAGGTGGCGCAGGTGCCCGTCGACGAGGGCGGCGAGCCGCTGCGACGGGGTGCCGGCGGCGTCGAGCAGCGGCAGGTTCTCCTCGTTCGGCTCCCGGGTCACGGTCAGGCAGACCGCGTAGAGGATCTCCTCCTTGGACGCGAAGTGGTGGTAGAGGCTCGCCCCGCGCACCCCGACGGCGTCGGCGATCTCGCGCATCCCGACCGCGGCGTAGCCCTGCTCGGCGAACGTCCGCGCGGCCGCGGCGACGATCTCCTCACGCCGCTGCCGCGTCCGCGCGCCCCGGGTCATCGGCACGGCGGCGCCGTCCGCCTCACCCACGACGGGCCCCTACCCGAACACGCCACGCACTGCCGAACGCCACCGCACAGCCGTCGGTACGGAGGGCCGTCACGGTGCCGCCGCCGGGCCGGGCGCGCCCTGCCGTCGCAGCTCCCGCTTGAGGATCTTGCCCTGCGGGTCCACCGGCAGCTCCTCGACGACGTGCACCGCCTTGGGCACCTTGAAGACCGCGAGCTGCTCGCGGCAGAACGCGATCACCTCGTCCGGGTCCGGGGACTCCCCCGGCCGCGGCACCAGGAACGCCGTCACGGCCTCGGACCAGTACGCGTCGGGCATCCCGACCACCGCCGCCCGCAGCACGCCGGGGTGGGTGTGCAGCACCCGCTCGACCTCCTGCGACGACACGTTCATGCCGCCGGACTTGATCATGTCCTTGAGCCGGTCGTGGAAGAACAGGTTCCCGTCGGCGTCGACGCGCACCATGTCCCCGGTGCGCACCCAGCCGTCACGGAAGACCGCCGCCGTCCGCTCGGGGTCGCCGAGGTAGCCCAGCATCACCGACGGCGAGCGGCAGATCAGCTCGCCGACCTCGGCGTCGTGGTCCTCGGCGTCGACGACGCGGGTCTCCAGGTGTGTGACCGGCTTCCCGATCCACGACGGGTCGCCGCCCGGGATGTCGTCGAGCGTGCGGAACCAGCCGACGGTGCCCAGCTGCGAGAGTTCCGACTGCCCCCAGTAGGTGCCCCAGACGACCTCCGGCGCGGCCGCGGCCCAGGCGTCGACGGCGTGCGGGGCGACCTGCCCGCCGTAGGTCATGGCGCGCCGGACCTGCCCGACCGAGTCCGGCCCGAACCCGGGCTGCGCGGTCAGGGCCAGGTAGAACGTCGGCGTCTGGGCGATCACGGTGACGCGGTCGCGGGCGATCATCTCCAGCGCCGGGCCGGGCTCCACCGTGGACGGCAGCACCAGCGTCGCGCCCATCATCGTCAGCGTCGTCATCGAGCCGAGCCCGGCGATGGTGTGGAACGGCATCACGAACAGCCACGTGTCGTCCGGGCCGGTGTTCACGCCCCAGCTCCAGGCGGGCGCGGTGGAGATCAGGTAGTTGCGGTGCGGGATCAGCACGCCCTTGGGCGCGGCCTCGGTCCCGGAGGTGTAGACGACCATCGCGACGCACGACTCGTCGACGTCGGCGTCCGGCTCGGTCGCCGGCTCCCCGGCCAGCGCGGCGTCGGCGTCGTCGCCGTAGGTCAGCCGCAGCGTTCCGGCCGGTGCGGCGGCCGCGACGACCCCGGCGAACGCCGGGTCGGACAGCACCACGACCGGCTCGGCGTGGCCGAGCTGGTGGGCGACCTCGCGTTCCCGGTAGAGCCCGTTGACGCCGGTGAACGCGGCCCCGAGCTTGAGCGTGCCGTAGTAGGCCGCGATCACCTCGACCGAGTTGCGCGCCATCGACGCGACGCGGTCGCCGCGGGCGACGCCGAGCCGCCGCAGCAGGTGGGCCCACCTGTTGGCGCGGGCGTCCAGCTCGGCGTAGGTGGTCTCGGTGCGGGTCCCGTCGGGGCCGTAGCCGACGACGGCGACCTTGTCCGGGCGGGTGCGGGCGTGGCGTCGCAGCTGGTCGCCGAGAGTGGCCCGGCCGATCGCGGCACGGTGCTGGGCGGCCAGGCCGGACGTGTGCGCCGCGGCGTCGGGGGGCGGGCCGCCCGGCGCGGCGGGGTCGCGGACGTCGGACATCCTCAGCTCCGGAACAGCGGCGTGCCGAACGTCTCCGACGACACCGCCTCGGCGACGGGGGTGCGGGTCAGCCTCGTCGGGAACGGCTTCTCCGGGTACCCGACGGCGACGTGCGCGGCGGTGATGAACTCGTCCGGGATCTCCAGCAGCTCCCGGACCGCGGGCTCGTGGTGGCACAGCAGCGTGGTCACCGCCGAGGCGACGCCCTGGGCCCGCAGCGACAGGCAGAAGTTCTGCATCACCGGGTAGATAGACGCCCCGCCGACGACCGAGAGCCGTCCGAGCTCGTGGTCGGTCGGGTGCAGCCCGGAGAGCTCCGCGCAGACGACGACGATCGCGGGGGCGTCGGCCAGGTGCTCGGCGAAGTGGTCGGCGTCGGCGACCGTGCGGGGCAGCGCCTTGGCCTCGACGGTGCCACCGGTGACGGCCTCGAGGTAGCCCTTCCACATCGGCAGGTAGAGGTCGGCGAGGGCCTGCTTGCGCTCGGCCGAGCGGACGACGATCCAGCGCACGGGCTGGCGGTTGCCGCCCTGCGGGCCGAAGCGGGCGTCGTCGAACGCGGAGTGCAGCACCTCGTCCGGGACCGGGTCGGGCCGGAAGTAGCGGCACGTGCCGGTGGTGCGCATGGCCGTCGCCAGGTCCGATGTGGATGCTTGCGTCAGTGCCGCCATCTGTCGTCTCCTCGTCGAACCGACTACCGGCCGTCAGGTATGAATCGGGAGCCTGTCGGCACGGGGCTTGCCCGTCAAGAGCTGTTCGGAGCAGACTCACCTAACCGCTGTTAGACGAGAAGAGGACCCGATGGCCGGCACCGACCGGGAGACCCTGGCCGCCGCGCTGGAGTACGCGAACCTACCCTCGCTCGTGCCGGTGCTCGTCCAGCTCACCGGGGACCGCCGCTGGCTCGCCGACCCCTACCGCCCGACCCGCAGCCGCGGCATGGAGGACAACGACGGCGGCGGGTTCGCCCCCGAGGTGGCCGCCGAGATCCGCGCGGCGGTCTGCGACGCCGTCCTGGCCGGCGGCGAGCCCGCCCTGCCCGCCCCCACCGGCGACGAGCTCGTCGAGCTGATGACCCTCGCCGTCGGCGAGCCGGTGACGCCCGAGTACGGCGAGATGGCCGCGCGGGACATGGGCTTCGTCGACGAGCCGGTGCGCAGGGTCGAGCCCGGCACCGGGCCGTCGGTGATCGTGATCGGGGCCGGGGTCTCCGGGATGCTGGCCGCGATCGAGCTGGACCGGGCGGGCATCGAGCACGTGGTGCTGGAGAAGAACGACGACGTCGGCGGCACCTGGCTGGAGAACGCCTACCCCGGCGCCGGCGTGGACACCCCCAGCTACCTGTACTCGTACTCGTTCGCCCCGCGCGCCTGGTCGACGCACTTCGGCAAGCGCGACGAGGTGATCACCTACCTGCGCGACGTCGCCGACGAGCACGCGCTGCGGTCACGGATCCGGTTCGGCACCGAGGTCGCCTCCGCCGTCTACGACGAGGACGCCCAGCACTGGACGGTCCGCACCAGCGCCGGGGACGCGCTCGTCGCCGACGTCGTGATCACCGCGACCGGACAGCTCAACAAGCCGAAGGTGCCGGCGATCCCGGGCCTGGACACGTTCGCCGGGCCGATCTTCCACACCGCGCGGTGGCCGCAGGACCTGGACCTGGCGGGCAAGCGGGTCGCGGTCGTCGGCAGCGGGGCGAGCGCGATGCAGGTGGTGCCCGCGATCGCCGACGACGTCGAGCACCTGACGATCTTCCAGCGCTCCCCGCAGTGGGTGGCGCCGAACGACGTCTACTTCTCCGGCGTACCGGAGGGCATGCACCACCTGATGGAGCATGTGCCGTTCTACCGTCTCTGGTACCGCACCCGGCTGAGCTGGAACACCGGCGACCGCGTGCACCCGTCGCTGCAGGTGGACCCGGAGTGGGAGCACCCGGAGCGGTCGGTGAACGCGATGAACGACGCGCACCGGCGTGTGTTCACCCGGTACCTGGAGTCCGAACTGGACGGCCGCCCGGACCTGCGGGAGAAGGCGCTTCCGGACTACCCGCCGTTCGGCAAGCGGATGCTGCTCGACAACGGGTGGTTCGCCGCGCTGCGGCGGGAGAACGTGGACCTCGTGCCCGAGCCGGTCGCCGCGATCACCCCGCGCGGGCTGCGCGGCGCCGACGGCACCGAGGTCGCCGCCGACGTCGTCGTCCTGGCCACCGGGTTCCACACGCACAAGGTGCTGCACCCGATGGACGTGTTCGGCCGCGACGGGTGCACCACCGCACAGGTCTGGGGCGACGACGACGCCACCGCGCACCTGGGCATCGCGACGGCCGGGTTCCCGAACCTGTTCCTGACCTGCGGGCCGGGCACCGTCCTCGGGCACGGCGGGTCCTACATCACGATCGCCGAGTGCCAGGTCCGCTACATCGTCGACCTGCTGGTGCAGATGGCGCAGCGCAGGATCGGCGCGGCCGAGGTGCGCGAGGAGACCGAGGCCGACTACGTCGCCCGCCACGACGACGCCCACGACCGGATGATCTGGACCCACCCCGGGATGGGCAACTGGTACCGCAACGACGCCGGCCGCGTCGTCTCCGCGCTGCCGTGGCGGATCGTGGACTACTGGGAGATGACCCGCACCGCCGACCTGGCCGACTTCGACGTCGAGCCCGCCCGGGGCTGAGACGGCCACGACGGACCCGTAGAGGGCTCAGCGCAGGATCACCGGGAGTGCGGCGAGCCGGCTCCCGCCGATCCCGGCGGGCGACACCGCACGCAGCTCGGAGCGGGACACGGCCAGCCGCGCGTCCGGGTGGTCGGTGCGCAGCACCTCGACCAGGGCCTGCAGCTCGTAGCGGGCGAGCTGCGCCCCGGCGCAGTAGTGGTGGCCCCCGCCGAAGCTGAGGTCCTGCTCGCCGGGGGTGATGTGGCCGTTGATCCCCTCGATGTCGACGAGCAGCGGCGCACCGGCGGGCAGCCGGGTACCGGCGAGCTCGATCTCGGTCGCGGTGAACCGCCACAGGCTGAACGGCGCCGGCGGATGCTCGCGCAACGTCTCGCGGACGAGTTCCTCGGGCTCGCCCGGCTCGGCGAGCGCCCGCGCGACCAGGAACCCGACGGCCGGGTCGGTCGTGAGCTGACCGGCGAACAGCAGGGCGAAGAGCTGGTAGTGCAGGTCGTCGCCGGTCGTCCCGGACGGCATCCGGCCGGCCAGCTCCGCCGCGATCCCGTCCCCGCTGCGCACCGCCGCCGCGGCGAGGTCGGCGAAGGCGCCCATCGCCGCGCCCACCAGGGCCGGGTCGTCGGAGTACATCCCCCGGCAGGCGGCGATCGCGTCGTCGACGCGGTCGCGTGGCACGCCGAGCACGTCGCAGACGACGGTCAGCGGGTAGCGGGTGCTGAAGTCCTCGGTCAGGTCGACGGGTCCGTCGCCGAGCGCGCCGAGCAGCTCGCGGGCGATGGCCATCATCTGGTCGTAGCCGGCGAGCATCCGCCGTGCGGCGAGCAGCGGCGCATGGGCCCGCCGCAGTGCCGCGTGGGCCTCCCCCTCCAGCGTCGTCAGCGCCGGCTGCTGTGCCGCCGGCGGCTCCAGCCCTGCGACCCGCGGGTCCCAGGACGGCGGTGCGAGGGCGGGATCCTTGCTGATCCGCGGGTCGGCGAACACGGCCCGGGCCAGCTCGGCGTCGGTCACGATCCACACCGGGCCGCCCGCGGGGGCCTGCGCCTCGACGAGCGGCCCGGACCGGCGCAGTGCGGGCCGGACCGGGTCCGGCTCGTCGAGACCCCGCGTGGACGGGGCGAAGGGGCAGGTCACGTCGGACACGGGGCCTCCTGGCCGTCGGTGCGCGACATGCCACCGTCCTCCACCGGGAAACGACGCGCCGCGCAGTATCTGTGTCACACATTTACTGCGTCACGCAGATACTGCGTGGGACAGTAGAATGGGCGGATGCGGGTGTCAACGTGAGCGGGCCGGACCGCGACGAGCTGGAGGGCCGGGTGCTCCTGGCCCTGGCCGGATGGCAGATACCGATCATCCAGCTCAACGGCATGATCGCCGACCGGCTCGGCGTCACCTGGACCGACCTGCAGGCCCTCTACGTGCTGGCCAACCACGGTCCCGCCACCCCCGGTGAGCTGGCCAAGCGGGTCAACCTCACGACCGGGTCGGCGTCGCGCATGATCGATCGGCTGGACGCTGCCGGGTTCGTGCGCCGGGTGCCCGACCCCGCCGACCGCCGCCGGGTCCTCGTCGAGCCGGTCCCCGAGGGCCTGGACCGCGTCGCCGCCTTCTACGACCCGCTCGTCGAACGCCACCGCGCCGACCTGGCCGACCTCGGACCCGCCGAGCTGGCGACGCTGCTGCGGTTCATGGAGAGGGCCGAGTCGAGCACCGAGGCCCGGATCCGCGACCTGTGATCCACGACCTCCCCCGCCGTCGTCGCGGGACTGGGACGATCGGGGCCATGACGACCCGGCAGGTGTGGGCGGCCCGGTTCCTGGCCGCGTTCCTCGGGGTCGCCGGGGTCGCGCACTTCGTGGTTCCCGACCCGTTCGACGCGATGATCCCGGGCCCGCTGCCCGGCGACCCCCGGTTCTGGACGTACCTCTCCGGCGTCGCGGAGCTGACCGTGGCCGGGCTGATCGCCGTGCCGCGCACCCGGCGGGTCGGCGGGTACGCCGCGGTCGCCCTGTTCGTGGCCGTGTTCCCGGCCAACATCGCGATGGCGATCGACTGGTCGGACCGCTCGGCGGGCCAGCAGGCCATCGCCTACGGGCGCCTGCCGCTGCAGATCCCGCTGATCTGGTGGGCGTGGCGGGTCGCCCGTCCGCGTGTGCGGGGCCGGGTGTCCGACGGACCGGGACGGGTGACTGCGTAACTCGGCGGACGACCACCGCCCGGTCGCTACGCTCGCCGCGTGAGTCGCGCGGAGGGGGACCGCACGTCCGGCGGGAGCGCGGGCGAGCCGGGGGTCGAGCTGCGGCTGCTGTCCGGGGTGTCGTACCGCGGGCGCGAGGTGAGCGGTACCCGGTTGCGGGAGCTGCTCGCGCTGCTGGCGGCCGAGCCGCGGTCGGGATCGAGCGCCGCCCGCCTGATCGCCGACCTCTGGCGTGACGACCGCCCGGATCACCCGGGCAAGGCGTTGCAGGTCCTGGTCTCGCGGGCCCGTTCCCGGCTCGGGGACGGCGTCGTCGCCAGCACCCCGGCCGGGTACCGGCTGGCGGTGCCCGAGGAGAGCATCGACGTCACGGCGCTGCGGGCGTACGCACGCGCCTGCGCCTATCACGACGCCGACCCCGCCGCGGTGCTGGCCGCGGCCGAGGCGGGGCTCGGGCTGTGGGACGGCACCGTCGGCGACGGTGGGGAGGACGCCGGGGACGATCCGCTGACCGTCCTGCGCGTCGCGTCCCTGGCCGACCACCGCGCGGTGCGCCGGGGACGGGCGCTCGCGCTGGCCGGCCTGGCCCGCCACGCCGAGGCGCTCCCCGCACTGGCCGACGCCGCCGGTCGGACCCCCCGCGACGAGGAGGTGCTGCTGGCCCTGCTGCGCACCGAGGCCGCCGTGACCGGCCCGGCCGCCGCGCTGGCCCGCTACGACGCCCACCGGCGGGCGCTGCGCGACGAGCTCGGCGCCGATCCCGGCCCGGCGCTGCAGGACCTGCACCGCGAGCTGCTCGAGGCCGGATCCCCCGCCGTGCGGCACGGCGTCGCGCACGAGCCGAACCCGCTGCTCGGCCGCGACGACGACGTCGCCGCGGTCCTGGCGATGCTGCGCGGGTCCCGGGTCGTCTCGGTGGTCGGGCCCGGCGGGCTGGGCAAGACCCGGCTCGCGCACGCGGTGGCCGGCCGCGCCGAGCAGCGGACGGTGCACGTCGTGGGGCTCGCCGGCGTGTCCGGCGACGGCGACGTCGCCGGAGAGGTGGCGTCGGCGCTCGGGGCCGGGGACACGCTGCGCACCCCGACCGCCGCGTCGGCGTCCGGCACGCTCACCGGGATCGTCGACGCCCTGGGCCGCGGCCCGGTGCTGCTGGTCCTGGACAACTGCGAGCACGTCGTCGACGGCGCCGCCGACCTGGTCTCGGCCCTGGTCGCGCGCAGCGCCGGGCTCCGGGTGCTGACCACGTCGCGGGCACCGCTCGGGCTGTCCTCGGAGTCGGTCCACCCGCTCCCGGAGCTGACGCTGCCGACGGTGGTGGAGCTGTTCGGCCGGCGCGCCCGCGCCGCCCGGCCCGGCGTCGAGCTGCCCGCCGACGCCGTCACCGAGCTGTGCCGGCACCTCGACGGGCTGCCGCTGGCCGTCGAGCTCGCCGCGGCTCGGGTGCGGGCCCTCTCGGTCGGGGAGATCGCGCAGCGCCTCGACGACCGGTTCGCGCTGCTGCGCGGCGGGTCCCGGGACGCCCCGGCGCGGCACCGCACGCTGCACGCCGTCGTCGACTGGAGCTGGACGCTGCTCGACCCCGGCGCACGGGCGGCGCTGCGGACGCTGTCGGTGTTCCCCGGCGGCTTCACCACCGACGCCGCCGGCCACGTCCTGGACGCCGACGCGCTCCCGGTCCTGGAGCACCTGGTCGACCAGTCGCTGCTCGGTGTCTCCGACGCCGCCGGCGGTGCGCGGTTCCGGATGCTGGAGACGGTCCGGGAGTTCTGCTCGGCGCACCGCGAGTCCGCCGGCGAGACCGACGCCGCGACGTCACGGTTCCTGGCCTGGGCACGCGCGTTCGGGGCCGGCCACCACGACGCACCGTTCGGTCCGGCGCCGCGCCCGGCGATGGAACGGATCCGGGACGAGCAGGACAACCTGCTCGCCGCGCTGCGCCACGGCCTGGCCCGCGACGACGGCGACACCGTCGCCGCGACGGCGGCCGCGCTCGGTGCGATGTGGACGGCCGAGACGAACGTCGTCCGGGTCGCCGGGCTGGCCGCGGAGACCGGACCGCTGCTCTCGCACCACCGCCCGGGGCCGGGGTTCGTCGAGGTGACCCGGACCGCGGCCACCCTGTGCGCGGCCGGGGTGTTCACGCTCGAGGGTCCGCGAGCGACGCGGTCGCTGGTCACCCTGCACCGGCTCCCGCCCGCCCCTGGCGACACCGCGGTCCGGGCCGTCGCGGCCGTCCTGGTCGCGATGACCGGCGGGCCGTCGGCGCTGCACGAGCTCTGGGAGGGGCGGCTGCCGCTCGCGACCGGGGCCGCGTACGAGCTGGCCAGCTACGTGCGCGAGTACGAGGGCGACCTCGACGGCGCGCTGACGTGCGCGCAGGCCGCCCTGGACGCGTTCGACGAGGCGGCCACACCGTGGATGCACGTGATCGCCCGCAACCGGATGAGCGACGTGTGCCTGCAGCTCGAACGGGGCGAGCAGGCGCGGCGCCACTCGCAGGAGGCGATTCGCGTGCTGGGGTCGCACGGCACCGTCTTCGACCCGGCGAACCTGCAGTGGGGGCTGATGCTGGCCCATCTGGCCTGCGGGTCCGTCGAGGACGCCGGGCAGATTTACGACCGGTTCGCCCAGGTCATCGCCGAGCTGGAGAGCTCCGACGGCGGCACCGCCGGCTACCTGCGCGGGCTCCACGCAGAGATCGCGCTGTCGCTGGGCGACGTCGCCACCGGCCTGGCCCGCTGGCGGGAGGCGTCGGCCCTGATGGACCTCGACACCTCCTACGTCGTCGCCGGGACGACGGCGGGCACCCTCGAGGTCCTGGCCGCGACGCTGGCCGCGCACGAGCGGCACGGCCGCCTCGACCTCGTCCCCGACGTGGCCGCCGCCCTACCGAGCCTGCTCGAACGGGTCCTCGCCGACCCGGCCGTGCCGGTGCCGTCGTTCCGGTTCGGCTTCCCCTGGTGCGGGGCGGCCGTGCTGGGACTCGCCGTCGTCGACGCCGGCCGCGATCCCACGGCGGCCGCCCGCCTCGTCGCACTCGCCCAGCGCCTGCACTTCGCCCGCAACTTCGCCGCGACGATGTCGAGCGCCGGCGCCCGCCACGTCGCCGAGGAGGCCGACCCCGACGCCTACGCCGAGGCCGTGGCGGCGTACGCCTCGCTCGGCCCGGACGAGCTACGGGCCGCCACCCTCGCCGCCGTGCGCGAGCACCTCCGTCGCTGAACCACCCCAGCCCTCGCGCGAGAGCTGCTCCCGTCCACCCCCGCCGGACGGGAGGAGCTCTCGTTCATCGGGTCAGGGGGTCCAGGTGACCGGCAGCTCGTGATCGCGGTGATGTCCATCGCCGGTCCTCCTCAGCTCGCGCGGTCGCGGTTGTAGAGCCGCAGCGACCAGGCGTAGGAACCGATACCGATGACTGCGCACCAGGCCACGGCCAGGCCGGCGCTGCCGTCGACCGGGGTCCCGTCCAGCAGGGCGCGCAGGGTCTCGATCACCGGCGTGAGCGGCTGGTACTCGGCGACGACGCGCAGACCGGCCGGCATCGACGCGGCGGGCACGAAAGCGCTGGACAGGAACGGCAGCAGGGTCAGGAACATCGGCAGGTTGCTGGCCGTCTCGACGCTCTTGGACACCATGCCGAGGGCGACCGAGAGCCACGTCAGCGCCAGCGCCAGCAGCGTGACGACCCCGAGCACCCCGAGCCACCCCAGCGGCCCGGCCGAGGGCCGGTAGCCGATGGCCAGCGCGACCCCGAGCGGGACCAGGACGCACAGCAGGGCCTGCGCGACGCTGCCGACGACGTGCCCGGTCAGCACGGACGCCCGCGAGATCGACATCGTCCGGAACCGGGCGACGATCCCCTCGGTCATGTCGGTGGCGACCGTGATCGCCGTGCCCTGGGCCGCGGACGTCACGGCGACGAGCAGGATCCCCGGGGTCAGGTAGGCGAGGTAGGCGTCGCGACCGCCCGCTCCCCCGGGCAGCCCGGCGCCGAGGGTGCCGCCGAACACGAAGACGAACAGCAGCAGGAACACGACCGGCATCGCGACCAGCAGCACGGTGAGCGACGGGTAACGGACGATGTGGCGCAGGCTGCGCCGGGTCATGGTGGCCGCGTCGGCCAGAGCGCGGGACGGGCGCCGGGCGGTGACCCTGGTCCCGGATACGACGGCGGTGCTCATCACACGGTCTCCTTCGCGGTGCGGGTGCCGGTCAGGGCCAGGAAGACGTCGTCCAGGTCGGGGGTGTGCACGGTCAGGTCCGCGACCTCGACCGCGGCGGAGTCGAGCCGGTCGAGCAGGGCGCGCAGCGAGGCGACACCGCCGTCGCCGGGGACGTCGAGGGTGAGCGCGTCGTCGTCACGGCGTAGCGCGTCGAACGCCCCGGCCGCACGGCCCAGGTCGACGGGATCGGCGAACCGCAGCCGCACGTGCCCGCCGGGAGCGCGCCGCTTGAGCTCGTCGGGCGTCCCCTGCGCGACCAGGACGCCGTGGTCGAGGACGGCGACCCGGTCGGCGAGCTGGTCGGCCTCCTCCAGGTACTGGGTCGTCAGGAAGATCGTGACCCCGGCCGCGACGAGCTCGCGGACCGCCGCCCACACCGCACGGCGGCTGCGCGGGTCCAGGCCGGTCGTCGGCTCGTCGAGGAAGATGATCCGCGGGTCGCCGACGAGCGTCATCGCCAGGTCCAGGCGGCGGCGCATGCCGCCGGAGTACGTCGACGCCGGCTTCCCGGCGGCCTCGACGAGGTCGAAGCGCTCCAGCAGCTCGTCGGCCCGCCGGCGTCCCTCGACCCGGCCGAGGTGGCGCAGGTCGGCCATCAGGATCAGGTTCTCGCGGCCGGTGAGCAGGCCGTCGACGGCGGAGAACTGCCCGGTGACGCCGATCGCGGCGCGCACGCCGTCCGGCTCGGTGTCCGGGTCGTGCCCGGCGACCGCGACCTCTCCGGCGTCGCGGGCGATCAGCGTGGACAGGATCTGCACGGTGGTGGTCTTGCCGGCGCCGTTCGGGCCGAGCAGCGCGAAGATCGTGCCGGCGGCGACGTCGAGGTCGACGCCGTCGAGCACCGTCTTCCCGCCGTAGGACTTCCGCAGCCCGGTGACCCGGATCGCGGGTGGGGAGTCGGTCATGGCCCCTCGTCTCGTCACGGTGGCCCGTGTGGCCACCTGCGGGACGAAGGTTCTCCGGGCCCGGCTTCACCGCGGTGTCGTCGCGGTGTCACCGGCCCCGGGGGGTGTGAAACCGGGTTCTACAGCGCCGACCCCTGCTGCCACTGCGACCAGGGCAGCTCCCAGTCGCCGTAGGTGTCGTAGACCGGCAGCGGCGGCCCGCCCGAGTTCGTGATCTCCACGACGTCCCCGACGCCGAAGTGGTCGAAGAAGAACTGCGCGTCGGCCGGGGCGAGGTTGACGCAGCCGTGCGAGACGTTGGAGCTGCCCTGCTGCCCGACCGACCACGGCGCGGCGTGCACGAACTCGCCGTCGTTGGAGATCCGCTCGTCGAGGTCGACCTTCTCCTTGTAGTACCCGGGCTGACCGGCGCAGACGCCGTAGGTGCAGGAGTCCATCGTGATCGTCGGCTGCTTGTCGGAGATGACGTGCGGGCCGGTGTGCGACGGGAAGCCCGGCGAGCCGAGGCTGATCTTCATCGTCGTGACCAGCCTGCCGTTGTCGAAGAGCTGCATCTGCTCGGACTTTCCGTCGGCCTTGGCCACCCACGCGTCGTGGATCTTCACCGTCTCGGTCCGGTCGGTGGCGCCGTAGGTGCCCCCGCCCAGGTCGACGCCGTAGAGGTCGGTGTTCACCGTCAGCGTGCTGCCGGCCTTCCAGTAGACCTGCGGGCGGTAGTGCACCTCGTCGTCGGAGAGCCAGTACCAGCTGCCCTCCTGCTTCTTGTCCGACGTCACGTGCAGGTGCTTCTCCGTCGTCGCCCGGTCGGTCACCGGGTGGTCGAAGCGGACCACGATCGGCTGCCCCACCCCGACCGACGGCGACGACGGCGCGGGGATCAGCGACGGGTACGCCTGCTGCGTCGGCGAGACCGTGTCGACCGTGCCGTCCCGGTGACCGGGGCTGCCGCCGTCACCGGTGGTGTCCACCGACACCGCGTAGGTGCTCGCGTAGCCGAGGTCGCCGGTGGAGGTCCAGGTGTGCCCGTCCGGGGAGAGCGTGCCGGCGACGGCCTTGCCGGTCCCGGAGTTCGTGACGTGCACGGCGCGGGCGACGCCACCGACCGTCGTCACGGTGATCGGGTCCGACGGGTCCATCTCGGTCCCCGACGCCGGGGAGATCGTCACCGTGGCGGGGGCCGGTGGGGCCGCGGCGACCGCCGATCCCATGCCCGGGAGCGCCTCGGCGGCGGCGTCCGGATCGGTCGCCACAGTCACGCCGAGCCCGATCGAGGCCAGTACCGCCACCCCCAGACACAGCGAGACCCAGCTCTTCCTCTGCGGGCGGGACATGTCCGGCACTCCTGTCTCCACGCTCGTTCCCGGACCGTCGGACCGGGTCGTGCGAGCGCCATTCTGGACCCGCCGGGGGTGTCTCCGCCGCACCGCCCCGGCACGGATCGGTGTGGTGTTCTCGCAGGTCGGACGGCCCGGGATGATCCGGACAGCGATCCCGACATAACGCCGAGCCTTTCGCCGTCGCGGGGCGAACCGGCATGATCTCCGTCCATGAGCGACGTCGCCCAGACCCCGACCGGCACCGTTCTCCGTCCCGCGGGCTCACCCGAGGGAACCGGCATCGGCGACTACCGCGAGTGGCTCGCGCGGGAGCAGGGCAAGGAGTTCTCCTCCTTCGACGAGATGTGGCGCTGGTCGGTCGCCGAGCCCGAGGAGTACTGGACCTCGATCTGGGACCACTTCGGAGTCCGCGGCGACTACGAGCGGGTGTTCGGCTCGACCGCGATGCCCGGCGCGCAGTGGTTCCCGGGGTCGACGCTGAACTACGCCGAGCACATGGTCGGCAGCCTCGACGACCCCGGCTCCGACGCCGACCGGGTCGCGATCGTCGCCCGCTCCCAGACCCGCGAGCCGATCGAGCTGACGTTCGGCGAGCTGCGCGAGCAGGTCGGAGCGGCCCGGGCCGGGCTCGTGCGGCTCGGGGTCGGGCGCGGGGACCGGGTCGCGGGCTACCTGCCGCACGTGCCGGAGGCGATCGTGGTCTTCCTGGCCGCGGCGAGCCTGGGCGCGATCTGGTCGGCGTGCGCCCCGGAGTTCGGCGCGCGCAGCGTGGTCGACCGGCTCGGGCAGGTCGAGCCGTCGGTGCTGGTCGCGGTCGCGTCCTACCGGTACGGGAACAAGGTCATCGACCAGCGCGAGGAGCTGGCGACGATCACCGCGGGCCTGCCGAGCGTGCGGCACGTCGTCGCGCTGGACTACGGCGACCACCCGGTGACCGACACCGTCGCCGACGCCCTGAGCTGGTCGGACTTCCTCTCCGAGCCCGGACCGCCGACGTTCGACGCGGTCCCGTTCGACCACCCGCTCTACGTGCTGTTTTCCTCCGGCACGACCGGCCTGCCGAAGGCGATCGTGCACGGGCACGGCGGGATCCTGCTCGAACACCTGCGCCTGCACGGCCTCGACCTGGACTCCCGCCCCGGCGACCGCGTCCTGTGGTTCACCACGACCGCGTGGGCGATGTGGAACATCACGATCTCGGCGCTGCTGCGCGGGGCGGCGCTGGTGCTGCTCGACGGCAACCCGCTCCACCCCGACCTGAACGCCCAGTGGGCGCTCGCCGCGGAGACCGGCGCGACGCTGATGGGCGTCAGCCCCGGCTACATCATGTCCTGCCGCAAGGAGGGTGTGGTGCCACAGCGGTGGCCGGAGCTGCGCCAGATCGGCACGACCGGCGCCCCGCTGCCGCCCGAGGCCTTCGACTGGATCTACGAGCACCTGGGCCCGGACGTCCTGCTCAACCCGATCAGCGGCGGCACGGACGTGTGCAGCGGGTTCGTCGGCGGCGGGCCGTGGCGGCCGGTGTACCGCGGCGAGATGTCCGGGCCCGGGCTCGGGCTCGACGTGGCCGCGTTCGACGAGGCCGGGAACCCGGTCGTCGGGCAGCTGGGCGAGCTGGTGGTGCGGGCGCCGCTGCCGTCGATGCCGGTCGGGTTCTGGAACGACACCGACGGCTCCCGCTACCGCGAGGCCTACTTCGACCTCTTCCCGGGCATCTGGCGCCACGGCGACTGGGTGATCTTCACCGAGCGCGGCAGCTGCGTGATCACCGGACGGTCGGACGCGACGCTCAACCGGGGCGGGGTGCGGCTGGGCACCGCGGAGTTCTACTCCGTCGTCGAGGACGTGCCCGAGGTCGCGGACAGCCTGGTTGTGCACATCGAGGACACCGCCGGCGGCGGGTCCGGTGACCTGCTGCTGTTCGTCGCGCTGACGCCGGGCACCGAGCTCGACGACGACCTGCGCTCCCGCATCGCCGGACGTCTGCGGCGCGAGCTGTCCCCGCGCCACGTCCCGGACCTGATCGCCGCGGTGCCCGCGGTGCCGCGCACGCTGACCGGCAAGAAGCTGGAGAAGCCGGTCAAGCAGGTGCTGCAGGGCCGCGCGGCCGACGAGGTGATCAGCGCGGACGCCGTGACCGGGGCGGACGCCGTCGGCGCCTACGTCGAGGCGGTGCGCGCGAGGGGCTGACCTCGCCGGGAGGTCTCCCGGGGACACCGACGAAAGTCGCCACCGCGGCCGACGTCGGTCGGCCCGGCTGCCGACGTCGTCCCGCAGAGATCATCGAGCCGTCCGCGCTGTACTGGGCCGGTCCGAGACGACCTGGGGGAGATCATGACGACGACCATCGGGACCGCTCCGAACGCCGCCACCGGCGCCGTCCCGCGCCTCGCGCGCCTGCCCGTCCTGTCGATCGCCGCCGCCGTGGCGGTCGTGCACCTCGTGGCGTCCGTGCTGGGCGACGGCTACATGTTCGACGAGCTGCAGGTGCTCGCCATCGGCCGTGACCACCTCGACTGGGGGGCCGCCGACGTCCCGCCGGTCAGTCCGCTGCTCGCGGCGCTGATGGACGCGATCGCCCCGGGCTCGATCCTCGCGCTGCGGATCCCGGCGGTGCTGGCCACCGCCGCGGCCGTCGTCATCGCGGCGCTGATCGCCCGGGAGCTCGGCGGCGACCGGCGCGCCCAGGTGCTGACGGCCGGGGCGCAGGCCACCGCTCTGTGGATCACCTTCACCGGGCACTGGCTGACCCCGTACACGCTCGAGCCGGTGCAGTGGCTGCTGGTGTTCTGGCTGCTCGTGCGGTGGATCCGGGTGCGCGACGACCGTCTGCTGCTCGTCCTGGGCGTGGTCGTCGGGATCGCCGCGCTGACGAAGTTCCAGGTGCTCGCGCTGTGCGCCGTGATGGCGCTGTGCGTGCTCGCCCTCGGCCCGCGGGAGCTGCTGCGACGGCCGATGCTCGCCGCCGGCGCCGGGATCGCCGCGCTGATCGCCGCGCCGACCCTGGTCTGGCAGGCCGTGCACGGCTGGCCGCAGCTGCGGATGGGCGCGATCGCCGCCGCGGAGGCCGACTACCTGTTCGGCGGGCGCTGGGGTGTCGCGGCGTTGCTGGTCGTCTGCGCCGGGGTCGCCGGGACCGTGCTCGGTCTCTACGGCACCGGTCGCCTGCTCATGGCCGCGGAGCTGCGGACGTACCGCTTCCTCGGGGTCGCCGCGGTGGTGATGTACGTGTTCTTCGTGGTCACGGCCGGGCGGGCGTACTACATGGACGGTTCGTACGGGCTGCTCGCCGCCGCCGGTGCGCTGGGCCTGCAGCGGCGTCGCGAGGCCGGGCACCGGCGTCTGCGGTGGGTCGCGTGGCCCGCGTACGTGGTCAGTGCGGCGGTCGCGGCCGGCCCGCTGGCGGTGTCGGTGCCCTACGCCTCCGCCGCGGTGCCGCAGAAGATCGTGCCCGAGGTCGCCGCCGCCTACGACGCGCTCCCGCCGGCGCAGCGGGAACGGACGGCGGTGTTCGGCCAGTCCTACATCTACGCCGGGTACATCGATGCCTACCGCGACGAGTACGGCCTCCCGCCCGCCTACAGCGGCAACCGCAGCTACGGCTACTTCGCGCCGCCGCCCGAGGACGTCGACACCGTCCTGTCGCTCGGCAAGACCGGCGACGACCTGCGCCCGTTCTTCCGCGACGTGCGCCGGGTCGGCGGCGAGGGCGACGCCGGCCTGTGGCTGGCCACCGGGCGGACCGGGCCGTGGTCGGAGATCTGGCCGCGGATGCGGACGCTGACGGTCGAGTAGGAGCTCAGCGCCCGACGGCGGTGACGAGCGAACGCAGGTCCTGCTGCAGCGTCCCCAGGGCGGGGCCGCAGGTCTGCGGCTCCCCCGCCGGGCCGGAGTTGGCGGCGTTGACGCACCCGCCACCGACGAACCGCTGCAGACCCGTCTGGACGGTGTCGGCCGCCTGCGTGGCCCGCGGCGCCTGCTCCCGGATCGCCGGCAGCACGGCCTGGACCTCCCCGACGAAGCGGGCGCACGTCGGATAGATCGTGGCCGGGTCGTCGCGGGCGCACTCGTCCTGCGCGATCGACGACAGCTTCGTGCGGGTGTCGTCCAGGGTCGCGCTGGGTACGACGCCGGGCGGGAACGTCGGCGTCGGCGGGCCGGACACCTCGACGGCGTTCGTGCCGCCGCAGCCGGTGACCACCAGGGCCACGGCGATGCTCGTCAGTCCGAACATGACCTTCTGCAGACCCTGGTGCACACGCCCGACCCTAGTGGGCCCCACCATCAGGGGCTCGCGGGTGCATCCCGGCGGGACCGGCCGGGGCGCAGTACCGTCGTCGGATGCCCGAGGGAGACACCGTGTATCTCGCCGGCAAGCGGATGCACACCGCGCTGGCCGGGCACCGCCTGCTGCGCGGGGAGCTGCGCCACCCCCGGCTCGTCGAGCACGACCTGGCCGGGCTGACCGTCACCGGCGTCGTGCCGGTCGGTAAGCACCTGTTCACCCGCTTCGACGACGGACGCAGCCTGCACAGCCACTTCCGGATGGACGGCGCCTGGCACCTCTACCGGCCCGGCACCCGCTGGCAGCGGGCCGCGCACGAGGCGCGGGCGGTCCTGGAGACCGACGAGCGGGTCGCCGTCGGGTTCGCCCTGCACGACATGGAGCTGCTGCCCACCGACGACGAGGACCGTCTCGTCGGGCACCTGGGCCCGGATCTGCTCGACCCGGAGTGGGACGACGCGCACGCCGCCGAGGCCCTGCGCCGTCTCACCGCCCGCGGCGACCACGAGATCGGCCTGGCCCTGCTGGAGCAGCGGGTGATGGCCGGGGTCGGCAACCTCTACCGCAACGAGATCTGCTTCCTGTCCGGGTTCACACCGTGGGTCCTCGTCCGCGACACCCCTGACCTGGCCGGCGTCATCGCACTGAGCCGCAAGCTGCTGCTCTCCAACGCCGACCGCCCCGAGCAGACGACGACGGGGTCGCTCGCCGCCGGCGAGGCGCACTGGGTGTTCGAACGCCCCGGACGACCGTGCCGCCGGTGCGGGACGCGGATCCGGACCGCCGACCAGGGCCTCGCCCCGTATGCCCGCGTCACCTACTGGTGCCCGCGCTGCCAGGCCGGCCCGGCCCCGCGCCCGCAACGCCGCCGCTCCTCCCCTGCCGGACGGCGCTGACCGGGACGTCGGGCGTCCCGAAGGGTCCCTTCGCGGCGCCCGGAGCCCCGAAGTGTCCCCTCGGAGGCAATGAACCCGGGAGACGGCGCCGCAGACGCGACGGAACCGCGCCCGGATCGGGCGCGGCTCCGTGGTGTGACGGTGGTGCGGAGGGTCAGTTCGTCCCGGTCTGCCCTTGCTGCGGGTTGGCCTGCGGCGACGCCGGCACCTGCTGGGTGGGCTGCTCCGCCTGACCCGCACCGACGGCCGGGGTGCTCTGACCCTGCCCGACCTGTCCGGCGACCGGACGACCCTCCATCGACGCGCGGATCTGGTCGAGGCGGCTCGCCCCGGCCATGTCCGTCGTCGCCTGCTGGACCTCCAGCATGCGGCCCTGGACCGAGTTCTGGGCCAGCTCCGCCGAGCCGAGCGCGTTGGCGTAGCGCTTCTCGATCTTGTCCCGGACCTCGTCCAGGGACGGCGCGTTGCCCGGAGCCGACAGCTCGCTCATGCTCTGCAGCGACTTGGCCGCCTGCTCCTGCATCTTGGCCTGCTCGAGCTGGCTGAGCAGCTTCGTGCGCTCGCCGATCTTCTGCTGGAGCATCATCGAGTTCCGCTCGACGGCCTTCTTGGCCTGCTCCGCGGCACCGATCGACTGGTCGTGCAGCGTCTTGAGGTCCTCGACGTTCTGCTCCGCGGTGACCAGCTGGGTCGCCGCGGCCTGCGCCGCCTGCTCGTACTGCTGCGCCTTGTTCTCGTCGCCCTGGGCCCGCGCCTGGTCGGAGAGGACGAGCGCCTGCCGGGCCTGGGACTGGAGCTTCTCGATCTCACCCAGCTGCCGGTTCAGCTTCATCTCCAGCTGGCGCTGGTTGCCGATGACGGCCGCGGCCTGCTGGGAGAGCTGCTGGTGCTGGCGCTGCGCGTCCTCGATCGCCTGCTGGATCTGCACCTTCGGGTCCGCGTGCTCGTCCACCTTCGACGAGAACAGGGCTGACAGATAGCTGAAGAACTTCGTGAATCCGTTGGCCATCTGCTCCGTCTACCTCCGCGTGCGACATCGCTGGACAGCGTCTCCGATGGTGGACCCGCTGCTCGGGCTGCACCGATCCGGCCGACCCCGCGATTCCCCCCGCGGTCGCCGCACACCACATCGGCAACACCCATCCTGTCACCGGGTCGTACACCCGTGCCAGTGAGCCCCGACAATAACGCCGCAGCGTGGGCCGTGTGGGGCGGGGTCAGGCCGCGCGGACGCTCGCGACCGGGGTGCCCTTCGAGCCCGTGCCCAGTGCCGGGGCGCCGCTCGGACGGCCGGCCAGGCGCAGCTCCGCGTGCCGCTGCCCGATCGGGACCAGCACCTCGTCGGAGCGCGTGGCGATGCCGACCGGGCCGGCCAGCTCCAGGGCCATCTCCTCGGCCGCCGACGAGAGCAGCTCCGGCACCGTGACGTCGAGGGCCTCGCAGATCGAGGCGAGCAGCTCGCTGGAGGGCTCCTTGCGGCCGCGCTCGACCTCGGAGAGGTACCCGAGGCTCACCCGCGCCGCCCGCGAGATGTCGCGCAGTGTCCGCCGGCGCGCCGTGCGCACCCGCCGCAGACCACTGCCGATCGCTTCCCGCAGCAGCATGTGCCCTCCTGGAGTTCGTGCCACCGGGACGGATCCGGGCCCATGCCCGACACCGCTCTCCCGGTGGGTCCACCGTACCGACTCGGCCACGATTCCGTCCCCGCCGACACCCCCGGAGTCGTCCGCCCAGGGCGAACACCCCGGTCCCCCGGACGCCCCCGGCTCAGGGCCGGGCGCTCCGCGCGCCCCGGGCCCGCAGCGCCTGCACCACGTAGTCGACACCGGTCACCACGGTCAGGACCAGCGCGATCACCAGCGCCACCCACTGGACGACCAGCATCAACGGCGCGACCGAGGGCAGCAGCATCGGCAGCGGCAGCAGGAACAGCCCGATCGCGAGCGTCTGGGCGGCCGTCTTCGCCTTGCCGCCGCGGCTGGCCGGGATCACCCCGTGCCGCAGCACGACCAGGCGCAGCGCGGTCACCCCGAGCTCGCGGCCCATGATCACGACGGTGATCCACCAGGGCACCAGGCCGAGCACCGAGAGACCGATCAGCGCGGCACCGGTCAGGGCCTTGTCCGCGATCGGGTCGGCCAGCGCGCCGAACCAGGTGACCAGCCCGCGGCTGCGGGCCAGCTGCCCGTCGAGACGGTCGGTGAACGCCGCGACGGCGAACACGCCGAATGCGGCCAGGCGCCAGTCCACGTCCCGGCCGCCGGCGGTGAACAGCACCACCACGAACACCGGGACCAGCAGGATCCGGATGACCGTCAGGACGTTGGCGATGTTGAGCAGGGGCGCCTGCCCCGACACCGGCACGGTCGAGCCGTCGGCCCGGCCGGCCGGAGGGCTCACCCCGACACCGCCGCGGCCACCGGCTCGCCGACCCCGCGGGGCAGCACCTCGATCGCCTCGACCAGCAGGTCCACGCCTTCGGAGTCCACGACCGTCGCCCGGACCAGGTCGCCCACCGCGAGGTCCTCGACGTCCGGACCGTCACCGTCGACGAACACGCACTCGCCGTCGGCGTCCGGGCCCTGGTGCGCGGCCCGGCCGGCGCAGTCGTCCTCGTCGCTCGCCGGCGTCTCCACCAGCACGATCACCTCGGTGCCGACCCGCTCCTCGGCCCGCTGGGTCATCAGCTCGTCGGCCAGCGCCGAGATCCGCGACACCCGCGCCGCGACGACCTCGGCGGGCAGCTTGTCCTCGAAGGTCTCCGCCTCGGTGCCGTCCTCGTCGGAGTAGCCGAACACGCCGATCGCATCCAGGCGGGCACCGTTGAGGAACGCCTCGAGCTCGGCGAGCTCCTCCTCGGTCTCGCCCGGGAACCCGACGATCACGTTGCTGCGGATGCCCGCCTCCGGGGCCAGGGCGCGGATGCGCTCGCAGAGGTCCAGGAAGTCGGTGAGCGAGCCGAAGCGCCGCATCCGGCGCAGCACCGTGGCGCTGGCGTGCTGGAACGACACGTCGAAGTAGGGGGCGATGCCGGGCGTGCCGGCGACCGCGGCGAGCAGGTCCGGGCGGATCTCGGCCGGCTGCAGGTAGCTGACCCGCACCCGTTCCACGCCCTCGGTCGCGCCCAGGAGCGGCAGCAGGTCGACCAGTGCCCGGGTGCCGCCGGGCAGGTCCTTGCCGTAGGACGTCGAGTTCTCGCTGACCAGCACCAGCTCGCGAGCACCCTGCGAGGCGAGCCACGCGGCCTCGCCGAGCACGTCGGCGGGCGCACGGGAGACGAAGCTGCCGCGGAAGGAGGGGATCGCGCAGAACGTGCAGCGCCGGTCGCAGCCCGAGGCGAGCTTGAGCGAGGCGACGGGGCCGTCGTCGAGGCGTCGGCGGCCGGTCCCCACCGCGCCCAGGTCGGGCACCCAGTCGTGGCCGGGGACCGAGACGTCGGCGCTGGCCGCGGGCCGTTGCACCGGGGAGATCGGCAGCAGCGTGCGCCGGTCCACCGGGACGTGCGGGGCCGGGGCGTGCCCGCCCAGGACGTCACCGAGACGCTCGGCGAGCTCCGGATAGTGGTCGAAGCCGAGCACGGCATCGGCCTCGGGGAGGTCCTTCGCCAGGTCGGCGCCGTAGCGCTCGGCCAGGCACCCCACCGCGACGACCTTCGCCCCGGCCGGGCGGGCCACGTCGGAGGCGGCGAGGACCGTGTCGATCGAGTCCTTCTTCGCCTGCTCGACGAAACCGCAGGTGTTGACCAGGATCACGTCCGGCGAGCCGGACTCCGCGTCGACCAGCTCCCAGCCGCTGCCGGTCAACCGTCCGGCCAGCTCCTCGGAGTCGACCTCGTTGCGCGCGCAGCCCAGGGTGAGCAGGGCCGCGCGCCGGGGCGCGCCTTCAGGAACAGGATGGGACACGGCCATAGGGTAGACGCCGCCCGCGCGCCGTGAGATGGCCCGTCTACCCTCGGCGGACGTGCCTGCTGCCGGACCCCCCGTGACCGTGCGTCGTGCCCGTACCCCGGACGTGCGCGCCATCCGCGACCTGGTCGACGCCTACGCGGGCCGGGTGCTGCTGGCGAAGGAGACCGTCACCCTCTACGAGGCGGTCCCGGAGTTCCTGGTCGCCGAGGTCGACGGACGCGTCGTCGGCTGCGGCGCGCTGCACGTCCTGTGGGAGGACCTGGGCGAGATCCGGACCGTGGCGGTGCACCCGTCGGTCGTGGGGCACGGGGTCGGGCACGCGATCTGCGACGCGCTGATCTCCGGCGCCCGCGACCTGGGCCTGTCCCGGCTGTTCGTGCTGACGTTCGAGAAGCAGTTCTTCGCCCGGCACGGCTTCGCCGAGATCGACGGCACCCCCGTCTCCGCCGACGTCTTCGCCGCCATGCTGCGCAGCTACGACGCCGGCGTCGCGGAGTTCCTCGACCTCGCCCACGTCAAGCCGAACACCCTGGGCAACGTACGGATGCTGCTGCTCCTCTGAGGGGCGGGCCGGGGTTGCCGACGGCGATATCGTGACCGGCATGGGTGCGGGGCGGGCGATCCCGGGCATCGACGAGGACGGCGCACACCGGTGGCGGCCGTCGGCGCGGCTGCGCGGGCACGTCACCGACATCTGGGCCTGGCGCCAGGGCGCGACCGCGCCCGGGACCCACCAGGGCGTCCCGGGCGGGCACCTGACCGTCGTGCTCTGCCTCGACGGCGACATGGAGCTCCTGCGCGCCCCCGATCCGGCGCGCTCCCCCGGGCGCTACGTCACCTCCGTCGCCGGACTGCACGGCTCACCCGCGGTGATCGCCACCGGCCCCGCGCAGACCGGGATGCAGCTGCGCCTGACCTGGCGCGGAGCCCGTGACCTGCTCGGGCTGCCCGCCGGGCAGCTCGGGGGCGACGTCGTCGACCTCGCCGTCCTGCTGCCGGAGATCACCTCGATCCTCGACCGGCTGCGCGAGGCGCCGACCTGGCCGGCCCGCTTCGCGCTGCTCGACCGCGAGCTGTGCCGGGTGATCGGGAACCGGGACTCCCCCGGCGAACCGGCGCGCGAGATCGTCCGCGCCTGGGACGTGCTGCTCGCGACCGGGGGCACCACCCGGGTCACCGAGCTGGCCGGCGAGGTCGGGTGGAGCCGCCGGCACCTGGGCGAGCGGTTCCGCGCCGAGACCGGTCTGGGCACCAAGACCGCGGCCCGGCTGATCCGGTTCGAGCGGGCGTGCGACCTGCTGCGCTCCCCCGCCCGGCCCGGGCTCGCCGACGTCGCCGCCGTCTGCGGCTACGCCGACCAGCCGCACCTGGCCCGCGACTTCCGCGACCTCGCCGGGCTCACCGCCACCGAGTGGCTCGCCGAACGACCGTCCTGAGACGGTGCTCCGTTTCGTCCAAGACCCGCCGCCGGGGCAGGCGCCAGGCTTGCCCCATGAGCGACGTTCCGAGCCTCTGGCCCGCCCTGACCTGCACCGATCCCCGAGCGATGATCACGTTCCTGACGAGCGCGTTCGGCCTGTACGAACGCGTCGTCTACGGCGACGGTGACGTCGTCCACCACGCCGAGCTGACCTGGACCGGCCCGACCGGCCAGGTCGGTGGGCTCATGCTCGGCCCGGCCGCGCCCGGCTGCGGGCGCTCGCCGGGCACGTCGTCGATCCACCTCGTCGTCGACGACCCGGACACGAGGTTCGCGACCGCCACCGCCGCCGGCGCGACCGTCGTGCGCCCGCTGGAGGACACCGACTACGGGAGCCGGCAGTTCGTCGTCACCGATCCCGAGGGCAACCTGTGGAGCTTCGGGACCTGGTACGAGTGATCGACCCGCGATGATTGACTCCGGGTGTGTTCCGCATCGTGCTGCACGCCCCGGAGATCCCGCCGAACACCGGCAACGTCATCCGCCTCGCCGCCAACACCGGCGTCGAGCTGCACCTGGTGCGCCCGCTCGGGTTCACCCTGGAGACGCCGCAGCTGCGCCGGGCCGGGCTCGACTACCACGACCTGGCCGACGTCCGGATCCACGACGACACCGCCGCGATGTGGGAGCACCTGGCCGGACTGGCGGTGACGCCGTCGGTGTATGCGTTCACCGCGTCGGCGACGCGGCTGCACACCGACGTCGCCTACGCCCCCGGTGACGTGCTGATGTTCGGCTCGGAGTCGGTCGGGCTACCGGCGTCGGTGCTGCACGCCGGCGCCGTCACCGACCGGATCCGGCTGCCGATGCTGCCCACCTCACGGTCGCTGAACCTGGCCAACTCCGCGGCCGTCGCCACGTTCGAGGCGTGGCGACAGCACGGGTTCGCGGCCGCGCGCTGACGTCGGGGACGACTAGCCCTGGCGTACGGCCTGCACGTCGAGGGTGATCTCGATCGTCGACCCGACGACGGGGAGGCCCTTGGCGATCGTCTGCTGCCAGTTGAGCGTGAAGTGCTCGCGGTGCAGCTGGGTCGTGGCGACGGCACCGACCCGCTCGCCGTTCCACTCCGCCTGCCCCAGGAAGGTGGTGTCCAGGGAGACGTCGCTGGTCAGGCCGTGCAGGGTGAGGTCGCCGTCGATGGTCCACCGGTTCCCGCCGTGGGCGACGAAACGCATGCTGGAGAAGCGCAGCTCGGGGAAGCGCTCGACGTCGAGGAAGTCCGGGGAGCGCAGGTGCGTGTCCCGGGCCTCGACGTTGGTGTCCACGCTCGCCGCCTCGATCACGACGTCGACCGAGGACTCCTCGAACGGCTGGGTGATCCGGATCTGGCCGGAGAACTTGTTGAACCGGCCGTAGACCTTGGACAGCCCGATGTGCCGGGCGACGAACCGCACCGACGAGTGGTCCGGGTCGATCGTGTAGAGCCCCGGATGCGGCGGGCGCAGCTCCGGGTCCTCGGCCAGGCTGACCGTGCCCATCTCGGCGTGCGATCCCCACTGGACCTCGACGCCGTCGGTGACGGGCTGGAACCCGCCGGACTCGACGCGCACCCGGTAGCGGCCGGGCATCAGGGCGGCGGCGAAGCGTCCGAACGGGTCCGCCTCGACGTGCACGACCCGGCGGTCACCCGTGTCCAGGACGGAGATCTCGCTGCCGGGCAGCGGACCGCCCTCGCTGTCGCGGACCTGCCCGCTGAGCACCCCGCCGGTGAGCGGGATCGGCACCAGGGCGTGCCGATCGGTCGTCCCGCGACGGGGACGAGCCGCCCGCCCCTTCTTCCAGAACACCGTGTGCCGACCTCCTCGGGCCCGCTCCGGCGCGCGGGCATGCGCGGGCCGCGGTCGTCATCGGCCCGGCACACTCTCCCACGACGGGTGCCCCCGGCTTCACCCTCGCGCGGGGAAAACCACTCACCGCTCGTGGTAGGGCCACTCCGTCGGGTGAGGTCGGTGGACCGACCGCACGCGGACCGTCACTCCTCGGGTTCGACGTCCCCGCCGTCGGCGGTACCGCCGCCGCGGATCAGGTAGAGAGCGTTCTCCAGCTCGTCCGGCTTCACCAGCACGTCGCGGGCCTTGGAGCCCTCGGACGGCCCCACGATGCGACGGGTCTCCAGCAGGTCCATCAGGCGTCCGGCCTTGGCGAAGCCGACGCGCAGCTTGCGCTGCAGCATCGACGTCGAGCCGAACTGCGAGGTCACGATCAGCTCCGCGGCCTGCAGCAGGACGTCGAGGTCGTCGCCGATGTCGGCGTCGATCTCCTTCGCCTCGCCGGCCTTCTGCGCGGTGACGCCCTCGGTGTAGCTGGGCTCGGCCTGGTCCTTGGTGAACGTGACGACCTTGGAGATCTCGTCGTCGTCGATGAACGCGCCCTGCATGCGGACCGGCTTGCCGGCGCCCATCGGGAGGTAGAGCGCGTCGCCCATGCCGATCAGCTTCTCGGCGCCGGGCTGGTCGAGGATGACGCGGCTGTCGGTCAGCGACGACGTCGCGAACGCCAGCCGGGACGGCACGTTGGTCTTGATCAGGCCGGTGACGACGTCCACCGACGGCCGCTGGGTCGCCAGGATCAGGTGGATCCCGGCGGCGCGGGCCTTCTGGGTGATCCGGACGATCGCGTCCTCGACGTCGCGCGGAGCGGTCATCATCAGGTCGGCGAGCTCGTCGACGATGCACATGATGTACGGGTAGGGCCGGTAGACGCGCTCGCTGCCGGGCGGTGCGGTGATCTCCCCGGAGCGGACCTTGCGGTTGAAGTCGTCGACGTGGCGGACCCGGTTGGCCTGCATGTCCTGGTAGCGCTGCTCCATCTCCTCCACCAGCCAGGCCAGCGCCGCGGCGGCCTTCTTCGGCTGGGTGATGATGGGCGTGATCAGGTGCGGGATGCCCTCGTAGGGGGTCAGCTCGACCATCTTCGGGTCGATCAGGATCATCCGGACCTCGTCCGGGGTGGCGCGGGTCAGCAGCGAGACCAGCATCGAGTTGACGAAGCTGGACTTACCGGAACCGGTGGAGCCCGCGACCAGCAGGTGCGGCATCTTCGCCAGGTTGGCCATCAGGTAGTGGCCCTCGATGTCCTTGCCCAGCCCGATGCCCATCGGGTGCTGCTCGGCGCGCGCCGAGTTCGAGCGCAGGACGTCGCCGAGCCGGACCATCTCGCGGTCGGTGTTCGGGACCTCGATGCCGACCGCGGACTTGCCCGGGATCGGCGCCAGGATCCGCACGTTGTCGTTCGCGACGGCGTAGGCGACGTTCTTGGTCAGCTGGGTGATCTTCTCGACCTTGACCGCCGGGCCGAGCTCGATCTCGTAGCGGGTGACGGTCGGCCCGCGGGTGAAGCCGGTGACCTGGGCGTCGACGTTGAACTGGTCGAGCACGCCGGTGATCGCCTCGATCATGGCGTCGTTCGCGCTGCTGCGGGTCTTCGGGGCCGGGCCGACCTCGAGCATGTCGGCGGGCGGGAGCTTGTACTCGGTCTCGCCGATCGGCTCCCGGATCGCCATCGACATCTGCTCGCCGTCGGTCTCCGGGATCGACTCCGCGGGCGGCGTCTCGGCGACCGGGACGCGGGGGCGCTTCGGGGCCGGGGCCCCCGGCGTCCCTCCGGCGGCCGGCGCCGCGTCCGGCGGGGCGGCGGCTGGCACGGCGGCCGCGCCGCCGGGCAGCGTCCGTCCGGCCGGGGCCTCGGTGGCCGGGACCTCCGGGTCGCTCGGCGCGGGCAGGTGCTCGCCGTCCTCGCGGAAGGCGTCGGCCTCGGCGGCCCCCTGACGGCGACGCGACGAACGCTTGCGCGCCGGCGGCGTCTCGCCCTGCGCCTCGGCGACGGCGTCGGCCACCGTGCGCGGCTTCTCGTCGTCCTCGGAGTCGGTCTCCTCCTCCTCCGGGAACTCGCCCATCAGGCGGCGGAACCGGGGCGGGACCTCGCGCACCGGCGTGCCGGTGATCAGCAGCAGGGCGTAGGCGCTGAGCAGCAGCAGCACCGGCACCGCCGTCCAGAGCGTGAGCCCGCTGGCCAGCGGGGTGCCCGCGACGTAGCCGATCGCGCCGCCGGCATCGACCCAGCCGGCGGGACGGGCCGGGGAGCCGGAGCCCAGGTGCACGAGCCCGAGCACGCCGAGCGCGAGCAGCATCGCCCCGGTGATGATCCGCGGCCGGGCCTCGGGGTGCGCGGGCGTCGTGACCAGCACGAGCCCGACGCCGAGCAGGATCACCGGCAACAGGGCGCCCCCGACGCCGAGCACGGCGCCGACGGCGAAGTTGAACCAGTAGCCGACCGAGCCGCCGGCGCTGAACCACACCCCGGCGGCGGTGATCACGGCCAGGACCAGGAACGTGAACCCGAGACCGTCGCGGCGGTGCGCCGAGTCGATGTCGCGGGTCCGGCCCATCGCGCGTCCGGTGGAGCGGCCGAGCTTGACCACCCCGCGTCCGACGGCGTCGATGGAGCGGTCGATCAGGTCGGGACCCTGCTTGCGGGGCGGGGGCTTGCGGGAGGTCGAACGGCTGCGTGAGCTCGCCGGACGCCGGGTCGAACCGCCCCGGGACGCACCGGACCGGGACCCGCTCGCGCCCCGCCCGGCGGCGGCCCGCGTCGTGGTCCTGCCCGTACCCGTCCGTCCTGCCATGTGTCCACGGTAGCCCCGGAGCGTGATCGAACCGGGCACCGACGCGGGCCGGCGCCCCTCCGAGCGCCGACCGGCGCCCTCCCGGGCCCCGCCCGTCCCGACGAGCGGCACCCCCGTCGGAAGGGTTCCGACGGGGGTGCCGTTCGATGGAGCGTCAGCCCGAGGGCTAGATGTTCTGCCCAGTGAGGTTGGGGACGCGGCTGGCGGGTGGGAGGCCCTGGAGGGCGGTGTGTCCGCGGAGGTGATTGTAGTGATGCAGCCAGCCGGCGAGGTCTGCTCGCCGGTCGGATTCGCGCTGGTAGGGGCGGGCGTAGGCCCATTCGTCGAGCAGGGTCCGGTTGAACCGCTCCACCTTCCCGTTCGTCTGAGGACGGTAGGGCCGGGTCCGTTTGTGGACGATGTCGTTGTCGCGCAATAGATCGCGCCACGGGTGGGACCGGTAGCAGGCGCCGTTGTCGGTCAGCACCCGGGACACGCTGATCCCTGAGGCGGTGAAGAACGCCTGGGCGCGGGCCCAGAACGCAACCGCGGTCTCGGCCCGTTCGTCGGGCAGGACCTCGGTGTAGGCCAGGCGGGAGTGGTCGTCAACGGCGTTGTGCAGGTAGCTGTAGCCGACCCCGCGGGTCCGGATCCGTTTGCCGCGGGCTCGGCCCAGAACCCGGTGCCCGCCGCCGTCGGGGATGTTGCCCAGCTTCTTGATGTCGACGTGCACCAGGTCCCCGGGCGCGTCGTGCTCGTAGCGGCGGGGCCGGCGGGTGCGGATCGGGCGCCCGGTGGCGCGATCGAGATCGGCCAGGCGCGGGACCCGGTAGCGGACCAGGACCCGATGCACCGTCGACGGGGCGATCCCGAGCCGGTAGCCGATCCGGGCCGGGCCCCACCGCCTGCTCACCCGCATCGACACGATCCGCCGTTCCCGCCGCGTCGCGGTCCGCGACGGGCTGTAATGCGGGCGGCTCGACCGGTCCGCCATCGCCGCCGCACCGCCGATGCGGTAACGCTGTGACCAGCGGGCGGCGGTGTTCACAGCGACCTGGAACCGCTCCGCGGCCCGGCGCAGCGGCCAGCCCTCATCGACCACACAACGGGCCAGACGTAGCCGGCCGGTCGGGGACAGCGGGGCGTTACCGTGGACCACGAGGGCCTCCTGGGTCGAGGTGTAGATGTCGCAATCCACACCGGACCCGGAGGCCCTCCCTCACGTCAACATCAAACCGCCAGTCCGGATGTACTCAACCTCCGTGGGCAGTACAGCTAGACCGTGATGACGGTCGGAACGATCATCGGGCGGCGACGGTAGTTGTCGGCGACCCAGCGCCCTACGACGCGGCGGACGCCCTGGGCGATCCGGTGCGGGTCGGAGACGTTCTCGTTCTCCAGCCGGGACAGCTCGTCCTCGACCAGCGGCTGCGCGGCGTCGAGCGCCTTCGGGTCGTCGGAGAACCCGCGACCGGCGATCGTGGGCCGGGAGACGGCGCGCCCGGTCTTGGCGTCCATCGCGATGGTGATCGCGATGAAGCCGCCCTCGCCGAGCACCAGCCGATCACCCAGCGTGGTCTCGCCGATGTCGCCGACGGCCAGTCCGTCGACGTAGACGCGGCCGACCTCGACCTTGCCGGTGATCGCGGCGCGGCCGTCGACGAGGTCGACCACCACCCCGTCCTCGGCGATCACGACGGACTCCTCGGGCACCCCGGTGCGCACGGCCAGCGCGGCGTTGGCACGCAGGTGGCGCCACTCGCCGTGCACCGGCATCACGTTCGACGGGCGCACCGCGTTGTAGAGGAACAGCAGCTCACCGGCCGGGGCGTGCCCGGAGACGTGCACCTTGGCGTTGCCCTGGTGCACCACGGTCGCGCCGAGGCGGGTCAGGCCGTTGATGACGCCGAACACCGAGGTCTCGTTGCCCGGGATCAGCGAGCTGGCCAGGATGATCGTGTCCTCGGGCCGGATCGTGATGCTGCGGTGCTCCCCGCGGGCCATCCGCGACAGCGCGGCCAGCGGCTCGCCCTGGGACCCCGTCGAGACGAGCACGAGCTTGTCGTCGGGCAGGCGCATGGCCTCGTCGATGTCGACGAGCAGGCCGTCCGGGATGTTGAGCAGCGAGTGGTCGTCGGCCAGGCCCATGTTGCGGACCATCGACCGCCCGGCCAGGCAGACCTTGCGGCCGTGCGCGGCGGCGGCGTCGAGCACCTGCTGCACGCGGTGCACGTGGCTGGCGAAGCAGGCCACGATGATCCGCCCGGAGGTGTCGCGAAACATGTTGGAGATGACCGGGCCGATGTCGCGCTCGGGGGTGACGAACCCGGGGACCTCGGCGTTGGTGGAGTCGACCAGGAACAGGTCGACGCCCTCCTCGCCGAGGCGGGAGAAGCCGGCCAGGTCGGTCAGGCGCCCGTCGAGGGGCAGCTGGTCGAGCTTGATGTCACCGGTGTGCAGCACCAGGCCGGCCGGGGTGCGGATCGCCACCGCCAGCGCGTCCGGGATCGAGTGGTTGACCGCGAAGTACTCGCAGTCCCACTCGCCGTGCCTGACGCGGTCGCCGGCCGCGACCTCGCGCAGGTGCGGGGTGAGCCGGTGCTCCTTGCACTTGGCGGCGACGAGCGCGAGCGTGAAGCGCGACCCGACGACGGGCAGCTCGGGACGCATCCGCAGCAGCCACGGGACGGCACCGATGTGGTCCTCGTGGCCGTGCGTCAGGACGATGGCGTCGATGTCGTCGAGGCGGTCCTCGATGGCCCGGAAGTCGGGCAGGATCAGGTCGACGCCGGGCGAGTCCTCGGCGGGGAACAGGACACCGCAGTCGACGACGAGCAGGCGCCCCTCGTACTCGAAGACGGTCATGTTGCGCCCGACCTCGCCGATGCCGCCGAGCGCGAACACCCTCAGACCCCCGCGGGCCAGCGCCGGCGGCGGGCCGGTGGGCAGCTCGGAGGGGTTGGACTCCTCCGGCGGGGTCGGGCGGTCACGCTGCGGGCGGGATCGGCGGTCGGATCGCTGGGAACTGCGGCTCAAGTGGTGGCCTCACGTATCTGTGGCAGGTACAAGATCAGAAGTCGTGGTGGGGCGTGAGCCCCTGGTGGCGCGGCGGCGGACCGGTGGTGGCCGCACGGCGCCGGGTCTAGCGGTAGGCGACCTCGGCCCCCAGGTCGGTGGCCGTCCGCGAGCCCAGCGCGCCGTGTCCGGGCGTGTAGCGGCTGGGGTGTGCCGAGGAGTCGAGCGCGACACCGGCGACCGCGAGGTCCCCGGCGATCGCCGCCACCTGCTCCTCGGTGGCCGGGGGCAGCGGAAGACGTGTCTCACCGACGTCGAGGCCACGCAGCCCCAGCGCCGTCTTGGCGAACACCGCGCCACCGACGCGCCCCATCGCACGGATGACCGGGAGCATCGCGTAGTGCAGGCTGCGCGCGCGGTCGTGCTCACCCGCAGTGTAGGCGTCCAGCATCGCCCGCAGCCTGTCGGCCACGACGTGTCCGATGACGCTGACGAACCCGACCGCCCCGACCGAGAGCCACGGCAGGTTCACCGGGTCGTCGCCGGAGTAGTAGGCCAGCGTCGTGGTGGCCAGCACCTCGGTGCCCACGCGCAGGTCGTTGCGAGCGTCCTTCACCGCGACGATGTTCGTGTGCTGGGCCAGGCGCTGGAACGTCTCGACGTCGATCCCGATCACGCTGCGCGGCGGGATGTCGTAGAGCATCACCGGCAGGTCGGTGGCGTCGGCGACGGCGCCGAAGTGCGCGATCAGGCCGGACTGCGGCGGTCGCGAGTAGTACGGCGTGACCACGAGCAGCCCGTGCGCGCCGGCCCGCTCGGCCTCGCGCGCCAGCCCGATCGAGTGCGCCGTGTCGTAGGTGCCGGCGCCCGCGACGACCGTGGCCCGGTCCCCCACCGCCGAGACGACGGCGCGGACCAGCTCGGCCTTCTCCTTGTCGCTGGTCGTCGGGCCCTCACCGGTGGTGCCGTTGACGACGAGGCCGTCGTTGCCCATGTCCACCAGGTGGGTGGCGAGCTCCTCGGCCTTGCCCAGGTCCAGCTCCCCCGCGGCGTCGAACGGGGTGACCATCGCGGTCAGGACCTCGCCGAACGGCCGGCGCGGCGGGTGGGTCTGCCCAGACGGGGCGGGACTGGGGTTCATGGCAGCTGACGGTACCGCCCCCGGGTGACAACGGCGGCCTCCTCGCGGCGTGTGCCGCGCTACCCCGTACGCCCGTGCGCCGTGCGGTCCACCGGCCCGGGTGGGCGCTACATCCCGGCCGGAGCGGCCCGGTAGGCCTCGACGTCGGCCGGAAGACCCTTCAGCTCGACCCGCGCGGCGTCCCGGCCGAACGCGTGCAGAACCAGCTCGGCGGGGTCGCCGACGACGGTGACCAGCCCGTTGCCCGTCGCCACGACCTGCTGGGCCCCCTCGGGGCGTTGCAGCACGACGCCGACCGGCACCTTGCGGAACAGCAGGCGCGCCGAGCGGCCCAGCAGCGTCCAGAGCTGGGTGTCGCGGTCGAGGTCGGACTCGCGGGGCTCCCAGCCGGGCTCGCCGCGCCGGACGTCCTCGTGGTGGACGAAGAACTCGGCGCCGTTGGCCAGCTCGTCGACCTTGCCGACGCGGAAGGGCGACCAGGCGGGCGGCCCGGTCCGCAGGTCGTCGATCATGTTCGGCCAGGCCTCGTTCGCGTAGCCGGCCATCGCCTTGTCGGTGATCGAGGACAGGGCCGGGACCATGATCCCGGGCGAGGCCCAGGGCTGGCGCTCCCGGACGAGGAGGTGGGCCAGCAGGTCGCGGCTCGTCCATCCCTCGCAGAGGGTGGGGCGGTCCGGTCCGGACCGCTCGAACTCGTCACAGATCGCGGCACGTTCGTCGACGGCAAGGCTCACCGGACACAACGTAGTCCCTCCGGCCCACCGCCGCCCGGGACCGCGGGTCACCCGGACGCTCTACACACGACGCACGGGAGACGGCCGTTCTGTAGTCGGTGATACAGATCGCACCCGATCGGGCGCAGATACTCCCTCCCGTTGCCGCGAGCCCGACGGCACGTCTCACCGTGGAGGAACCTGTGACCCAGACCGACGCCGGCCCGCCCGCTGCGGCTGTGCCACCGACGTCGATGCGCCGCATCGCGATGGCCAGCATGACCGGCACCGTGATCGAGTTCTACGACTTCTTCATCTACGGCACCGCGGCCGCGCTGGTGTTCAACAAGGTGTTCTTCCCCGAGCTCGGCGCCGCCGCCGGCACCGCGCTGGCTCTGGCCACGTTCGGTGTCGCGTTCGTCGCGCGGCCGTTCGGGTCGATCCTGTTCGGCCACTTCGGTGACCGGCTGGGCCGTAAGGGCACGCTCGTCACGACCCTGCTGATGATGGGCCTGTCGACGCTGGCCATCGGTCTGCTCCCGACCGCCGGGACGATCGGCGTGCTGGCGCCGATCCTGCTGGTGGTCCTGCGCATCGTGCAGGGCCTCGCCGTCGGCGGCGAGTGGGCCGGCGCGACGCTGCTCACCGCGGAGAACTCGCCCGGCAAGGCCCGTGGCAAGTACGCGCTGTTCCCGCAGCTCGGCCCGTCGGTCGCGTTCTCGCTGGCCAGCGCCACGTTCCTGCTGACCGCCCTCACCATGAGCCCGGAGGCCTTCCAGGCCTGGGGCTGGCGGCTCCCGTTCATCGGCAGCATCCTCCTGGTCGGGGTCGGGCTCTACGTCCGGCTCAAGCTGGAGGAGACCGCCGCGTTCAAGGAGAAGGCGGCCGGGCCGGTCAGCACCTCGTTGCCGATCGCCGAGGTCTTCCGCACCCGCTCCCGCTCGGTGCTGCTCGGCGCGGGCGCGACGACCGCGGTGTTCGCGTTCTTCTACATCGGCGTCACGTTCCTCACCAGCTACGGCACCACGCAGCTCGGCCTGGCCCGCACGACCGTGCTCACGATGGGCATCATCGGCGGTCTCGTGTTCGCCGCGACGACGATCCTGGGTGCCATCGCGTCCGACCGGATCGGTCGCCGGAACATGGTGGTGATCGGCAACGCGCTGTCGGTGGTCGGCGGGCTCGTCGCGTTCCCGATCCTCGACATCGGCACGCCGTGGTCGTTCGGCCTCGGCATCTCGGTGATCCTCGGTGTGGTCGGGTTCGCCTACGGTCCGATCGGCGCCCAGCTGCCGGAGCTGTTCCCGACCCGCTACCGCTACACCGGGGCCGGGATCTCCTACAACCTGGCCGGTGTGCTCGGCGGCGGCGTCGTGCCGCTGATCTCGGCCGCGCTGGTGCCGGTCTACGGCAGCTTCGCGATCGGCGTGCTGCTGGCCGGGGTGTCGGTCCTGAGCCTGGGCTGCGCGCTGGCGCTGCCCAGGACCGACGCCGACTCGCTGGCCGACCAGGACGCCCTGGTGGCCCCCGCCGCGGCCTGAGGCGACGTCACGTCCGGGAGCGACCCGCTCCCCCGCCCGGCCGGATCCGTGCCCGAATTGCGACCCGCGTCGCTTCCGGTACGGCTCCGGTCGGGCTAACGTCCGTTCATCCGGTCTGCGCCCAGCCGAGGTCGCGGACGGGGTCGAGGGCAGTCCCGCACCGCCCGCGGCCCGCGGACGGACGGGGGTGGGACATGCCGACGGCATCGATCGAGGACGAGCGGGCGGTATCGCCGTTCCTGCTCGGCGGCCCGAACGCCCTCACGTCGCGGATCGCCGAGCTCGGCTCGCCGCGCCACTACCGCGCCGGCGACCACGTCTACCGCCAGGGCGAGACGTCGGCGTGGTTCCACGTCGTGGTCTCCGGCCGTGTGCGCATCTACCTGCACCGCCCGGACGGGACCGAACGGGTGCTCGCCTACGCCGAGCCCGGGTCCAGCCTCGGCGAGGCCGCCTGTTTCGACGGCCGCCCGCGTCATCTCGGCTCGATCGCGACCCAGCCGTCGGAGGTCGTGACGGTGAGCCGTGACGCGCTGCTCGACGCCGCCCGCGCCGATCCCGAGCTGCTGCTGGAGATCACCCGGCGGATCGCCTACAAGCAGCGGGTGCTGCAGCTGCACGTCATGATCGACGGCCTGCCCGCCCGGGAGCGCGTGACGCTGCTGCTCGGGCACCTCGTCGAGGCCTACGGCGAGGTCTCCCTCGACACCTCGACGCGCCTGTCGATCCGGCCCGCGATCGACGAACTCGCCCTGATGGTCGGCCTGACCCGGGTCACGATGAGCCGCGAGCTGTCCAAGCTCGTCGCCGAGGGCGTGCTGCTCAAGGACGGCCGCGCGATCGTCGTGCGCGACCTGCCCGGCCTGCGCCGGCGCGTGCACGCCGTCGCCGTCTGACCCCGGCCCCGCCGTCGATGCGCACCGGTCCGTACCGGGCCGGGCCGGGCGGGAGGCTCAGCCCTCGGTGACGAAGGGGCTCGACGCGATCTCGGTGCCGTCGTCGAGGGTCTGGATCTCGAAGTCGGCGAAGACGTTGGCGACCTCGCGCTGCAGGTGACGCAGGCACTCGACGGCGAGGGCACGGATCTCGACGTCGGCGTGCTCGGAGGCACGCATCGCGATGAAGTGCCGCCAGGCGCGGTAGTTGCCGGTGACGACGATCCGGGTCTCGGTCGCGTTCGGCAGGATGGCGCGGGCGGCCTGGCGGGCCTGCTTGCGGCGCAGGGTCTTGTTCGGGACGTCGGCGAAACGCTGCTCGAGACCGGCGAGCAGCTCCTCGTAGGCCTTCACCGCCGCGGCGGTGGCGTCGGCGAACAGGGCGTGCAGCTCCGGGTCGTCGGAGATCACGTCGGGCTCGACCATCGCGGCGTCGCGCTCGGGGACGTAGCGCTGCGAGAGCTGGGAGTAGGAGAAGTGCCGGTGCCGGATCAGCTCGTGGGTCAGTGACCGGGAGATGCCGGTCAGGTAGAAGCTGACCGTCCCGTGCTCGAGCACGGACAGGTGTCCGACCTCGAGGATGTGCTTGAGGTAGCCGGCGTTCGTGGCGGTGGCGGGGTTCGGTTTGCCCCACGACTGGTAGCAGGCCCGTCCGGCGAACTCGGCCAGCGCCTGGCCACCGTCCGCGTCGGTCTCCCACGGGATGTCGGCCGGTGGGAGGAACTCGGTCTTCGCGACGAGCTGGACGCTCAGCGGCACGGTCTCCGGCATGCCAGCGAGGGTAACCGGCGGCTCCGGAAGGCCGGTCCGGCACCCGCGTCGCGACGTCGCCCGGCCCGGTGGCGACATCAGACTGACGACAAGTGACGCCATCTGCGCCTTGAATGTCGTCACAAGTGACGCCACCATGGCGTCATGGATGTCACCCCGTACGTCGCGCAACTGCGCGAGGACCTCGCCGCCGCGGCCGCGGCCGGGGACGAGCAGACCCGCCGGACCGCGGCGCTGCTCGGCTCGGCCATCGAGCCCGCCGCCCGGCTCGCGATCATGAACGCCCTCTCCGAGATGGCCGCCGAGGTCACCGCCTCGCTCGGCGACCGCACCGTGGAGCTGCGCCTCGACGGCCGGGACGTGCGCGTCTCGGTCGACGGCCACCGCTCCGAGACCACCGACCACACCGCGTCCCCGGAGTCCGGGCCGGCGCCCGGATCCCCCTTCGGCTCGGGCTTCGGGCCGGGCGGGGGCTTCGGGCCGGGCGGGGGCTTCGGGCCGGGCGGGCCGTTCGGCGGCGACGCCGGCGACATCAGCCGGGTCACGTTGCGGATCGTCGAGCAGATCAAGTCGCAGGCCGAGCAGGCCGCGCAGTCCCAGGGCGTCTCGCTGAACACCTGGGTGTCCCAAGCCGTGCAGGGCGCCCTGTCCGGCGCGGCGGCGCGGCACGGACGACCCGGCGGACCGCCGGACGACCAGGACGGCCGCCGGCTGCGGGGATGGGTGCAGGGATGAGCGACACGACCGACGTCCCCGGTGACTCCGGCCCGGACGGGAACGACGGCACGGACCCCGGAACGGGGCCCGCCGGACAGGACGACCGCACGCGAGCGGAGGACACCATGAACGGTGACCAGGACCGTACCGAGCACTGGACCTGCGCCGGGCCCGCGGAGCTGGAGGTCGCGATCGGCGCCGGACGGGTGCGGATCGAGCTCTCCGACACCGCGGGCGAGGTGCGCGTCGAGGTGCGGGCCGACCCGTCGGCCGAGGGCCCGCTCGCCGGCGGGCTGGGCGGGTTGCTGCGCTGGATCGGCAGCTCGGTGTCCGCGTCCGGGAACGTGACCGGAGGCGGGACCCCCGGCTCCGGGGGCTTCCCCGGCGGCTTCCCGGGTGCGGGCGGCTTCCCTAGCATGGGCGGCTGGCCCGGTCAGGGCGGAGGCGGCGACCCGACGGCCGGTGCGGCGCCGTGGGAGGCCGCGGGAGCCACCGCGGCCGAGGCCGTGCAGGCCACCGAGATCACCTGGTCGGAACCGGGGCGCAGGCTGGTCGTGCGCGGTCCGGAGGACCCGCGCCTGGCCACCGTGCCACTCGCCGTCACCGTGACGGCGCCGTCGCGCTCGCGGCTGGCGTCGCGGACCGGCGTCGCCGACGTCGACGTGCGGGGGCGCGCCAGCTGGGCCGCGGTCCGGACGGGGGCCGGGTCGGCCCGGCTGGAGGAGGTCGACGGCGACGCCGACGTGACCACCGGCAACGGCGGCATCGACCTCGGCCCGGTCACCGGGCAGGCGCGGCTGCGGACCGGGTCGGGCCGCGTCGACGTCGCCGCGCTCGGCGGGTCCTCGCAGGTCAAGACGGGAAGCGGCGACATCCGCGTCGGCGAGGTGGCCGGAGATCTGACGGTGAAGAGCGGCTCCGGTGACCTCGTGCTGGCCGACGTCGTGTCCGGCGACCTGACGCTGAGCACCGGGTCCGGCAACGTCCGGATCGGCGTGCACTCCGGCGTGACGGCCGAGCTCGACCTGAGCACCGGGTCGGGTCGGGCACGCAGCGAGCTCGACGTCGGCTCGTCCGCCCCGGCGGGGCCGGCCCCGGTGAGGCTCAGCGGGCGGACCGGGAGCGGCGACGTGCTCGTCACCCGCTCGGCGCCGGTCCCGGCCTGAGCCGGGGGTCTCGCGCGACGTTCGACGGCCGGCGCCCTGGAGGGGTGGGCACCGGCCGTCGGCGCGTCTTCCTCGCCTGTCGAGATGCTTGATGGACGAGGGAGCGTAGGATCCCGGATGTGGATCGAGCCGAGGCTGTGCAGATGAACGCGTCCATGGTCGAGCGCATCCTCGCCGCTCCCGCGACGCCGATCGAGGAGGGCGGGTACGCCCTGCGCGTGGTCCGCACCGTCGGGCGGCGCAGCGGCGAGCGCCGGGCCACCCCGCTGGGCGCCGTCCGCCGGGACGGGTACCTCTACCTGGTCTCCCCGCAGGCCGGTCGGGACTGGGTGCGCAACCTGCACGCCGACCCGTGGTGCGCGGTCGAGGCCGGCGGCGAGCGCGCCGAGTACCGCGCGCTGGTCCCCGAGCCGGGTGCCGCGTCGGCCGCGGTGGCGACCTACCTGCGCTCGGTCCAGGCGCCGTGGGCGCTGAAGGCGTTCCCGGTGCCGGCGGATGCGAGCGAGGCACGGATCGCCGAGCACCTCGAGACGATGGCGGTCCTGCGCCTCGACCCGAGCTGACGCACCCGCCCGGACACATGCGGACGTCAGACGCCCAGCGCGCGCCGCAACGGCCCGGCCAGGTCACCCCGCTCCCCCACGACGACGTCGTCGAGCTCCAGCCATCCGGCCATCTCCCGCAATGCCACGGCCAGCCCGGACGCGACGCGGGACCCGTCGTGGCCCGGCTCGGTGAACGCGCCGGGGACCCGTAGCGCACCGGAGGCCCGGTCCGCCTTGAGGTCCACCCGCCCGGCCAGCCGGCCGTCGAGCAGGAACGGGAACACGTAGTAGCCGTACTCGCGCTTGTGCTCCGGGGTGTAGATCTCGATCCGGTAGCGGAAACCGAAGATCCGCTCGGTGCGCTCGCGCTCCCACACCAGCGGGTCGAACGGACACAGCAGCGCCCCACCGACGACCTCCCGCGGCGTGCGGGCGCCCGGGTCCCGGTAGGCCGGCTTCGCCCAGCCACGGACCGCGACCTGCTCCAGCTCGCCGGCGTCGACCAGCTCCGCGATCGCCTCCCGGGTGCGTTCCGGGCCGAGGCGGTAGTAGTCGCGCAGGTCGGTCCCGGTTCCCACCCCCAGCGCCGACGCCGAGCGCCGCACCAGCTCGCGTGCCGCGTCGGCCGGGTCCGGTTCGGGGACGGCCAGCACGTCGGCCGGCAGCACCCGCTCGGGCAGGTCGTAGAGCCGCTCGAAGTGCCGCCGCCCGCCGACCATCAGCCCGCCGGTCGCGAACAGGTACTCGCAGACCCGCTTGACCTCCGAGCGTTCCCACCAGCTCGCCCCGGCCGGGCGCGGGCGCGCCGTCGGATGTTCCAGGGCCTTCTCGATCGCCCCCGCACCGATCGGGCCGCGCTCGGCCACGACGTCACGGATGTCGCCGGCCAGCGACGGATGCCGTTCCAGCAACGGCGCGTAGTGGCGCCACCAGCGCTGCGGCAGCACCCGGTGCCCGAGCAGCGGCCAGTCCTCGACCGGGACCAGGCTCGCCTCGTGCGCCCACGTCTCCACCAGCAGCCGCGGCCGCTTCGCCGTCGGTGACCACGCCGCGTCGTCGAGCAGGGCGGGCGGGTAGGCCCCGATCCGGCTGAAGATCGGCATGTAGTGCGCCCGGACGGCGACGTTCACCGAGTCCAGCTGCAGCAGCCGGACCCGGCCGAGCACCCGCTGCAGGTGCCGCCGGGTGACCGGTCCGGACGGTCGCGGGTCGGCCATCCCCTGGGCCGCCAGCGCCGTCCGCCGGGCCACGTCCGCCGAGATCGTTCGCACACCACGGATCGTGGCACGGACCCCCGACAGTTCCCCGGCGACCACGGTCCCGCCGGGGACGCCCGGCACCCGGTCGAGACGGGCGGAGCCGGTCGGGTAAGCATGCGGTCATGGCCATCGCGACCGTCCGCCCCGCCGTCGACGACGACGTCGACGACATCGTGCGCATCCAGGCCCAGACCTGGCGCGCCGCCTACGCCGGGATCATCCCGGACGCCGCACTGGACGGCCTGAGCAGCGACGACGCCCGCGCGGCCTGGACCGACGCGGTGCACGCCGGCGAGGGGTACCACGTGCTCGTCGCCGTCGAGGGCGAGCACACGGTCGGGTTCTGCGCCGCCGCGTTCTACGCCGGGACGCAGGGAGCCTCGATCGCCGAGGTCAGCACCCTGCTGGTCGAGCCGCGCTGGGGCCGCCGCGGGCACGGCGGACGGCTGCTGGCCACCGCCGCGGCCGCCCTGCGCGGGCACGACGCCGAGCAGGGCCGGGCCTGGGTGCCCGAGCGCGACGAGGCGTCGCGCCGCTTCTACGCCCGCGCCGGCTGGGAGGCCGACGGCGCCGTCCGCACCCTCGACACCGGCGACGGCGTCGTGCGCGAGGTCCGGTTCGTCGGCACCCTCGCCCTCGAGCTCGCCGACTGAGCGGGGTTCAGGCCAGGCCGAGCAACGGCTCCAGGCCGATCGTCAGGCCCGGGCGCTCCCGTACCGCGCGGACCGCGAGCAGCACCCCGGGCATGAACGACGAGCGGTTCATCGAGTCGTGCCGGATGGTGAGGATCTCGCCGTCCGCGCTGCCCAGGATCACCTCCTGGTGGGCGACCAGGCCGGGCATCCGCACCGAGTGCACGTGGACGCCGTCGACGCTCGCGCCCCGCGCGCCGTCGGGGTCGACGGTCGTCGCGTCCGGGACGTCGCCGAGCCCGGCGTCCTGGCGCGCCGCCGCGATCAGCGAGGCGGTGCGTGCCGCGGTACCCGAGGGCGCGTCGACCTTGCCGGCGTGGTGGAGCTCGACGACCTCGGCCGAGTCGAAGAAGCGCGCCGCCTGCGCCGCGAAGTGCATCGACAGCACCGCCCCGACGCCGAAGTTCGGCGCCACCAGCACCGAGCCCGAGCCCTTCTCCTGCAGCCACCCGCGCACGGTGCCGAAGCGCTCGGCGTCGAAGCCGCTGGTCCCGACGACGGCCGCGATGCCGTGGTCGACGCAGTACCGGACGTTGTCGAGCACCACGCCGGGGTGGGTGAAGTCGACGACGACGTCCGCGCCGTCCAGGCCCGACAGGGCGTCCCCGTCGTCGAGCTCCGCGACCAGCTCGGTGTCGGACGCCTCGCGCACCGCACGGCAGACCTCGCCGCCCATCCGGCCCTTCGCACCCAGCACCGCCACCCGGATCGACCCGCTCACCCGCACTCCTCACGTCGTTCTCGCTGTCCGGGCCGCAGCCTAGTTCGGGCCGGTCCGTCCTTCCCGGGCTCCCGCCCGTGAGCTAAGTTGCTCACAACAACTCACGATCCGAGGAGACCCGATGAGCGCCGGACCCGACATCCGCCAGCGGACCCACGAGTGGAGCGACCCCGCCGCGACGGCCGCGGCCGCACTGCACACCGACGGGCTGACGTTCGTCCGCGCGATGGCCTCGGGCGAGGTGCCGTCGCCCCCGATCGCGACGCTGCTCGGCATGTCGGTGTCCGAGGTCGAGCCGGGCCGGGTCGTGTTCACCCTCGATCCGGCCGAGTTCCACTTCAACCCGATCGGGTCGGTGCACGGCGGGGTCTACGCGACGCTGCTCGACTCCGCCCTCGGCTGCGCCGTGCACACAACGCTGCCGATGGGCGCCCGCTACACCAGCCTCGACCTGTCGGTGAAGTTCCTGCGCGCGCTGCGGGCCGACTCCGGCACGGTCCGCGCCGAGGGCACGGTGGTGCACGCCGGGTCGCGCACCGCGCTGGCCGAGGCGCGCCTGCTCGACGGCGACGACCGCCTCTGCGCCACCGCCACCAGCTCCTGCCTGATCATCCGCCCGGACGCCTGAGCGACCGGCCCCGCCGCGGTCGAGCCGCGGACCACGCGGCGGACTACGCGCCGGGCACCCGGGCGGGACGGGCGCGGCGGGCGGTGAGCAGACGCCGGGACGTCGCGGCCATCACGAGGATCGCCACGCCCACGATCCCGGCGACGGCGAGGAACTGGCTCCCGGTCACGTCCTCGAGGAGCGGGAACGCCAGGACCGCGACGACGGCGAGCACCGGCGCGACAAGCGTCCCGAGCAGCCGCTCCCCCGTCGACCAGCTCCTCCCCGTCCAGAGCATGACCACCCCGGCCAGCCAGCCCACGACGGGCGCCAGGAACCCGCCCAGGAGCAGCAGGAGCACGGTGACCACGTCGTAGTTCGACGCCGACGTCCGCCCGCCGACCCGGACCGCCGGTCCGGGCGACGCCGCGGCCGGTGTGATCGGGGAGGCGGCCGGTCCGTCCATGGGGGGCGCGGTCCGGTCGCCGCGAGGTGTGTCGGTCACGAAGGTCTCCGAGGGTCGTCGGGCACGGGCGTGGGGGCGGTCATCCCAGGACGAGGCCGCCGATCCACACCGCCGTGGCGACCAGCCCGGCGGCGAGCTCGATCAGGATGCTCCAGCCGACGGCGGTGAGGGCCTCGCGCGCCGAGCGCCAGGCCGTGGCCGCGTCGGGCAGGCGCACCAGCTCGGCGAGCCACACCCCGAGCACGAAGCCGAGGAACAGCCCCACGACCGGGATGACGAAGAACCCGACGACGCCCAGCACCAGCCCGGCCAGCAACGTGCGCGTCGGCACGCCGGACGCCTTGAGCCGACGGCCCGGGAGCAGGTACTTCGCCACCTGCCCGGCGACGGTCACGAGCACCGCGATCCCGAGCACCCACCAGCCGACCTCGTCGCCGCGCGGGACCGCCCACACGGCCACGCCGCCGACGATCAGGATCGGACCGGGCAGCACCGGGAGAACGATCCCGGCCAGCCCGACGGCGATCATCACACCGGACAAAAGGGTCAGCACCACACCGCAACCCTATCCATCCTCCGCCCGGCGCCCCCGCGGACGAGCGGAGACGATCCGCACGCCTGCCGTCCGTCCGCACCCCCTGCAGGAGGTGCGGGTCGTCGGCAGGGGTGCGGATCGGGTTCGGAGAGAACGCGGCCGGGAGTCAGGCCAGGTCGCGCAGGGCGGCGGGGAGGTCGTCGATCTCGTCGTAGGGGCCGACGACCGCGGCCGTCAGGGGCTGGGTGAGCAGCTCCGCGGCCAGGTCCGCGACCTCGGACGGTGTCACGGCCTCGATCCGCGCGAGGCTCTCGGACAGGCTCCGCTGACGGCCGTGGTCGAGCTCGGAGCGCCCGAGGCGGTTCATCCGCGACGCCGTGTCCTCCAGCCCGAGCACCAGCCCGCCACGCAGGGCCCCCTGAGCGCGGAGCACCTCGGCCTCGGTGAGCCCGTCGGAGGCGACGCCGGCGAGCACGTCGCGCACGACGGCGACGACCTCCCCGAGTCGCTCCGGCGCGCACCCCGCGTAGACCGCGAGGCTGCCGGCGTCGGCGTAGCGGACCTGCGACGAGTAGACCTGGTAGGCCAGCCCGCGCTGCTCGCGGACCTGCTGGAACAGCCGCGAGCTCAGCCCGCCGCCGAGTGCGGTGTTGAGGACGGCGAGGGCCGCGCGGCCGGGCGTGTGCCGGCTCGGGCCGGGGACACCGAGCATCAGGTGCGCCTGCTCGGACTCGTCGGGGTGCAGGGCCAGCGCGCTCGACCGGACCGGGCGCGGTCCCCCGCCGGTGCGCGGCGGCTCGGCGGTCAGCCCGCGGCTGCGCTCGGACGCCCCGACCAGGGCCTGCGACACCAGGTCGGCGACGCGGTCGTGGTCGAGGTTCCCGGCCGCGGCGACGACCATCCGCGGCGTCGTGTACTCGCCGCGCCAGAACTCGTGCAGGGTGTCGCGGCTCATCCCCCGGATCGAGTCCTCGGACCCGATCACCGGACGGCCCAGCGCGTGCTCGCCGAACAGCGTCTCGTCGAACAGCTCGCCGAGCAGGTCCTCCGGGTCGTCGTCGCGCATCGAGATCTCCTCGAGCACGACGCCGCGCTCGAGCTCGACGTCGGTGTGCGCGAGCTCGGCCTCGGTGACGACGTCGGCGAGGACGTCGATCGCCAGCGCCACGTCGTCGTCGAGGACGTGGGCGTAGTAGCAGGTGTGTTCCTTCGCGGTGAACGCGTTCAGCTCGCCGCCGACCGCGTCCATCTCCTCGGCGATCCCGGCCGCGGTGCGCCGCCCGGTGCCCTTGAACAGCAGGTGCTCCAGGTAGTGGGCGGCCCCGGCCTGGTCTCCGGTCTCGTCGACCGAGCCGATGCCGATCCAGATGCCGAGCGCCACCGAGCGCACCCACGGCACGGTCTCGGTGACCAGCCGGGCGCCGCCGGGCAGGTCGCTGCGGCGGACCGCGTCGGCGTCACCCGGACCGCCGGCACGTGCGCCGCCGACACCGGGCGAACCGGGCCCGGGCAGCACGACGCCCGCGCCGGCACCGTTGCCCCTCTCGGGGTTCCGGGCCGACGCGGGCGGATCGTTCTTCTCGTGCACTGCGTCCCTTCGGGGATCGGTCAGCTCGGGTTGGACGCCTCGACGGCCTCCGGCTCGACCGCACCGTTGGTCTCGCCGCCGTCGCCGTTGCTGCCGTTGTCCGCGGTCTCGCCGTCGACGACCGGGATCAGGCTGATCTTGCCCCGGTTGTCGATGTCGGTGACCTCGACGCGGAGCTTGTCGCCGACCTTGACGACATCCTCGACCTTGCCGATGCGCTTGCCGCTGCCCAGCTTCGAGATGTGGACGAGGCCGTCCTTGCCGGGGACCAGCGAGACGAAGGCACCGAACGCGGCGGCCTTGACCACCGTGCCCAGGAACCGCTCGCCGATCTTCGGCAGCTGCGGGTTGGCGATGGCGTTGATCATGCCGATCGCCGCCTCCGCGGACGGGCCGTCGGCGGCACCGACGTAGATCGTGCCGTCGTCCTCGATCGAGATGTCCGCGCCGGTCTGCTCGGTGATCGAGTTGATCATCTTGCCCTTCGGCCCGATCACCTCGCCGATCTTGTCGACGGGCACCTGCACCGCGGTGACCCGCGGGGCGAAGGGGCTCATCTCGTCGGGCGAGTCGATCGCCTCGCCGATGACCTCGAGGATCGTCATCCGGGCGTCCTTGGCCTGGCTCAGCGCCGCGGCCAGGACCTCGGACGGGATCCCGTCGAGCTTGGTGTCGAGCTGCAGCGCCGTGACGAACTCCGGCGTGCCGGCGACCTTGAAGTCCATGTCGCCGAAGGCGTCCTCGGCTCCGAGGATGTCGGTCAGGGCCACGTAGGTGACCTTGCCGTCGACCTCGTCGGAGACCAGGCCCATCGCGATGCCCGCGACCGGCGCCTTGAGCGGGACACCGGCGTTGAGCAGCGACATCGTCGAGGCACAGACCGAACCCATCGACGTCGAGCCGTTGGACCCGAGCGCCTCGGAGACCTGGCGGATCGCGTAGGGGAACTCCTCGCGCGTGGGCAGGACAGGCATGAGTGCCCGCTCCGCCAGCGCGCCGTGGCCGATCTCGCGGCGCTTGGGCGAGCCCACCCGGCCGGTCTCACCGGTCGAGTACGGCGGGAAGTTGTAGTGGTGCAGGTAGCGCTTGCGCGTCTCCGGCCCCAGCGAGTCGACCTGCTGCTCCATGCGGAGCATGTTCAGAGTGGTGACGCCCAGGATCTGGGTCTCGCCGCGCTCGAACAGGGCCGAGCCGTGCGCCCGCGGGATGACCTCGACCTCGGCCGAGAGCGGCCGGATGTCGGTGACGCCACGGCCGTCGATCCGGACCTGGTCGCGCAGGATCCGCTGGCGGACCAGCTTCTTGTTCAACGACTTGAACGCCGCACCCAGCTCGGACTCACGGCCCTCGAACTGCGCACCCAGCTTCTCCAGGACGCTCGCCTTGACCTCGTCGGTCCGGTTCTCGCGCTCCTGCTTGCCGGCGATGGTCAGCACCTGGGCCAGCTCGTCGGACACCGCCGCGGTGACGGCCTCCAGCGCGTCCGGCTGGTAGGCCGGGAACACCGGGTAGTTGCCGGTCGGCTTGGCGGCCGCGTCGGCCAGCTGCTGCTGGGCCACGCACAGGCTCTTGATGAACGGCTTGGCGGCCTCGAGGCCCTCCGCGACGACCTGCTCGGTCGGGGCGGTGGCGCCGTCCTCGACGAGCTGCAGCGTCTTCTCGGTGGACTCGGCCTCGACCATCATGATCGCGACGTCGTCACCGACGATGCGACCGGCCACGACCATGTCGAACGCGGCGCGCTCGAGCTGGGCGTAGGTCGGGAACGCGACCCACTGGCTGTTCGAGCCGTCCTCGTCGCTGATCAGAGCGATGCGGGCGGCACCGACCGGGCCGGAGAACGGCAGGCCGGCGAGCTGGGTGGAACCCGACGCGGCGTTGATCGCCAGCGCGTCGTAGGGGTCCTTCGGGTCCAGCGACATGACCGTCACGACGACCTGGATCTCGTTGCGCAGACCGTCGACGAACGACGGGCGCAGCGGGCGGTCGATCAGACGGCAGGTGAGGATCGCGTCCGTGCTCGGACGGCCCTCGCGACGGAAGAACGAGCCGGGGATGCGACCCGCGGCGTACATCCGCTCCTCGACGTCGACCGTCAGCGGGAAGAAGTCGAGGTTGTCCTTCGGCCGCTTCGACGCCGTGGTGGCGGACAGCAGCATGGTCTCGTCGTCCAGGTAGGCGACGACGGATCCGGCGGCCTGGCGCGCGAAGCGCCCGGTCTCGAACCGGACGGTGCGGGTCCCGTGGGACCCGTTGTCGATGACGGCCGTGCTCTCGTGCACGCCGTCGTTCTCGATCGGATCGGTCATAAGTGTGGAGTCACTCCTCGTTCGGTGGTGATGCGCACCACCCCGTGTCGGGGGACATCCTCGGCTGGGCCGGTCTTCGATCGAAGCCCTCGGGAGTCCCACTCCCGGGGGCCACTACCGAGGACCGGCGGATCGTCTCTCCGACTCGATGGTGCCGCTCGCGGCAGTCCTGCCGCGTTGAAGTTGTGCCGCGTTGACGTTGTGCCGCGGCCCGGCACCCCTGCTCAGGGGTGCCGGGCCGGGTGGGTCAGCGACGCAGGCCGAGCCGCTCGATCAGCGAGCGGTAGCGCGCGACGTCGACCGAACGCAGGTACTTGAGGAGCCGGCGACGGCGCCCCACCAGCAGCAGCAGTCCGCGCCGCGAGTGGTGGTCGTGCTTGTGCTCCTTGAGGTGCTCGGTCAGGCCGATGATCCGCTGCGTGAGCAGCGCGATCTGGGCCTCGGGGGAGCCGGTGTCCCCGGGGTGCACACCGTAGGTGTCCACCGTCGTCTTCTTCTGTTCGGTGGTCAGTGCCACGCGAGGTACTCCTTCGTCGTTGACGTCCGTGGGGCCGTGCCCGGACTCGATGCGCTCCAGCCCCGGATCGGTGATCCCGAAGGCTGAGCGGAGCGACACCCGGCTTCCTGCTGGACAGGGGCCGCGGGCTGGTAGACGGTCTCGGCCACCACGAACTGCAGCCGGACTCGGACCGAACGGTACCAGCGGGGTCCGACACTCCGGCCGTCGACCCGCGCCGACCGGCCACGATGCTCCTACGGACGCCCGTCCAGGATACGCCGCGCCGGACGTCAGGTGCCGCCCAGCGCCACCCGGTGCACCGGCTCGTAGACCAGCCCGGACCGGGTCCCGAGACTCGACACCAGCAGCACCTCCGACGGCGTCCACCACGGCCCGGCCGGCAGGTCCGCCCGCGGGGCCGGCGCGTCGTCGATCCGACGTCCGCGGCGCCGGGCCGCCCGGGCCAGCGTCAGGTGCGGGACGAAGCGTTCCGGTGTCCCGCCGGCGAGGGTGACGAGGGCGGCCAGCGCGTCGGCGTCGGCGGGGCCCGCGGGCTCGACACCGGCCCAGAACACGCCGGGGAACTCGCCGGTCCCGGCGACCCGCAGTGTCGGTGCGGGCGCCCCGGCGGCCCACTCCTCGAGCTCCCGTGCCCGGCGGCCGGGCTCGTCCTCGCCGTGGAAGGCCAGCGTCACGTGCCACCGGGCGGTGGGGCCGGGCCGCCATGCGGGGTCGTCGTCGAGGCCGAGCGCGGCGACGTCGGCACTCAGCGCCGCGACGACCTCCGGCGACGGCCAGAGCGCGGTGAACAGCCTCACGGGCGGCTCACCGCACGGGCCGGCTCGCGGCGCGGCGGAGCACCTCGGCGATCTCCGGGAACGACGGGGCCAGCGCCGCCGCGGCCGCGACCAGGCGGGCGGGGGCGGACACGCCGCGCAGCGCGTCGTCCGCGGTCGGGACAGGCCGGGGCGGGACGCGGCGCGGCGCCGGGACCACCGGTGCCGGTGCGGGAGGACGGGCGGCGTCGTCCGCGGCCGACCACTGCAGCCGCGCCGCGTGCGCCTGCTCCAGCAGCGACGGCACCTCCTCCGGCGGGACCGGGCCGCGGGCCACCCGCTCGTCGAGCGCCATCAGCCGGGTCAGCACGGCCGGGTCGCCGATCTTCACACGTCGGCCGCTGACCAGCTGCGACAGCATCGCCGGGCTCATCCCGAGCGTCGCGGCGAGCCGGGCCTGGGTCACCCCCAGCGCACCGGTCAGCCTGTGCACGCGGTCGGACATCGGTGCCCCGTAGAGCTCGCGCTGACGCTCGCGGTTGGCGGTGGTGTCGGGCTGGTCGCCGGTCATGCACAGAGCGTCGCGCCCGGCAGGTGGAATCCGGGCCGGATCGGGGCGGACAGAGTCTTTCCACTCAATCCCCCGCGATCTCCCGCGCACCGGAGCCCGATCAGCTCGACGCCAGCAACGCCCGGGTCTGCTCGACGTCGGCGGTCATCTGGGCGATCAGCGGCTCGAGGCCGTCGTAGGTCTCCTGGCCGCGCAGGCGCTCCACGAACTCCACGCTGACCTCGTGGCCGTAGAAGTCCTCGTCGACGTCGAGCACGTAGGCCTCGACCGTGCGGTTGCGTCCGGAGAACGTCGGGTTGGTGCCGACCGAGACCGCCGTCGGGAGCTTGCGGTCGCCGATCCCGAACCACCCCGCGTACACGCCGTCGGCGGGAACGGCGGTGTAGGGCGGGCACGCGACGTTCGCGGTCGGGAACCCGAGGTCGCGGCCGCGCTTGTGCCCGTGCACCACGACGCCGTCGACCCGGTGCCAGCGGCCCAGCGCGTCGGCGGCCGCGGCGACCGCGCCGGCGTCGATGCAGGAGCGGATGTAGGTCGAGGAGAACGTGACCTCGTCGTCGCTGATCAGGTCGAGTGCCTCGAGCGTGAACCCGAACCGATCCCCCAGCCGGGCCAGCGCCGTCACGTCACCGGCGGCGCGGTAGCCGAACGTGAAGTTGCTGCCCACGACGACGGCCGCGGCGTGCAGCCGGTCGACGAGGATCTCGTGCGCGAACTCGGCCGGTTCCATCCGTGCCAGCTGCGGCGTGAACGGGATGACGCAGAACACGTCGGCCCCGCACTCGGAGATCAGCTGGGCGCGCCGGTCCAGGGTGCTCAGCCGCGCCGGATGGGTGCCGGGGCGGACGAGCTCGGCCGGGTGCGGGTCGAAGGTCACGACGACGATCGGCAGGCCCTTCTCCCGTCCGCGCTGCACGGCGCGCTCGATGAGCTGCCGGTGGCCGCGGTGCACGCCGTCGAACACGCCGACGGTGACCACGCACCGCCCCCATCCGGAGGGCACGGCCTCGAGTCCACGCCAGCGCTGCACGTGCCCGAGCCTACGAAACCCCGCGTCCCCCCGCCCGGGCGCACCCCGGGCTCAGCCCGCCGGGGCCAGGACGACGACGGGGCGGGCGAGCTCGCCCGCGTCGGCCATCAGCGCCACGGCGCGGCCGTCCGGGGCGAAGACCCCGTAGGTGCCGGTCAGGCCCGCGGCGGGAAGCGACCTGCCGAAGCCGACGTCGGCCGCGGCCGAGGCGTCGACGTCGTGGCGCGGGAACGCCGTCGCCACCGCGGCGGCGAGGTCCAGGGAGAGCCCGGGGGCGTCCGCGAGCTGTTCGACGGTCCGCGCGTGGTCGAGGGTGAACGGCCCGACGCGGGTGCGGCGCAGGGCCGTGAGGTGCCCGCCGACCCCGAGCCCGGCGCCGAGGTCACGGGCCAGCGCCCGGACGTAGGTGCCCGAGGTGCAGTCGACGACGACGTCGAGGTCGGTGACGCCGTCGCCGCGCCTCAGGTCGACGAGCTCGAACGCCGAGACCGTGACCGGGCGGGCCGGGATCTCCACCTCCTCGCCCTCGCGGACGCGCTGGTAGGCGCGCTTGCCGTCGATCTTGATGGCACTGACCGAGCTGGGCACCTGTTCGATGTCGCCGGTCAGCGCGGCGATGCCGTCGCGGATCGCGGACTCGTCGACGGCGGAGGCGTCGACGTCGGCGACGGCCTCCCCCTGGGCGTCGTCGGTGCTGGTCACGCGCCCGAGCCGGATCGTCGCGGTGTAGGCCTTGGTGTCGAGCGAGAGGTGCCCGAGCAGCTTCGTCGCCCGCTCGACGCCGATCACCAGCACGCCGGTGGCCATCGGGTCCAGCGTCCCGGCGTGGCCGACCTTGCGGGTGCCCATGATCCGGCGCAGCTTCCCCACGACGTCGTGCGACGTCGGCCCCGACTCCTTGTCGACGATCACGAGTCCGGGCGGTGGCGGAGGGGTACGGGACGCGGGCACGGACGACGATCCTGCCAGCCTCGCCCGGGCCCGAGGCGGGGCCCGACCCCTCGTGCGCGCACGGGTGCGTCAGCGCGCCAGCCGGTAGCCCACGCCCCGGACGGTGGCGACGACGTCGCGGGCGCCGAGCTTGGACCGCAGCGACGCGACGTGCGCCTCCAGCGTGCGGGCGGCGGAGGCGTCCGCGGTGCCCCAGACCTGTTCGAGCAGCTCGGCGCGTTCGACGACCGCGCCCTCGCGGCGGGCCAGGGCGGCGAGCAGGTCGAACTCCTTGCGGGTCACCGCGACGGTCTCCCCCGCGGCGGTGACGACCCGGCGGTCCAGGTCCACCTCCACGTCCCCGACGGCGACGACGGCGGCCACCGCGGCCCCGGTGCTGCGCCGCAGGACGGCCTCGATCCGCGCCAGCAGTTCGTCGGTGGAGACCGGTTTGACCAGGTAGTCGTCGGCGCCGCTGCGCAGTCCCTGCACCCGGGCGGCGACGTCGCCGCGTCCAGTGATGGCCAGGATCGGCACCCGGGAGCGCTCCCGGATCTCGCGGCAGACGCCGAGCCCGTCCCGGTCGGGCAGGCCCATGTCCAGCAGGACGACGTCCGGGTCGTCGGCCAGCGCGGCGAGGGCCTCGGCGCCGCTGCCGACCCGGCGCGCGGAGTACCCGGCCGCGGTCAGGGTGCGCCGGAGGGCGTCCCCGAGCACGTCGTCGTCCTCGACCAGCAGTACCCGCACGCGACCACCGTAGTGACCCGTTGCACGCCGGCGTTCCTCAAGAGTCCCTCAATTCGGGTCGGCCCGCCGTTGACCGTGCCCACCCCCGGGCTTCCTACTGTGCGCACAGACACGTCGAGGAGGACGGACATGGCCGAGGCCGCCAGCACCGCCGCTGACACGGGGAGCATCGCCCCGCCGCGGACGAAGAAGAAGTTCTACACCCAGCTCTGGTTCTGGGTGCTGATCGGCATCGTCGCGGGCATCGGGGTGGGACTGGCCGCGCCGGACTTCGCCAAGGAACTCAAGTGGCTGGCCGACTCCTTCGTCCAGATGATCAAGGTCATCATCGGCCCGGTCATCTTCTGCACCGTGATCGTCGGTATCGCCTCGCTGGGCAACCTGGCCCGCGCCGGTGGACTGGCGCTGCGCGCGCTGGGCTACTTCCTGGTGATGACGGTGATCGCCCTGGCGATCGGTCTGCTCGCGGGCAACCTGTTCACCCCCGGCCTCGGCTTCGAGGGCACCCCCGACCCTGCGCAGATCGCGGACGCCCAGGAGAGCCTCGGCACCGCGAGCGGTGAGTCCGGCGTGGTCGCGTTCATCCAGGACAGCCTGCTGCCGTCGAGCTTCCTCGGCCCGTTCGTCGACAACTCGGTGCTGCAGGTGCTGGTGCTGGCGATCCTGAGCGCCTGCGCGATCAGCGGCCTGAACGCGAACCTGCGCACCCGCATCGTCAGCAGCATCGAGTCGATCGCCCAGGTCATCTTCGGCATCATCAAGCTGATCATGTGGGCCGCGCCGGTCGCCGCGTTCGGCGGGATGGCCTACACCGTCGGGGCGTTCGGTGTCGAGTCGCTGCAGAACCTCGGCCTGCTGATGGCCGTGTTCTGGGGCACCTGCCTGGTGTTCATCGTCGTCGTGCTCGGTGCGGTGTCCTGGCTGTCCGGGTTCAACATCCTCAAGGTGATCCGGCTGGTCAAGGACGAGCTGCTGATCATCGTCGGCACGTCCTCGTCGGAGTCGGTGCTGCCGCGGCTGCTCACCAAGCTGCAGGCCGCCGGTGCGTCCAAGCAGACCGTCGGCATGGTCATCCCGACCGGCTACTCGTTCAACCTCGACGGCACCTGCATCTACCTGACCCTGGGTGCGCTGTTCATCATCCAGGCCGGTGGCGAGAACCTGCCGATCGGTGCGCAGATCGGCCTGGCCGTGCTGATGGTGCTGACGTCGAAGGGTGCCGCCGGCGTCACCGGCGCCGGTCTGGTCACCCTGGCCGCGTCGCTGCAGGCCTTCGGCGGGGAGTTCTTCACCCCGGAGGCGATCGTCGTCGGGCTGGCGCTGATCGTCGGCATCGACCGCGTGATGAGCGAGGGCCGGGCGCTGACCAACTGCATCGGCAACGTCGTCGCCACGTTCGTCGTCGCCCGCTGGAACGGCGAGCTCGACCGCGAGCGTCTGCGGGCCGTGCTGAACGACCCGAAGCTGGTGGAGTCCGCGATGGACGCCGCGCACGGTGGCGGTACGCCGATCGAGGAGCCCGCGGAGAAGGAGTCCGAGCGCTCCACCGAGAAGGTCGGCAGCCCCGCCTGACCGCCCTCCTCCTCCGACACGACGGCCGGGTCGCCCACGGTGGGGCCCGGCCGTCGTCGTCTCCGGGGCCGCCACGAACCGGCCTCCGGGCCGCCTCCGTCCCGCCGGTACCGACACGGGAGCGCGATGACAGCGCCGCAGAACATCCGCTGGGCCCGCCTGCAGTGGGACAGTGTCGCGGTGGCGAGGATCGGACGGGTTCCGCAGCGACGGTCGCGGCTGGTGCGGCGGCTGCTGGTACTGCAGCTGGTCACGGTGCTGATCACCGTCGGCGGGCTGGCGGCGCTCGGGATGTGGGGCGCGCAGCGGATCGAGCTCGACTCCGCGGGCCGGCTCACCGGCGCCACCGCCGCGGCCCTGGCCGGGGACCCCGCCGTCGTCGACACGCTGGGCGGCGGCGGCGACGTCGCCACGCTCTCGGCCCGCATGCAGCCGCTGGCCGAACGGGTCCGGGTCGCCTCGGGCACCGGGTTCATCGTGGTCATGGACCCGTCCGGGCTGCGCTACAGCCACTCCGAGACCGACCGGATCGGCGGCATATACCAGGGCACCCTCGCCCCCGCGCTGGCCGGGCAACCGCTGACCGAGGTCTACACCGGGACGCTCGGCCCGTCGGTCCGCACCGTCGTTCCGGTGTTCTCCGGCGGACGCGTCGTCGGGGCGGTGTCGGTCGGGGTCCTGCAGACGCGGGTCAGCGACCTGGCCCTGATGTACCTGCCCGAGATCGTCGGTGCCGCCGCCCTGGCGCTCGCGCTCGGCGCCGGGCTCGCCTGGCTGCTGGCCCGCCGTCTGCGCCGCCAGACGCTCGGCCTGGAGCCGGACGAGATCACCGCCGCCTACACCCATCACGACGCCGTGCTGCACGCCGTCGGTGAGGGACTCCTGGTCGTCGACTCCGACCGCCGGCTGGTCGTGGTCAACGCCGAGGCCCGGCGCCTGCTGGGGCTCGACGGAACCAGCTCCTCCCCGGCGCACCCGGGCACGGAGTCCCCGGGCCCGACCGCCCCAGGTCCGACCCCCGCTGGTCCGACCTCCGCTGGTCCGAACCCCACAGACCCGACCGCCACAGGTCCGGCCGCCGCGGGTCCGGCCGCCGCGGGTCCGGCCGCCGCAGGTCCGGCCGGCGGGAGCGCAGGTGAGATGACGTCCATGACTCCTGGAGGTCGCCCGGAGGGCCATCAGCGTCATCCCACCCACGGTCGTGGAGCCGACCGGCCCGGGCGCCGGGTGCCCGCCGGGCAGGGGACGGGCGAGTCGGGGCTCGACCTGCTCCGGATCGACCCGGCGGTGCGCGCGGTCCTGGACCGCGGGCACGACGAGGACCTGCGCGACGAGCCGGCGCTCGCCGGGGAACGGGTGCTGCTGGTGAACAGCCGCGCGGCCGGTCCCGCGGCCGGACCGGGGACGCGGGTGTTCACCCTGCGCGACCGCACCGAGCTTGCCGGGGCGCTGCGCGAGCGCGACGACGCTCGCGACCGGGTCGCGGCACTGTCCGGGCAGGCGCACGAGTTCGCGAACCGGATGCAGACCGTGATCACGCTGATGGAGCTCGGCGACACCGCGGACGCCACCCGCGCCGGGGTGGCCGCCCTGGACCGGACCCGCGGGCCGGGCGCCGCCGTCGCCGCCGAGGTGCTCGACCCCGTCCTCGCCGCCCTGCTCGCGGACAAGGCCTGGACCGCCGACGAGCTCGACGTCGCGTTCACCGTCACCGACGAGATCGACCCCGGCGACGTGTGTGGCGCCGATCCCGGGTCCCCCGACGTTGCCCTCGGCGACCGCCTGCCCTGGTCCGCCGACGACCTCGTGTCGCTGGCCGGCAACCTCGTCGACAACGCGCTGGAGGCCGTCTCCGGGCAGCCGCGCACCGCGCCCGACGGTACCCGGCGGGCCGTCGCGGTCACGATCTCCCTGGACGGCCCCCGCCCCGTCGGTCCGGACAGCACGTTGGTCCTGCGCGTCTCCGACACCGGGCCGGGCATCCCCGCCGACACCGTGGCCGACCTGTTCACCTACGGCTTCAGCACCCGCGGCGTCGACGGCGGGCGCCCGCGCGGCATCGGTCTCGCCCTGGTGGACCGGATCACCCGCCGCCTCGGTGGGACCGTCGAGGTCACCGCACGCACCGGCGAGGGCGCCACCGGGACGGGCGAAGCCTCCGACCGGGGGCCCGCCGATCAGGGAGCCACCGATTCGGGAGACGCCGACCCGACATGGTGGCCGGGCGCGCCCGGCGCCGGCGGAACCAACGGTGCCGGCGGAACCAACGGTGCCGGTGGAGCTCACGGGGCCGGCAAAACCGACGGTGCCGGCGGAACGGGGACCGTGTTCACGGTGCGGCTGCCGTTCTCGCCGGTGCTCGCATCGACCACGCCGGTCGTGCACGATCCGGAGCCACGCCGTCACGGTGAGCCCTCCTCCGACCGGATCCACGCTTCATGATCGATCTTTGTGGGACGATCGGTGCCATCGATGGCACCGATCGACACACACCGATCGATCATGAACGTCCGCCACGACACCACCGCCCCGGAAGCCGACACTCAGGCGCCGACTCCCTGGACGAGGGCTCCGCTCGTCCGGCGACACTGGACGGGGGCCCCGTTCGTCCGGCGACACTGGACGGAGGCCCCGCTCGTCCGGCGACACTGGATGGGGGCCCCGTTCGTCCGGCGAACTTGGACGAGGGCCCCGTTCGTCCGGCTGGTTGGACGAGAACTCCGTTCGTCCGGCGAGGCTGATCGAGGGCTCCGTTCGTCCGGCGAGACTGGCTGGACGAGGGCCCCGTTCGTCCTGCGAGATCGGACGAGAGCTCCGCTCGCGCATCCGACCCGGTGACGGACCGGTAAGCCCTTCGACCGGATCCACGCCCCATGATCGATCTCTGTGGTCGGTTCCGGGCGATCGGTGGCCCGAACGTGACCACAGAGATCGGTCATGAGCGGTCGCGATGGCCTGGTCGGACGCAGCCCGACCGGGATCGCTCAGGCGCGCACCGCCCCCGTCACGGCCCACTTCCCCGACCATCCCCGCCGCCCGACGGCGACGAGCCGGATCACCATGAACGCGCTCAGGCCGGCCCAGATCCCGGCGAGGCCCCAGTCGAACACCAGCGACGCCCAGATCATCGGCAGGAACCCGCCCAGGGCCGCGATGAGCGTCGTCGTCCGCAGGAACGCGGCGTCCCCGGCGCCGAGCAGCACGCCGTCCAGGGCGAACACCACCCCGGCGATCGGCTGCAGCCCGGCGAAGAACCACCACGCCATCGGCACCACCGCGAGCACGGCGACGTCCGAGGTGAACACCCCGGGCAGGAACGGGTAGAGAGCGGCGAACAGGACCCCGAACCCGACGCCGAGCACCAGCCCGTAGCGCGTCACCCGCGCCGCGACCGCCCGCGCCCGGGCCGCGCCGTCACCACCGGACCCCGCCCCGGACCCCGCCCCGGACGACGACGACGCGGCGGGCGAGGACCCGGCGGAGGACGACGACGAAGCGGAGGACGGGGCGGCGGACGACGATCCCAGCGCCGACCCGACGAGTGCCTGCGCGGCGATCGCCACCGAGTCCAGCACCAGCGCCTGGAACACCCACAGCTGCAGCACGATCTGGTGCGCCGCGACCGACGGCGCACCGAACCGGGCGGCGACGGCCGTCGCGGACAGGAAACAGGCCTGGAACCCCAGCGTGCGCAGCAGCAGGTCGCGCCCGAGCACGGCCTGCGCGCGCAGCACCGACGGCATCGGCCGCAGACGGACCGGCTCGCCGGCCGCGGCGGTGGCGCGCTCGACGTACAGGGCCCGCAGGAAGAACCCGGCCGTCACCGTCTGCGCGACGACGTTGGACACCGCCGACCCCTCCAGCCCCCAGCCGTCCCAGCCGCCGATCCCGAACACCAGCAGCGGGCACAGCAGCGCGGACAGGCCGTTGCCGGCGATCACGTAGCGCAGCGGGCGGACGGTGTCCTGCACACCGCGCATCCAGCCGTTGCCGGCCAGCGTCACGAGGACCAGCGGCGCCCCGAACAGCGCGATCCGCAGCCACGACTCGGCCCCGGCCGCAACCGCGTCGCCGGACGGCGTCCCGGCACCGGCCAGGGCCCGGCTCACCGGTCCGGCCAGCAGCTGCCCGGCGACGAGCACCAGCAGCCCGACGCCCAGTGCCAGCCAGGTCGCCTGCACGCCCTCGGTGACGGCGTCGGAACGCCGTCCGGCACCGTGCAGCCGCGACGCGCGCGCGGTGGTGCCGTAGGACAGGAAGTTGAGCTGGGTGGTGACCTGGCTGAACAGCACCCCGGCCACGGCGAGACCGGCCAGCGGTACCGCACCGAGCCGGCCGACGACGGCCGTGTCCACGAGGACGTAGAGCGGCTCGGCGGCGAGCACCGGCAGCGCCGGCACGGCCAGGCGCAGGATGTCCCGCGCACCGCCCTCGGACCTGCGGAGCGACGACATGGATCTCATCCTCACCGGCGGGTCCGGATCACCGCACCCCTTACCCGGTCGCCGGAGGGCTCAGATCCCGGCGACCTTCGGACGCCGGCACAGGTAGCAGAACGCGGGCGGCAGGTTGCGCCACACCGTGCGGGTGACGACGACCTCGTCGAACGTCTCGTGCAGCGTCGCCCGGAACCGCCGGGCCGACGGCAGCGGCATGCCACCGGGGTAGGCGAACGTGGCGAACACGCCGGTCTCGCCGATCGCGGTCACCACCTGCCCGAGGATCGCGCGCTGGGTCTCCCGGTCGAACAGCGACCAGGGCAGGCCGCTGATCACGGCGTCGACGGATCGCACGTCCCGCTCGGCCAGGAGCGCGCCGAGCTTGGCGGCGTCGCCGTTGATCACCTCGACGCCGGGGTGCGCGGTCGCGAGGTAGCGGGCCATCGCCGGGTCCAGCTCCACGGCGAGGTGCCGCGCGGACTCCGGGAGACGGCGCGACACCAGCTCGCTGACGGCGCCGGTGCCGGGGCCGAGCTCGACGACGACCGGGCTGCCCTGCGTGGGTGCCACCATCGCGAGCCGGGCCGAGAGCCACGGCGAGCTGGGGGCCACCGCCCCCATGCGGGCGGGGTTGCGCACCCACGCCGCGAGGAACTCACGCCATGGATAGTCGGTACCCGCGGCCCGTGCGGATTCGGACGCCACCGCTTCACCTCCCGGATCGCGCATCACGCTACGGGCCGGACGCCGGTATCGCTCGGTCCGGTCCGTCCCGGACGGCGGGAGGTGGCCCGGCTCACCCCGGTACGGCTCACCCTGCGGCGCGAGCGTTCTCGATGTCGACCTGCGCGGCGAGCTCGGTGCGCAGGGCGTCCAGCACGTCGGAGACGGGCCCCGGGCGCTCCACCCCGGCCGCCCCCGGGTGCCCGCCCCCGCCGAGACGGGTGGCCACCGCCGACAGGTCCGGCACGCCGGTGCCGCGCAACGACGTCGACCACTCCCCCGGCGAGATCTCGCTGATCAGCGCGGCCACCCCGTCGCCGGCGGTGGCCATCAGGTGCCCGGACACCGAGGCCACCTCGGACCGGAACCGGTCCACCGTCGCGGCGTCCACACTGGCCCAGACCAGACCCGCGCCACCGACCGCGTCCGGCTCCCGCCGTGCCCCGGCCAGGATCGTGGCCAGCGCGGCCAGCCATGCGAACGACGACGCCCCGGACAGCTCGCGCATCAGCTCCCGCGGCTCCACCCCCGCGTCGACGAGCTCCGCCCCGAGGCGCAGCGCGTCCGCGCCCCCGAAGCGGAACCCCCCGGTGTCGGTGTAGAGCCCGGCGAACAGCGCGCGGGCGAGCGTCAGGTCCACCTCGACGCCGAGCGCGGCGACGATCCGGCGGACGAGCATCACCGTGGCCGGCGTCTGCGGCTCCACCAGGTGGTGCGTCCCGAACCCGGTGTACGACGCGTGGTGGTCGACGACCAGCGACACCCGCGCCGCGTCCAGCAGCGGGGTCAGCGAGCCGAGCCTCGGGGGTGACGACACGTCGCAGCAGACGAGCACGTCCGGGCGCTGCGGGACCTCGTCCGGCTCGACGACCAGTCCGTCCGGGTCAAGCGTCCGCAGCGTCTCCGGCACCGGGTCCGGGCCGCCGAACGACACCACGGCGGGCACCCCGGACCGGCGGACGGCGGTGGCCAGCGCGACGGCGCTGCCCATCGCGTCGGCGTCCGGGCGGATGTGCCCGAGCACGAGCACCCCGGACGCGCCACGGAGCAGCTCGGCCACGCCGTCGGCGTCGACCGGGCCGGGTGGGACGTCGCGGTGCCCGGGCGGTGTGGCCGGTACCGGGCCCGGGGCCATCACTCCTCGTCGTCGCGCGGGGCGCGGTACGGGTCCGGATCACCGGCCGGGGACGCGCCCGCGGCCAGGCGCGCGACCTCGGCGTCGGAGGCCCGGGTGCGGGCGAGGAGCTCCTCCATCCGGCGGGCCTCGTCGGGCACCTCGTCGAGGAAGAACGTCAGGCTCGGCGTGTGCCGGACGCCGGTCTGCTGACCGACCCGGCTGCGCAGCACCCCGGTGGCGCTGGCCAGCGCGGCCGCCACCCCCTGGGTGTCCGGCGGGGAGTCCACCGAGGCGCCCATCACCGTGTAGTAGACGGTCGCCTCCCGCAGGTCACCGGTGACCCGGGTGTCGGTGATCGTCACCATCGACAGGCGCGGGTCCTTCACCTCGTGCTCGAGGGCCTCGGCGACGATCTGCGAGATCCGCTTCGACAGCTTGCGTGCGCGTGCGTGGTCGACCATGTCGCGTGAACCTCTCCGAGAGAAACCTGCACGGTGAGAGTGGAGTCTCGACCGGTGACGACCGGTCGAGTCTACGAGGTGCCGACAAGCGGGTCGCGGCCCGCTACTCGTCCTCGGGGCCCAGCAGCCGGTGCCGCACCGAGAGCAGCTCCAGCTCCGGGCGGGCCGCCACCAGACGCTCGCAGCGCTCCAGCACCGCCCGTACGTGCGCGGCGTCGGCGGCCACGCAGCTCACACCGAGCAGTGCGCGGCGGTGCAGGTCCAGGTGCCCGGCCTCGGCCGCCGCGACCTCGAACCGGCGCAGCTCGGCCAGTACCGGCCGCACCAGCGACCGCTTCTGCTTCAACGACCGGACGTCGCCGAGCAGGACGTCGCACTCCAGTGCACCGACGTACACGGGTCCGTCCTCCCTGACACGACAGCGGGGGCGGCCGGTGGGGCCGCCCCCGCTGTGTGTCGATCTACCGCGTCCTGATCAGGCGCGCGGCTTCTCGCGCATCTCGAACGTCTCGATGACGTCGCCGACCTTGATGTCGGAGTAGCTGCCGAGCGTCAGACCGCACTCGTAGCCCTCGCGGACCTCGACCACGTCGTCCTTGAAGCGGCGCAGCGAGCTGATCGGCAGGTTGTCCTGGATGACCGTGGAGTCCCGCATCAGACGCCCGCGGGCGTTGCGGCGGATCTCCCCGCCCATCACGAGGCAACCGGCGATCGTGCCGAACTTCGAGGACTTGAAGACGTCGCGGACCTCGGCGCGGCCGAGCTCGACCTCCTCGTACTCCGGCTTGAGCATGCCCTTGAGGGCCTGCTCGATCTCGTCGATCGCCTGGTAGATCACCGAGTAGTAGCGGATCTCGACGCCCTCGCGGTTGGCCAGCTCGGTGGCCTTGCCCTCGGCACGGACGTTGAAGCCCATGACGATGACGTTGTCCGCGATGGCGAGGTTGATGTCGCCCTCGGTGATCCCGCCGACGCCGCGGTGGATGACCCGCAGCTCGACCTCGTCGCCCACGTCCAGCTTGATCAGGGCGTCCTCGAGAGCCTCGACGGTTCCCGAGTTGTCACCCTTGATGATCAGGTTGAGCGTGTTGGTCTCCTTGAGGGCCGCGTCGAGGTCCTCGAGGGAGACGCGCTTGCGGCGGCTCGCCAGCTCGGCGTTGCGTTCGCGGGCACGGCGGCGGTCGGCGATCTGACGCGCCACCCGGTCCTCGTCGACGACGAGGAACGTGTCGCCCGCGCCGGGCACCGAGGTGAACCCGATGACCTGCACCGGCCGCGACGGCGTCGCCGCGGTGATGTCGGCACCGTGCTCGTCGAGCATCCGCCGCACACGCCCGGAGGCGTCGCCGGCGACGATCGAGTCGCCGACGTGCAGCGTTCCGCGCTGCACCAGCACCGTGGCCACCGGGCCGCGACCGCGGTCCAGGTGGGCCTCGATCGCGACGCCCTGGGCCTCCATGTCGGGGTTGGCCCGCAGGTCCAGAGCCGCGTCCGCGGTGAGCAGGACGGCCTCGAGCAGGGACTCGATGTTCGTCCCCTGCTTCGCGGAGATGTCGACGAACATCGTGTCGCCGCCGTACTCCTCGGCGACCAGGTTGTACTCGGTCAGCTGCTGGCGCACCTTGGCCGGGTTCGCACCCTCGACGTCGATCTTGTTCACCGCGACCACGATCGGCACGTCGGCCGCCTGGGCGTGGTTGATCGCCTCCACCGTCTGCGGCATCACGCCGTCGTCCGCCGCGACCACGATGATCGCGATGTCGGTCGACTTGGCACCGCGGGCACGCATGGCGGTGAACGCCTCGTGACCCGGGGTGTCGATGAACGTGATCAGGCGCTCCTCACCCTCCAGCTCCGCCGGCACCTGGTAGGCGCCGATGTGCTGGGTGATGCCGCCGGACTCGGACTCGCGGACGTTCGCCTTCCGGACCGTGTCCAGCAGGCGCGTCTTACCGTGGTCGACGTGACCCATGACGGTCACCACCGGCGGGCGGGCCGCGAGGTCCTCCTCGCCACCGTGGTTCTCACCGAAGGAGATGTCGAAGGACCCGAGCAGCTCGCGGTCCTCCTCCTCCGGGCTGACGACCTGGATCTGGTAGTTCATCTCCTGGCCGAGCAGCTCGAGGATCTCGTCCGAGACCGACGCCGTGGCCGTGATCATCTCGCCCAGGTGGAAGAGCACCTGGACCAGCGAGGCCGGGTTGGCGTTGATCTTGTCGGCGAAGTCGGTCAGCGAGGCACCACGCGGGAGACGGATCGTCTCGCCGGAGCCCTTCGGAAGGCGGACGCCGCCGACCGACGGCGCCTGCATCGCGTCGTACTCCTGGCGCTTCTGACGCTTCGACTTGCGGCCCTTGCGAGCCGGTCCGCCGGGACGGCCGAACGCACCCGCGGCACCGCCGCGGCCACGCGCACCGCCACCACCGGGGCGACCGCGGAAGCCACCACCGGCCGGAGCGCCGGCACCGGGGCCACCGCCACCGGGACGGAAACCGCCGCCACCGCCACCGGGACGACCGCCACCGGGGCCACCACGGCCTCCGCCGGGGCCGCCACGGGCGCCACCGGGACCGCCACGGCCACCGGGGCCGGGACGCCCTGCGGCCGGACGCGCGGGCATCATGCCCGGGTTCGGACGCGGGGGCATGTTGCCCGGGGTCGGCGGACGCGGGCCACCGCGACCGGCCTCACCACCGGGACGGGCGGCCGGACGCGGACCGGCCGGAGCGGCGCCGCCGCCCTGACCGTCTCCACGGCCACCCTGGCCGGTCTGCGGACCGGCCTGCGCCGCCGCGGCTCCACCCTGCTGCGGGGCAGCGGGCGGACCGGGACGCGGCGCGGACGGGCGTGGCGGGGCGCCCTGGCCCACGCCGAACGGGTTGTTGCCGACCCGCGGTGCCCGCGGACCGGGCTTCGGGCCCCGGGCCGCCGGAGCGGACTCGGTGCCGCCGGACGGCCGCTGCTGGCGCGGACGCTCGTCGCGCGCCGGGGTCTGCGGAGCGGCCGGAGCCGCCGGTGCGGCCTCCGCGGCCGGCTGCTGGGCCGGGCCGGGACGGGGGCCCGGACGCGGACCGGGCGTGGCGCCCGGTGTCGGACGGTCCTGCGCCGGACGGTCCTGCGTCGGACGGTCCTGCGTCGGACGGTCCTGGGCCGGACGCGCCGGGGTCTCCTGCGCCGGAGCCGCGGGCGCCGCCGGAGCGGCGGGCGCCGAGGCGGCCGGTGCCTGCGGACGGGCCGCGGGCGGCGGCGTCGGCTTCACGGCCGGGCCGGGCTTGGGGATCCCGCCGGACGGGCCGGGGGTCGGGCCGGGCGTCGGCGCGGACGGACGGGACGGCGACGGGGCGCCGCTGCCACCGGTCGGTCCGGGACGGGCACCGGGGGTGGGGCCGGCACCGGCGCGCGGACGACCGCCACCGGGTGCGCTGCGGCGCTGGCCGCCGGCCGGGGACCCACCGTCGGCCATGGCGTCGCGCAGCTTGCGCGCGACCGGGGCCTCGACGGTGGAGGAGGGGGACTTCACGTACTCCCCGAGGTCCTGAAGCTTGTTCAGGACCTGCTTACTGCTGACGCCGAGCTCTTTCGCGAGCTCATGCACGCGGGCCTTGCCTGCCACTGCTCTCCTTGTTGTTCACCGGAGGCCGGGCGGCATGTCCGCACGACCTCGAACCTAGTGTCGAAGCACGTTCATGGTGCGATCTTCACAGCTGGCTCATGACGGGTCGACCGTGCTTTCTGCGATGTCGGGCCGGGATTCTCCCGCGCCCCTGGGGGTCTGGCTCAGGTTGGTGCTCACACCGATCCGTTCCGGGGTGGGTCGCCGCTCCCGTCGTCGACGGGGCCGGTCCCTCCCTGCAGCCGGGCCCGAACCTCGCCGGCGTCCAGAGGTCCCGGGACACGGAGTGCCCGGGGGAACGCGTGGCGTCGTTCGGCCCGATCGAGGCACCCCGGCAGAGGATGCAGCCAGGCACCTCGACCGGGGAGGCGGCGGCGCGGATCCGGGACGACACGTCCGTTGACCGCGACCACTCGCAGCAGATCGGTGGCCTGCTCTCGTGTCCGGCACCCCACACACGTCCGGATCGGGGTCGATCCGGGGCGTACGGGTTCCGGCCGCCGACGGCGGGCCACGTCCGAGTGTAGCGCAGGGCCGTTCAGTCGAGCGTCCCCGTCCCACCCGGACGGGCGCCACCGGCGATCGCGTCGGTGGCGACGCCGGCGATCTCGTCACCGTCGGTCTCCGAACCGGCGCCGTCGGCGTCGGACGGGCGGGCGAACGCGGCCGGGACGGTCTCGTCGTCGGCGGGCTCGGCGTCGTCGCGCAGCCCGCGGGGGTCGGCGTCGCTGCGGATGTCGATCTTCCAGCCGGTCAGGCGGGCGGCCAGGCGGGCGTTCTGGCCCTCCTTGCCGATGGCCAGCGACAGCTGGAAGTCCGGCACCACGACCCGGGCGACCCGCGCGCGCTCGTCGAGCACGGTCACCGACACGACCTTCGACGGCGAGAGCGCGTTGCCGACGAACGTGCCGGGGTCCTCGGACCAGTCGATGATGTCGATCTTCTCACCGAGCAGCTCGCTCATCACGCCGCGCACGCGCTGGCCCATCGGGCCGATGCAGGCGCCCTTGGCGTTGAGCCCGGTGCGCAGCGATCGGACCGCGATCTTGGAGCGGAACCCGGCCTCGCGGGCCACCGAGACGATCTCCACCGAGCCGTCGACGAGCTCGGGCACCTCGAGTGCGAACAGCTTGCGCACCAGGTTGGGGTGCGTGCGCGAGAGCGTGATCTGGGTGCCGCGCTGGCCGCGGTTGACCCCGATCACGTAGCAGCGCAGCCGCTCGCCGTGCCGGTAGGTCTCCCCCGGCACCTGCTCGGCGGCCGGCAGCACGCCCTCGGTGTCGCCGCCCAGCGACACGACGACGACGCCGCGGGCGTTGGCGCGCGCGTCGCGCTGCACCATCCCGGCGATGACCTCGCCCTCCTTGGTGGAGAACTCGCCGTAGGTGCGCTCGTGCTCGGCGTCGCGCAGCCGCTGCACGATCACCTGGCGCGCGGTCGTGGCGGCGATCCGCCCGAAGCCGTCGGGGGTGTCGTCCCACTCCGGGCCGGGGGTGCCGTTCTCGTCGGCCTCACGGACCATCACCCGGACCAGGCCGGTCTTGCGGTCGATGTCGACGCGGGCGTCGTCGTGGTGGCCGTCGGTGTGGCGGTAGGCGGTGATCAGCGCGGTCTCGATCGCCTCCAGCACCGTCTCGAAGGGGATGTCCTTGTCCCGCTCGATGGTCCGGAGCGCGGGGATGTCGACGTTCATGAGCCCTCCTCGGAGGTGTCGGTGGGATCGGGCCGTGTGGGATCCAGCAGGGCGACCTCGGCCTTGGGGGGCGGGCGGAACTCCACCTGGACCTGGGCGTGTTCGACCTCGGCGTAGGTCAGCTCGCGCAGGGCGGGCTTCTTGCCGGTGACGGCGACCTGGACGCCGTTCTCCCCGGCCGTCCCGATCCGCGCCTCGATCTCCTCGCCGCCGCGCAGCCGGATCGCGGCCAGCCGCAGCCGGGCACGGCGCCAGTGCCGCGGGCGGGTCAGCGGGCGGTCGACGCCCGGGGACGTCACCTCGAGGGTGTAGGAGCCCTCGATCAGGTGCTCGTGGGCGTCGAGCGTCTCGGCCGCGGCGCGGCTGAGGCCGGCGATCGCGTCCAGCCCGACGCCGTCGTCGTCACCGTCGCTCTCCGGACGGTCGACCACGACCTTCACCGCGTGCCGCCGGCCGGCGGTGCGGACGTCGATGTCGTCGATCTCGAAGCCGGCGCCGGACACCACCGGCTCCAGCAGGTCACGCAGCGCTCCCCCGAGCTGGTCGGGGCCGGGACTGCGCATCGGGTCACTCCTCGTAGATCTGGCCTCGCGCCGGGACCGGCGCACACGACGGCCCGCCGCGGGCGCACCGAGACGACGGTGGCGATCTCACGACGGGCCGTTCAGGGTATCGCGTCGCTCCACCGCCCGGAGCGGGCCCGCGCCCGTCCACGGGTACCGGGTGTGCGGGGAGCGGCACCGGCGCGACGCCGGACCGCGGAGCGGGCCCCGCGCTCCCTCACCCGGCGTCCCGGTCCCCCGACCGGCTGGCAGGATGACGGCTCGTGAGGGACCGGATGCGCGACGTGTGCGACGTGCCGGCGTCCGCCGGGATCACGCGGCGCCGGATGCTGACCTGGTGTGCCGCGGCCGCCGTGGCACCGCCCGTGCTGACCGCCTGCACCAGCGGCTCGGGCACCGACGCCGACGACTCGCGGACGCTGCTCGCCCTGGCCGACCAGGCCCGCGCGGACGCGGCGCTGGTCGTCGCCGCGGTCACCGCGGACCCGGCCCTGGCCGAGCGCCTCGAGCCGCTGCGCGCGGCCCGGATCGACCACGCCGCCGCGCTGGACACCGCGGGCGGGCGCACCGCCGCCTCCGCCGTGACGCCGCCCGCCCCGGACACCGCCGACGTCGCGCGGGTCCGCGACGCCGTCGTCTCCTCGGCCCGCGCGGCGTCCGACGCGGTGCCGCAGGCCCCGGCCACGCAGGTGGGCCTGCTGGCCGAGATCGCCGCCTGCTGCACGACCTACGGGGTGGTGCTCGCATGACCCGGCGCCCCACGCAGGAGGACGACGGCGAGTCGCCGTTCGACGACGTCGCGGTGGAGGCCCTGCAGCGCGCGCTGGCCAGCGAGCACGCCGCGCTGTGGGCCTACTCGCTGGCGCTGGCGTTCGTCCCGGTGGACTGGGCGACCCGCGCCCGCGCCGACATCGAGGCACACAAGACGCTGCGCGCCCAGGTCACCCAGACGCTGTCGACCCTGGGCAAGCGCCCGGTGTCGGCGCAGCCGGCCTACACCCCGCCGCAGCCGGTCGTCGACGCGAACTCGGCCGGTGCGCTGCTGGTGGCCGCCGAGACCGACACGACCGCGGCCTGGCGCTCGGTGCTGGAGCGCTCGACGGTTCCGCAGCTGCGCGCGGCGGGGCTGAAGGCGATGGTCGATTCCACCGGGCGGATCGCGTTCTGGCGGGCGGTCACCGACCGCGCCCCGGTGATCCCGGTCTTCCCCGGGCGCGGCTGAACCCTCTACACCCCGGTCCCCGGGCGCGGATCAGCGCGGGTCGGGGCCGGTCAGTGCCGTGACGGCCCGGTCGACGTCGTCCGGGGTGGTGGCCAGGTGGAACGACAGCCGCGCCGCACCGGCCCGCGACGCCACGGCCAGACCGGCCGCGGTCAGCCGCTCCGCCGCACCGTCCCAGGGCACGGAGACGATCGCCGAGCCGGCGGGCGGCAGGTCGAGGCGCGCGCACAGTGCGTCCGCGAGCCCGGTGCAGTGCGCCTGAACGGCCCCGGCGTCGAGCCCGGCGAGCCACGGCAGCGCGACCCCGGCCCCGGCCTGCGACAGCCAGTCCGGAGAGACGTCCAGGCCGTGCGCGCCCGGCGCCGGTACCGGGTCGGGGCGGTAGAGCCCGTCGGCCCACCGGTCGCGGGTGCCGTACCAGCTCGCCGAGTGCGGCACCGGGACCCACGACGGGTCGAGCGCCATCCAGGACGCCCCGCGCGGGCTGAGCAGCCACTTGTAGCAGGCACCGACGACGGCGTCCGCCCACCCGAGGTCCAGGGCCAGCCAGCCCGCCGCCTGGGTCACGTCGAGCACGACCCGGGTGCCCGAGGCCCGTGCCGCGCGCAGCGCCGCCAGGTCGGCGATCCGGCCGTCGGCGGACTGCACCACCGACACCGCCACGACGTCGTGGGCGCCCGCGTGCGCACCGAGCTCGTCGAGCGGCACCTCGGTGACGGTGACGCCGCGGCCCTGCACCGCGAACGGGCGCGTCACGCTGGAGAACTCCCCGGCCGCGACGAGCACCCGCGTCCCGTCCAGGACGCTCGCCGCGAGCAGGCCGACCATCGCCGAGACCGTCGACCCGAGGGCGACGTCCGCCGGGTCGGTCCCGGTCAGCGCGGCGAACCCGTGCCGGGCGGCGTCCACCGCCGGGTCGAAGTCCGGCGGCCGCGCCGCGCCGGAGGCCCAGTCCCGCACCGCGACCGCCACCGCGTCGGCGACGAACGCCGGCGGGAGCCCGACGCTGGCGGTGTTGAGGTAGCCGGATGTGTCGGCGAAGTCCTGACCGAAGGCGCGCACGTGCCCGACCGTAGCCGCGGCCCTACAGTCGTCGGTGTGCACAGCGAGCTGATCGAGATCCGGACCGGTGACCGCGAGACCGTCGTCGACCTGACGTCGGAGGTGGAGACGTTCCTGGCCGGGCTCGGCGGGGACGCCCCCGCAGAGGGTCTGCTGAACGTGTTCGTCCCGCACGCCACGGCCGGCGTCGCGGTGATCGAGACCGGCGCCGGCAGCGACACCGACCTGCTCGCCGCGCTGCGCGAGCTGCTGCCCGGCGACGACCGGTGGCGCCACCGCCACGGCAGCCCCGGCCACGGGCGCGACCACGTGCTGCCCGCGATCGTGCCGCCGTCGGTGTCGATCCCGGTGATCGACGGCCGCCCGGCCCTGGGGACGTGGCAGTCGATCTGTCTGGTGGACACGAACATCGACAATCCGGTGCGGTCGGTACGCCTGTCGTTACTCACCGACACCGTCTGAGCGAGTTCCCACCGCCGCGCTGACCTGGACGGATCCCGCGGTTACCCTCCCCGGGTGACTGTGGGCAACCAGCCGTCCCCGCTCGGCCGTCCGGCCGTCGCGCGGGGCACCCGGCAGGCCGCACCGCGCCCGCCGGCGCTGCGCAGTCCCGGGCGGGCGCCGCGCCCGTCGCGGGGGCGCTACCTCACGTTGGCGGTCATGGTGGCGGTCGTGCTGCTGGCCGGCGTCGGCTACGCCGGGTACCGCCAGGCCGTCGGCGACCCGGAGGCCGGTCGGCGGGTCTCCTCCGCCGCGTACACGCTCACCGTGCCGGACGGCTGGACCCCGGCACCGCCGGGCGCGGCCCCGGTGACGGTCTACGGGATCCCGTTCGTCCCCGTCGCGCAGGCCTCGGACTACCCGTGCCGGGACGGGTCGTTCACCCGCGGCACGGTGGCCGGCGCGCAGGTCGCGGTGCCCACCGGGGTGTCGGTGGAGCAGGCCGCGGGCGCGTTCGCCCGCGGCGCCGGGGAGGCGCTCTACGCCGGCGCCGCCCCGCAGGTCGCGGTCGGGCCGCCCACGCCGCGCGACGGCGGCGGGACCCAGGTGGAGGCGACCGTGCGGACCGACGGCTTCGGTGGCTGCCGGGCGACGGAGGCGACCGTGCTGGTCGTCGCCGAGCCGCGGGTCACCGCCGCCGACGGCTCCACCGGGGCGGCGCTGCTGGTGATCGGCGGCGACACCCGCGGCGGACCGGCCGGCCCGGAGCCGCTCACCCGCGACGTGCTGATCGGGATCGCCTCCACGGCCGAGGCCGCCGGTTCCTGAGGCCGAGCCGGACCCGTCCGGTCAGACCGGGACGGCCAGGGACGCGGTGTAGCCCGCCGCGGCGCTGCCGGTCACGGTGGCGACCTGCAGCTCGTGGCCGTCGCCGAACACGTTGTCCGAGTCCAGGGACACCTTCGCCAGGTTGGCGACGCTCCGCTCGTAACCCGGGGTGGCGTAGACGGCAGTGCAGGCGTCCTGCGGCAGCGCGAGCTGGGTCGTGCGCACCGCGTTGCCCGACGACGTCGCGTCGGCCTGCGAGGAGTAGACCTCGAAGTGGATGTGCGGCCAGCGCCCGTCGTAGCAGGCCGGGTAGATCGAGGTGAAGCTCAGCTTCCCGGCCGCGTCGGCGACCTGGACGCCGCGCAGGTAGTTCTCGTTCTCGATGCCCTCGGAGTAGAGCGAGTACTTCCCGTCGCGGTCGCAGTGCCACAGGTAGACCGCGGCGCCGGCCATCGGCGTCCCGCCGTCGGTGACGGTCAGCGCGATCGTCAGCGGGACGCCGGCGGCCGTCGTCGTCGAGGTGCCGAAGCTGGACCGGATGTCGCGGCGCACGACGCCGGCGTCGTCGAGGACGTTGGGGCCGTTCGAGCCGTCGCCCGGGTAGGGGCCGCCGGTCTCCTCCGGGATCTCCCCGGCCGCGGTCGCCTTCTGGGCGGGCGGGGCCCCGCCGGGGCCGCCGCCGGGCCCACCGCCGGGGCCACCGGCGGAGGCGCATCCGGCCAGCGCGATCGCGCCGGCGCCGGCGAACAGCCCGAGCAGCGCACGCCGTCCGATCAGCCGGGGCAGATCCCGGGAGATGCCGCCGAAGTCGTCGTGGTCGTCCGTGCTCACAGGTCGCTCCCGGTGTGGTGGTGGGGGCCGGTCTCCTCCGGCCTCGTCACCAGTGTCCGGTCCGTCCCTCTCCCCCGGCTGGGAGCGACCTGTGTGCCGGCTGTGTGCGCGCCCCCCTCGACGCCTCAGCCCCGGACGATGCCCGCGACGTGGGTGGCGGCGGTGTCGCGGGCGATCTCGACGCGTTCGCCGGAGGCCCGGTCCTTGAGCTCGACGACACCGTTCACCAGCCCGCGCCCGACGACGACGATCGTCGGCACGCCGATCAGCTCGGCGTCGGCGAACTTCACCCCGGGCGAGGCCTTGCGGTCGTCGAGCACGACCGAGAGACCCTGGGCCTCGAGCTCGGCGGCCATCGCCTCGCCACCGGCGAGGAGCTCCTCGGTCTTGCCGGCCACCACGACGTGCACGTCGAACGGCGCGACGCTGCGCGGCCACAGCAGGCCCGAGTCGTCGTGGCTCTGCTCGGCGATCGCCGCGACCAGGCGCGAGACGCCGATGCCGTAGGAGCCCATCGTGATCCGGACCGGCTTGGAGTCGGGCCCGAGCGCGTCGAGGGAGAACGCGTCGGCGTACTTGCGGCCGAGCTGGAAGATGTGCCCGATCTCGATGCCGCGCGCGGCCTCCAGCACGCCGGTGCCGTCCGGGGACGGGTCGCCGGCGCGGACCTCGGCGGCCTCGATCGTGCCGTCCGGGGTGAAGTCGCGGCCCGCGACGAGGTCGACGACGTGGTGGTCGGCCTTGTCCGCACCGGTCACCCACGCGGTGCCGGTGACGATCCGCGGGTCGACCAGGTACCGGACGCCGTTCGCGGCCAGCGCGCCCGGCCCGATGTAGCCCTTGGTCAGGAACGCGTTCCTCGCGAAGTCGGAGTCCTCCAGCAGCGCGACCTCGGCCGGCTCCAGCGACGCCTCGAGGCGCTTCATGTCGACCTCGCGGTCGCCGGGCACGCCGACCCCGAGCAGCTCCCATTCCTTCGCGCCGGGCTGCCGGGTCTTGAGCAGCACGTTCTTCAGCGTGTCGGCCGCGGTGAACTCGCGGTCGAGGCCCGCGCCGTTGAGGAACGCCACCAGCGAGTCGATGGTGGGGGTGTCGGGCGTGTGGTGCACCTGCGCGGCCGGGAGGCCGTCGAGCGACCGGGCGGGTGGCGCGGGCGTCGTCACGGCCTCGACGTTCGCCGCGTAGCCGCCGGGGCCGCGGACGAACGTGTCCTCGCCGGTCTCGGATTCGGCCAGGAACTCCTCCGACGCCGACCCGCCCATCGCCCCGGACGTCGCCGCGACGATCACGTACCGCAGCCCGAGCCGGGTGAAGATCCGCTGGTAGGTGTCGCGGTGCTTGCGGTAGGACTCGGCCAGGCCCTCGTCGGTGAGGTCGAACGAGTAGGAGTCCTTCATCAGGAACTCGCGCCCGCGCAGGATGCCCGCGCGGGGACGCTCCTCGTCGCGGTACTTGTTCTGGATCTGGTAGAGCACCGCCGGGTAGTCCTTGTACGAGGAGTACTCGCCCTTGACGGTGAGCGTGAACAGCTCCTCGTGGGTGGGCCCGAGCAGGTAGTCGGCGCCCTTGCGGTCCTTCAGGCGGAACAGGTTCGGCCCGTACTCGGTCCACCGGTTCGTCGCCTCGTAGGGCTCGCGCGGCAGCAGCGCCGGGAACTGGATCTCCTGGCCGCCCATGGCGTCCATCTCCTCGCGCACGATGTTCTCGATGCGGCGGAGCACCTTGAGACCGAGCGGCAGCCAGGAGTAGACGCCCGGGGCCACGCGTCGGACGTAGCCGGCGCGGACCAGCAGCCTGTGGCTGGGCACTTCCGCGTCGGCCGGGTCCTCGCGCAGGGTGCGAAGGAACAGCGACGACATCCGGGTCAACACCCGACGAAGGGTAGCGACGACGTCCCACCCGTTTCCGCCCGGTTCTCCCCCGGGCCCGGCGTCCGGCGTCGTCAGGCCCGGGGCGCCGGGCGCGCGGGACCGCCGTGACCGGACCGGACGGCCCATCGCCCGGGTAGGTCGTAGAGCCACCCGCACCGGGCCGCGAGCAGCAGCCGGTGCACCCCCAGCGTCGCCACGACGGTGACCGCGGCGACCAGCCCGACCACCGCGTACTGCGCCACCGCGGGAAGCGGCCACCCGGCCGTCAGAACGGCCGTCAGGGCGGTCAGACCGCCGATCACGAGCACGTTCGTGAGGTAGATCGGCAACGTCGCCCGTCCCAGCGCGACCACGACCCGGCCGGCCCGCCATCGGACGATCTCGGCCGCGAGCAGTACCCCCACGCCGACGGCGAGGAGGTTCAGCGCGAACGCGACGCCCGGTACGTCCCGGACCCCGAGCAGCACCGCCGCCGCGGCCGCCGCACCGGCGAGCAGACCGCCCGCGAGCACCCTCGGCGGCGACGTCGCGGAGGCCAGGCGTCCGACGAGACGGCGGCCGTGCCAGCCGAGCACGAAGAAGAAGGCGTAGCGGGCCATGAACTCCCAGCCGAACGAGCCGATCTCGACCGTCCCGGCGCCGACGAAGGCACTCGACACGGCCGTCACCACGAGCAGGACCGCGGCGGGAACCCGGCGCAGCAGCCGCGCGGCCAGGGAGAACACCGCGAGCGCGTAGAGGAACCACAGCGACGGAGCCGGAACCACCGGGCTGAGCAGCAGACCGGTCGCGCTCTGGGTGGCCGTCGCCGGGGCGGTACCCGTGGGCAGCACGGCGAACAGCGCGAACTGCGCCGTCGTCCAGAGCAGGTACAGCCAGGCGAACAGCGCGACCCGCCGGTGCGCCATCACCCGCCAGGGCCGGTCCAGCGCGGAGGCGAGGAACAGCCCGGAGGCCAGGAAGAACAGCGGCATCCGCAGCGAGGCCAGCGCCGTGTTCAGCAGGTCCAGCGGCGCCGGCACCAGGCCGTGCGGTTTCAGGAACATCACCACGTGGTGCAGCACCACCAGCGCGATGCACAGACCCTTCGCGGCATCCACCCACGCGGTGCGGGAGTCGTCGTCGGGGGCCCGGCGCGGTGACGGGACGGCGCCGGTCGTGGTGGCCGGATCGGCCTGCGTGCGGCGATCCGGTGCAGCTCGGTGGCGCGCCATGGGTGCTCCGACGTCGGGGTCCGGGTTTGCGTGACCGTAGTGCTCCGGCCCTGTGAGCACGCTGAGCACGCGATCCCCGACGTCCGCCCGGAATGCCGGCACGACGGCCCGGGTTGAGCCGGGTATGAGCGCCGACACACCCATCGACCTGCACGCGCTGATCGCCGAGTCCCGGCTCGGCGTCCTGGCCACGATCAAGGCCGACGGACGGCCGCAGCTCTCCCCGATCACCCCGTTCTACGACCGCGACGCCGGCGTCGTCCACGTGTCGATGACCGAGGGCCGGGCGAAGACGGCGAACCTGCGCCGCGACCCGCGCGCCACCCTGGAGGTCACCAGCTCCGACGGCTGGGCGTGGGCCACCGCGGAGGGCACCGCCGAGCTCGTCGGCCCGGGTACCGACCCGGACGGCCCCGAGGTCGACGCCCTCGTCGCCTACTACCGCGCCGCCGCCGGCGAGCACCCGGACTGGGACGAGTACCGCGCCACGATGGTCGCCGACCGCCGCGTCCTGATGACGATGCGCGTCAGCCACGTCTACGGAGCCCGCATCCGCTGAGCGACCCCCGGCGCGCGCCGTCGAGGCCGACGCGCACCCGGCACGTCGACGCGCGCTCCGCGAGGGGCGCGCCCACGGGCTCGCTGCGCGTCGCCGTCTCCGGTGCGCGCCGACGTGGGTCGCGGGTCAGGTCGCAGGCTCGGCCAGGAGGTTGGTCAGCATGCGGGCGACCTCCGGGGTCTCGATCAGGAAGCCGTCGTGGCCGTACGGCGAGTCGATGATCTTCAGGTCGGCCGCGCCCGGGATGCCCTCGGCCAGCTCGGCCTGCTCGGCGAGCGGGTAGAGCCGGTCGGAGGTGACGCCGGCGACGTAGGTCCGGGCGCTGACCCGGGCCAGACCGGCCTCCGTCCCGCCGCGGCCGCGTCCGACGTCGTGGGCGTTCATCAGCCGGGTGAGCGTGACGTAGGAGTTCGCGTCGAACCGGCGCACGAGCTTCGCCGCGTGGTGGTCCAGGTAGGACTCGACGGCGTAGCGGCCACCGTCGAAGGGGTCCTCGCCCTCCTGCGGGTCCCGGCCGAACCGGGTGGCCAGCTCGTAGCCGGAGCGGTAGCTCAGGTGTGCGATCCGACGCGCGACGCCGAGGCCCCGGTACGGGCCCTCACCCGGGCCGCGGTCGTAGTAGTCGCCGCCGTGGAAGTTCGGGTCGGACCGGATGGCCTCGATCTGCGGCGAGGCCCAGCCGATCTGGTCGGCCGACGACGCGGCCGGCCCGGCGAGCAGGAACAGCCGCTGCACACGGTCCGGCTCGGTCGCGGCCCACTCCAGGGAGCGCATCGCCCCCATCGACCCACCGACGACGCAGGCCCAGCGCTCGATCCCCAGTGCGTCGGCCAGGAACCGTTCGGCGGCGACCGTGTCGCGCGGCGTGACCAGCGGGAACCGGCTTCCCCACGGGCGCCCGTCCGGCGACGCCGACGACGGCCCGGTGCTGCCCTGACACCCGCCGATCGCGTTGGGCGACACCACGAACCAGCGTTCCGGGTCCAGCGGCTGCCCGGGCCCGATCAGGCCGGGCCACCATCCGGGCGTGGGATGGCCGGGCCCGGCGGGACCCTCCAGGTGCGGGTCGCCGGTGAGCGCGTGCAGCACCAGGACCGCGTTCGAGCGGTCCGGCGCGAGCGTGCCCCACGTCTCGTAGGACAGCCGCACCTCCGGCAGCTCCCCGCCCGCCTCCAACTTCAACGCGGAGGGGAGGTCGAGGAACTGCCGGCGGCCGGGGTCGTCACCCTCCCGCCAGGCACCGCTGGCGGGAGGGAGCGGAACGGAATTCACGGTCAGAAGGAGATCACGCCCGTGGACGCGCCGCGCAGGCGGCGGATCACGCGCCCTTGGCCGCGCGGAAACCGGTGTCCAGGTCCGCCTTGAGGTCCTCGATCCCCTCGAGGCCGACCGACAGGCGCACCAGGCCCGGCGTGACGCCACTGGCCACCTGCTCCTCGGCGGAGAGCTGGCTGTGCGTGGTGCTGGCCGGGTGGATCACCAGGCTGCGCACGTCGCCGATGTTGGCGAGGTGGCTGTGCAGCTCGAGCGCGTTGACGAACTTCTTGCCCGCCTCGATGCCGCCCTGCAGCTCGAACGCCACGATCGCGCCGCCGCCCTTGGGCAGGTACTTCTTCTGCGCCGCGTTCCACGGGCTCGACGGCAGGCCGGCGTAGTGGACCTTCTCCACCTCGTCGCGCCCCTCCAGCCACTCGGCCAGGGCCTGGGCGTTCTGGTTGTGCCGGTCCATCCGCAGCGACAGTGTCTCGATCCCCTGGATGATCAGGAACGCGTTCTGCGGGGAGATCGCCGGGCCGAGGTCGCGCAGCAGCTGCACCCGGGCCTTGATGATGTAGGCGATCGGGCCGACCGCGTCGGTGAAGACCGCACCGTGGTAGCTGGGGTCCGGCGAGGTCAGGCCCGGGAACTTGTCCTTGTGGGCGACCCAGTCGAACTTCCCGGAGTCGACGATGATGCCGCCGACCGACGTGCCGTGGCCACCGAGGAACTTGGTCAGCGACTCGACGACGATGTCGGCACCGTGCTCGATCGGGCGCACCAGGTACGGGGTCGGGACGGTGTTGTCGACGATCAGGGGCACGCCGGCCTCGTGGGCGACACCGGCGACACCGGCGATGTCGAGGACGTTGCCGCGCGGGTTGCCCAGCGTCTCGCCGTAGAGAGCCTTGGTGTTCGGGCGGATCGCCGCGCGCCACTCGTCGAGGTTGTCGGGGTCGTCGACGAACGTGACCTCGATCCCGAGCTTCGGGAACGTGTAGTGGAACTGGTTGTAGGTGCCGCCGTAGAGCGACGCGCTGGAGACGATGTGGTCGCCGACCTCGGCGATGTTCTGGATCGCGAGGTGCTGCGCGGCCTGCCCGGAGGCCACCGCGAGCGCCGCGGCGCCACCCTCGAGCGCGGCGACGCGCTGCTCGAGCACGTCCTGCGTCGGGTTCATGATCCGGCTGTAGATGTTGCCGAACTCGGCCAGACCGAACAGGTTCGCGGCGTGGTCGGTGTCGCGGAAGACGTAGGACGTCGTCTGGTAGATCGGGGTGGCCCGGGCGTTGGTGGTCGGGTCCGGGGCGGCACCGGCGTGGACCTGCTTGGTCTCGAACGACCAGTTGGCGGTGGGGTCGGGCTCGGTCATGACGGGAGAACTCCTCGATACGGTCGGGAGGCGGGTCCGCCGAAGCCACGGCGGACGGATCACAGAGTGCGGAGGAACGGGCGGCCACGACGGGTGCGCGGCGGGCCCGGAGACGTGCGCGGAGGGTCAGCCGGAAGGGCGACAGGTCGCGCTCGTGATCCGCATGAGGTCGACGTGTCGTCGCACCACGAGCCAGGTCACGCGTGGACCGTAGCGATCCGCCGACCCGGGCACAACGGCCCCACCTCCCCCGCCGGGTGATCCACATCGGATCCGTCCGCCGGGCTCGCCCGCGGTGATCCGCCCCCGCCCGCGGCGATTAGCCTGCTGCACGTGCTCGTGCTGCTGCCGCCCTCGGAGACCAAACGCGTCGGGGGCGACGGCCCGCCGCTGCACCTGCCGGACATCGCGCACCACGCCGAGCTCGGTGAGGTGCGCTCGGAGCTGGTCGGCGAGGTCGTGAAGCTCGCCGCCGACCTCCCCGCCAGCCGCGCCGCGCTCGACGTCTCCGAGCGGCAGGACGACGAGATCGCACGCAACGCGCAGCTGTACGACTCCCCGACGATGCCGGCCCTGGACCGCTACACCGGCGTGCTCTACGACGCCCTCGACGCCCGGTCGTTCAGCAGGGCCGTCTCCTCGCGCGCCCGCTCGCGCCTGGCCGTCGGCTCGGCGCTGTTCGGCCTGGTGCGCGCCGACGACCCGATCCCGGCCTACCGCCTCTCCGCGGGCTCGAAGCTCCCCGGCTCGGGGACCCTGGCCTCGCGCTGGCGCCCGGTGCTCGACCCGCTGCTGGCCCGGATCGCCGGGGGCGAGCTCGTCGTGGACCTGCGCTCCGGCGGGTACGCCGCGCTCGGGCGGGTGCCGGGTGCGGTGACGGTCAACGTGCTCGCCGAACGCCCGGACGGCAGCCGCTCGGTGGTCAGCCACCACAACAAGTCCCACAAGGGCGGGCTGGCGCGCCTGCTCGCGACCTCGCGCGCCGAGCCGTCCGACGCCGCCGCCGTGGCCCGCATCGCCCGCCGCGCGGGTCTGACCGTCGAGCGTCCGGAACCGGGTCACCTCGACCTGGTCCTACCCGCCTGACGGGTCTCCCGCCGGATCCGCACCCCCGCCGGCGGTGTGCACGTCCCGCAGCGGGTGCGGATCGACGGCAGGGGTGCGGTTCGTGCGGTGCGTCGCCGTGTGATCTCCGGCACCGGGTCGCCGATGCTCCCGGCGGGCCGGTCGGCGCCGGGCTCGCGCACGGCGTCCCCCGCCCGCCCACGACCTGCCGGCGCACCGCGGCCGAGCCGCGCCGATCGACCTTCCGCAGGTCGTGGACGTCATCGGCCGTCTGCAGGGGCCGGACCGCCCTCCTCGCGACGTCCGTCGTCACGGGGAGTGGTTCCGCGCGACGTGGCCGCCCGACGACGACGAGGCGCGGGAGGCGTCGCCCGACGATCTCCGTGAACGGGCGGGCCCCGCCCCGTAGGTGCCCGGAGAGACGGGGCCGGGCGGTAGAGTGATCGCGGGAGCCCGGCCCTGTCAGTCCGCCGGGCCGTACTGCTTCACCCATCACGGAGTGCTCGCGCCGACGACGGCGCCGGGGCACCCGGGCCCGTCCTCGAGAGTTCTGCGGCTGCTTCGCGGCCTGCTTCCCTCCGCGCGACGTGCCACGTCACGGAGGTCCTTTTGACATCCCCTTCCCCTCGCCGTGCCCGCTCGACCGGGGCACGCTCCGCAGGGACCCCCCGTCCCGCCCGTTCCGAGGGCGGACGCCCCCGTAACGGCGGTGGCGGAGGCGGCCGCCGGCGCGGCGGAGGCGGCAAGCCCGCGTCCGCCCCGGCGACCCGCACCCCCGCCCGTCCCGAGCCGCCCCTGTGGACGGTCCCGGAGTCCGGGATGCCCACGTTCGCCGAGCTCGGCCTGCCCGAGTCGGTCACCCGCGCGCTGGACGCCGAGGGCTTCGCCGCCCCGTTCCCGATCCAGGCCGCGACGCTGCCGGACACCCTGGCCGGGCGCGACCTGCTCGGCCGCGGCCAGACCGGTTCCGGCAAGACGCTGGCCTTCGGTCTCGCCATCCTGGCCCGCCTCGGCGGCGGCCGGTCCCGCCCGACCGCCCCGCGCGGCCTGGTTCTGGTGCCGACCCGCGAGCTGGCGACCCAGGTCGTCGACGCCCTCGAGCCCTACGCGAAGGCCCTGGGCCTGCGCACCGCGGTCGTCGTCGGCGGCCTGTCGATGAACAAGCAGGTCGCCGAGCTGCGCCGCGGGGTCGACCTGCTGGTCGCCACCCCGGGCCGGCTCACCGACCACACCAACCAGCGCACGTGTGACCTGTCCGAGGTCACGATCACCGCGCTGGACGAGGCCGACCGGATGGCCGACATGGGGTTCCTGCCCCAGGTCCGCGCGATCCTCGACCTCACCCCGCGCGACGGTCAGCGGCTGCTGTTCTCCGCGACCCTCGACGGAGACGTCGACGCACTGGTCCGCCAGTACCTGACCGACCCGGTGACCCGCTCGGTCGCCTCGGCCACCTCGCAGGTCGAGACGATGGACCACCACGTCCTCGTCGTCGACAACGCGAACCGCGGCCGGGTCGTCGCCGAGATCGCGGCCCGCGACGGCCGGACGATCCTGTTCGTCCGCACCAAGCACGGCGCCGACCGGCTCGTCCGGACGCTGCGCCGCGAGGGCGTCGTGGCCGGGCCGCTGCACGGCGGCAAGTCGCAGAACGCGCGCAACCGGGCCCTCGACGGCTTCCGCACCGGCGAGGTGCCGGTGCTGGTGGCCACCGACGTGGCCGCGCGCGGCATCCACATCGACGACGTCGGCCTGGTCGTGCACGTGGACCCGCCGGCCGACCCGAAGGCCTACCTGCACCGCGCCGGGCGCACCGCCCGCGCCGGTGAGGACGGCGTCGTGGTCACCGTGGTGACCCCGGACCAGCGTCGCGAGGTCGACGACCTCACCCGCCAGGCCGGGGTCAGCGCCACCGTCACCTCCGTCGGGCCCGGTTCGCCGGCGCTGGCCGAGGTGACCGGGGCGCGGATGCCCTCCGGTGTCCCGGTGGCCGAGCCGCCGAAGCCCCCGCAGCCTGCTCCGAAGGCCGGTCGCCGCTCCGGCGGTGGCGGGCGTGGACGCTCCGGCGGCGCTCGTGGCGGCGACACCGCCGGTGGCACCCGCTCCGGCGGGCGCCCCGCGGGCGGTGGCCGCTCGGGCGGCGGCGCATCGCGTTCCTCCGGTGGTGCGCGATCGGCGTCGGCCTCGGGCGGCGGGCGCGACTCGAGCGGCTCGATCGTGCGGTTCTCCTCGGCCGGCGGCGGTACCTCGCAGCCCGGACGCGGCCGGAACCGCTGACCGGTTCGGGCGCACCCACCCCTGACGCGGGTGGACGCCCCGAGCGGTCCCCTCACCACGCCACCGTGCGCGAGGGGACCCCTCGGGACCCGATCGGCCCGTTCCGGTCGGACCGGTTCAGCCTCCGCGCTTGGCGACGCGGCGCAGCTGCAGGATCCGGGCGGTGCCCGGGATGGCGACCAGCAGGATCCCCGCGATCGCGGCGAACAGCAGCGCCACCCCGGTGGGCAACGAGCCGTCGAGCCACAGGAACGTGATCCGCACCGGGTCGGTGTTCTGCAGGATGAACACCAGCAGGAAGATCCCGACGATCGCCGAGAGGATCAGCCCGGCCCAGAGCCCGCTGATCCGGGTGCGCGTGGTCGACGGCGGGACCGGACGTCCGACCGTCGGGGTGTCGTCCCCGACGGGCTGGTCCTCCTCGGCCGGTCCGGCGTGCCCGGTCGGGACCGCCACCGTGGCCTGCTCGGAGCCCGGGACGCGCATCGCCGGCATGGTGGCCGGGTCCGCCGTCGGGTCGGCCGGCCCCACGCGGCCGTAGGCCGGGAGATCGTCCGCTCCGGAGTCCCGTCGCTTGTCCTTCATCGCCCTCGCGCCCCTCGGTGTCGTCCGACGCGGGTGTCCGTCGGTGCGGGGGGAGTATCCCGCATGATCGCCACGGCGTCCGCCGACCCGCGCTAGCGTTGTCCCCCGGTCGGGTAGTGCGGAGCGTCGACGACGACGCCGAGGAGGAGTACCGGGATGGATCATCAGGAAGCCGTGGCGGCGTTCTTCACCGAGACCCCGGAGGGGGTGACGGTCCCCGAGCCGGTCGCCGCGGCCGGGGCCGCCCGCGCGTTGCGCGACGCCCTGGAGCCGGTCGCGATGCACGCCGTCTGGTCGACGCGGGTCGGCAACGCCCTGGCCGCGCACGGACACGACTTCTTCACCGCCTACGTCACCGGCCGCGGGGCCGCGCTCGGCGACGTCCCGGGAGCGCTCGTCGCGTCGACGTTCGCCGTCTTCGAGCCCGGCTTCCTCGCCGGGGCCTGGGACGCGGGGCGCAAGCTCCTCCCCCTCGACGAGCTCCAGGAGCTCCGCGACACCGAGACGGCCGCCGGCCTGCGCGAGGCGCTGCACGGCGACGAGACCGACGTCGCCGAGACGGCCGCGGTCCTGGAACGCGCCGTGGACGCCGTCGACGGGACCGGCCGCCCGCTGTTCGCCGCCCTGCGCTCCCGCCCGCGCCTGTCCGACCCGTTCGGCCGCCTCTGGCGCGCCGCCGACCTGGTGCGCGAGCACCGCGGCGACGGGCACATCGCGGCGTCGGTCGCGGCCGGGCTGGACCCGGTGCGGATGGGCATCCTGTCCGAGCTGTGGGTCGGCTACCCGCTCGGCGAGTACTCCGGCACCCGCGCCTGGCCCCAGGAGGCCTCCGACGCCGCCGTCCGCCGTCTCACCGACGACGGACTGATCACCGGCTCCGGCGCCGACACCGCCCTGACCGCGGCCGGCCGGCGCTTCCGCGACGACGTCGAGGCCCGGTCCGACGACACCCAGACCGGTTTGTTGGAGGCCCTCGGCGACGATCTGGGCCCCGTCACCGAACGCCTGGCGGCCTGGTCGGCGCGCTGCGTCGAGGCCGGGGCGTTCCCGCCGGACGTCCGCAAGCGCGCGGCGGGCTGACGGCCCCTACCGGCTGCGGACCATCGGTACGTGCGGGATGCCGTCCTCGAGGAAGGACGGCCCCGTCGCGGTGAAGCCGAAGCGCTCGTAGAACGGCACCTGGTGCTCCTGCGCGTCGAGCACGCAGGTCCCGGAGCCGACCTCGGCCAGCGCGGCGCTCATCAGCTGCGCCCCGAGGCCGCGGCCCCGGGCGTCGGCGCGGGTGCAGACCCGCCCGATCCGGTACCCGCCGTCGGGCTCCTTGAGCAGGCGCAACGTGCCCAGCACCGGCGCCGGGTCCTCCTCGGTGGGGGTGCCCGCCAGCCAGTAGTGGCGGGTGCGCGGCTCGAGGTCGCGCCCGTCGAGCTCGGGGTAGGGGCAGTTCTGCTCGACGACGAACACGTCGACCCGCAGTCGCAACAGCGCGTAGAACGCCGGCACGTCCAGGTCGAGTGCCCAGCTCCGGCGCAGGGTCGCGGTCCTCGTGTCCACAGTCACCCGGGGTTGGTACCAGACGATGTGCCCGTACGGAAACGAGCGGCTAGCCTCGCGCGGGTGCGCCACCACGATCTCGTCGTCATCGGTACCGGCTCCGGCAACACGTTCCTCGACGAACGCTTCGCCGACCTCGACGTCGCGCTCGTCGAGCACGGCATCTTCGGCGGGACGTGCCTGAACGTCGGCTGCATCCCCACCAAGATGTACGTCTACGCCTCCGACGTGGCACAGCTCGTCCGCGAGGCGGGCCGCTACGGCGTCGATGCGAGCATCGACAAGGTCCGCTGGACCGACATCCGCGACCGTGTGTTCGGCCGGATCGACCCGATCTCCTCCGGCGGCAAGGACTACCGGGTCAACCGCAGCCCGAACATCACCGTCTACCTCGGGCACGCCACGTTCACCGGCGAGCGCGAGCTGGAGATCGAGGCCACCGACGGCTCGGGCACCGAGACGATCACCGGTGACCGGGTCGTCGTCGCCGCGGGCAGCCGGCCGTTCGTGCCGCCGCAGGTCGAGGCGTCCGGCGTGCCGTTCGAGACCTCGGACACCGTGATGCGCCTGGAGTCGGTCCCCGAGCACCTGGTGATCCTCGGCGGCGGCTACATCGCCTCGGAGTTCGCGCACGTGTTCTCCTCGCTGGGCAGCAAGGTCACCGTGATCGCGCGCAGCCCGAAGCTGCTGCGCCACCTCGACTCCACGATCGCCGAGCGCTTCACCGAGATCGCCGCCGACCGCTGGGACTGCCGCCTGGGCGCGCAGATCACCGCCGTCACCGGCACCGGGGACGACTTCCGGATCACCCTCGACGACGGCTCCGAGGTCACCGGCGACACACTGCTCGTCGCGGCCGGGCGCCTGCCCAACGGCGACCGGATGAACCTGCCCGCCGCCGGGATCGAGACCCACCCGGACGGCCGGATCGTCGCCGACCCGCAGCAGCGCACGTCGGCCGAGGGCGTCTGGGCCCTGGGCGACGTCAGCTCACCGCACCAGCTCAAGCACGTCGCGAACGCCGAGGCGAAGATCGTCGGGCACAACCTGGCGAACCCGGACGCGCTGCGCGAGATCGACCACCGGTTCGTCCCGGCCGCGGTGTTCACCGACCCGCAGATCGCCTCCGTCGGGCTGACCGAGGAGGAGTGCATCGCCCAGGGCCTGGACTACACCGTGAAGGTCCAGAACTTCGGCGACGTCGCGTTCGGCTGGGCGATGGAGGACACCACCGGCCTGTGCAAGATCATCGCCGAGAAGGGCACCGGCCGTCTGCTGGGCGCGCACCTGATCGGCCCGCAGGCCTCCACGCTGATCCAGCCGCTCATCCAGGCCATGCAGTTCGGCCTCGACGCCCGGACCATGGCCACCGGCCAGTACTGGATCCACCCGGCCCTGCCCGAGGTCGTCGAGAACGCCCTCCTCGGCCTGGAGATCTGAGCGGGCGCTCAGCTCGCGGGGCGCTGCGCCCGGTCGTCGACGGTCTGACCGGGTGATGCGTCGACCGCGCGGTCGCGGACGGCGTCCGGGTCGAACGGGACGGCCGGAGCGGGCTCACCGCGCAGGTCGACGAGCAGCGCCGTCACCTCGTCCATGATCTTCTTGGTCGCGGCGTCGAGGTTCGTCCGGGTCAGGGGCTTGTCGCGGAACTCGGACAGGTCCACCGGCGGCCCGAGGACGACGCTGACGGTCTGCTTCGGCCAGAGTTTCGGCCGTCCCTCCGCGGGCAGGGCGTTCTGGCTGCCCCAGTTCGCCATCGGGATCACCGGGACGCCGGAACGCAGGGCGATCCGGGCGACGCCGTTCTTCGGGCGCATCGGCCAGCCGGTCGGGTCCGCGGTGTAGGTGCCCTCCGGGTAGACGGCGACGATCTCGCCGCGCTGCAGGGCGTCGATCGCCCCGGTGAACGACTCCGCCGCCCGCTTCGACGCCCGGTAGACCGGGATGTGCCCGCCGCGGCCGAGCACCCACTTGACGACCGGGATCGACCACAGCTCGGACTTGGCCATGAACCGCGGCATCCGCCCGTGCGAGATGCCGAACGCCACGTCGAAGATCGGGTCCGACGACGACACGTGGTTGGCCACCAGCATCGCCCCGCCGGTGCGCGGCAGGTACTCCCCGCCGCGCCAGCCCAGACGGGTCCCCCACATCACGAACGGCCAGATCACCTCGATCGCGAAGCCGAACCAGAAACCCGAGCCGCGACGGCGGCGGCCCAGCGTCAGCCGGATCCGCTGCCACACCGTCAACGCCGGTGGGACACCCATGCCACTCCCCCTCCTATCGGAGTCCCCGCCACCGAGGACGGGTGAATGGTCACATGTTCGCTCACGACCGCTGGTCGGATCGAGGTGCCCGGGAGAAGATCGGGTCCGATGTGTGAGCCGGTTGTGACCTGCGTCGCAGTCGTCGTCCACACGACGGCCGGTGGTCCGAACACCGCTGCGAGTCCTACCCGGTACTCCGGTGTGCCGGAGCGTGTCAGCGAGGTCCCCATGCCCGATCCCCAGTCCCCCGTCACCGGGCCCGTCGCCTCCCTGGAGGTCGTCGGGGACCGCCATCCCGATCCCGCCGCCGTCGTCCTGGTCGCCCACGGCGGCCGTTCGCAGGGCCGCGACACCGGAGCCCGCCGCCGCCTGACGTACTGGCGGATGGTCCCGTTCGCCCAGCAGCTCGAACGGGCCGGGCGGGCGTACCGCAACGACACGGGCAGCGGCGTGGCCGTCTACCTCCTGCGCTACCGCTACCGCGGCTGGAACGGCGCGGCGATGGACGCCTACCGCGACGCGTCCTGGGCCGTCGGGGAGATCACCCGCCGGCACCCCGGGCGTCCGATCGCTCTGCTCGGGCACTCGATGGGCGGACGGGCCGTGCTGCGCGCGGCCGGCGAGCCCGGCGTCGTGGCGGTCTGCGCGCTGGCGCCGTGGCTCGAGGGCGACCCGGTGGAGCAGCTGGCCGGGCGCAGCGTCCTGATCGCGCACGGGGACCGGGAGCGGATGACGAGCCCGGCCGCGTCGTTCGACTACGCGGTGCGGGCCCGCCGGGTCACCGACCGGGTCGCGCGCTTCGACGTGCTCGGCGACGGACACGCGATGCTGCGCCGGGCCGCCGACTGGTCGTCCCTGGTGCGCCGCTTCGTACTCGGCGAGCTCGGGGTCGAACCCCTCGACCGTGTCATTACGAAAGCCATGCAGGAGCCCGCCCCGGGCGGCCTCCGCACCGCACTGACAGGAGCAGCCCGATGAGCCAGGCCCGAACGACGAGCCTCCCGACCGTGGCGGTGGTGGGCAGCGGCGTCGCCGGACTCACTGCGGCACACCTGCTCAGCCGTACCCACGACGTCACCGTGTTCGAGGCCGACGACCGGATCGGCGGCCACGCCCACACCCACGAGCTGACCACCTCCGACGGCGGCGTCACCAACGTGGACACCGGGTTCATCGTCCACAACGACCGGACCTACCCGAACCTGCTGCGCCTGTTCGGCGACCTCGGTGTGCCGACGCAGGACTCGGACATGTCGATGAGCGTGCGTTGCGACGGCTGCGGGCTGGAGTACGCCGGGGCGCAGAAGCTCGGCGGGCTGTTCCCGCAGGCCTCCAACGTGACCCGGCCCGCCTACCTGAAGATGCTCGGCGAGGTCGTCCGCTTCCACCGCCACGCGCGGCGCCTGCTGGACGACGGTGACCAGGCCGGCGACGTCACCCTCGGGGCGTTCCTGGCGATCGGCGGCTACTCCCGCTACTTCGTCGAGCACTTCATGATCCCGGTCGTGTCGTGCGTCTGGTCGGCCGGCGCCGCGATCTCGCTGAGCTACCCGGCGCGCTACCTGTTCACGTTCCTCGACCACCACGGGATGCTCGGCATCGGCGGCTCGCCGCAGTGGCGGACGGTCACCGGCGGCTCGCAGGCCTACGTCGCGCGCCTGGTCAAGGGACTCGGCGCGGTCCGCACCGCCACCCCGGTCCGGTCGGTGCTGCGCACCCCGGCCGGCGTCGAGGTCCGCGACGACGCCGACGCCGTGCACGGGTTCGACCGGGTCGTCGTCGCGACCCACCCGGACCAGGCGCTGGCACTGCTCGCCGACGCCACCGACGCCGAGCGCGACGTCCTGGGGTCCTTCGAGTACTCGCCGAACGAGGTCTGGCTGCACCACGACACCTCGCTGCTGCCCCGCTCGAAGGGCGCGCGGGCGTCGTGGAACTACCTCAAGCCGTCCTGTCGCGACTCGAGCGAGACTCCGGTGCTGGTCAGCTACGACATGAACCGGCTGCAGCGCCTCACCGACCCCGACGACTGGGTGGTCACGCTCAACGGCTCGGGCCGCGTCGACCCGGACGCGGTCGTCGCGAAGATGCACTACGAGCACCCCATCTACACCCCGGAGTCGGTCGCCGCGCAGCGCCGGCTGCCGGAGCTCAACACCGGGATGACCGCGTTCGCCGGGGCCTACCACGGCTGGGGCTTCCACGAGGACGGCTGCGTCTCCGGGGTCCGGGCGGCGGAGTCGTTGGGGGCGGGATGGCCCCGATGACCGCCCCCGAGCGCGTCGAGCCGGAGCAGACCACGCTCGCCCCGGCGATCTACGACTCGGTCGTGCGGCACGTCCGTCGCAAGGATCAGGACTACCGGTTCAGTCACCCGATCTACCTGTGGCTGGTCGACCTCGACGACATGCCGCGGCTGCCCGCCTGGCTGCGGCCCTTCGCCGGGTTCCGCGCGAAGGACCACCTCGGCGACCCGGGTTCGACCATCCGGGAGAACGTCGACGCCTACCTCGCGGTGCACGGGATCGACCTGCGCGGCGGGCAGGTGCTGATGCTCGCCCACGCCCGCGTGCTCGGGTACGTGTTCAACCCGATCTCGGTGTACTGGTGCCACGATCGCGACGGCGATCTCGCCTGCGTGATCGCGGAGGTGCACAACACCTACGGGGAGCGGCACTGCTACCTGCTCCACCCCGACCCCGAGGGCCGCGCGAGCGTCGAGAAGGACTTCTACGTCTCGCCGTTCATGACCGTCGACGGGCAGTACTCGATGCTGCTGCGCGAGCCGACCGACCGTCTCGCCGTCTCGATCACCCTGCGCCAGAACGACTCCATCGCCCTCACCGCCACCCTGGCCGGGTGCCGCCGACCGGCGACCACGCGGGAGGTGCTGCGCACCGTGCTGCGCCGCCCGCTGGTCACCCAGCGCACCTCGGCCCTGATCCGCCGGCACGGCATCGCCCTGTGGCTGCGCCGGCTGCCCGTCGTCCCACGTCCCACGCACCGCCCGCAGAAGGGGGTCACGCGATGACCACTCCGCACGATCTCGACCAGGCCACCGCGACCCCGCGCCTCCGCAACGGAGCCGCCGCCCGTCCGTCCACCCGCGCCGTCCCGCGTCCGAACGAGGGCGTCTGGCCGGGTCTCGCGACCCCGCCGGTGGCCCCGGCCAAGGCCCGGATCGCCGAGACCCTGTTCCGCCGCGCCGTCCGCACCCTGCCGGTGCGCGTGGTATTCCCGGGCGGGGAGCGGATCGGCGCCGGCGGCCCGGACTCCCCCGTCATGCGGATCGAGCGCCCGGCGTCGTTCTTCGCCCGGATGGGGGTCGACTCCAAGATCGGCTTCGGCGAGAGCTACATGGTCGGCGACTGGACGACGACCGACCTGCCCGGCCTGCTCACACCATTCGCGGCGAAGCTCTCGACGCTGATCCCGCCGGTCCTGCAGCGGATGGCGCGGCGCTACGTCGAGGCCCGCCAGCCGAAGGAGGAGGTGAACACGGTCGAGGGGTCGCGGGAGAACATCCACCGCCACTACGACCTGTCCAACGACCTGTTCGCCCTGTTCCTCGACGAGACCATGTCCTACAGCGCCGCCTGGTTCGCCGAGGGCAGCGACGACCTCGCCGACGCCCAGCGCCGCAAGATCGACGGCATCCTGGACATGGCCGGCGTCCGCGACGGCATGCACGTCCTGGAGATCGGCACCGGCTGGGGTGGCCTGGCCACCCGTGCCGCCCAGCGCGGAGCCCGGGTCACCACGCTGACCATCTCCGCCGAGCAGAAGGCACTGGCCGAGGAGCGGCTGGAGCGCGAGGGCGTCGCCGACCGGGTGCAGGTCCTGCTGCGCGACTACCGCGAGGCCCAGGGCAGCTACGACGCCGTCGTCAGCGTCGAGATGATCGAGGCCGTCGGCGAGGCGTACTGGCCGACATATTTCGGCGCGCTGGACCGCCTGCTCAAGCCGGGCGGCAAGGTCGGCCTGCAGGCGATCACGATCCCGCACGACCGGCTCGTGGTGTCCAAGAACGACTACACCTGGATCCACAAGTACGTCTTCCCCGGCGGGCTCATCCCCTCGGTGGAGTCGATCGAGCACAACCTCGCCCAGGACACGTCGCTGCACATCGCCGAGCGCCGGAGCCTGGGCTACGACTACGCCCGGACCCTGGGGCACTGGCGCGAGACGTTCCTCTCGCGCTGGTCCGAGGTCGCCGACATGGGCTTCGACGAGACGTTCCGCCGGATGTGGGAGTTCTACCTCGGCTACTGCGAGGCCGGCTTCCGCGTCGGGTACCTCGACGTCTTCCAGCTCTCGCTGCAGCGCCGCCCGTCCTTCTGACCCGCCGATTCCCGTGTCCGCACCCGTCTCCAGGGAGAACACCGTGTCCAAGCCGACCGTCGCCGCGCAGCTGGCGAACCTGATCGAGGGTGTCCTCGGCTCGCCGCCGCCGGTGCGGCTGCGCGCCTGGGACGGCAGCGAGGCCGGGGCCGTCGACGATCCGACCGCCCCCGTCGTGATCATCCGCCGCCGGCGGGCGCTGCGACGTCTGCTGTGGAACACCGGGGAGCTGGGCCTGGCCCGGGCGTTCGTCTCCGGCGACCTCGACTTCGAGGGCGACATCGCCGACGGCCTGTCCCGTTTCTGGAGACTGGCCCGCTCCGGGAACGGCGCCCCGCGCATGGACCGTGCCCAGAAGCTCGACGCCCTGCGCACGGCACTGCGGCTGCGCGCGATCGGGCCGAACCCGAAGCCACCGGCGTCGGAGGCGGTGCTCTCGGGCGGGCTGCACACGCGCCGCCGCGACCGGGCCGCGATCAGCCACCACTACGACCTGTCGAACGAGTTCTACAGCTTCCTGCTCGACCCGCAGATGGCCTACTCCTGCGGCTACTGGACCCAGGACGCCGGGCCGGACTACGGCCTCATCGACGCCCAGCGCGACAAGCTGGACCTGATCTGCCGCAAGCTCGGCCTCAAGCCGGGGATGCGCCTGCTCGACGTCGGCTGCGGCTGGGCGTCGCTGCTGGTGCACGCCGCGCAGCACTACGGCGTGCACGCGGTCGGTGTGACGCTCTCGGCGCAGCAGCGCGACTACGGCATCGAGCGCGTGCGCAAGGCGGGCCTGTCCGACCGGGTCGAGATCCGGCTGCAGGACTACCGCGAGATCCCCGACCAGCCCTTCGACGCGATCTCCTCGATCGAGATGGGCGAGCACGTCGGGCAGGACAACTACCCGGTCTACGCCGCGCAGCTGCACAAGCTGCTGCGCCCGCACGGCCGGCTGCTGATCCAGCAGATGTCGCGCGGCGCGGTGGGCGAGAACAACGCTCCCGGCGGCGGCGCGTTCATGGAGTCCTACGTCGCACCGGACATGTACATGCGCCCGGTCGGCGAGACGATCGGGTTCCTGGAGCGGGCCGGCAACGAGGTCGTCGACGTGCACTCGTTGCGCGAGCACTACGTGTGGACGGTCCGGCCGTGGCTCGACACGCTGCAGGACAACCGTTCCGAGGCCGTCCGGATGATCGGCGAGGAGCAGTTCCGGATCTGGCTGCTCTATCTGGCCGGTGCGGCGCTGGCGTTCGAGGAGAACCGGATGGGCGTGCACCAGATCCTGATGGTGCGCCCCGGCGCCGACGGGCGCTCCGGGCTGCCGCGCAGCCGCGCCGCGACGCTCGGTGCCGACCCGGCGCTCGACCGTCTCGCCGCGGACGTCACCCCGGCCGAGGCCGGGACGGCGCACATCTCGGCTCGCGAGGCGGACACCGCTACGACACGATGATCTCCTCAGTGGAGCCCTGACGAATCGAGTGTCGACAGTGAACAGCCCCTTCCCGTGGTCGGCGCTGCTGACCAACCTCTGGGTCAGCGCGCTGGCCGTGCTCGTGCTGATGGCCGTGGCGCTGTTCGTCGCGGTGAAGGTGCGCGGCGGACGGCACGACGGGATCGACGTCGTGTGGGGCGCCGGGTTCGCGCTGATCGCCGTCGTCACCCTCGTCACCGCGAACGGCGAGGGTGACGCCTGGCGGCAGTGGCTGGTCACGGTGCTGACCGCGGTGTGGGGGCTGCGCCTGGCCTGGCACATCGAGAAGCGCAACCGCGGCAAGCCCGAGGACCAGCGCTACGTCGAGATGCTGGGCCGGGCGAAGGGCAACGTCACGCTCTACGCGTTCCGCAAGATCTACCTCACGCAGGGCGTGGTGATGTGGGTCGTGTCGCTGCCGGTGCAGTTCGCCGCCTACGGCTACGCCTCGGCGTTCTGGGGCATCCTGACGGCGGTGCTGGGCACGCTGGTCTGGGCCGTCGGGTTCTACTTCGAGTCCGTCGGCGACGCCCAGCTCGCCCGCTTCACCGCGGACCCGGCGAACAAGGGCCAGGTCATGGACCAGGGCCTGTGGCGCTACACCCGGCACCCGAACTACTTCGGCGACGCCGCGGTCTGGTGGGGCCTGGGGCTGATCGCGCTGCACCACCTCGCCGGGGTCCTCGGCCTGATCGGCGTCGCGCTGATCACGGTGAACCTGGTCAGGGGCACCGGCGCGAAGCTGCTCGAGCGCAGCATCGGCAAGCGCCGCCCCGGCTACGAGGAGTACGTGCGCCGCACCAGCGGCTTCTTCCCGCTGCCGCCGAAGAAGCCGGCCGACGCGAGCTGACCCGATCGGTGCGTCCCCGGACGCCGGACGTCGCGGCTGAACCGATCGGCCCGCCCGGCACGAACACCCCGGCGAGCACACGCGATCATGGCGGCCCACGAGAGGCACGCCCGCCCCACAGGAGGAACACCCATGGCCATCGGTGACGAGGTCGTCGACTTCGAGCTGCAGGACGAGACCGGCACCCCGCGCAAGCTCTCGGTCCTGCTGGAGAACGGGCCGGTCGTGCTGTTCTTCTACCCGATCGCCTCGTCCGGCGGCTGCACCCAGGAGGCCTGCCACTTCCGGGACCTGTCCGGCGAGTTCGCCGGGCTCGGCGCGCAGCCGGTCGGCATCTCCAGCGACAACGTGACCAAACAGTCGATGTTCGCGACGTCGAACCAGCTCGGCTTCCCGCTGCTGTCCGACACCGGGCACAAGGTCGCGAAGTCCCTCGGCGCATGGCGCGCCTGGCTGCCGGGCGGGCTGCACACCCGCCGCAAGACGTTCGTGATCGGCCAGGACCGTCGCATCATCGCCGACATCGGCAGCGAGTCGAAGTTCGACATGCACGCCGACGAGGCCCTGGAGGCCCTGCGCAAGCACAAGGCCGCCGCCTGACGCGTCGCCCTTCCCGCACGCCACGAGAGGCGCCCCACCGCGGTCGCGGTCCGGGGCGCCTCTCGCGTTCGCACCGGTGTCCTCGGGAGGTCCGGCTCAGCGGTCGATCGCGGCCATGTTCGCCTCGTCGTGCCGCTCCCCCGTCGCCGGGGTGAGGGCGTCGAGCCGCGCCAGCTGGTCCGCGGTGAGGACGACGGCGTCGGCCGCGGTGTTCTCCTCGACCCGGGCGACCCGGCGGGTGCCCGGGATCGGGGCGATGTCGTCGCCCTGGGCGAGCAACCAGGCCAGCGCGATCTGCGCCGTCGTGGCACCGGCCTCGGCCGCGACGGCCGCGACCTCGTCGACGATCCGCAGGTTCTGCACGAACGCCTCCCCGACGAAGCGCGGGTTGGTCTTGCGCCAGTCGTCGTCCGGGATGTCGTCCGGCGTCCGGAGCGCGCCGGTGAGGAACCCGTGGCCCAGCGGGGAGTACGGCACGAAACCGATGCCACGCTCGCGCAGCAGCGGGAGCAGCTCGGCCTCGGGGTCGCGGGTCCAGAGCGAGTACTCGGTCTGCAGGGCCGCGACCGGGTGCACGGCGTGGGCGCGGCGGATCGTGTCCGGCGACGCCTCGGACAGTCCGATGTGGAGGACCTTGCCCTCGGCGACGAGCTCGGCCAGCGCCCCGACGGTGTCCTCGATCGGGGTGCCGGGGTCGACCCGGTGCTGGTAGTAGAGGTCGATGCGGTCGGTGCCCAGGCGCTTCAGGGACCCCTCGACGGCGGCGCGGATGTTCACCGGGCTGCTGTCGGCGACGCCGGGACCGCCCCCGGCGTGCGAGACGAGCCCGAACTTGGTGGCGACGACGACGTCGTCGCGGCGCCCGGCGATCGCCCGTCCCACGATCTCCTCGCTGTGGAACGGGCCGTAGATCTCGGCGGTGTCGACGTGGGTGACGCCGAGGTCGAACGCCCGGTGCAGCGTGCGGACCGACTCGTCGTCGTCCAGGCCGCCGCCGGTGAGGTAGGTGCCGGCCATGGTCATGGCGCCCAGGCCGATCCGGGAGACCGTCAGGGTCCCGAGCGTGGCGTTCTTCATCGTGGCTGCTCCGTGGTGTCGGTTCTGTGGTGGCCCCATACGACGCCGGTTCGCGACACCCGGACAGGCACGGCCGAGAGGGGTACTCGCAGGGACCCTCTCCGGGTACCGGGCCCGCCTACGCTGGTGACATGGACGAGAAGGAGGCGGCGCGGGCGTCGGTCCGCGAGTTCCTGTGCACCCGCCGCGCACGGGTCTCCCCCACCGAGGCGGGACTGCCGGCGGGCGGGTCACGGCGCCGGGTGACGGGTCTGCGCCGCGAGGAGGTGGCGCTGCTGGCCGGGGTCAGCCCGGAGTACTACATCCGGCTCGAACGCGGCCAGGCGACCGGGCCGTCGGCCGCCGTCGTCGACGCCGTCGCGGCCGTCCTGCGTCTCGACGACGACGAACGCGCCCACCTCGACCGGCTCCTCGGCGCGCTGGCACCCGAGGCCCGCAGGCGGCGCCGTGTCGTCGCGACCGACCCGGTCACGTCCGGCGTCCGGGTGCTGCTGGACTCGATGGACCACCTGCCCGCGCTGGTGTTCAACGGGCGCCTCGACGTCCTGGCCGTCAACGCTCTCGGACGGGCGCTCTACGCGCCGGCGTTCGACGGGCCGGGCCTCGACCGGACGGGCACCCTCAACACCGCGCGCTTCCTGTTCCTCGACGAGGACCGCGCCCGGGCGCTGTTCCCGGAGTGGGAGCGGATCGCGTGCGACACCGTGGCGATCCTGCGCACCGAGGCCGGACGGCACTGCAGCGATCCGGCGTTGATCGAGCTGATCGGACAGCTCTCCACCCGCAGCGCGGAGTTCCGCACCCGCTGGGCCACCAACGACGTGCTCGTCCACCGCGGCGGGACGAAGACGTTCGCGCACCCGCTCGTCGGGACGATCACCCTGCCGTTCGAGAACCTGCAGGTCAGCACGGCCACCGATCAGGTGCTGACCGTCTTCACCCCGCAGCCCGGCAGCCCGGAGGCCGACTCGGTCCGCCTCCTCGGGAGCTGGAACGCCGGGCACCCGGTCAGCTGAACGACTCCGCCGCGCCGGCGTAGCGACGGGACAGGCGGGCGAAGGCGTCGGCGAGCTCGGGCGGCCCGACGACCTCGATGTCGGCGTCGAAGTGCCCCAGCGACGAGGCCAGCCCGTGCCAGGACCACGATCCCAGGACGAGACGGCAGCGCTCCCGGCCGTCCGTGGCGGGCAGGGGCTCGACGACCCCGTCGGAGACGAACGGGTACACCCGCGACGCGGGGAGGTCGAGGATCACCTCGCCGTGGCACGGCCAGCCGTCGCCGGAGCCCTGGAAACGGCCCGCGACGAACGCCGTCACGTCGTCGCCGCCGGGCAGCGCGCGCGGGGCGAACCGCGGCCCGTTGGGGGTGCGCGGGGTGATCCGGTCGGCGCGGAAGGTGCGCCAGTCGTCACGGTCGAGGTCCCACGCGATGAGGTACCAGCGCCCGCCCCAGGTGATCAGATGGTGCGGCTCCGCGCGGCGCGGAGGCCCGTCCCCCGGCTCGGCTCCGGGCGCCGCGTAGTCGAAGCGCAGCACCTCTCGGACGCGGACGGCGTCGCTGAGCACCACGAGCACCTCGGTGTCGGCCTGCGGCCGCTCCCGGACGCCGGGGCGTTCGACGGCGGTGACCTGCAGTGCGTCGATGCGCCGTCGCAGCCGGGCCGGCATGACCTGGCGGACGGTCGCCAGGGCGCGCGCCGCGGCCTCGGCGATCCCGGCACCGGTGGCGGTGGCCGTCTGCAGCGCGACGGCGAGCGCGACGGCCTGCTCGTCGTCGAAGAGCAGCGGAGGCAGCTCCGTGCCGGCGTCGAGGCGGTAGCCGCCGTCGGGTCCCTTCGTGGCCGTGATGGGGTAGCCGAGCTCACGCAGGCGGTCGACGTCGCGTCGCACGGTGCGCGGGCTGATCTCCAGGCGTTCGGCGAGCAGCTGCCCCGGCCAGTCGCGCCGCGCCTGGAGCAACGAGAGCAGCGAGAGCAGTCGTGCCGAGGTCTCCAGCATGGACTCGATACTGCCGGAAGTAGAGGACAGAAGCTGACCGCTACGCCTGGCAATCTTGTCCTCGTCAGCACGGAACGACGGACGGAGACACCGGTGGCCATCACCAACACCCTGCACATCAACTTCCGCGGCGACGCCCGGGAGGCGCTCGAGTTCTACCACTCGGTCTTCGGCGGCGACATCATCGCCGTCCCCTACGGCGACATGCCCTCCGGCCAGGGCCCCGGCCAGGCCGACCAGATCGTCTGGGGTCAGGTCAGCGCCCCGAACGGCTTCCAGGTCATGGCCTACGACGTGCAGGACTCGCTGTCGTGGAACCCGGGCGAGAACCCCTTCTACCACGCGCTGCGCGGGACCGACGCCGAGGAGATCACCGGCTACTTCAAGGCTCTCTCCGAGGGTGCGACGATCCTCGTGCCACTCGGACCGGCGGTCTTCTCCCCGCTCTACGGCAAGCTGACCGACCGATTCGGCGTCACCTGGATCATCGACGTCATCGCGCCGTACAACGGCTGAGCCCCCGCCCCCGACACCACTGGGACGATGTCGCGATGACCTTGCTCGACACCCGGGCGTTGAACCGCGCCGCGCTCGCACGGCAGTTCCTGCTCGAGCGCTCGGACGTCGGCGTCCTCGACGCGGTGTCGCACCTCGGCGGGTTGCAGGCGCAGGAGCCGCAGGAACCGTTCGTCGGGCTGTGGTCGCGGCTGCGCGGGTTCGACCCGGCCGAGCTGTCGGACCTGCTCGTCGAGAGGCGGGTGGTGCGCACGCACCTGATGCGGCGCACCGTGCACCTCGTCACCGCCGACAACGTCCTGGCCTGGCGGTCCCGGCACGACGCGATGCTGCTCCAGCGGATCCTCGGGGTCTACCGCACGGCGCTCGACAGCGTCGACCTCACCGAGCTCGCGGAGGCCGCCCGCGAGGTGATGTCCGACGGTGAGCCCCGCACGATGACCGGGCTCGGGAAGGTGCTCGCGCAGCGCTGGCCCGGTCCCGGTCCGCGGGTGCTCGGCGAGGCGTCGATCGCCGCGCTCGTCCCGACCGTGCAGCTTCCGCCGCGCGGCGTCTGGGGTGTCACGGCGGGTGCGCACAACATCCCGGTCGCCACGTGGCTGGGACGCGAGGTCGACCCGCCCGCGCCCGAGGGGTCCGATCCCGCCGGGGAGGCGCTGGTGCGGCGCTACCTCGCCGCGTTCGGCCCGGCCGCGTCGGCGGACCTGCGCGCCTGGTGCGGGCTCGCCGGGCTGCCCGCCGCGGTGGCCGCCGTCCGCGAGGAGCTGGTGTCCTTCCGCGACGAGCGGGGCCGCGAGCTGCTCGACCTCCCGGACGCGCCACGGCCCGACCCGGACACGCCCGCGCCGGTGCGCTTCCTGCCGGCGTTCGACAACGCGATCCTCGGCTACGACGACCGCAGCCGGATCATCGACGACGCCCACCGCGGGCTGTCGGTGAACGGGGAGCGCGCCGTGCTCGTCGACGGACGGGTGGCGGCGACGTGGACCGTCGAGGCCGGCACCGTGGTCGTCACCCCGCTACGGCGCTTCTCCCGGGCCGACCGCGCCGACGCCGCCGAGGAGGGACGTCAGGTCGCGGCGTTCCTGTCCGGGGGCGCGAGCACGCGCGTCCGGGTCACCGCATCGCCGCGCTGAGCCTCACGGCAGCGTGAGGATCTCCGCGCCGTCGTTCGTGACCAGGACGGTGTGCTCGAACTGCGCGGTCCAGGACCGGTCCTTGGTGACGACGGTCCAGTCGTCGTCCCAGGTGTCGTAGTCGATGCCGCCGAGGGTGATCATCGGCTCGATCGTGAACGTCATCCCGGGCTCGAGGACGATGTGCACGTCGGGCTGGTCGTAGTGCAGCACCACCAGGCCGGAGTGGAACTCACGACCGATGCCGTGCCCGGTGAAGTCGCGGACCACGCCGTAGCCGAAGCGCTTGGCGTAGGACTCGATGACGCGCCCGACGACGTTGAGCTCGCGGCCCGGACGCACCGCCTTGATCGCCCGCATGGTGGCCTCGCGGGTGCGCTCGACGAGCAGGCGGGCCTCCTCGGAGACGTCACCGGCCAGGAACGTCGCGTTCGTGTCGCCGTGCACGCCATCGACGAAGCCGGTGACGTCGACGTTCACGATGTCGCCGTCACCGATCACCGTGGTGTCCGGGATCCCGTGGCAGATGACCTCGTTGAGGCTCGTGCAGCAGGACTTCGGGAAGCCGCGGTAGCCCAGCGTGGAGGGGTAGACGTCGTGGTCGATGAAGAAGTCGTGCACGACGCGGTCGACGTCGTCGGTGCTCACGCCCGGCTTCACGGCCTCGCCGGCGGCGACCAGGGCCTGCGCGGCGATCCTCCCGGCGTGGCGCATGGCCTCGATCGTCTCCGCGTCCTGCACGTCGGAGGCACGGCTGCGGGCCGGTGCCTTCTTCCCGACGTACTCCGGGCGCGGGATGTGCGCCGGGACCTCACGCAGAGGTGTGGGCGTGCCGGGGACGAGCAACGTGCGGGCGGACATGGGACCCATTCTAGGTCCGGTGGCCGGGTCCCGGCCCGGTGCCGCCGCTCACCCGCGCGCTCACCGTGTGCGGGGCCGTCCGTTCACCCCCGCGGGGTGCGCCGCTCCCCCGCCACGCCCATCCGCGCGACGAGCATCGCCACACCGCGCCAGCCCAGCATCAGCACCGACAACGAGATGGCCGTGACCAGTGCGAACGTCCACGGCAAGCTGCCGGTGAACCCGAGGCGCAGCAGCAGCCCGATCACCACCGACCCGGCGACGACGAGCCCGCCGGCGCGCAGGCTCGCCGGTGCGGCGCGGACCCACGGCGACACCCAGGCCGCGCCGGCCCCGATCGCGAACGGGGCCGCCGTCCCGAGCAGCCCGAGCAGGCTGTCGGCCTCGGCGTGGCTGACCCGGCCGATCGCGGCGAACACCACGACCGCGACCAGGTCGGCCGCGAGGGCGAGGGCGGGTATCCGGGCGGGGGCCACCGGACCAGGGTAGGCCGGAGGGCAAGGGGTTCCCGGCGACGGCCGGGGCGATGCCGTGTCTATTGCGGCACACCACCCAGGAACCGCGAGGTCAGCTGCACGGCGGGTCCGGACGAACCGCCGTCGACGATCAGTGTGGCGAACGCGAGGTCGCCCCGGTAGCCGACGAACCAGCCGTGCGCGCGGTTCTCCCCGCCCGGCCCGGCGAACTCGGCGGTCCCGGTCTTGCCGAACACCTCGCCCTGTCCGGCGACGGCTGTCGCGGTCCCCTCGGTCACCACCGCGCGCATCATCGGCCGGAGCTGGTTCAGCACGGCCGCGTCCGGCGCCGTCGGCGCCTTCAGCGTCTCGGTGGGCCGGCCGTCGACCAGCTGCGGCGTCACCGGGGCGCCCTCGGCCACCGTCGCGGCCATCAGCGCCATCCCGAACGGGCTGGCCAGCACGTCGCCCTGGCCGAAGCCGTCGGAGGCGCGCTGCAGGTCGTCGGTGGCCGGGTCGATCGAACCGGTGACCGTGGTCAGGCCGGGGATCTTGTAGTCGGAGCCGAAGCCCAGCGCGAGCGCGGCGGCGGGCAGCGCGTCCGGCGCGAGTCCCAGCGCGAGCCGGGAGAACGTGGTGTTGCACGACTTCGCGAACGTCTGGATCAACGGCACCGTGCCGAGCACGAAGCTGTCCTCGTTCGGGATCGTCCGGCCGTTGATGACGGTGGTGCCCGGGCACTCCTGCGGGGTCTGCGGGGTGATCCGTCCGCCCTGCATCGCCGCGTACGCCGTCGCGATCTTGAACGTGGAGCCCGGCGGGTAGCGCCCGGACAGCGCGATCGGCCCGGCCGTGTTCGCCGGGTCGTTCTGCGCGACGGCCAGCACGGCGCCGGTCGAGGGCCGGATCGCGACGATCGCGGTCTGCTTCGTCTGCGACCGCACGGCCGCCTCGGCCGCGTCCTGGATCCCGCGGTCCAGCGTCACCCGCGCCGGGGTGCCCGGCCCGGCGGGCGCACCCGCCAGCGACGCCACCGTCGCGCCGTTCGCGCCGACGGCGTCGACCGTCCAGCCGGGCGTGCCGCCGGTCTGGGCCTCGGTCTCGGTGCGGATCCCGGTGAGCACCTGCGGCGCGTAGTCCGGGTCCGGGGCGAGCAGGCGGGTCGCGGAGACGAACCGGACGCCCGGCAGCTCGTAGATCTCGTCGCGGACGCCCTGGTAGTCGGCGTCGCGCAGGACCGCGACGGTGTAGGCCTGCCCGTCCGGGGTCTTCGTCGCGCCGTCGGTGATCGAGGCGCGGGTGATCGCCGGGTCGATGGACGACAGCGCGGACGCGAGGCTGCCCGCGGTCGAGCCGAGGTCCCCGGCCGCGCGCCGGTCCAGCGTCACGGTGACGACCGGGGTCGGGGCCAGCAGCGGCGCCCCGGAGGCGTCGAGCACCGGGGCCGGGGCCGCGTTCGTCGTCCGCAGGACGGGGCGCTTGTCGGCGCCCAGCCGCGGCGCGAGCACCGCCGGGGACCAGTCGACCTGCCATCCGGTGTCGTTGGTCGCGGTGTCCTCGGCCGGCGTCAGCGGCAGCGCGGTGCGATAGGCCCAGGTGCGGTTCTGTCCCAGGTCCCAGGTCACGTCGACGTCGGCGGTCGCGGTCTCGCCCTCGGTGCGGACGTCGGCGACGTCGGCGCGCAGGGACACGGGCTTCAGGTCGTCGCGGGCCTTCGTCAGGAACGCACCGGCGGCGGTGGGGTCGCCGGTCACGGCGGCGGCCCCGTTGTCGTCGCCCGCCGTCCAGGCGGCGACGAACCGCTGCACGGCGTCGTCCGGACCGCCCCACGGACGCACGACGGCGACGATCGCCCCGGCCACGAGCACCACCACGACCGCCACCGCCAGGACGACGGGACGGGGCGAGGTGAAGGGGGAGCGCACGATCTTCAGTATGCCGGTTTCGCCGGGCCCGCGACCGGCCGTCCACCGCTCGCCGGCGACCCGTGACCGCGCGGCGGGGCGTTCCGGCCCCGGGATCAGCCGGCCGGAGTGTTTCCGGCCGGGGCGCCGGCCGGCCCGGTCCCCGCACGTCCGGTGCGGGCCTCGGACGGTGCGGTCTCGGCCGCGTCGAGGGTCTCGCGCACGCGGCGCATCATCCGGGTCAACTCCCGCGCGTCGCCGGCGTCCAGCCCCATCGCCGCGGGCTCGTTGAACGCCCGGACCAGCGGGAACGCGCGGTGCAGCGCCGCGCGGCCGTCGTCGGTCAGCTCCAGGCCGGCGCGCCGTCCGCGCCCGGCCGGACCGTCCCGGCGCACGAGCCCGCGCTCGACGAGCGAGACGACGAGCTCCCCCACGCTCTGCGGGCGCAGCAGGGTCACCCGTGCCAGCTCGGCCTGGCTCGGCGCGGGGCCGCCGGTCGCCTCCCGGTCCTCCAGCTCGGCCAGTACGCCGAACTGCGTCGCCGACAGCCCGGCCTCGGCGAACACACGGTGGAACCCGCGCGCCACGACGTGCGAGGTCTGGATCAGCTCCCAGAGCGGGAGGTCGTCGTCCGGCATGGCGCGAAACTATCAGGGACCTTCTTTCGTACCGCCGGATCCGCGCGCGGGCCGGCCCGCGCGCTCACCTCACCGTCGCGCGCCCGGCGTCGTCCCGCGACCGCGCGCACCCCGCCCGTCCGCGCGCACCCGGCCCGTCCCCGCGCACTCGGCACGTCGACGCGATCTCCACGGAGTGCGCGTCGACAGGCTCGGTGCGCGGCGGACGGCTCGGTGCGCGCCCGTGGGCCGGCGGCCGGATCGGAGGCCGGCGGGCCGGGGGCCGGCGGCGGGGGTCAGAACAGGACGGTGGCGAACTGCGCGACCTGGGAGAAGCCGATCCGCTGGTAGGCCGCACGAGCGGGGGTGTTGAACGCGTTGACGTAGAGGCTCGACGCGCGGCCCATCCCGGACAGGGCGTCGGTGACGGCGGCGGTACCACTCGTGCCGAGACCGCGGCCGCGCCAGGCCGGGTGCACCCAGACCCCCTGGATCTGCCCGATCCGGCGTGACATCGCCCCGATCTCGGCCTTGAACACGACCTCGCCCTCGTGGAAACGGGCGAACGCACGGCCGGAGGTGATCAGCTCGGCGACCCGGGCGCGGTAGCCGGCCCCGCCGTCACCGGCGCGCGGGTCGACGCCGACCTCCTCGGTGAACATCGCGACCGCGGCCGGGAGGTAGCGCTCGAGCTCGGAGATCCGGACGGGACGCACGTGCGGGTCCGGCGCCACCGCGGGCGGGCCGGAGAGCACCATCAGCGGCTGGTCCGGACGGATCTCCCGGGCCGGCGCCCAGACTCCGGCGAGCTCCTCCCACAGCGGCAGGACGAGCTCCGACCGTCCGACCAGCGACGAGCAGACGCGGCCGGTGCGGCGGGCCCGCTCGGCGAACGCGCGGATCGCGGAGCGCTCGCCGCGCAGCGGGACGAGGTTCGCGCCGGAGAAGCAGAGGCCGTCCGTCCCGGAGCCCGCGGCCCACAGCTCACCCCCGAGACGCCACGGATCCAGCCCGACGGCCTCGACACGCGCCGCGACCATGCAGGACGCGACAGGGTCGGAGTCCAGGGCGGCATGGACACCGGACCGATGGCGGTCGTCGAGAAGCCGTGCACCGGCAACCCTCAGCACCGTCTCACCATGCCATGTCGTCGCCGTCCGGTCACCTGTGGCTCACCCTCGCGTACAGCGGGTGTCAGCGCTGATGGTCGTTCCGCACGCTTCTCTCAGCCCACCGACACCTCGGGCGACCCCTCGGCCTCCATCGTCTCGGCCAGTCGCATGGCCTCCTCGATCAGCGTCTCGACGATCGCGTGCTCGGGCACGGTCTTGATGACCTCGCCCTTGACGAAGATCTGGCCCTTGCCGTTGCCCGAGGCGACGCCGAGGTCGGCCTCGCGGGCCTCACCCGGACCGTTCACGACGCAGCCCATGACGGCGACCCGGAGCGGGACCTCCATGCCGGTCAGCCCGGCGGTGACCTCGTCGGCCAGCTTGTAGACGTCGACCTGCGCGCGCCCGCAGGACGGGCAGGACACGATCTCGAGCTTGCGGGGACGCAGGTTGAGCGACTGCAGGATCTGCGCGCCGACCTTGATCTCCTCGACCGGCGGGGCGGAGAGCGAGACGCGGATCGTGTCGCCGATGCCCTGGCGCAGCAGCGCGCCGAACGCGACGGCGGACTTGATGGTGCCCTGGAACGCCGGTCCGGCCTCGGTGACGCCGAGGTGCAGCGGGTAGTCGCACTGCTCGGCGAGGATCTCGTAGGCGCGGACCATGACGACCGGGTCGTTGTGCTTGACCGAGATCTTGATGTCGCCGAAGCCGTGCTCCTCGAACAGGCCCGCCTCCCACATCGCCGACTCGGCCAGCGCCTCCGGCGTGGCCTTGCCGTGCTTCTCCATCAGGCGCTTGTCCAGCGAGCCGGCGTTGACACCGATCCGGATCGGCGTCCCGTGGTCCTTCGCCGCCTGCGCGATCTCCTTGACCTGGTCGTCGAACTTGCGGATGTTGCCCGGGTTGACCCGCACGGCGGCGCACCCGGCCTCGATCGCGGCGAAGACGTACTTGGGCTGGAAGTGGATGTCGGCGATGACCGGGATCTGCGACTTCGCCGCGATCGCGGGCAGAGCCTCGGCGTCGTCGGCGGACGGGCACGCGACGCGGACGATGTCGCAACCGGCCGCGGTCAGCTCGGCGATCTGCTGCAGCGTCGCGTTGATGTCGGAGGTCAGGGTGGTGGTCATGGACTGCACGGAGATGGGGTGATCGGATCCGACACCCACCGGCCCGACCTGCAGCTGACGGGTCTTCCGGCGGGGCGCCAGGGTCGGCGCAGGTGCGGACGGCATACCCAGGGAGACACTCACACTTTCGACTATCCCACCAGTTCGGCGACGACGCCGTCCCCCGTGTCGCGACGCACTCCCCGCGCGCCCGCGATCGCGCTCACTCCGGACGCCGCGGCCCGGGTACCGCCCGATCCTCGGCACCGTCGCCGCGATCTGTGCGGCGCGGTCACCCTCGGCCGCGACGTCCGCCTTCTCCCCGAGCGGCTACCGCGCCGGCCCCGGTCCGTAGCCCCTCGAGAGCGGAAATCGTCGCCCCGGCGACGGTTCCCGCGCACGGGGTCCTAGGTACGGCCCTGGTTCTCCTGCGCGTCCTGCAGGGTCGAGGAGTGCGGCAGCCAGGTTGCGAGCTCGACCGGCCAGCCGTCGGCCTCCAGCATCCGGACCACCGCCGGGTCGTCGTCGATGATCGAGGCGATCTCCCGGGTGCGGGACAGATCGCGCAGGACCTCGCGCTTGACGTAGCGGGCGGGGCGGTGGTCGTCGTCGTCGCGCATGTAGAGCGGGCTGGTCGGCAGGTCGTGGCTCGCCAGCCAGCGCACGGTCAGGCGCCGGTTCCGCTCCGGGCGCCCGGTCAGGTACACGACGTCGTGGTCGGTCAGCGCCTCGCGCAGGCGGTCGGCGCCCTCGTCGAGGAGCGGGTCGACGTCCGCGGCGGCGAAGAAGCGCTCCCACCGGTGCACGTCGAGGAAGTGCAGGCGGTGCGTGACGTCGGCAAGCACACCGTCGATGTCGAAGACCGCGATCGGGCGGGCCGCCCCGTTCCCGTTCTGTGCCGCCGGGCTCATCCGCCGAACAGACGGACCGGGTTGACGACGTCGGCGATCAGCAACACACCACTCCAGACGATGAACACCAGCGCCACGACGTAGGCCACCGGCAACAGCTTCGCGACGTCCACCGGCCCGGGGTCGGGACGTCCCATCAGGCGGTAGCTGTGACGCTTGATCGACTCCCAGATCGCCGGGAAGATCTGGCCCCCGTCGAGCGGCGGGATGGGCAGCAGGTTGAACAGGAACAGCGAGATGTTCACCGCCGCGAGCAGGTTCAGGAAGAACGAGAGCTCGGCGCGGAGCGGCGCCGCCTGGGCGAGGATCTCGCCACCGATCCGGGACGCGCCGACGATGCCGACCGGCCCGTTCTGGTCGCGCTCCTCCCCCATGAACGCCGCGCCGAACAGGGCCGGCACCCGCTGTGGCAGCTGCACGATCGCCTGCCCGGTGCGGGAGATGATGAAGCCCATCTGGTCGACGACCGCGCCCGGGCTCTGCTGGGCGTACGGCATCATCGGGCTCAGGCCCAGGAAGCCCGCCTGCACGATCCGCTCGGGATCCTGCAGGTCACGGACCTGGTTGCTGATCAGCGTCGGGGTGAGCTGGATCTGCTGCCCGTTGCGCTCGACCGTGACGCTCACCTGGCCCGACGACGCCCGGATGGCCTCCTGGATCTTCGTCCAGTCCTCGGGGGCGAACTGCTGCCCCTGGAAGGCGACGATCCGGTCGCCGGGCAGGAACCCGGCCGCGGCGGCGGGCGAGAGCGGCGCGCCGGCCGGGCACTCCTCGGTCGCGGCGGACGCCGGGACGACGCACTGGGTGACCTGGCTGACCGTGGTGTTCGCCGTCGGCACGCCGATGCCCATCAGCACGATCGCGAACAGGAACACGGCCAGGATCAGGTTCATGAACGGGCCGCCGAACATGACGACGATCCGCTTCCACGGCGAGCGCATCCAGAACTGGCGGTCCGCGTCCTGGGGCAGGACGTCCATCGCCGACTGCTGCCGGGCGTCGTCCATCAGGCCCTGGAACGGACCGGTGCGGCGCGTGCGGCCGAGCGTCCCGCCCTTGGCCGGCGGGATCATGCCGATCATCCGGACGTAGCCGCCCATCGGGATGGCCTTGATCCCGTACTCGGTCTCGCCGACCTTCTTCGACCACACGGTCTTGCCGAACCCGACGAAGAACTCCGGGACCTTGATCCCGAACCAGCGGGCGGTCACGAAGTGCCCGAGCTCGTGCCAGGCGATGGAGATCAGGATCCCGGCGAAGAAGATCACGATCCCGAGAATCGTCATCAGCATGTGGTGGTCCCCGTTCCCGCCCGCTCGCGGGCGTGCACGCGGGCCCAGTCCTCGGCAGCCAGCACGTCCGCCACGGTAGCGGGATCGCGGGACCACTCGTCCGCGGCGTCCAGGGTGCGCCCGAGCAGGTCGGTGATATCGGTGTAGCCGATCGCCCCCGCCACGAACGCGGAGACGAGCTCCTCGTTCGCGGCGTTGAGGACGGCCGGCAGGCAGCCCCCGGCCTCGCCGGCCGCGCGGGCCAGCGCGACGCCGGGGAACGCGTCGTCGTCGAGCGGCTCGAACGTCCAGGTCTGCGCGGTGTCCCAGGTGCATGGCGCGGCGGCGCCGGCGACCCGGTCCGGCCAGGCCAGGCCGAGTGCGATGGGCAGCCGCATGTCCGGCGGGGAGGCCTGGGCGATCGTCGAGCCGTCGGTGAACGTGACCATCGAGTGCACGATCGACTGCGGGTGCACCGTGATGTCGATCCGGTCGTAGGGGACCCCGAACAGCAGGTGCGCCTCGATCAGCTCCAGGCCCTTGTTGACCAGCGTCGCCGAGTTGATGGTGACGACCGGGCCCATTGCCCAGGTCGGGTGCTTCAGCGCCTCGGCGACGGTGACGTCGGTCAGGTCGGCACGTCTGCGTCCGCGGAACGGGCCTCCGGAGGCGGTCAGGACCAGGCGTGCGACCTCGTCGGCGCTGCCCCCGCGCAGGCACTGGGCCAGCGCCGAGTGCTCCGAGTCCACCGGCACGATCTGCCCCGGCGCCGCCGCACCGAGCACCAGCGGCCCGCCCGCGACCAGGGACTCCTTGTTCGCCAGTGCCAGGGTCGACCCCGCCGCCAGCGCGGCCAGCGTCGGGCCGAGACCGCGGGAGCCGGTGACCCCGTTCAGCACGACGTCGGCGCGCGACGTCGCGACCAGCTCGGTGGCGGCGTCCGGGCCGTCGAGCACCTCGACGCCGGGGACGGCCTCGCGCAGCCGTGCGGCGGCCCCCGGGTCGGCGACCGCCACGCGGGGCACCCGGTGGGTGCGGACCTGCTCGGCGAGCAGCGCCACGTCGGAGCCGCCCGCGGCGAGGCCGGTCACGGTGAACCCGCCGGCGTGGGTGACCACGTCGAGGGCCTGGGTGCCGATCGACCCGGTCGACCCGAGGATCAGCAGAGAGCGCGGCTCGTCGCGGGAGACGGCGGCGGGGGCGGGTGTGGCGGAGTCGGTCATCACCGCACATCATCCTCGCGGCGGTGTTGTGCGACCATGTGACCTCGTAAGCAGGAGCTCCATCAGGAGGGTGCACGTGGCGAGCAACTCGAGGGAAATCGCCGTCCGGTCCGGCGTCGACCCCGACGACGAGCCCTCGGTCGACTGGGGCTGGCACGCCACGTTCCCGAACGGCACGCGGATCGCCGGTGTGGTCACCGCGATCGCCCTGCTGGTGATGCTGATCGGGCACCCGACCAGCTGGACCGAGATCCTGTTCATGGTGATCCCGGCGATCGCCATCCTGGCCGGGGTCGCGTGGAGCATCCGCCGCCGGCGCAACTCCTGGCGTCGCTGACCCTGTCCGGGTCCCGTCATGGCGGGCAGCGGCGCGGGTGAGCCGGTCGAGCTGACGATCGGCGGTCGCACCGTGCGCCTGTCCAGCCCGGACCGGGTCTACTTCCCGGCCCGCGGCGAGACGAAGCTCGACCTCGCCCGGTACTACGAGTCCGTCGGCGAGGGCATCGTCCGCGCGCTGCGCGACCGGCCGTGCATGATGCACCGCTTCCCCAAAGGCGTCAGCGGGGACAAGGTGCACCAGAAGCGGCTCCCGCGCGGCGCCCCGGACTGGGTGCGCACCGTGCGGGTGCACTTCCCCCGCTACAACCGCACCGCCGACGAGCTGTGCGTCGCCCACCCCGCGGACGTCGTCTGGGCGGTGCAGATGTCGACCGTGGAATTCCACCCCTGGAACTCCCGGGCCGCCGACGTCGAGGCACCCGACGAGTGGCGGATCGACCTGGACCCGATGCCCGACACCAGTTATGCCGACGTCCGCCGCGTCGCCCACGTCGCGCACGAGGTGCTCGACGAGCTGGGTGCCACCGGGTTCCCCAAGACCTCCGGCGGCAAGGGCCTGCACGTCTACGTCCGGATCCCGCCGGACCACGGGTTCGCCGACGTCCGGCGCGCGGCCCACGCCTTCGCCCGCGAGGTCGGGCGGCGCTGCGACCGGGTGGACCTGAACTGGTGGCGCAAGGACCGGGACCCGTCGAAGGTGTTCGTCGACTACAACCAGAACGCGCGCGACCACACGATCGCCTCGGCCTACTCGGTGCGCGGCGTCCCGGAGGCGCGCGTCTCCGCACCGCTGCGCTGGGACGAGATCGACGACGCCGAGCCGGGCGACTTCACGATCGCCACCATGCCGGCCCGCTTCGCCGAGCTCGGTGACCTGCACGCCGGCATCGACGACGCCGTGTTCGACATCGCCCCGCTCCTGGAGTGGGCCGACCGCGACGCCCGCGACGGTGCCGAGACCCCGCCGGAGCCCGAGGCCACCGACCTCGACGGCTGACCCGACCTCTTCGGCGGACCCGGCCTCAGGTGCGGCCGTGCAGGCGGGCGAACTCGGCCGTCATGGCCTCGCGGGACCAGTGCGCGTTGAGCCCGCTCGGGTTGGGCAGGACCCAGACGCCCGTGTCGCCGAGACGCTCGTCCTGCTCCCCCACCACGGCCCTGGGCCGGGCGAACGCCGTCCGGTAGGCCACGATCCCGACCACGGCCAGCCACGCCGGCGCCAGCTCCGCGACCAGGCCACGCAGACGTTCACCGCCGGCCACGACCTCGTCGTCGGAGAGCTCGTCGGCCCGGGCGGTGGCGCGCGGGGCCATGTTGGTGATGCCCAGGCCGAGACCCGCGAGCTCACCCTGCTCGTCGGAGCGCAGCAGCCGCGGGGTGAACCCGGAGTCGTGCAGGACCGGCCAGAACCGGTTTCCCGGACGGGCGAAGTGGTGCCCGGTCGCCGCGCTCACCAGCCCGGGGTTGATGCCGCAGAACAGCACCCGCGGCGACGGGTCGCCGGGCCCGGGCAGTACGTCCGGGATCGTCCGCGTCCGCGCCGCCTCCAGCGCCGCCGCGTCCGGTAGCTTGCGCGTCCCCATCCCGGGAGCAGATCACAGATGAGTTCGGCTCCCGACCGCGGTCCACCCCGTGTGCGCCGACGAACCTCGCCGGGACATGCGTCACCCGGCTGCGCGACCGCGTGCGGCACCGAGCCCGAACACAGAGGAGACTGCCCGCCGTGGACCTGCCCGTCATGCCCCCGATCTCGCCCATGCTGGCCAAACCGGCCCCGTCGATCCCGCAGGGCCAGCTCTACGAGCCGAAGTGGGACGGCTTCCGGGCGATCATCTTCCGGGACGGCGACGAGGTCGAGATCGGCAGCCGCAACGAGCGGCCGATGACCCGCTACTTCCCCGAGGTCGTCGAGGCGGTGAAGGCGAACTTCCCGCCGCGCGCCGTGGTCGACGGCGAGATCATCGTCGCGAACACCGAGCAGAACCTGCTCGACTTCGAGGCCCTGCAGCAGCGGATCCACCCCGCCGCGAGCCGGGTGAAGCTCCTCTCCGAGGAGACTCCGGCGTCGTTCGTCGCGTTCGACCTGCTGGCGCTGCGTGACGACGACCTGATGGACCGGCCGCTGTCCGAGCGCCGCGCCATGCTGGAGGACGCCCTGGGCCCGGCGTCGGCCCCGGTGTACGTGACGCCGCTGACCCGCGACCACGACGTCGCGCAGACGTGGTTCGAACAGTTCGAGGGGGCCGGGCTGGACGGGCTGATCGCGAAGAAGCCCGACCTGCTCTACCAGCCGGACAAGCGCACCATGACCAAGATCAAGCACGAGCGGACCGCGGACTGCGTGCTCGCCGGGTACCGGGTGCACAAGTCCGGCCCAAACGCGATCGGCTCACTGCTGCTGGGACTGCACGACTCCCGCGGGGTGCTCGTGTCGGTCGGGGTCGTCGGGGCGTTCCCGATGGCCCGGCGCCGCGAGCTGATGGAGGAGCTGCAGCCGCTCGTCACCACGTTCGATGAGCACCCCTGGGCCTGGGCGAAGCAGGAGGAGGGCGAGCGCACCCCGCGCAAGTCCGAAACCAGCCGCTGGAACGCGGGCAAGGACCTGTCGTTCGTCCCGCTGCGCCCCGAACGCGTCCTCGAGGTGCGCTACGACTACATGGAGGGCGTGCGCTTCCGCCACACCACCCAGTTCGTGCGCTGGCGCGACGACCGCGACCCGGCGTCGTGCACCTACGACCAGCTCGAGCACCCGGTCCGCTTCGACCTCGCCGAGGTCCTCACCGGCGGCTGATCGTCACGATGGGAGCGGAACCGACCGGTACGGTCGGTCCCGCTCCCATCGACGTGATCATGGATGTGCGATCGCGAAGCCCTGCCCTGCTCCCGCCACGGGGCGACCCGCATCGGGCCAGGATCCGCCCGTGCGCCTGGAGGACCTGCTGCTGCGGCAGAGCGGGGTGGTCGGCCGCGACCAGGCGGTCGCTTGTGGCGTCTCGGCCCGTGCGATGCGCGGACGGCTCGCCCGCGGCCTGGTCGCGGAGGTCCACCCGGGCGTCTACCGGTCGAGCACGCACCCGCCGGACGACATGCAACGCGTCTGGGCGGCCTCGCTCTGGGGCGGCGCCCGCGGTGTGGTCGACGGGCCGGCGGCGGCGTTCTGGTACGGCGTCCTGGATCGGATCCCCGCCGGATCGCCGGTCGGGGTGACCGTCCCGCACGCCGTCCGTCGCCGGGTCCCGGACGGGGTGCGTCTTCGCCGGCGCGATCTGGGTCCCCGGGACCTGGCGCGGGTACGGGGCGTCGCCGTGACCGGACTGGCGCTGACCGCGTTGGAGACCGCGGTGACCTCGCCGGACGGCGTCTCGTTCCTGGACCGCGTGCTGCAACGCCGTCTCCCGTTCGCCGAGCTCTACGCGGCGTACTGCCGGTCCCTCGGGTCACCGGGCATGTCCCGGGCACGGTTCCTGCTGGAGGAGGTGGCCGACCGGGCGGACTCCCGGGCCGAGCGACGGCTGATCGGTCTGCTCCGTCGGGCCGGGATCGACGGGTTCGAGCGGGCCGTGCCGTTCGGACGCTGGACGATCGACCTCGCCTTCCCCCGGCACCGGGTGGCGATCGAGTTCGACGGCTGGGCGTTCCACTCGGGACCGGACCGCTTCCAGAACGACCGCACGAAGGGCAACGCCCTGGTCGCGTCGGGGTGGACCGTCCTGCGCTTCACCTGGCGTGACCTCACCGGGCAGCCGGACGACGTGGTCGCCCAGATCCGGGGTGCCGTCGCCCGGGCCGACGCCGGACGGCGGTGATCAGAGGCGGTGATCACGGCGGTGGGAGCGCAAACGACCTGCACGGTCGGTTCCGCTCCCACGGCTGCGATCACCCGGGATCAAGCGGGGGTGCAGCCGCAGGACTCGCGGTGCACGAAGCGGGCGGGCAGGCGCACCGTCCGGGGCGGGGCGTCCGGCTCGATCATGCGGCGCAGGAGCATCCGCACCGCCTCACGCCCGATCTCGGCGAACGGCTGGGCGATCACCGTCAGGCGCGGCCGGAACGCGTCGGCCCACGGGAAGTCGTCGAACGCGACGAGCGCGACGTCGTCCGGGACGCGACGGCCGGAGGAGTGCAGGGCCTGCATGGCGCCGATCGTCATCGCGTTGTTCGCGGTGATCATCGCGGTCGGCGGGTCGGCCCGGTCGAACAGGGTGAGGACGGCCCGGCGCGCCGGTTCGGATTCCGAGTCGCCGTCCACGACCAGGGTCCCGTCGACGGCGAGACCGGCGCGCGACATCCCGAGCCGGAAGCCGGCGAGCCGCTCGACGGTGGTGGCCAGGCCCGCGTGCCCGGCCACGAAGCCGATCCGGGTGTGCCCGCCCTCGGCCAGGTGCGCCACGAGCGACGCCACCGGTTCGACGTTCTCGGTGCCGATCTGGTCGTGGTCCCCGCCGACGAGCCGGTCCACCAGCACGGTCGGAACCCTCTGCGCGGCCAGCTCGGCCAGGGTCCGGCCCGCGTCCGACGACGGGGCGATCAACACGCCGTCGACCCGGTGGCGCAGCCGGCGCACGGCCGTCCCCTCGTAGTCGGGGTCCTCGTGCGGGTCGACCAGCAGCAGCGTGTACCCCGCCGCGGACGCCTCGTCCTCCACCGCGTGCAACAGCTCGCCGAAGTAGGGGTTGGAGATCGCGGACAGGGCGAGCCCGATCGTCGTGGTGCGCGCGGTCGCCAGTGACCGGGCGAGGTGGTTGGGCGTGTAGTCGACCGCCGCCATCGCGTCGAGCACCTGGCGGCGCGTGGAGTCACGGACGCGGCGGGTGCCGTTGAGGACGTGCGAGACGGTCGCGGTGGAGACGCCGGCCAGCCGGGCGACCTCGGCCATCGTGGTGATCAGGCACCTCCTCGTGCTGGCACCCGCTCGTCGTCGAACGGGTGCGACGCAGATTACAGGCAAGCGCTTGCGTAAGCGCTTAATCGGACATACGGTTCCTTCGTTCGGACCTATGCCGTGGTACACGTCACAGCAACCGAGCCGCATGCCGGATCCGTCCTCAGCGCAGAGGAGACCTCACCGTGGCCCCACCCTCCGCCCGCGCCCGCCCCCGGCGGCCGGTGATCGCGGCCCTGCTCGGGGTCGTCGCCCTGGCCGTCTCCGGATGCGCCGGTGCCGGTGCGCTCGGTGCCGCCGAGGGCGCCCGGACGATCACCATCGCGATCGTGTCCAACCCGCAGATGGAGGACGCGATCGACCTGTCCCCGCAGTTCGAGGCGGAGAACCCGGGGATCCGGCTCAAGTTCGTCTCCCTGTCGGAGAACGAGGCCCGCGCCAAGATCACGTCCTCGGTCGCCACCGGCGGCGACGAGTTCGACGCGGTCATGATCTCGAACTACGAGACCCCGCAGTGGGCCCGCAACGGCTGGCTCACCGATCTCGACCCGCTGATGGCGCAGACCCCCGGCTACGACGAGGACGACTTCATCCCGGCGGTGCGCCAGGCCCTCTCCGGGCCGGACGGGCACATGTACTCGACGCCGTTCTACGGCGAGTCGTCGTTCCTGATGTACCGCAAGGACCTCCTGGCGCAGGCCGGTCTGACCATGCCGGCGAAGCCGACCTGGCCGCAGGTCGCCGAGATCGCCGCCGAGCTCGACGACGAGAACGCGGGCCGGGCGGGCATCTGCCTGCGCGGCAAGCCCGGCTGGGGCGAGCTGATGGCCCCGCTCGACACCGTGGTCAACGCCTTCGGCGGCCGCTGGTACGACGAGCAGTGGGACGCCCAGCTCGAGTCGCCCGAGTACCGCCAGGCCGTGCAGTTCTACGTCGACCTGGTCAGCCGCTACGGCCAGCCGGGCGCGGCCACCGCCGGGTTCTCCGAGTGCGGCACGCAGTTCAGCCAGGGCAACGCGGCCATGTGGTACGACGCGACCGTCGCGTCCGGGCTGGTGGAGAACCCGGAGGAGTCGAAGGTCGTGGGCAAGGTCGGCTACGCGCCCGCCCCGGCCGGCGTCGACGGCCGCGCCTCGGGCTGGCTGTACTCCTGGTCGCTCGCCATCCCGAAGACCACCGCCGAGAAGGGCCCCGGCGCCGTCGAGGACACCTGGAAGTTCCTGTCCTGGATGACGTCCAAGCCCTACCAGCGGATGGTCGGCGAGGAGAAGGGCTGGGAGTCGGTGCCCCCGGGCGCCCGCCAGTCGACGTACGAGATCCCGGAGTACCTGGAGGCGTCGAAGAGCTACGCACCGCAGACCCTGCAGGCGATCAGCAGCGCCGACCAGTCCCGGCCGGGCAGCAAGCCGGTGCCCTACACCGGCATCCAGTTCGTCGGGATCCCGGAGTTCCAGGACCTCGGCACCCGGGTCAGCCAGCAGATCTCCGCCGCCATCGCCGGCCAGCAGACCGTCGACGAGGCCCTGGAGCAGGCCCAGCAGTACGCGACGACGGTCGGCGAGACCTATCAGCAGGGAGGGGCGGGATGACGACCACGACCGAACGTCCGGACACCGCGGCCGCGACGGCCCGTCCGGCCCGGGGTCCCGGATCCGCCCGGGACGGCTGGATCCGCCGGGCGCCGCTGCTGCCCGCCCTGATCTTCGCGATCATCGTGACGCAGCTGCCGTTCCTGGTGACGATCTACTACTCGCTGCAGTCCTGGAACCTGGTCCGCCCCGGCAGCCAGAGCTTCGTCGGCCTGGACAACTACGCGACGGTGTTCACCGACTCGCAGTTCCGCGGGGTGGCGCTCAACTCGGTGGTGCTCACCGTGGGCGCCGTCATCTTCGCGATGATCCTGGGCCTGCTGTTCGCGCTGCTGCTCGACCGGCAGTTCTTCGGCCGCGGGTTCGTCCGGACGCTGCTGATCACGCCGTTCCTGATCACCCCGGTGGCCAGCGCGCTGCTGTGGAAGACGGTCCTGTTCGACCCGACCTACGGCCTGATCAACTTCGTGCTCTCGCCGTTCGGCGCGGGCAACACCGACTGGGTGTCGTCCTACCCCCTGACCTCGGTGATGATCGCCCTGGTCTGGCAGTGGACGCCGTTCATGATGCTGCTGACGCTGGCCGGGCTGCAGTCCCAGCCGGCCGACGTGCTGGAGGCGGCCCGGGTCGACGGGGCGGGCTCGTTCGCGATCTTCCGCGAGGTGACGATCCCCCACCTGCGCCGGTTCATCGAGCTCGGCGTCGTGCTCGGCGCGATCTACCTGGTCAACACGTTCGACACGATCTACATGATGACCCAGGGCGGGCCCGGTACGGCGAGCGCGAACCTTCCGTTCTACATCTACCAGCGGGCGTTCCTCGGCTTCGACATCGGCCAGTCCGCCGCGATGGGCGTGGTGGTCGTCGTGGCCACGATCATCGTCTCCACGTTCGCCCTGCGGCTGATCTTCCGCAGCTTCTCCGGTGCCGAGGAGGCGTCCTGATGGCCGAGCAGACCCTCTCCCCCACCACGACCGGGTCCGGTGCGGCCCCGGCCGCGGACCCGCCCCGGATCAAGCCCAAGAAGCAGCGCCGCACCGGCAACGCGCTGCTCGGCGTCCTGGCCTGGATCGTCGGGATCGGGTTCTTCTTCCCGATCCTGTGGATGGTGCTCACGGCGTTCAAGCAGGAGGCCGACGCCTACACCAGCCCGCCGAAGCTGTTCTTCACCCCGACGCTCGACCAGTTCTCCGAGGTCTTCTCCTCCGGCATCGGGCCGTACCTGCTCAACTCGGTGTTCGCGACGCTGATGTCGACGGTGCTGGTGGTCCTGCTGGCCACGCCGGCCGCCTACGCGGTGTCGCTGCGGCCGGTCAAGAAGACCCAGGACGTCCTGTTCTTCTTCATCTCGACGAAGATGCTGCCCGTCGTCGCGGCGATCGTGCCGATCTACGTGGTGGTCAACTACATCGGGATGCTGGACAATGTCTGGACCCTGGTCGTGCTCTACACGGCGATGAACCTGCCGATCGCGGTGTGGATGATGCGCTCGTTCTTCCAGGAGGTCCCCAAGGAGCTCCTGGAGGCGGCCAGCATGGACGGCGCGTCGCTGTTCCGGTCGCTGCGCGAGGTGGTGCTGCCGGTGGTGTCCCCCGGCATGGCCGCCACGGCGCTGATCTGCGTGATCTTCTCCTGGAACGAGTTCTTCTTCGCGGTGAACCTGACCGCGTCGCAGGCCGCGACCGTGCCGGTGTTCCTCGTCGGGTTCATCACCTCGGAGGGGCTGTACTTCGCCAAGCTCTGCGCCGCTGCCACGATGGCCGCGCTGCCCGTCGTCATCGCGGGCTGGGTGGCGCAGAACAAGCTCGTCCAGGGCCTCTCGTTCGGGGCCGTCAAGTGACCGCCTCATCCCTCCCGCAGACCTCCTCGCAGAACGGAGCCGACCGTGGCTGACGTCGTGTTCGACAAGGCGTCCCGGATCTACCAGGCGGGGCAGAAGCCGGCCGTCGACCGTCTCGACCTGACCATCGAGGACGGCGAGTTCGTCGTCCTGGTCGGGCCGTCGGGCTCCGGGAAGTCCACCGCCCTGCGGATGCTGGCCGGTCTCGAGGAGATCGACGACGGCGACATCCGGATCGACGGGAAGAACATGGTCGGCGTGCCCTCGCGGGACCGCGACATCGCCATGGTCTTCCAGAACTACGCGCTCTACCCGAACAAGACCGTCGGGGAGAACATGGCGTTCCCGCTCAAGATGCGCGGGATCGACAAGGACGAGCGCGCGAAGAAGGTGCGCGAGGCCGCCGATGTGCTCGGGCTGACCGACTACCTCGACCGCAAGCCGCGCGCCCTGTCCGGCGGTCAGCGCCAGCGCGTGGCGATGGGACGGGCGATCGTGCGCGAGCCGCAGGTCTTCCTGATGGACGAGCCGTTGTCGAACCTCGACGCGAAGATGCGCGTGACGACCCGCACCGAGATCGCCGCCATGCAGCGACGGCTCGGCGTCACCACCGTCTACGTCACCCACGACCAGGTCGAGGCCATGACGATGGGCGACCGGGTCGCCCTGCTGGCCAACGGGCAGCTGCAGCAGTTCGCCACCCCGGCCGAGCTCTACGACCGTCCGAAGAACGCGTTCGTGGCTGGCTTCATCGGCTCACCGGCGATGAACCTGTTCACGCTGCCGGTGACCGAGCGCGGCGTGCACCTGGCCGGGCGCGACCTGGCGCTGCCGCAGGAACGACGCTCCGCGATCGGCGCGGCCCGTCTGGAGACCGTCACCCTCGGCATCCGGCCCGAGCAGTGGACCGTCGGACCCGACGGGAGCGAGGGCGTCCCCGCACAGGTCGACGTCGTCGAGGAGCTGGGCAGCGACGCGTTCCTCTACGGGCACCTGACCGACGACTCCGGGACCACCGTCGTCGTCCGGACCGGGGGCCGCTCCGGCGCCCGGCGCGGGGACCGGATCTCGCTCACCCCGTCGGCCGACGATCTGCACCTGTTCCACCCGGAGTCCGGCGACCGCATCTAGCGGCCGGTCTCCGGGTCCCTGGGCCTGCCCCGGGGAACGGGCGGCGCCCCCGCCGACTCCGACTAGGCGGGGGTGCCGCTCGGGGCGCGTCTCACTGCTGGTGGGAGGCGGCCAGCTGGCCGCAGGCGGCGTCGATCTCCTGCCCGCGGGTGTCGCGGACGGTGCAGGCGACGCCGGAGGCCAGCACGCGGGCGACGAACTCGTCCTGCACCGGGCGCGGGGAGGCGTCCCACTCGCTGCCCGGGGTCGGGTTGAGCGGGATCAGGTTCACGTGCACGCGCGACGTGCCGATGTGCTGACGCAGGAGCTTGCCGAGCAGGTCGGCGCGCCACGGCTGGTCGTTCACGTCGCGGATCAGCGCGTACTCGATCGACACGCGGCGCCCGGTCGTCGTGGCGTAGCGGCGCGCGGCGTCGAGGACCTCGGCGACCTTCCAGCGGTTGTTCACCGGCACGAGGGTGTCGCGCAGCTCGTCGTCGGGGGTGTGCAGGGAGACCGCCAGCGTGACCGGCAGGCCCTCCGCGGTGAGCTTGTCGATCGCCGGGACGAGACCGACCGTCGACACCGTGACCCCGCGGGCGGAGATGCCCAGCCCGTCCGGGGCGGGCTCGGTGATCCGGCGGACGGCGGCGATCACGCGCTTGTAGTTCGCCAGCGGCTCGCCCATGCCCATGAACACGACGTTCGACAGGCGCGCCGGCTCGTCGAGCAGCCCGTCGCGGGCCGCGGCGGCGGCCTGGCGGACCTGATCGACGATCTCGCCGGTGGACAGGTTGCGCTGCAGCCCGCCCTGGCCCGTCGCGCAGAACGGGCAGGCCATCCCGCATCCGGCCTGGCTCGAGACGCACACCGTGGCGCGGCCGGGGTAGCGCATCAGGACCGACTCGGCGAGCGTGCCGTCGTGGCCGCGCCAGAGGGTCTTGCGGGTCGCGCCGTCGTCGCAGCTGCGTTCGGTGACCGGGGTGACCAACGCCGGGAGCAGCCCGGACAGGGTCTCGCGGGCACCGGCCGACAGGTCGGTCATGGCGTCGACGTCGGCGGTCAGACGGCCGAAGTAGTGCCGGGCGAGCTGGTCGAGGCGGAACTTCGGCACACCGAGCTCCCGTGCGACGTCGGCGCGGTCGGACGGGTCGAGGTCGGCGAGATGGCGCGGCGGGGTGGCACGGCGCGGGGCGTCGAACACCAGGGGAAGGGCAGTCATGACCCCTCCAGTGTGCCAGCCTCCGGCCGGGGACCCCGATCGGCGGAGTCCGACGGGCCTGCTCTCAGCGGCGGACGCGGCGGCGCAGCTCGTCGAGCAGGCCGAGGCGGCGCATCCCGGCCACCCACAGCACCAGCCCGCAGCCCAGCCCGATCACCGGCTGGGACTGCGACACCCCGGACGAGTTGAGCGCCAGGAACGCCCCGATCGCGGCCAGGACCAGCACCAGCGCACCGACCGCGACCAGCGAACGCTCCTCCAGGACCGTCGAGGCCATGATCAGCAGGACACCGATCAGCGCCGCCGACAGCGCCGTGCCGAGCTCGCCGTAACTGATCAGCGACAGCAGGATCGGGAAGGCGAAGATCCCGATCACACCGGCCGCGATGAGGCGCTGCATCCGGGCCTTGCGGGCGGGGTGCAGCTGCACGGCCATCGCGCGCCTGCGGTGCCGCACGCTCCACAACCAGCCGGCCAGGCCGAGGCCGAGCGCGACCAGGAGGGTCCCGAACCCGGCGTCCAGGCCGGCCGCACCGACCACCCAGGCCAGGGTGCCGAGCACGATCTCCAGACTCGGCACGGGGACGCCGACGACGGCCGCTCGCACGGTGAAGGACATGGCTCCACGGTAGCGAGCCCGGCGACGCCGTGACCGCTCCCCCGGTGATCCGGCGCCTCACCGCGGTGACCCGCCGTTGCCTCACGAAAGGCTTCACCAGCGTCGACGGCACGCGAGGCGGCTGTGGCACGCTGGTCGTACCCGAACCCGCCGCACGCCTTCCGGACCACCACGCCGGCGCGGCCCCCACCATCAGCGCCGCCCTCCTGTCGCGGCGCGTACGAGGAGCGCCATGTCCGACACCCGTCCCACCCCCGCCGTCGAGACCCCCGCCGAGCCCGAGGGACGCGGCCCGTCGATGGGACGCCGCGCCGCGATCGCCGGGGCCGGGGTGGCTGCGGTCGGCCTCGTCGCCGCGTGCAGCTCGGGCGGGTCCGGTGACGCCGCAGGCGGGCAGCCCGCGACCGATCAGCCGGCTGCGGACCTGCCGGAGGGCGCGCCGGGCACGGTGCTCGGGCCCGTGTCGTCGGTGCCGGTGGGTGGCGGGGTCGTGTTCGCCGACCAGCAGGTCGTGGTGACCCAGCCCGCCGCCGGACGGTTCCAGGGCCTGTCGACGGTCTGCCCGCACCAGGGCTGCCAGGTCAACGCCATCCGCGACGGCGCGGTGATCTGCCCGTGTCACGGCAGCCGGTTCGGACTCGACGGCGCGGTCCTCGAGGGCCCGGCGACGACGCCGCTCGCCCGCCGTGCGGTGGCCGTGAGCGGCCAGAACGTCACGCTGGCCTGAGCTCGCCACTCGTTCCGCGGGTGGCTCAGGGCAGCAACACCGAGGCCGGGCGGCGGCGGGTGTGCAGGCGGTAGCCGACGCTGATCGTCAGGCCCGGCACGTCGTCCACGGCACGCGCCGCGGTGGCCCGGGAGAACTCGATCCGCAGCACGTCCTCCAGCGTGGCGCGGTCGGCGAACCGCCACGTCGAGACCACCCGGCGCTGCGCGAAACCGTGGTTCGCGAAGAACCGCTCCACCGCCGGAGGGTCGTAGCGGGGCAGGTCGGCGCGCAGCCAGTCCCCGTAGGGGCGTGAGGTGAAGTCCAGGTCGATGACGGCCAGGACACCACCGGGGCGCAGCACCCGGTCCGCCTCGGCGAGTCCGGGCTCGCAGCCGGGACCGAAGAAATAGGCCGTGCGGGCGTGCAGCAGGTCCGCGCTGTCGTCGGGCAGCGGCAGGTTCTCGGCACCACCCCGCAGCAGCCGCACGCGATCGCCGTCGTGATGCCGCTGACCGCGCTCGACCAGCGGCGGGTGCGGCTCGACCCCGACGACGGTGGCGGCCTCGGCGGCGAAGCGCGGCAGGTGGAACCCGTCGCCGCACCCGACGTCGACGACGTCGGCGCCGGCCCAGCCCCCGGTGGTCTCCCACAGCGCCGACCAGAGTGCGCCGTCGGCGTCCTGGGCGGCGTTCTCGGCGGCGTAGACGTCGGGCCAGTTCCAGATGTTCGGGCTGGGGATGGCCGGGCCGGGACGGACCTGCCCGCCGAAACCCCGGTAGCGCACGGCGTCAGGCGGGGACGATCAGGCCGAGCACGGCCCACGCCACGAACGCCGCCGGGAGCAGCGAGTCCATCCGGTCCATCAGACCGCCGTGCCCGGGCAGCATCGTGCCCATGTCCTTGATCCCCAGGTCGCGCTTGACCAGCGACTCGACGAGGTCGCCGAGGGTCGCGGTGCACACCAGCAGCGCGCCGGTCAGGGCACCGAAGTACCAGGGCCCGCCGAGCAGCAGCGTCACGCAGAGCGCGCCGGCGATCATGCCCGCGATCTGCGACCCGGCGAAGCCCTCCCAGGACTTCTTGGGGCTGATCGTGGGGGCCATCGGGTGCCGTCCGGCGATCACCCCGGCCGCGTAGCCACCGACGTCCGAGGCGATCACGCAGATCAGGAACGTCAGCACCCGTCCGACGCCCTGCGGCGCGACGGTCATCAGCACCGCGAACGCGACCAGCAGCGGGACGTAGGCGGCGACGAACAGCGACGCGCTCATGTCGCGCAGGAAGTGCGCCGCACCGGCGCGCATCCGCCACAGCAGGCAGCCGAGGACGGTCGCGGCGAACGCGACGGCCACGCCGCGCAACCCGAACGGCCACGCCGACCAGACGATCGCCTGCCCGCCGACGAGCAGGACCGGCAGCGTCACCCGGATGTCGGCGCCGCGGCGCAACGCACCGGAGAGCTCCCAGGTCGCGATCGCAGCGCACACGGCGAGCACCCCGACGAAGACCTGGTGGACGATCAGCAGGCTGGCCAGGATGACCGCACCCATCGACAGCCCGACCGCGATCGCGGCGACGAGGTTGCGCCCCAGGCGTGCCCTCTTCGACGGACGCACCGGGCTCTCGGGCGGCGCCGGGACACCCGGCGGACCCGACCCGGGAAGGTCGGAGGTCACCGGGACGGCGGCGTCGTGGGAGGAGGTCATGGAGATCAGACCTCGAGGAGTTCGGATTCCTTGTTCTTGACCAGCTCGTCGATCTGCGCGACGTAGCGGTCGGTGACGGTCTGCAGCTCCTTCTCGGCGCGGCCGACCTCGTCCTCGCCGGCCTCGCCGTCCTTCTGGATGCGGTGCAGCTCGTCCATCGCCTTCCGGCGCAGACCCCGCAGCACGACCCGGGCGTCCTCGCCCTTGCCGCGCGCGACCTTCACCATCTCCTTGCGACGCTCCTCGGACAGCTGCGGGATGACCACGCGGATGATCTGTCCGTCGTTGGAGGGGTTGACGCCCAGGTCGGAGTCCCGGATCGCCTTCTCCATCTCCTTGAGCTGGCTGGAGTCGTAGGGCTTGATGACCGCCATCCGGGCCTCCGGCACGGAGACCGAGGCGAGCTGGTTGAGCGGGGTGTAGGCGCCGTAGTACTCGACCACGACGCGGGAGAACATCGACGGGGTCGCGCGACCGGTGCGCACGGACGACAGGTCGTCCTTCGCCACCGTGACGGCCTTCTCCATCTTCTCCTCGGCGTCGAAGAGGGTTTCGTCGATCACGGTGTCGTCCCCGTCCGTCTCTGTCGTCTCACCTGCGCACGCGAGCCGCGGCCCGGGACCGCGTGCACGCCGATCCTCTCACTCCGGCCGGCCCGGTGCGGCGCCCGCCCTGCGGCGGGTACCGCACCGGGTGACCGGCGGGGCCGGGCCGGTACCGGGCGGGATCGCCGCCCGGATGCGGCCCGGCCGTCTCAGGGACTCAGCCCTGGCCGACCTCGAAGCGCACGAAGTCCTTGACCGTGACGCCGGCCTCGTCCAGCAGCGCCTTCACGGTCTTCTTCTGGTCCTGCACGGACGACTGCTCGAGCAGCACGACGTCCTTGTAGAAGCCGTTGACGCGGCCGTCGACGATGCGGGGCAGCACCTGCTCGGGCTTGCCCTCCTCGCGCGCGGTCGCCTCGGCGATCTTCTTCTCGTTCTCGACGATGTCGGCCGGGACCTGCTCGCGGGTCGTGTACTGCGGGCGGGCGGCGGCGATGTGCATCGCGATGCCACGGGCGGTCTCGTCGTCGGTGCCCTCATAGGACACCAGCGCGCCGATCGCCGGCGGCAGGTCGGTGGCCCGCTTGTGCAGGTAGACCGCGACCGGGCCGTCGACGTGGATGTAGCGCTTGAGCTCGAGCTTCTCGCCGATCCGGGCGGACAGGCCCTGGACCGAGTCCTCGACGGTGCCGTCGCCCATCTTGGCGCTGCGCAGCGCGTCGACGTCGGCCGGCTTCTGGTCGACCGCGACCTGCAGGATCTGGTCGGCGAGGGAAATGAAGTCATCGCTCTTGGCGACGAAGTCGGTCTCGCAGTTCAGCTCGACCATGGTGCCGCCGGAGGCGACGACCAGGCCGTTGGAGGTGGTGCGCTCGGCGCGCTTGCCCACGTCCTTCGCGCCCTTGATGCGGAGCAGCTCGACGGCCTTGTCGGTGTCCCCGTCGGACTCCTCGAGGGCCTTCTTGCAGTCCATCATCCCGGAGCCGGTGAGGTCGCGGAGCTTCTTGACGTCCGCGGCGGTGTAGTTCGCCATCTCGGTGTCTCTTCGTCCTTAGTCCGTGTGGTTCGGCCAGGGGTACGGCCGAGATCGTGCCGGGTGGGTGAAACGCCGCACGGGTGGCCGGGATGTCCCCGGCCACCCGTGCGAGACGGATCAGCTCGCGGTCTGCTGCGTGCCGTTGCTCGTGCTGGCCGGGGCGGCGGCCGCCGCGGCGTTGGGCGCCTCGGTGGTCGCGCCGGCCGCGGTCAGGCTCGCGCCGTCGGAACCGACCTCGCCACCGGTGAGGACTTCCTGCTCCCACTCGGCGAGCGGCTGGTCGCTGCCCGGGGCGGCGTCGGCGGCCTGGGCCTCGCCGCCACCCTCGCCGCGACGCGCGGAGCGCGCGACCAGACCGTCGGCCGCCGCCTTGGCGATGACCTTGGTCAGCAGGGCGGCCGAGCGGATCGCGTCGTCGTTGCCCGGGATCGGGAAGTCGACCTCGTCCGGGTCGCAGTTCGTGTCCAGGATCGAGACGACCGGGATGTTGAGCTTCCGGGCCTCGCCGACCGCGATGTGCTCCTTCTTGGTGTCGACGATCCACACCGCGCTGGGCACCTTGGACATGTCGCGAATACCGCCGAGGGTCTTCTCGAGCTTGTCCTTCTCACGGGTGAGCATGAGGATCTCCTTCTTGGTGCGACCCTCGAAGCCCCCCGTCTGCTCCATCGACTCCAGCTCCTTGAGGCGCTGCAGACGCTTGTGCACGGTCTGGAAGTTCGTGAGCATGCCGCCCAGCCAGCGCTGGTTCACGTACGGCATGTTGACCCGGCCCGCCTCGTCGGCGATGACCTCCTGGGCCTGCTTCTTCGTCCCGACGAACATGATCGTCCCGCCGTGCGCGACGGTCTCGCGGACGAACTCGTAGGCGCGGTCGATGTACGACAGCGTCTGCTGGAGGTCGATGATGTAGATGCCGTTGCGCTCGGTGAGGATGTAGCGCTTCATCTTCGGGTTCCAGCGTCGGGTCTGGTGCCCGAAGTGCACGCCGCTGTCGAGCAGCTGCTTCATGGTGACGACGGCCATGGCCTGTGATCACCTCTCGGTCGGGCGCGGCTCTCGCCGCGCTGCGGTTGTCGCGAAGCCGCCGGTCGACGACCACGCCCTGGCACCCGCGGCGGGACCGGACCCGTGATCCTCGACCCCGGTACAACGGTGGGGTCGAACATTCGGGACCGCCCGGCCACCGCCCCCGTGTGTCCGGCCTGATCGGCCGCTCCCGGGATGGCGGGCGCGCGAAGTCACCACGACGAGTCGTGGTGCAGTCATAACTATACGCCGTGGTCACCACGGCGAGCCCGGCGGAGTCCCTCCGGAAGCGGGGTTGTCCACAACCTGCTCCGGGCGTCCACAGATCCGCGATCGGCGAGGGCGATCGGCCGGGGTTCTCGCAGGCTGGACGGGTGCCCGCTCCGATCCCCCGCTCCCGCCGCGTCCTGCGCGCCGTCCTGACGACGGCGGCGTGCGCGGTGACGGTGCTGGCGGTCCTCATGCCCGGGACGGCCCGGGCCGGGCCACCGGTACCGGCACCACCCACACCCGCGCCCTCCGCGTCGGCCACACCCACCCCCGTCCCACCGGCCACGCCCGCCCCGACCACACCGGCCACACCTGCTCCGGACACTCCGGCGTCACCGACCCCGTCGCCGTCCGGCCCGGCACCGGGTGGTCCGGCAGCGGGTGGTCCGGCAGTAGGTGGTCCGGCAGCAGGTGGTCCGCCACCGGGTGGTCCGGCGACAGCCCCTGCCCCGACCGCGTCCGGTCCGGCACCGGCGGCTCGGGCACCGGCACCACCCCGTCCTCCGGGGGCCGGGATCCGCGCTCCGGGTGCTGACTACGCATGGCCGCTGCAGCCGGTGCCGACCGTGGGCACGCTGTTCCGGCGGCCGACGTTCCGCTACGGGCCGGGCCACCGCGGTGCCGACCTCGTCGCCGCGCCGGGGACGGCGGTGCTGGCCGCGCGGGAGGGCGTCGTCGTGTTCGTCGGACCGGTCGCCGGGCGCGGGGTGGTCTCGGTCGACCACCCGGACGGCCTGCGCACCACCTACGAGCCCGTGACCCCGTCGGTCACCGCCGGCACGCGGGTGGCCGCCGGTGACCCGCTCGGTGTGCTCGAGGCGGGGCACACCGGGTGCCCGTCCGTGGCCTGCCTGCACTGGGGTGTCCGGCGCGGGAAGGTCGACTATCTGGACCCGCTCGTCCTGCTACGCCCCTCCCGGGTGCGGCTCCTGCCGTGGGACGGGGTCGATCCGTGACCGTCGACGGACCGGACCGGACCGGACCGGACCGAGGATCCGGCGGCGACCGGAGCCGCGCTGCGAGCCGCGTGGGACCAGCGGGCCCTGACCGCGCGACCCCGGCCATGGCGGTCTCGGTCCGGGATGCGGCGCACCGTTCGACAGGGGCCTGTCGGACGGGGCGAGGTCCTCAGCCCGCCAGGGACTGCTCGAGACGTCCGCGGAGGCGGGCCACCATCCGGGTGTGCAGCTGGCATACCCGCGACTCCGTGACGCCCAGCAGACCACCGATCTCGGCCAGCGTCCGGTTCTCCAGGTAGTACATGCGCAGCACCACCTGGTCCCGGTCCCCGAGCTGGGCGACCGCGGACCAGAGCTCGCGGACGGTCTCGCGGTGGACGGCGGACTGCACCGGGTCGGGCGCGCCGTGGTCGATCAGCAGCTCCGCGACCCCGCCACCTCCCGGCAGGTCGTCGTCGAGCCGGTCGGCGCTGATGACGTGCACCGGTCGCGTGGCCAGGCGCAGCTCGCGCAGACCGATCCGGAGCTCGGCCGCCAGCTCCTTGTCGGTCGCGGACCGTCCGAGGCGCAGCTGCACCGCCTCGCGGGCCCGTTCCACCTCGCGGCTGCGGGCGCGCACCGTCCGCGGCACCCAGTCCTGCGCACGCAGCTCGTCGAGCATCGCGCCGCGCACCCGTTGCGCGGCATAGCCCTCGAACCGCACCGCGCGCGCCGGGTCGAAGCGGTCGATCGCCTCCATCAGCCCGAACGTCCCGGACTGCACCAGGTCGGCCAGCTCGATCGACGACGGCAGCCGCACGGCCAGCTTCATCCCGACGCCACGCACCAACGGGGCGTAGTACTCGATCAGCCTCTGCCGTTCCGCACGTCCCCCGAGCTGCAGGAACGTCCGCCACAGCAGCACCGCCGCGGCGTCGACGACCTCGATCAGGTGATCCTCGACGGGCTCGGGCGTGTCGCCGGGCCGGGACGAGACCAGGACCATCCGCGCCGGACCGGTGGCGGGCACGCCGGTGCCGGTGGCGAACGCGGCGGAACCGGCGACCGGGGCCGCACCCGGATCCGTCTCCGGCGGGTCGGCGACCGGCGTCAGGTGCGGCGCCGGGTGGGCCGCCGCGACGAATCCCGCATGCCCCCCGCCGACGGTGTGCATGTCGGCCGGGGCGAGGTCCGGGACCTGCCCGTTCGCCCTCCTGAGCGCCGACGCGAGTGCTGCCGGGAACGTTGCGTCCAGGCAGGAGGCCGCTACCGGCACCTCACGCCCTGGGGTGGGCCTGATCATGAACCACCTTCAGCCGATCGACCGTGACATGCGTGTAGATCTGTGTCGTCGACAGCGTAGCGTGACCGAGTAACTCCTGTACGTAACGGAGGTCGGCCCCGCCCTCGAGCAGATGGGTGGCCGCAGCATGCCGCAGACCGTGCGGTCCGGTGTCCGCGAGCCCCGGCACTGCGCCGATCGCGCGATGCACGACGGTCCGGGCGACCCGGGGGTCCAGCCGCCCGCCGCGGACCCCGAGCAGCAGCGCCGGCGGTGACCCCGCGGTCACCAGGGCCGGGCGGCCGATCTCGCGCCAGCGGTGCAGGGTACGGGCCGCCGGCACGCCGAACACGACGGTCCGTTCGCGGTTCCCCTTGCCCAGCACGCGCAGCGTACGGGTGCTCTCGTCGACGTCGTCGACGTCGAGGCCGCACAGCTCGCCGACCCGGATACCGGTGGCGTAGAGCAGTTCCAGGACTAGGAGGTCGCGCAGTGCCTCCGGGGTGTCCTCGGCCGCGCCCGAGGTGGCCGCGTCCAGCACCGAGGCCGCCTCACCGGCGTCGAGCACCTCGGGCAGGACTGTCCCGGCCCGCGGGGAGCCGAGCCGGATCGCCGGGTCGGTGTCGAGACGCCCGGTGCGCACCGCCCAGGCACCGAACGTGCGGGCGGCCGCGGCCCGGCGGGCGAGCGTGGCCCGGCCCGCTCCGGCGGCACGGGTCTCGGCCAGCCGGTCCCGCAGGTGCGCCAGGTCCAGGTCCGAGAGGACCGGCAACCCACGCAGGAGGTCGGCCAGGTCCGAACGGTAGCCGCGCACGGTGTGCCGGGAGCGCCCGCGCTCGTGCGTGAGGTACTCGGCGAACGCCTCCACCGCCGCCGCGACGTCCGGTGCCAGGGTGGGTTCGCTCATACCGGCGACCCTGCGCGCCCGCCGGGGCGTTATCAAGCACCGCCACGCGTGCCGCTCCGGTCGAGGCGGTCGACCACCGCGCCCCGACGCTCCGGGGCCACTGCGACCCGGAGTCCGGCCGGCCCGTTTGCACACTCTGCCGGCCGAGGTGGGCGCCGGCTGCTCCGGTGACCCCGCGCGAGGCGGCTCGGCGGGGAGTGGCGTCAGCCCGACGGGTCGGCGAACGACGCGCCATGGATCCGCGATCCCCTTGCAGCAGCCATGGTGTGTCTGCCGACGTCTCGCCGCGGAGCGATGGGCGGCGAGCGCAACCTGATGGTCGTCCGACCGGCGGGAGGTGACACTCGACGGCGCTGCCGACTGCCGAGACGCCGCGCCGGGTGCCGCGCAGCGCGCAGCCCGGCACCCGAGCCCCGGTGGCAGCGCCCAGCGCCCACGCCTCCCGCCGGCAGCGCTCCCCGGTAGCAGCGCTTCCCGGTGCCCGGCGACCACGCGCCCGTGCGTCCACGCGCCCCCTCGAGACACCGCCCCGCGCGTCGGGCCCGTCGCACCGCGGGTCCGGCTGCCGCGGGCGCCGTCAGCGCCGGGGTGACGGGGCCGGGCGTTGCCAGAGACCGTGGACGTACTCGGCCAGGCCTCGCTCCTCGAGATCGACCAGGGAGGCGCGGACGATCTCGGCGGGGAGGCCGGACTCCTCGGTCAGGCGGTCGACCGGCCAGGCCGCGCGGGTCGGGAGGGCGTCGTGGACGACCGCGGCGTCGGGGTCCAGGCCGTCGGTCGGACGACGGGGACGGGCCGGGGCCGCGGCCAGGTCCACCCCGAGGCGGCCGACCGTCTCCAGTACGTGCTCCGGGCGCCCGACGAGCTCCGCCCCGGCGCGGACCAGCTCGTGGCACCCGACCGACATGGCCGAGGTGACCGGGCCGGGCACCGCCATCACCGGGCGGCCCAGGGTCCGGGCGTCGGAGGCGGTGCGCTGCGACCCGCTGCGCGCGCCGGCCTCGACGACCACGCAGCCGCCGCCCATCGCCGCGAGCAGGCGGTTGCGGACCAGGAACCGGTGCCGGGCCGGCACCGCGCCGGGCGGGTACTCGCTGACGATCGCCCCGGAGGCCGCGATCCGCTCGAGGAGCGACTCGTGCGCCGCCGGGTAGGCGCGGTCCGGGCCGCAGGCCAGCACGGCCACGGTCGGCCCGCCGACGGCGAGCGCACCCCGGTGCGCGGCGGCGTCGATCCCGAACGCGGCCCCGGAGATCACGCCGACGCCGGCCGCGGCGAGCACCGAGCCGAACTCGGCCGCGGCGTGCGTGCCGTAACCGGTGGCGGCACGCGACCCGACGATCGACACCGCCGGCTCGCACAGCTCCGACAGCGACCGGGCGCCACGCACCCAGACCGCGACCGGCGGGGCGAGCTCCGGCTTCGCCAGCGCCCCGCGGGTGCCGAAGGCGGTGAACGGCCACGCCGGCCACTCCGGGTCCTCGGGAACCAGCAGCCGCGCCCCGACGGCGTGGGCGGCCTCGAGGTCGGCCTCGGCGCGGTCGTGCGCGCGGCGTGCCTGGACCTTCTTGGACAGAGGATCGGACAGCACCCCGTGGCGGATCCGGTCCGCGGCTTCCACCGGCCCGTACTGCCGGACCAGGTCCACCACCTCGCGGCACGGCGGCTCGGCCACCCGCAGCAGGTAGGCCCGGGCCTTCAGGACCTCGTCCGGGACGCCGGTGTGGCCGGCGGCGAGGTCCGTCGTCACAGCGCTCATGTCTCACTCCGTTCGCGGTAGAAGAGCGCCTCGGTGACCATGGTCCGGTCCGGGCGTTCGGCTCCGGCCAGGTCGGCCAGGGTCCAGGCGACCCGCAGTGCCCGGTCGGCGCCGCGCGCCGACAGCTCACCGGCCTCCATCCGGCTCGTCAGCGGCTCGACCACCGGCGGCGGCAGCGCGAACCGCGTGCGCAGCACCGTGCCCGGGACGTCGGCGTTGCAGCGCCACCCGTGCCCCGACCACCGCTGCGCGGCGGTGTCGCGGGCGTCGAGGACCCGTTTGCGCACCACGGCGGTGCACTCCCCCGGCTCGTCGGTGCCGGCACCCAGGACCGTGACGGGGTGCATCTTCACCCGCAGGTCGACCCGGTCCAGCAACGGTCCGGAGAGCCGGCCGAAGTAGCGACGGCGCACCGACACCGGGCAGATGCAGTCCCGGTCGTTGGCCGGTGCGCAGGGGCACGGGTTCGCGGCGAGCACGAGCTGGAACCGGGCCGGGTACCGGACCGTGCCCTCGGCGCGGGCCAGGCGCACCTCCCCCTCCTCCAGCGGCGTGCGCAGGGCGTCGAGGAGGTGTGCCGACCAGTGCGGGGTCTCGTCGACGAAGAGGACTCCCTTGTGCGCCAGCGACACCGCACCGGGCCGGGCGATCCGGCTACCGCCGCCGAGCAGCGCCGCCGCCGACGCCGAGTGGTGCGGCGCCACGAACGGCGCGAGCGTGCTCAGCGGCGCGTCGGTGCCCAGGCGCCCGGCCACCGACCGGATCCCGGCCAGCTGCAGCGCCTCGGTGCGGTTCAGCTCCGGCAACAGGCCGACGATCCGCTGGGCGAGCATCGTCTTCCCGGTGCCGGGCGGGCCGACCATGAGCATGTGGTGCCCGCCCGCCGCCGCGATCTCCAGCGCCCGGCGCGCGTCCGGCTGCCCGACGACGTCGGCGAGCTCGGGCATCTCGGGACGGTCGGGGCCAGCGGGCGCCGGTTCCGGGCGGTCGAGCCCGAGGTCGCCGTCGAGCCAGGCCAGGACGTCGGACAGCGAGTCCGCGCCGTAGACCTCCAGGCCGTCGACCAGCGCCGCCTCGGGCAGGGCGGCCATCGGGACCACGACCCGGGCCAGCCCGGCCGCCCGCGCCGCGAGCAGGCAGGGCAGCACGCCGCGTACCGGGCGGATCCGCCCGTCCAGGGCGAGCTCGCCGAGCAGAGCCGTGCCGTCGAGCCGGTCGCGGCGCACCCCGCCGGCGGCCGCGAGGACCGCGCAGGCCAGGGCGGTGTCGAACCCGCTCCCGGTCTTGCGCAGGGTCGCCGGGGAGAGCGCGAGGATGATCCGCTCGTTGGGCCAGTTCCGCCCCGAGTGCACGACGGCGGACCGGACCCGGTCCTTCGACTCCTGCAGCGACGCGTCCGGCAGACCGAGCAGGTGCACTCCGGGCATTCCGCCGCCGATCGCGGCCTCGATCTCCACCGGGACGCCGTCGACGCCGTCCACCGCCACCGACCACACCCGCGCGAGGCCGCCCATCAGAACGCCGCCGGGTAGTAGGCGATGGTGGTCTCGCGGCCCGGCGGCATCAGCACCGCGACGACGTCGAACCGCAGTTCCACCCAGCCGACGTGGTGCGCGGCCATCCACGCCCGGGCCAGACGCCGGATCCGGCGCACCTTGCGCGGCGTGATCGACTCCGCCGGTTCGCCGAACCCGACCCCGGACCGCGTCTTGACCTCACACACGACGAGGCGGTGCTCGGGGTCGGTCAGGACGATGTCCAGCTCGCCCTCGCGGCACCGCCAGTTCCGGGACAGCACCACCATCCCGTGGGTGTCCCGCAGGTACTCGGCGGCGGTGTCCTCACCGCGCCGGCCCAGATCGTCCTTCGCTGCCATGGGGACAACGATCGCGTCCGCGGGGCCCGCCGCACCGGCGAATCGAAAATTGTGGATGGGCGTGCCGTGTTGGGGACAACCCTCGGGTGTCGACGACTCCCCGGGAGAAATCGTCGGTGGCCCGTGCTGAGATCAGCCCCCGAAGGTGTCGGTCTCCGGCAGGCGCAGGTCCGGGGTGTCCAGCTCCTCGATGTTGACGTCCTTGAACGTCACCACCCGCACGTTCTTCACGAACCGCGCCGGCCGGTACATGTCCCACACCCACGCGTCCGACATCCGGACCTCGAAGTAGACCTCGCCGTCGGCGTTGCGCGGGGCCACGTCCACGGAGTTCGCCAGGTAGAAGCGGCGCTCGGTCTCCACGACGTAGGAGAACTGGGCGACGATGTCGCGGTACTCCTTGTAGAGCGTGAGCTCCATCTCGGTCTCGTACTTCTCGAGATCCTCGGCGCTCACTGGCCTGCCCCTCCCGTGACGCTGTCCATCGGTTCGCGGAGACCGGCGAGCTCCGCCGGGTCCACCTCGTCCACGTCGTCGTCCGGGCCGGGCCCGTCCGTCTCCGCCGCCGACTCATTGTGGACCAGCCCGGGCACACCGCCGCGCCCGGCCACCGCCGCCACGTTCGCGAACGAGAACCGGTGGTCGTCGCAGGGGCCCAGCGCGGTCAGCGCGGCCTCGTGTTCGGGCGTGCTGTAGCCCTTGTGCACCGCGAACCCGTAGCCCGGACGGACGTCGTCGAGCTCGACCATCAGCCGGTCCCGGGTCACCTTCGCCAGCACCGACGCGGCGGCGACGCAGGCCGCGACCCGGTCGCCCTTGGGTACGGCCAGGGCCGGACGTCCGAACCCCCGCACGGCGAACCCGTCGGTCAACACGTAGCCCGGAGGCGCGGACAGCCCCGCCACGGCGCGCCGCATGCCCTCGATGTTCGCGACGTGCACCCCGCGCCGGTCGACCTCCGTCGACGGGATCACCACCACGGCGAGGTCGACGGCCCGGCGCGCGATCACCTCGAACCAGTGGTCGCGGGCCGCGGGGGTCAGCAGTTTGGAGTCGGTCAGCCCGTCGAGCGCCTTCGCGTCCGAGGGGCGCAGCACGCACGCCGCCACGACGAGCGGCCCGGCACTCGCGCCGCGACCGGCCTCGTCGACGCCCGCGACGGGGCCGAGCCCGTAGCGCTGCAGGGTCGCCTGCAGCGTCCAGCTCCCGGAGTCGCGCACGACCGCACGCGGCGGCCGCAGCGACCCGGGCAGGACCTGGGCGGGCTTGCGGGGGCGGCGCGCCGGCTTCCGGCGCGACCGCGGGACGGGAACCGGCACCGCTCTCCCGGTCAGGATGTCGCGCGCCACCGGCTCCGGCGGCGCGTCAGGGGCAGGAACCGCTCCTCCTCGGCGCGGCGGCGCAGTGCGCGCCGCCTCCCGAGGGCGAACGGGAAGGCCCCCATCATGCCGAGCGCCAGCGGCGCCCCGGCCGGGAGCCCCCCGGAGCTCTCCGGGCCCGCGGCCGTCTGCGTGGTCTGCGGATCGACCGCGTCGACCCAGCCGAACCGGTCGAACGGCAGCACGATCAGGCGCACCTTGCCGATGACGTTCTCCTCCGGCACCGGGCCGTGCCCGGACGCCCGCGAGTCGGCCGAGTTGTTCCGCGAGTCGCCCATCATCCACATCTCGCCCTGCGGCACCGTGATCGGCCCGAACGGGATCTGCCGGGCCGGACCGGCCTCGGGCAGGTAGTAGATGTAGGGCTCGTCGAGCGGCTGCCCGTCGACCATCACCTGGTTGAGCGCGTCGCAGCAGGCCACGGTCTGCCCGCCGACGGCGATCACGCGCTTGACGAAGTCCTTCTCGTCCGGCGGCGACAGCCCGATCAACGACCCGGCCATCTGCAGACCCCGCGTGAGCGCGCTCGAGGGCTGGTCGAGCTCGTACTCCGAGTTGGACCAGCTGTCCGGCCCGCGGAAGACCACGACGTCACCGGGCGAGATGTCGGTGAAGTTGTAGGTGACCTTGTCGACGAGCACGCGGTCGTTCGTGCAGCCGGTGCAGCCGTGCAGCGTCGTCTCCATCGACCCGGACGGGATGACGAAGACCTTCGCCACGAACGTCGAGATCAGGAACGTGAGCACCAGTGCCACGCCGACCAGCAGCGGCAGCTCCTTCCAGAACGACATCGGCTTCTTCTCGCCGTCGTCGCCCTTGGACCTGCCGCCCTTCGACGTCAGTGCCGCGATCTTCCCGGCGACCCCGGCCGGCCCGCTGCGCTTCCCCTCGCGCGGACCGTCGGTGTCGGCGGCGACCGTGGCGTCCGGATCGTCGTCGGGTGGGTCGGCGAGCGCCGCTGCGCCCGGCCGGTCCCCGTCGTCCGGATCACCGCGGACGGGGTCACGGGCCCGCGCGGTGCCGTCGACGTCGGTCGCGGCCGGGGGCACGGCGGAGCGGCCCCGTCCGCGGGTCCCGGCGGCGCGGCGGCGCCGGCCCGGGAGCGCGGTCGTGTCCTGGGCCGCGTCGTCCCCGATCTCCGCGTCGCGGGTTCCGGCGTCGTCGAGGTCGGCCGGGGCTGCCGCCGCGGCGATCGCCTCGGTCGGTACCGGTCGGTCGTCGCCCGGGGCCACCGGTCGGCGGGACGGGTCGGCGGCGTCGCCGCGCGGGCGCACCGGGCGTTCCCCCGCGGCTCCGGGATCCGGACGGCCGTAGCGGCCCGGCTCGGCATGCGGAACGGCTCCGCGGGGGTCGGCCCCGCGGGGGTCGGCCCCGCGGAGATCCTCGGGGTCACGACGGGTGCGGCGCGGGTCCGGGGCGTCGGCGGGCGGCATCGGCGGGCCGAGCGGATCACGGGGACGGCGGACCGGCTCGTCGCCGGCGTAGGCGCGGGGACCGGACGGTTCCGGTGCCCGGCGACGTGCGCCCGGCTCGTCCGCGTACGCGGGCGCGGGCGCGGAGGGATCGGCCGCGCGACGGCCCGGGGGCGGCCACTCGGAGGTACGCGGCGGAACGGGCTCGCCCGGTCCCGGGCGGGAGGAGGGGGCCCTCCGGCGGGACGTGGGCTCGTCGGCGTACGACCGCTCGCCGTAGGCGTCCTGATCGTGGCGCTGACGCCCGTCGGGGCGGCCGGGCTCGTGACCGACGGGTCCCCGGCCGTTGCGGCCGGCGCCGATGCCGTCGGGGCCGCCGCGACCGTTGCGGTCCGAGCCGTTGCGAGCGGGGCCGTCGGGGACCCCGTCCTGGTTCCAGCCGGTGATCTGGTCGGGGTACGGCGGGGCGACGGGCTCCTGCGCTCGGCGGCGGCCCGTCCGGGACGCACCGTTCTGCTCGACGTCCGGGCGCGCCCGGTCCGGGCGGATGCGGTCGTCCGGCGCGACGGGACCGCGGGCGCGGTGCGACCCGGTCGCGGCGGGCGGCGGGACGCCGCCGTCGAATCGGGGTGGGTCGTCGATGCGGGGCGGCTCGTCGAGGCGCGGCCGGCGCGCAGGCGGTGGCGCGACGTCGTCCGGGCCGGGGGCGTGGCGGGAACGCAGCGCGTCGTCGCGGCGGGGACGGTCGACGTCATCGCCGGGAGCGCGGCCGTTCCCGGTGGTGCGGGACCGCGGCGGCGGGCGCTCCTCGCGGGGAGGGCGGCGGCGCGGCCCGGTGTCGGGACCGGTGCCGTCGAAGGCGTAGGAGTCCCGGATCCGCTCCGAGGGGCGACGGCGGGACGTCTCGTCGGCGGCACGGCCGTCGTCACCGGCCCCGTGACCGTTGCCGTCGTACCCGTAGCCGTTGTGTCCGTTCGCGCCGGAGCCGTTCGGGGCGTGCCCGTGGGGGCCGTACCCGTTGCCACCGCGGTCGTGCGATCCGTTCGCGACCGCTCCGTGCCGGCCGGAGGCACCGGCGTCACGGTCCTCGGCGCGGCGGGAGCGGCTCACCCGGGGCCGCTCCGGGACGGGTTCACCGTCCGGGCCGGGCGGGCGTGCGCCGTAACGGGCGGGCACCCCGCGCTGCAGTGCGGCACCGAGCAGGAAGTCCTGCTCCTCCGCGACACCGGCCTCGTCGGCCGGCGGGCGGTGGGACGCCCCGTCACGACGGCCGGGGCGGTCCACCTCGTCGGCCCGGTCGCCACGGGGGCGACGGGGCCGGTCGTCCTGCTCCGCCGGGGCATCATCACTGCCGCGATACCGACGGGGGCGGGCCCGGCGATCATCGGGGAGCTCGGGGAATGCCACAGGACGAGGTTACGTCACCGAACCATCACGACGGGGTGACGGTCACGACGCGGAAGGAGTCTCTCGACGCTCCTTGATCTTTGCGGCCTTACCGCGCAGGTCACGGAGGTAGTAGAGCTTCGCGCGACGCACGTCGCCGCGGGTCGCGACCTCGATCTTGTCGATGTTGGGCGAGTGCACCGGGAAGGTGCGCTCGACGCCGACACCGAACGAGATCTTGCGGACGGTGAAGGTCTCCCGTGCGCCCTCGCCGTGACGACGGATCGCCACGCCCTGGAACACCTGGACACGTGAGCGGCTGCCCTCGATGACCTTCACGTGCACCTTGAGCGTGTCACCCGGCCGGAAGGCGGGGATGTCGGAGCGCAGCATCTGCGCGTCCAGTGCGTCCAGGGTGTTCATCGCGAAGGTCCGTCCTCGTGGTCGTACGTTGGTTCTCGTCGGTCGGTGCCGCGGCCGTGTGGGCCTCGCCCGCGAGAGGCGGGTGCGCCCACCGGCACGATCCCTGTCGAAGGGACGACGCACCGGGCGCTGGCAACCCGTCCATAGTGCCAGACACGCCCGGCCGCCCGGACACCCGGTGGGGTCGGGCGCGGTTCACCCCTCCGGTCACCCCCAGGTCACCCCTCGGGGCCGCCCGGGTCCACCGCGGCGCCCAGACCGTCGAGAAGGGCCCGGTCGGCGCGGTCCAGGGCGTCCGCGGGCAGCGCCTCGAGCAGGTCCGGGCGACGCCGGTGCGTGCGCTCCAGGGACCGGTCGCGGCGCCAGCGGTCGATCAGGGCGTGGTTGCCGCTGCGCAGGACGTCGGGCACCGCGAGACCGCGCCAGACCTCCGGACGGGTGTAGGCGGGCCCCTCCAGGAGCCCGTCGGAGAACGAGTCCTCGGCCGCCGAGCGCGGGTTGCCGAGCACCCCGGGCAGCAGCCGGACCACCGCCTCGACGATGGCCAGCACCGCCACCTCACCGCCGACGAGCACGTAGTCGCCGATGCTGACCTCGTCGACGGTGACGCGGCGTGCGGCGTCGTCGAGCACCCGCTGGTCGATCCCCTCGTACCGGCCGCAGGCGAACACCAGGCGCTCCTCGGCCGAGAACTCCCGGGCCAGCGCTTGGGTGAACGGCCGCCCGGCCGGCGTCGGCACGACCAGCCGCGCGGGCGGTCCGGCGAGCACGTCGTCGAGCGCGTCGCCCCACACCTGCGGGCGCATGACCATCCCGGGCCCGCCGCCGTAGGGCGAGTCGTCGACGGCCTGGTGCACGTCGTGGGTCCAGGCCCGCAGGTCGTGCACGGTCAGCTCGAGCAGACCGCGGGAGATCGCCCGGCCCAGCAGGGCCTCGCGCAGCGGCGCGAGATAGGAGGGGAAGATGCTCACCACGTCGATCCGCACGCGCCGGATCGTCGCAGAGCCCCCGCGGACCGCCCCCGCCGCGCCCGGGAGCCCGTCCGACAGCCCCGCCCGGCAGACCTGTCCGACGGCCCTGCCCGTGCATCGTTCCGAGAGGAGCCCCGGCCATGCCCCCGGAGTGGTACTCCGCGCTCTGGTCCACCCCCCGGCAGTGGGAGCTGGCGCTCCCCGTGGTGCTCGCCCTCGTCCTGACCACGGTCATCGGCCTGGAACGCGAGGCCGGCGCGAAGAGCGCGGGTCTGCGCACCCACACCCTGGTCGGCGTCGGGTCCGCGGTGTTCGTGCTGATCTCGAAGTACGGCTTCGCCGACCTGCTCGGGCAGGAGAACATCGCGCTGGACCCGTCCCGGGTCGCGGCCCAGATCGTCTCCGGCATCGGTTTCCTCGGCGCCGGGCTGATCTTCGTCCGGCAGGACGCCGTGCGCGGCCTGACGACGGCGGCGACGATCTGGCTCGCCGCGGCCGTCGGCAGCGCGTGCGGGGCGGGGCTCCCCCTCCTCGCCGTGGTGGCGACCGCCGGGCACTTCGTGGTCACCCGGGGCCTGCAGCCGCTGGCCCGGGCGACCCGCCGACGTCGCCGGGAACCGCCGATGCTGCGGCTGCGCTACACCGACGGTCTCGGCATCCTGCGCACCGTGCTGGAGCGCTGCACCGGGGCCGGTTTCGCCGTCGCGCAGGTGTCGGTGGAGCGCGAGACGTTCACCGACGACGGCGTCCGCGTCGCCGCGCTGACGCTGCTGCTCCAGGGCCGCGGCGACCTGGCGGGCCTGGCCGGCGAGCTCGCCGAGCTCGACGGCGTCCGCTCCGCCTCCACGGGCGACGACGGACCTCGCGACGACGAGGAGCTGTAGCCCCGATCCCCCGCCGGGTCAGCCGCTGGCGCTGCCCCGGCCCAGCTCGGTCACCGCGGTGCGCATGCCGTCCAGGGTGACGCCGTGGCAGGCGAGGATCTCCTGTGCCGTGGTGGCGGGCCAGAGCAGTCCGAGCAGGACGTGCTCGGTGCCGATGTGGCGGTGCCCCAGCCGGACCGCCTCCCGCAGCGCCAGCTCCAGCGCCTTCTTGGCCGGCTTCTCGAACGGGACGTGGCCGGGCCGCCGGCGCCCGCGCGCGGCCCGGGTGCGGTCCAGCGCGCCGGGCCCGAACGACTCGTCGACGCGGCGGCGCACCTCCTCGAGGTCGATCCCGAGCGAGGCCAGGGCCGCGGCCCCGTCCGGCTCGGCCCGCCGCGCCAGATCGGCCTCGACGACGGACCGGTCGACCCCGGCCGCACGCAGCAGCGCCTCCCCCGGCGACCCCGGCGTGCGGACGAGCCCCACCAGCATGTTCTCGGTGCGGATCTCGTTCTGACGGCGCTCGCGCGCGTCCTCCTGCGCGAGCACGACGACCCGTCGTGCCGGACCGGTGAACCTCTCGAACACGTGCGTCTCCCCTCTCAGAACCCGAACCGGCGGTACTTCTTGTGCACCGCCTGCCGGCTGACGTGCAGTGCCTCGGCGATCTGCTGCCAGGACCACCCCTGGTCCCGCGCGTTGCCGACCTGCAGCTCTTCCAGCGACTCCAGCAGCCCCCGCAGGGACGACACGGCCGCCAGGCCGACGGCCGGGTCCTTGCTCGACGCCGCCGCGGCCACCGCTGTCGCATCACTCATGACCGTCAACATAGGTTGACAGCGAGTCCTTGTCAACCGAGGTTGACGACGAGAACACGAAAAAGCCCGGCACACGCCGTGTGCCGGGCTCGGGGGCAGGGATCACTCCTCGGGGTCGAGCAACCCCTCGGGCGGGTCGAGCACGATGCGCCCGCCGCCCAGGTCGACGGTGGGCACGATGGCCGTCACGAACGGCACCATCGCCTCCGGGCCGTCCGGGCGCTGCAGGACCAGCAGCTCGCCGCCGGGGCCGTGCACGACCTCCCGGACCGTGCCGACGACCGTCCCGTCGGTGAGCTCGGCCCGCAGGCCCTCCAGCTGGTGGGCGTGGAACTCGTCCGGGTCCGCCGGGGCGTCGAGCGCGGAGGTGGGCAGCAGCAGCTGCGCACCCCGCAGCGCCTCGGCGCCGTCGCGGTCCTCGACGCCGTCGAAACGGACGAGCAGCCGGCCGGAGTGCGGGCGCGCGGTCGCGACCGTCAGCGGCGCCGAACGGGCCCCGCCGGAGCGGCGCACGGTCAGTACGGTGCCGGGGGCGAAACGCTCGTCCGGGGCATCGGTGTGCAGGTCGACCACGGCCTCGCCGCGCAGACCGTGCACACGCACGACGACGCCGACCAGGACCATGTCCCGGTCGGCGTCGGTACGTCGTGTCTCGATGACCGATCCGCCTAGCGGTCGGTGTCGACGACGTCGACCCGGACCCCGCGGCCGCCCACGCCACCGATGACGTTGCGCAGCGCGGTGGCCGTACGACCACCCCGGCCGATCACCTTGCCGAGGTCGTCGGGGTGCACCCGGACCTCGAGGATCCGGCCACGTCGTCCGGTCACCATGTCCACCTTGACCTCGTCAGGGTGGTCCACGATGCCCCGCACGAGGTGCTCGAGGGCGTCCGCGAGCAGGGTCACGACTCGGTGGCGGGTGCGTCGGCGTCCTTGGTCGCGTCGACGACGTCGTCGGCCTTGGTGGCCGCCTCGGCCGGGGCCTCGTCGGCGGTCGCGCCGACGCGCGCCTTCGGCTCGGACTTCTTCTTCGGCGTGGTGGCGGCCGTGCTCGGCTCGTCGTTGGCCTCGGCCAGCGCCTGCTGGAAGCGGGCCAGCTTGTCGACCTTCTCCGGCTGCGGCTTCAGGGTGCCCTCGGTGCCGGGCAGGCCCTTGAACTTCTGCCAGTCACCGGTGACCTCGAGCAGGTTCTGCACCGTCTCGGTCGGCAGGGCGCCGACGCCGAGCCAGTACTGCGCACGGTCCGAGTCGATCTCGATGAGGCTCGGCTCGTTCTTCGGGTGGTACTTGCCGATGGTCTCGATCGCCCGGCCGTTGCGCCGGGTGCGCGAGTCGGCGACGACGACGCGGTAGTAGGGCTGGCGGATCTTGCCCAGACGCATCAGCTTGATCTTGACGGCCACGCTGTGGGTGCTCCTCGCGAAAGTATGTGTCGTGCTGCGATGAGCCAGCCGGCGCTCGCGTGGGGTTACGGGCCTGCTGTCTCTTTCGGCTTGGTCACGGTTGGTAGAGGGCCGACCGCGGACCTGAACGGCCATTCTGCCAGATGCTCTCCCGCACGCCACGCCCTCCCCGGACGGCGGGAGGGGCGGCTAGACCTCGACGACCCCGACCAACATCAGCGCGAGCGCCAGGCCGGGCAGGAAGTTGTTCATCTGGTGCGCCAGCACGCTCGCGCCGAGCCGTCCGGTCAGCATCCGGGCCAGACCCAGCGGCAGCGCCACCACGAACAGCAGCGGCGTACGCGTGAGCTCGAAGTGCGCGAACGCGAACAGCAGCGTCGTGACCAGGTAGATGACGACCGGCCGGTTCGGGATGTGCTTGGCGACCGCGCCCCAGAGCAGGCCGCGGTACATGATCTCCTCGCAGAACGGCGCGACGACGACGACCACGAACATCACCAGCAGCGCCATCGGCCACGACGTGCGCACCCCGGCGAAGATGTCGCCGACCGCCGTCGTCGCCCCCTCCGGGCCGACGATCGCGGCGTAGACCAGTGCCGCGGGCACCGTCAGCAGCAGCCCCAGGAACCCGATGACCAGCCCGATCCCGACGTCGTCCCAGGACCAGCGCAGGCCCAGGTCCAGCGCCGGGCCGTTGCCCCGCCACCACGTGAGCACCACCGCGGTGATCGCGGCCAGCACCGTCGGCACGACCAGCGCGACCAGGATCCCGTTGATCGAGCCCGACGTGGGCACCAGGTAGCCGACCAGCAGCGACACCCCGAGGAAGACGGCCTCGACGACGACGAACGCCCCGATCCCCCACCGGTGCGGCGGGGGCGGGGGCGCCGGTCGCAGGGAGAACAGCCCCGGGCGGCGCGGCGGCGGCCCGGGCGGGCCCGGGTACGGGCCGTTCCACGGCTGCGCGGGTCCCGCCGGTGGCACCGGCCACCCGGCGACGGGGGCGGGCGCGGGCCCGGCGGATCCGTGCGGCTCGTCCGGCACCGGCCCGGCGCCGTGCGGCGCGGGCGGTCCGGTGGTCACGAGCTCCCCACCGGCACCCGGCGCCCGCGCACCAGCACCAGCGAGGGGTGACGCAGCGACTCCAGGTCCGTGCGCGGGTCGTCGCGGTAGACGACCAGGTCGGCGGGCGCGCCGGTCTCCAGGCCGGGACGTCCCAGCCAGGTCCGGGCCGACCAGCTCGCCGCGCCGAGGGGATCCGGGTGCCCGGCGTCGCGCAGGGCCACGATCTCGTCCACGATCCGGCCGTGCCGGATGCCGCCGCCGGCGTCGGTGCCCGCGTAGATCGGGATCCCGGCCTCGGCGGCGCGCCGGACGACGTCGGCGGCCCCTGCGTGCAGCGCGCGCATGTGCGCGGCGTAGTCCGGGTACTTCGACGCGCCGTCGGCGATCGACGGGAACGTCTCGACGTTGATCAGGGTCGGGACCAGCGCGGTGCCGCGGGCGGCCATCTCCGAGATCAGGTCGTCGGACAGCCCGGTGCCGTGCTCGATGCAGTCGATCCCGGCCCCGACCAGCCCGTGCAGCGCGTCGGTGCCGAACACGTGCGCGGTGACCCGCGCCCCCACCTCGTGCGCGGCGGAGATCGCCTCGGCGAGGACGTCGTCGGGCCAGAGCGGGGCGAGGTCGCCGACGCCGCGGTCGATCCAGTCCCCGACCAGCTTCACCCAGCCGTCACCGGCCGCGGCCTGGCGGCGCACCTCGTCGACGAGGAGCTTCGGGTCGTCGAGCTCGACGGCCAGGCCCGGGATGTAGCGCTTCGGACGGGCCACGTGCCGGGCCGCCCGGATGATCTCCGGCAGGTCCTCGCGGGCCTGCAGCGCCGAGGTGTCGACCGGGGATCCGCAGTCGCGGATGAGCAGCGTGCCGGCGTCGCGGTCGGTGCGGGCCTGGCGCTCGCACTCGTCGAGGTCGGTGACCGGGCCGTCCGGGCCGAGCCCGACGTGGCAGTGCGCGTCGACCAGGCCCGGCAGGACGAACCCGCCGCTGCCGAGGTCGTCGGCGCCGGGCAGCGGGCCGTCGCTGAACCGGCCGTCGCCGTCGATCCACAGCTCGGTGTCCTCGCCCGAGGGCAGGACCGTGGCCCGCAGCCGCCATCCGGTGACCGGCAGGTCGCCCATCAGGGCTTCTTCTTGCCGAAGTTCAGCTTCGACGGGTCGAAGCCGGACGGCAGCTGGTCGAGCGATCCGAGACCCGGCGGCAGCTCCTGCAGGGTCTTCGGCATGTTCGACAGGTCGGGCATGCCCGCGGCGCGCGACGGCGTCGGGCCGCCTTTGCGGCCCTTCTTCGCCTGACGGGCCTTGCGCGCGTTCTTCGGGATCTTCTTGGTGGCGCTGCGGCCACCCCCGCCGAAACCGAACTGCCCGGCCATCTGCTTCATCATCTTGCGGGCGTCGAAGAACCGGTTGACCAGGTCGTTGACGTCGGAGACGGTCACGCCGGAACCGTTCGCGATGCGCTGCCGCCGCGACGAGTTGATGATCTTCGGGTCGTCGCGCTCGGCCGGGGTCATGCCGCGGATGATCGCCTGCAGCTTGTCGATCTGCTTGTCGTCGACCTGGGACAGCGCGTCCTTCATCTGCCCCGAGTTGGCGCCGGGCAGCATCCCGAGGATGTTGCCGATCGGGCCCATCTTGCGGATCGCGAGCATCTGCTGGAGGAAGTCCTCCAGGGTCAGCTCGCCGGAGCCCATCTTGGCCGCGGTGGCGGCGGACTGCTCGGCGTCGAAGTGCTGCTCGGCCTGCTCGATCAGCGTGAGCAGGTCGCCCATGCCCAGGATCCGCGACGACATGCGGTCCGGGTGGAAGACGTCGAAGTCCTCGAGCTTCTCGCCGTTGGAGGCGAACAGGATCGGCTGCCCGGTGACCTCGCGGACGCTCAGCGCCGCACCACCGCGGGCGTCGCCGTCGAGCTTGGTGAGCACGACGCCGGTGAAGCCGACGCCGTCGCGGAACGCCTCGGCCGTGGCGACCGCGTCCTGACCGATCATCGCGTCGACGACGAAGAGCACCTCGTCGGGCTGCACGGCCTCGCGGATGTCGGACGCCTGGCGCATCAGCTCCTCGTCGACGCCCAGGCGGCCCGCGGTGTCGACGACGACGACGTCGTAGAGCTTGTCCTTCGCGTGCGCGATGCCCTCGCGGGCCACGCGCACCGGGTCGCCGGGACCCTCGGGCAGCTCACCGGAGCCGGTCGCGCCGGGGTGCGGGGCGAACGTCGGCACGTTCGCGCGCTCGCCGACGATCTGGAGCTGGTTCACCGCGTTCGGGCGCTGCAGGTCGCAGGCCACGAGCAGCGGGGTGTGGCCCTGGCTCTTGAGCCAGCGGCCGAGCTTGCCGGCCAGCGTCGTCTTACCGGAGCCCTGCAGACCGGCCAGCATGATGACCGTCGGCGGTTCCTTGGCGAAGACCAGGCGCCGGGTCTCGCCGCCGAGGATCCCGACGAGCTCCTCGTTGACGATCTTGACGACCTGCTGGGCCGGGTTCAGCGCGCCGGACACCTCCGCGCCCTTCGCCCGCTCCTTGATGCGGTTGATGAAGGCACGCACCACCGGCAGCGCGACGTCCGCCTCCAGCAGGGCGATGCGGATCTCGCGCGCGGTGGCATCGATGTCGGCGTCGGAGAGCCGGCCCTTGCCGCGCAGGTCGCGGAGTGTGGAACCGAGCCGCTCGGAGAGGGAGTCGAACACCCTGAACAGCCTACTTGGCCATCCGCAGACCGCGATGGGCGCAGGACCGATCCAGTACCCACGCGCTCGCCCAGCCCGGCGGGGGGCCGTCGGTGCGCAGGCGTATCGCCACGTCACCGGCCCGGGCGGCGTGCCCGGCGAAGGCGCGTCCGCGCACCACACGGCCCCGGACGTGCTGTCCGGCCAGCGCCTCGGACGGCTCGGCGTGCACCCACACCAGGTGTGCCGCGCGGCCGCCGAGACGGGCGAGGAGCCGGATCGCGGACCGGATCCCCGCGGTCGTCGACGGCAGGTGGACCACGACGGTCTCCGGCCCGGTCAGGGCGGCGAGCACCACGGCCAGGCGGTGCAGCAGGTGCACCGCCCAGCGGTAGAGCGGGTACGGCGTCCCGGCCGGGAGCCGGCGCACGATGCGGGCCCGGGTGTGCTCGGAGTCGAGCACCACCGTCGACGGGTCCGGGGGCAGCGTCGCCAGCAGCGTCGACTTGCCCGCGCCCGGCAGCCCGGCCACCAGGACCAGCGAACGGCCGGGGACGTGCAGCAGCACCGGGGGCGCGCAAGCCTGGGTCATGTGGTCGACAACGCCCTGGATGACCGAAAGGTTCCGATCATGTACTCACAGTGCGTCGGTGCCACGCTCCCCGGTGCGGACGCGGACGACGTTCTCCACCGGGACGACCCAGACCTTGCCGTCGCCGATCTTGCCGGTGTGCGCGGCGTCGACCACGGCCTGCACGACGCGGTCGACGACCTCGTCGTCCACGACGACCTCGACCCGCACCTTCGGCACGAAGTCGACCGAGTACTCCGCACCGCGGTAGACCTCGGTGTGGCCTTTCTGCCGGCCGTAGCCCTGGACCTCGGACACGGTCAGCCCGAGCACGCCGATGCGCTCGAGCGTGTCCTTGACGTCGCCCAGCACGAACGGCTTGACGATCGCGGTCACCAGCTTCATCGGGACTCCTCCTCGCGTGCGTGGGGGCGGGCCGGGCGCTGCTGCCCGGTGAGACCGGGGCTGCGCCCGGACGTCCGCATGGTCGTGAACTCGTACGCCGACTCCGCGTGCTCGGCCTCGTCGATGCCGGCGGACTCGTCGTCGGCGTGCGCCCGGAAGCCGATCGTCTTCCGGATCACCCAGGCCAGTACGGCGCTGAGCGCGAACGCCCAGACCATCGCGACGACGACGGCCAGCGCCTGCTTGCCGAGCTGGGAGACGCCGCCACCGTAGAGCAACCCGTCGGCTCCGTCGGCGTTCACCGAGGTGGTGGCGAAGAACCCGAGCGCCAGCATGCCGATCACACCGCCGATGCCGTGGATCGCGACGACGTCGAGCGAGTCGTCGTAGCCGAGCCGGTACTTCAGGCGGATCGCCAGCTGGCAGATCAGACCGGCCAGCACGCCGATCACCAGCGCGCCCCAGGTGTCGACGTAGCCGCAGGCCGGGGTGATGCCGACCAGCCCGGCGATCGCGGCGGACGCCCCGCCGAGGCTCGTCGGGCGGCCGTCGAGGCGGTGCTCGAGGACCAGCCAGGCCATCACCGACGCCGCGGCGGCGGTCATCGTGGTGACGAACGCGTTCGCCGCGGTCGCCCCGGCGGCCAGTGCGGAGCCGGCGTTGAAGCCGAACCAGCCGAACCACAGCAGCCCGGCACCGAGCAGCACGGCCGGGAGGTTGTGCGGACGGGTCGGCTCCGGCCAGCCGCGGCGGCGGCCCAGCACCAGGGCCAGCGCCAGGGCCGACGCGCCGGAGTTGATCTCGACGGCGGTGCCGCCCGCGAAGTCCAGGGCGCCCAGGGTGTTGGCCAGCCATCCGCCGTTCGGCGAGACGGCGTCGTCGAAGGCGAAGATCCAGTGCGCGAGCGGGATGTAGACGACGACGGTCCAGGCCGCCACGAACAGCGTCCACGGCCAGAACCGGGCCCGGTCGGCGATCGCGCCGGAGACCAGCGCCCCGGTGATCACCGCGAACATCAGCTGGAACATCGCGAACGCCTGCACCGGGACGCCGTTGACCATGGCCCCGGTCTGGGTGAGCCCGACGAACTCGAACCCGCCGATCAGCCCGGCGTGCGAGTCGCCGAACGCGAGCGAGAAGCCGAAGACGACCCAGATCAGCCCGATCACGCCGAGGCTGACCAGGCTCATCATCATCATGTTGAGCACGCTCTTGGCCTGGACCATGCCGCCGTAGAAGAACGCCAGCCCCGGCGTCATCAGCATGACCATCGCCGCGCAGCCCAGCACGTACGCGGTGTTCCCGGCGTCCATCCGACTCCCTCCACGCCCACCCGAGTCGCCGGTGTTGCACGCCGCACCGGCAGCGGGATGATCGTCCGCCGTTGTTACGCCGGTGCTACCGGATGTTTCGGGAACGTGAACGACGGCCGGTGAGGTGTGTCCGGGTGATGTCGGCCATGTGGCCCAGCGCCGCCGCGGGCGAGGTCAGGCCGCCGGGTCCTCGCCCCCGCGGACGGCGGTGACGGCGAGCAGGTCCGCCTCGATCCTGCGACGGTCGCCCGGATCGGGTGTACCGGCGACGCCGAACGCGTCCACCACCGAGGCACCCAGCGTCTCCACCCGGGCCCAGCGCAGGTCGACCCCGCAGCGCTCCAGCGCGGCCGTGACGTGGTGCAGCAGGCCGATCCGGTCGGTCGCGCGCAGCTCCAGCACGACGGCGCCGGTGGCCTCGTCGTCGAACCAGAGCACGCGCGGCGGCGCGGTCCGTTCCACGACCGGGCTCGACGGCGCGTAGTCGCGCTCCTTGCGGGCCAGTGCCTCGCCGAGGGTGAGCGACCCGGCCAGCACCCGCACCAGGTCGGCGCGCACCAGCGCCGGGTCGGGCAGGCCGCCGAACCGCGGGGCGACGGCGAACGTCTCCACCACCGCGCTACCGCCGTCCGAGATCGCGACGGTGGACGTCTCGGCCGTGTGCACCTGCAGCGAGTGCAGGGCCAGCACCCCCGCCGCGGCCGACAGCGCGCCCCGGTCGTCGGGCAGCACGAGCGTCACGGTGGCCACGTCGCCGTCGGCGACGAAGCGGACCTGCGGGCCTCCCCCGCCCTCCATCGCCGCGACGAGCTCCGCCGACGACGGGTCCGGCGGCCCCGGCTCGACGAACGGCGCGCCGGTCAGGGCGCTGCGGCAGCGACCCGCGAGGTTCTGGATCAGGGTGCGCCGCCACGGGCTCCACACCCCGGGCCCGGTGCCCAGCGAGTCCGCCTCGGCCAGTGCGTCGAGCAGGTCGACCAGCAGGGCCGACCCGTCGAGCGTCTCGATCACCCGTGACACCGTCGCCGGGTCGTCGAGGTCGCGGCGGGTCGCGGTGTGCGGGAGGAGCAGGTGGTGGCGCACCATCGCACCGAGGACGTCGATGTCGGACTCGCGCAGCCCCAGCCGGGTGCCGATCTGGCGGACCAGGGACTCGCCGACCTCGGAGTGGTCCCCGCCGCGGCCCTTGCCGATGTCGTGCAACAGCGCGCCGATCAGCAGCAGGTCCGGCCGGGCGACCCGGGTGGTCAGCCGCGCCGCCTGCGCACACACCTCCACCAGATGCCGGTCGACGGTCCAGACGTGGCTGCGGTCGCGCGGGGGCAGGTCGCGGACCGCGCCCCACTCCGGGAACAGCCGTCCCCACAGGCCGGTCCGGTCCAGGGACTCGATCACCTCGACCATCCCCTGCCCGGTGCCCAGCAGGCTCAGCAGCTCGCCGAGCGCGGCCCGCGGCCACGGCGTGCGCAGCTCGGGGGCGGTGTCGGCCAGGCGGTGCAGGGTGCCGGCGGCGATCGGCAGGCCGGTGCGCGCCGCCGTCGCCGCGACCCGGAGCACCAGCGCCGGGTCCTTGGCCGCGGACGCGTCGCGGGCCAGCGTCACCTCGCCCGCGTGCTCGACGACGCCGGAGTCCAGCGGCCGTCGCACCGGCGCCCGCCGCAGTGCCGCGAGCCCCCGGCGCGGCAGTGCGTTGCGGGCCTGGCGCAGCCCGACCTCGGTCGCGAAGGCGACGGCCCGCGCACCTCCCGACAGGGTGCGGGCCAGGTCGAAGCGGTCTCCGAGGTCCATCGTCCCGGCGATCTCGTCGGCGTCCTGGGCACGCAGCACGTCCCGGGCGCGTCCGGAGAGCCGGTGCAGCTCGGTGCGGACGTCGAGCAGCAGCGTCCGTGCCTGCGTCACCTCGGCCGACGGGCGGTCGACCAGCTGCGCGGTGGCCAGCGCCTCGATCAGCTGGACGTCGCGCAGCCCGCCGTGCCCGTTCTTCAGGTCCGGCTCGATCCGGTGCGCGACGTCGCCGTTGCGCTTCCAGCGCTCGGTCGTGATGCCGGAGACCTCGTCGAACCGGCTGCGGATGCCGGCCCGCCACGCCTGCCGGACGGCGGTGCGGACCTTGTCCGAGAGCACCGTGTCGCCGGCGATGTGGCGGATCTCGAGCAGCCCGAACGCCGCCTTGAGGTCGGTCGTGGCGATCTGCACGGCCTGCCCGGGCGTGCGGACCGAGTGGTCGAGGCCGATCCCGGAGTCCCAGAGCGGGTACCAGAGCTGGTCGGCGAGCTTCTCGACGCCGGAGCGCCCGTCGTGCAGCAGCACCAGGTCCAGGTCCGAGAACGGGCAGAGCTCCCGGCGGCCCAGCGCCCCGACCGCGACCAGCGCGACGCCGTCGCCGATGCCGATCGACGCGCACCGCGACGCGAGCCAGAAGTCGTGCAGGTCCACCAGCGCCGCGCGCAGCGCCTCCGGACCGTGGTGGTGGCGACCGCCGTTCGACTCCAGCAGCACCGACTTGGCCTTCACGAGATCCGCCGCCTCGCCCGACCCCAGCACCGTCATTCCCCGACCAGCTCTCTCCGTGACGTGACCCCGTGACCCGGCCCGGGGTCGGAAGGCGAGCCGGGCCCGTCGCATCCGGTGGGGGTGCGACGGGCCCGGCTTCGATCATGTACTTCAGATGGCGTCGGTGCCCCGTTCGCCGGTCCGCACGCGGACCACCGTCTCGACCGGGCTCACCCAGACCTTGCCGTCACCGATCTTGCCGGTACGCGCGGCCTCGACGACCGCGTCGACGACCTTGTCCAGCAGGGCGTCGTCCACGACGACCTCGACCCGCACCTTCGGCACGAAGTCGACCGAGTACTCCGCACCGCGGTAGACCTCGGTGTGGCCCTTCTGCCGGCCGTAGCCCTGGACCTCGCTGATCGTCAGGCCGAGCACGCCGATCTGCTCGAGCGCACCCTTCACGTCCTCCAGGACGAACGGCTTCACGATCGCCGTAACGAGCTTCATCTCGCTCAGCCCTCCTTGCTGGTGGTGGCGGTGACCTGCGGCTCACGGTCGGTGCCGCCGGGGGTGACGATCGGGCGGTGGCTGCCCAGACCGCCACCGACCCGCAGGGTGGAGAAGTCGTACGCGCTCTCCGCGTGCTCCGACTCGTCCATGCCGCCGACCTCGGCCTCGTCGGTGGCCCGCAGGCCGAAGGTCGCCTTGACGAGGTAGGCGATGACGATGCTGAGCACGAAGCTGTAGATCAGCACCGCGAAGCCGCCGACCGCCTGGCGCCAGAGCTGGTCGAAGCCTCCGCCGTAGAACAGGCCGTTCACGCCGCCCGGGGTGGAGTCGGTGGCGAACAGGCCGACCAGCAGGGTGCCGATCATGCCGCCGACGAGGTGGACGCCGACGACGTCGAGCGAGTCGTCGAAGCCGAGGCGGAACTTCAGGCCCACGGCCAGGGCGCAGACGACACCGGCGATGGCGCCGACCGCGATCGCGCCGACCGGCGAGACCGAGGAACAGGACGGGGTGATCGCGACCAGACCGGCCACCACACCGGACGCGGCGCCCAGGGAGGTCGGCTTGCCGTCACGGAAGCGCTCCGTGAGCAGCCAGCCGAGCATGCCCGCCGAGGTGGCGACCAGGGTGTTGACGAACGTGATGCCCGCGACGCCGTCCGCGGCGACGGCCGAACCGGCGTTGAAGCCGAACCAGCCGAACCACAGCAGGCCGGAGCCGAGCATGACCAGCGTCAGGTTGTGCGGACGCATGGGCTCGCGCGGCCAGCCGCGGCGCTTGCCGAGGACCAGGCAGAGCGCGAGTGCCGCCGCACCGGAGTTGATGTGCACCGCCGTGCCGCCCGCGAAGTCGATCGCGGCCAGGTTGTTGGCGATCCAGCCGCCGGTCTCGGCGGTGACCCCGTCGAAGGAGAACACCCAGTGCGCGACCGGGAAGTAGACGACGGTGGCCCAGATGCCGGCGAAGGCCAGCCACGGGCCGAAGCGCAGGCGGTCCGCCGCCGCACCCGAGATCAGGGCGACGGTGATGATGGCGAACATCGCCTGGAACGCGGCGAAGACCGTGGCCGGGATCGTGTTGACCAGCGGGATGCTCACCGCCTCTCCGGCGTCACCCTCGAGGTACTGGCCGCCGAACAGGCCGGACAGGCCGAGGTGCTCGAACGGGTTGCCCAGCAGGCCGAGGCCCACGTCGTTGCCGAAGGCCATCGAGTAGCCGAAGAGCACCCACAGCACGCCGATCAGCCCGAGGGCCGACATCGACATCATCATCATGTTCAGGACGCTCTTGCTGCGGGTCATACCCCCGTAGAAGAACGCCAGACCTGGGGTCATCAGCAGCACCAGCGCTGCGCTGGCGAGCATCCAAGCGGTATCGCCGGTGTCCGGGACTCCCACTGCAACTCCCTCCCTCTCGACGCCGCGGATGGTCGCGGCAGCTGAGAGAATCCTGGGAGCGGTGTATTTCGGACAGCGACCGTCCCCGTTGCGGGGACGTGAACGAGGCGCCGTCCGGCGTTACATCGGAGTTACCCGAACGGACAAGTGCGCTCGGTCACCGGACGGACACCGCCCGTTCGTGAGCACGGTCACGAACGGGCGGTGACGGCGGCTAGTCCAGCAGGGCGTCGACGAACGCCTTCGGCTCGAACGGCGCGAGGTCGTCCGGGCCCTCGCCGAGGCCGACGAGCTTCACCGGCACCCCGAGCTCGCGCTGCACCCGGAACACGATGCCGCCCTTGGCGGTGCCGTCGAGCTTCGTCAGCGCGATCCCGGTGACCTTGACGACGTCGCCGAACACCCGGGCCTGGGTCAGACCGTTCTGCCCGGTGGTGGCGTCCAGGACGAGCAGCACCTCGTCCACGGCGGCCTGCTTCTCCACGACGCGCTTGACCTTGCCGAGCTCGTCCATCAGGCCGGTCTTGGTGTGCAGACGGCCCGCGGTGTCGAGCAGCACGGCGTCGACGCCCTCCGCGGTGCCGCGCTTGACGGCGTCGAACGCGACCGCGGCCGGGTCGGAGCCCTCCGGCCCGCGGACGACCGACGCCCCGGAGCGCTCGCCCCAGGTGACGAGCTGCTCGGCCGCGGCGGCACGGAACGTGTCGGCCGCGCCGAGGGTGACCTTGTGGCCCCCGCCGACGAGCACGCGCGCGAGCTTGCCGGTGGTCGTCGTCTTTCCGGTGCCGTTCACGCCGACGACCAGCACCACGGCCGGGCGGCCGTCGTGCGGCAGCACCCGGACCGAGCGGTCCTGGTTGGTGTCGAGCGCCTCGGTGAGCACGTCGTGCAGGACCGCGCGGGCGGCCTCGGACGTACGCACGGCACGGGCGGCGAGCTGCTCGCGCAGCTTGTCGGTGATCTCCTGGGTCATCTCCGGGCCGAGGTCGGCCTGCAGGAGCGTCGCCTCGACGTCCTCCCACGACTCCTCGTCCATCTGCCCGGCACCGAGCAGGCCGAGCAGGCTCTGCCCGAGACCCGAGCGCGAACGCGACAGCCGTCCGCGCAGGCGGTTGAGCCGCCCGTCGGCCGAGGGGATGTCCTCCTCCGGGACCGCGGGGGCCGGCGGGGCGGTGTCCGCGGGGACCGGGGTGGCCGGCGCGGCCGGGGCCGGGACGACCTCGGTCGGAGTGTCCACCGGAGCCGTGTCCGCGGGCGTGGTGTCCGCCGGAGCGGTCTCCGCGGGGGCCGGGGTCTCGCGGGTGACGGGCTCGGCCGGTGCGCTCGGGGCGGTCGCGGTCCGGGTGTCGATCTGCCGGGTGACCGGGTCCTTGCTGGCCTCCTCGGTGTCGATCACCCGGCTGTCCGGGAGCGCCGGGGTGCCGCGCGGCGGGGTCGGAGCGTCGACGATCGAGATGCCCGACGGCGGGGTACGGGCCTCGGTGGCGCCGTCCGGGATCGACATGCCGCGCGGCGGGGTGCGCACGTCGTCGGCGGTGTCGGTGGTGGTGGGCTCGCCCGTGACCGGGTCGGCCGTGCCGGGCGCAGTGGTCACCGTGCCCGTCGTGCCGGCGCCTGCTGTGCCGGCGTCCGTGGTGCCGGCGTCTGTGGTGCCGGCGTCTGTGGCGGGGGCCGGGAGCTCGGTGGTGCGGCCCTCGGGGGCATCGGTGTCGGTGGTGCGGGGGGTGTCGGTGGTGCGCTCGCGCTCCGGCGCGGTGGCGGCACTTCCGGCAGCGACGGCGCCACCCGCGACCGCGGCACCGGCGGCTCCGGCCACGGCGGCGCCCTTGCCCGAGCCGCCGTCCTTCGGGGTCGTGTCCCTGGCGGGCGCGTCCTTCGCCGGCGTGTCCTTCGGCGTCACCGGTGTCGGCCGCTCGGGGGCGGTCGCCGTCCCGGAGGCGAAGTTGAACCCTCCCCCGGCCTGGTAGGTGCCGCCCTTGGGCGGGGCTTTCTCGCCGGTCTCGAGCGCCTGCTCGTCGCGCTCGCGCAGGCTGATCCGGCGACGCCGGCCGATCACCAGCCCGAGAAGGACGGCGATCAGCAACACCGCGACGACGACCGCGACGACGATCCAGAGGGTCTGGGTACTCACCCGGCCACCCTGCCACGACCCGGCGACACCGGTCTCGCCGCCACGCGCGCACCGGCCGTGACCGGCCGTCCCGCTCCCGTCGCGCCTGCGCCGCCGCGGCGGGACGGGTCAGGACGCGGGCCGCAACCGCTGGGAGATGACCGTGGTGATGCCGTCACCGCGCATGGACACGCCGTAGAGCGCGTCCGCGACCTCCATCGTCGGCTTCTGGTGGGTGATGACGATGAGCTGGCTGGCCTCGCGCAGCTCCTCCATCAGGCTGATCAGCCGCCGCAGGTTGACGTCGTCGAGGGCGGCCTCGATCTCGTCGAGCACGTAGAACGGCGACGGCCGGGCCCGGAAGATGGCCACCAGCAGCGCCATCGCGGTCAGTGAGCGCTCCCCGCCGGAGAGCAGCGACAGGCGCTTGACCTTCTTCCCCGGGGGCCGCGCCTCCACCTCGATGCCGGTGGTGAGCATGTCGTCGGGGTCGGTGAGCACGAGCCGTCCCTCGCCGCCGGGGAACAGCGTGGAGAACACGGTCTCGAACTCCCGCGCCACGTCCCAGTAGGCGGTGGTGAACACCTCGAGGATCTTGTCGTCGACCTCGCGGACGACGGTGAGCAGGTCACGACGGGTGTTCTTGAGGTCCTCGAGCTGGGTGGAGAGGAACTTGTAGCGCTCCTCCTGGGCGGCGAACTCCTCCAGCGCGAGCGGGTTCACCTTCCCCAGCAGCGACATGTCCTTCTCCGCGCGGCGCACCCGTCGTTCCTGGCCGGCGCGGTCGTAGGGCATCGGCGGCGGCGCGGTGACGTCCTCGCCGCGCTCGCGCGCCGCCTCGTACTCGGCGGTCTCGGCGTCCGACGGCGGCACCGGCACGTCGGGCCCGTACTCGGCGATGAGGTCGTCGACGCCGATGCCGTGGTCGGCCAGGACCTTCTCGGTGAGCTGCTCCAGGCGCATCCGGGACTGGGCGCGGGCGACCTCGTCGCGGTGCACGGAGTCGGTGAGCTTCTCCATCAGCGCGGTCAGGCGGGTGACGGTCTCGCGGGACTCGGTGTAGGCGCGCTCCCGCTCGGCGCGGGCGGCCTGCACGGCGTCGCGCTCGGACGCGGCGCGGGCCAGGGACTCCTCGATCCGCTCCGACGCCGTCGTCCCCGCCTCGACGACGAGCGTCGCGACCTCGGCGCCGCGTTCGCGCTCGGCGCGGGCGGCGGCGTGCCGGGCACGGGCCTGACGCTCGGCGCTCGCTTGGCGGCGCAGCGCGTCGGCCCGCCCGGTGATCGCCCGGGCACGCTCCTCCGCGGTGCGCAGCGCCAGCCGGCACTCGACCTCCTCGGACCGGACGCGGTCGACGTGCTCGGCGGCGACGTCGCGCAGCTCGGTGTCCGGCTCGTCGTCGGTGGGGACGTCCTCGGCCAGCGAGAGCTGGTGCTCGGCGGCCTCGAGGGCGAGCAGCGAGTCCGACCGCCGGGACTCGACGGCGTCGCGGCGCTGCTGCAGGCGCGCCGCCTCGGCACGGGCGGAGGCGACGACCTGTTCGAGCCGCCCCAGCTGCGCCCCGGCCGCGGCGCGGCGGCGGTCGGCCTCGGTCGCGGCGGCGCGGGCGGCCTCGAGGTCGACGGCGCGGGCCTTCTCCCCGTCGCGGGCGCCCTCCAGCGCGGGCCCGAGCCGGGCCAGCTCGTCGTCGACTCCGGAGCGCGCGGCGATCGCGTCGTCCACCGAGGCCTGCAGCTCCAGTGCCCCGGACGCCGAGCCGGACCCGCCGTGCGCCCGGTGCGCGCCGAGGACGTCGCCGTCGGTGGTGACGGCGGTCAGCTCGGGACGCTGCGTGACCACCCGGGCCGCGTCGTCGAGCGAGCCGACGACGACGACGTCGCGCAGCAACGCGGTGAGCGCCCCGGCCAGCGGCGCCGCCGCCGTGACCGTCGTCGACGCCCAGCGACCGGCCGGCGGTTCACCGGGCGGCAGCCCGACCGAACCGCCACCGGCTCGACCACCGGACGCGGACGCGTGGGTGCCCGGCTCGGCGCCCCCTCCGCCATCCGGGCCGGTCGTGCCGTCGCCGGCCCCGACCAGGAGCGCGGCCCGGCCGGCGTCGCGTTCGCGCAGAGACCGCAGTGCCTGTGCCGCACCTGCCGTCGACCCGACCGCGACCCCGTCGGCCACCGCGCCGAGCACGGCCGCGATCGCGGCGCGGGCGTCCGGCTCCACGGTGACCAGCTCGGCCACGGCCCCGAGGACGTGCTCGCCGGCGTCGTCGAGCAGGGCGCCGGAGCCGTCCTTGCGCACCAGCCCGGCCTGCAGTGCGTCGACCCGGGCCCGCCAGTGCGCGCGCCGCTGCTCGGCGTCGCGCTCCTGACCTGCCAGCTCGGCGACCCGTTCCCGTGCGGTGCGGTGCGCGTTCGCGGCCTGCTCCACGCGCTCGGCGAGGTCGTCCGAGCCGCCGTCACCGTCGGCCGGGCCCTCGACGCCCAGCTGCTCACGGGTGTTCTCCAGCTCGGCGACGGCCTCCTCGGTCCGGATCCCGGCCTCGGCGAGGGCCTCCGAGAGCCGCTCGATCTCCTCGGCGGTCGCCGCGGCGCCGCTGCGCAATGCGTCGGCCTTGCCGGCGAGGGTCGCGATCCCGGCCTTGCGGTCGGCGATCGCGCGCACCGCGGCCATGTGCTCGCGCTCGGCGGCGGCGAGCGTGCGCTCCCGCTCGGCCTTCTCCGCGACGGCCTCCTCCAGCCGCACCCGCGCCTGCGAGACCCCTTCGACGAGCTCGGCCTCCTGCTCGGCGACGGCGTCGGCCTCGGCGTCGGTCTCGTCCGGGTCGCGGCCCGGGGTGCGGTCGGCGCCGGCCTCGGACAGGTGCCGGGCCCGCTCCTGGGCCAGGCGGACGGTGCCGCGCAGCCGCTCGGCCAGCGCGGAGAGCTGGTACCAGGTGTCCTGCGCCGCGGCCAGGCGCGGGGCGTCCGCGGCCAGGGCGCGCTCCAGCTCGTCCTGGCGCTCCCGGGCGGCGGTCAGCTGCTCCTCCACCTCGGCGCGGCGGCGGCGGGCGCCCTGCTCGTCGGCCTCCTCCTGCGCGATCGCGTCCCGCAACGTGACGAGGTCGTCGGCGGCCAGGCGCAGCCGCCCGTCGCGCAGGTCGGACTGCACGACCTGGGCCTTGCGGGCGATCTCGGCCTGGCGGCCCAGTGGCTTGAGCGCGCGCCGCAGCTCGGCGGTGAGGTCGGTCAGGCGTGTGAGGTTGGCCTGCATCGCGTCCAGCTTCCGCAGCGCCTTCTCCTTGCGCTTGCGGTGCTTGAGGACGCCCGCGGCCTCCTCGATGTAGGCGCGGCGGTCCTCCGGCTTCGAGGCGAGCACCGAGTCCAGCTGCCCCTGCCCGACCACGACGTGCATCTCCCGGCCGATGCCGGAGTCGGACAACAGCTCCTGGACGTCGAGCAGGCGGGCCCGGGAGCCGTTGATCTCGTACTCGCCGGCGCCGTCGCGGAACATCCGGCGCGTGATCGAGACCTCGGAGTAGTCGATCGGCAGAGCGCCGTCGGAGTTGTCGATGGTCAGCACGACCTCGGCGCGGCCCAGCGGCGCGCGCCCGGAGGTGCCGGCGAAGATGACGTCCTCCATCTTGCCGCCGCGCAGCGCCTTGGCGCCCTGCTCGCCGAGGACCCAGCTGATCGCGTCGACGACGTTGGACTTGCCCGACCCGTTCGGCCCGACGACGCACGTGATGCCCGGCTCCAGGCGCAGCGTGGTGGCCGAGGCGAAGGACTTGAAGCCCTTCATCGTGAGGCTCTTCAGGTGCACGGGCGGGGCTCTCCGGCAGATCGGTCCGCGGGGTGGGGGGTCAGGGGATGGACCAGGGTATCCGGCGGGCCGCGGCCTCCCCGCCCTGCCGCGCCGCAGCGCGATACCCGGCCGGCCGCCTGCACCGCGGGAGCCCGGGGCGGCCGGACCGGCGACGGTCACAGAACCCGGGGCGCCAGGATCCCGCGGCCGGCCCCGCTCAAGCCTCGACGAACCCGTGGAACGCGCCGGTGGCCTCGCCCCACTGGACGGCGACGTCGTCGACCCGGCCCGGGGTGCCGCCGCCGTTCAGGAGCTCCACCAGCCGGTCACAGGCCTGACGATCACCCTCCGCGATCACGGCGACACGGCCGTCGGACAGGTTCCGGGCCTGCCCGACCAACCCCAGCTCCAACGCCCGCGATCGCGTCCACCAGCGGAAACCCACACCTTGTACCGTCCCCTGGACCCACGCGTTGAGCCGAACGGTCGCATCATCGTTGCTACTCACAGTGCTGTTACGTTACCCGACCGTGACTCGACGACGAACGCCCCAGGTTCGTCCGGGAGCACGCACCGTGCTCACCGGAGTAGTAGTCGGCTCGACCCTCGCGCTGGCCGCACTGTTGTCCGCCCCTGCACTTCTCCCCGCGGGAGACGATCCCGCGACGGCCACCGCCGCCCTGGTCCCGGCCGCCGATTCCACCGCCGCCTCCCCCGGCGCGGCCTCGTCCCCCGGCGCGGCCTCCTTCCCCGGCACCGGCGTCCCGGGGGCGGGGACGACCGGCACCGGGCCGACCGGCATCGGCCCATCCGGCGCCCCGGCCGGCGGGGCCACGGAGGCCACCGCACCGGCGATCCCGCGCCCCGGCTCGGTCGGCCCGTTCGCTCCCGGCGCCCCCGCCTCCGACGCGCTGGCCGCCCTCGCGCTGGCCGTCGTCGAGGAACCGGCGGTGGAGCCCGTCGCGGCGGAGACGTCCGACACCGGCTCCCCGAACACGGGCTCCCCGGTCGCGGCCGAGGAGACCGACGAGGCCGCGCCCGCACCGTCCGGCCCGGAGGCGGAGGTCGTCGCGCTGACCAACGACCGTCGCGCCGACGCCGGGTGCGGCGCCCTGCGGATCGACCCGCGGATCACCGCCGCGGCCCAACGCCACAGCGAGGACATGGCCTCGGCCGGCTACTTCTCCCACGACAGCCGGGACGGCCGCTCGTTCGTCGACCGCCTCTCCGCGGCCGGCTACCCGTCTCCCGGCGCGGAGAACATCGCCCAGGGCCAGCCCGACGCCGCGTCGGTCGTGCAGGCCTGGATGGACTCCCCCGGCCACCGCAAGAACATCGAGGACTGCAGCCTGACCACGATCGGCATCGGCCTGGCCGGCGACGCCGACTACTGGACCCAGGACTTCGGCCGCTGACCCGGCTCGGTCCGCGCCATGATCAGCGTCCCGGCAGCGGATCGCGCCGGATGTGGTGCGTTCCGCTGCCGGCACGCCGATCTTGTAGGGCGGCGACGATCTGCCCGACGACCCGGTCCGGGCGATCGGTGATCTCCGCCCAGGTGAACCGGAGCAGCAACCACCCGGCGGCGATCAGAGCGTTGCCCTTGGCCCGGTCGGCGGTGAACCGGGCCGGGTCGACATGCCAGGCCCAGCCGTCCACCTCCACGGCGAGCCGCACCTCGGGGAACGCCAGGTCGATCGGCCGGCCGTCGAACCGGTGGCCGAGGACGAACCCGGTCACCCCGGCCCGTCTCAGTGCGGTGACCAGCCTGCGTTCCAGTGCCGAGTCCGCCCGATCGGCCGCCCCCACCAGCAACGTTCCCGCCCGCGCCGTACCGGGGCAGCCCAGCATCCGGCAGTAGGCCTGGTACAGGTCCGAGAAGCGGACCCGTCGCTGCTGCAGTGCCCGGTCGAGGACGGCGGCACCGTCCGGGACGGCGGCCGCGGTCTCGAGCACCGTGGCCGCGACGGCGCCGACGACGACCCCGTCCAGCCGTGCCCGGTCGACCGGCGCCAGATCGCGGCGCCGCACCCGCACCCCGGATCGCGAGCGGCGGGTGACCGTGCGCGGCACCGTCACCTCGACCGTCTCCGGTGCCCGCCCGACCAGGCCGAGCCAGAAGCCCGCGGCCAGGCCGGTGACCACCGACCACGGCCCGCACCACAGCCAGGCCGCCCGTACCCGGGCCCGGTCACCGAGCACGTGCCCGCCGGCCAGGAAGACACCGGGCAGCAGCTCCGTCCAGGCCCCGCTCGCGAGGCGCCGCCGGACCGTCGAGGCCGACATCCCGCAGGCGAGCGCCTGGCGGCGGTTGATCACCCCGTCCTGGTCGCGCAACACGTCATCGATCGACATTTGCGCAGCGTGACGGCCGGGGCGGAGCGCCGAGCCCGATCGGCCCGAACCGTTCGCACCCGCACCGTCAGCCCCGCTCCGTCAGCACCCGCACGGTGAGTGCCGAACCGTGAGTGCCGATCGCGATCTGCGGCCACGGCCCCTCATGATCGCGGTCGTGGCAGTGAAGCGCACCGGAAGCGACGCGTTCCGCTGCCATCACCGCGATCTTGAAGTCCGGGAGGGGCTCAGCCGTCGAAGCGGTAGCCCATCCCGGCCTCGGTGATCAGGTACTTGGGCCGCGACGGCGACGGCTCCAGCTTGCGGCGCAGTTGCGCCAGATAGACGCGCAGGTAGTTGGTCTCCGAGCCGTACGACGGGCCCCACACCTCGCGCAGGAGCTGGCGCTGCCCGACGAGCTTGCCGCGGTGGCGGACCAGCAGCTCGAGGATGCCCCACTCGGTCGGGGTCAGGTGCACCTCGGAACCGTCGGCCAGGGCCACGGTCTTGGCGGCCAGGTCGACGGTGAAGTCGGGCGTCGAGATCACCGCCTCGCCGTCGACGGAGGACACCGCGGCCCGTCGGACGGCGGCGCGCAGGCGGGCCAGCAGCTCGGCCATCCCGAACGGCTTGGTGACGTAGTCGTCGGCACCGGCGTCGAGCGCGCGGACCTTGTCGGTGGCGTCGGTGCGGGCCGACAGGACCAGGATCGGGACGGGTGTCCAGCCGCGCAGGCCCTCGATCACGTCGGTGCCGTCGAGGTCGGGCAGGCCTAGGTCGAGCACCACGACCTCCGGGTGCCCGTCGGCCGCCGTCCGCAGCGCCGATGCGCCGTCCGCGGCGACGAGCACGGTGTAGCCGTGTGCGGTCAGGTTGATCCGCAGGGCGCGCAGGATCTGCGGGTCGTCGTCGACGACGAGTACCCGCGTCCCGGCCCCGGCCGGCGTCCCGCTCATGAGCGCACCCCCGGCCGCACGACATCGGACCGCGCTGCGTCGCCCGGCCCCGGGGTAGCAGGCGCAGCGACGGCAGACCCGGCAGCAGCAGGCCGGGCAGTGGCAGGCCGAGTAGTGACAAGCCCGGCGGCAGTGGGCCGGGTGGTGCTGGAGGGCCCGATCACCCGATCACCTCCGGCTCGGCGACCGGCGCTCCGGCCGAGGGCATGGACACCACGACGGTCAGTCCACCGCCGGGGGTGTCCTCCGCCGACAGCGTCCCGCCCATGACGGCGGTCAGCCCGCGGGCGACCGACAGGCCGAGCCCGACACCCGGGGTGGCGTCCCGGTCGCCGAGGCGCTGGAACGCGGCGAACAGGCCGTCGCGGGAGTGGCGCGGCACACCCGGACCACGGTCGACGACCCGCAGCTCGACCCGGTCGGCGTGGGCGCTGGCGCGCAGCGCGACCGGCGCACCGGCCCCGTGCCGCAGCGCGTTGTCCACCACGTTGGCCACCACCCGTTCCAGCAGCCCCACGTCGGCGACGACGTCGGGGAGCTCCTCGTCGATCTCCATCGTCACCCGGGCGGCGTCCTCGATCCCCACCAGCGCCCGCAACGCGACCTCGTCGTACCCGACCGGCGCGAGCAGCGGGTGCACCGCGCCGGCCGCGAGACGCGAGGAGTCCAGCAGGTTGTCCACCAGCCCGGTCAGCCGGTCCGCGGACTCCTCCATCCCGGCCAGCAGGTCGGCCCGGTCGGTGCCCGACAGCCGCAGCAGCGGGTCGCGCAAGGTCCCCACAGAGGCCTTGATCGAGGTCAGCGGGCTGCGCAGATCGTGCCCGACCGCCGAGAGCAGCGCGCCGCGGGTCTCGTTCACCTCGGCGCGGCGCCGCGCGGACTCGGCGTCGGCCGCGGCGCGCTGGCTGCGCAACGCGAGCAGCGCCTGCCCGCCGACCGTCTCCAGCAGCCGCCGGTCCGCGGCGGGCAGCGACCGCCCGGTGCCGACCAGGTGCAGGCCCGGTTCCATCTCGACGTCGACGTCGGCCTGGTCGGGCCGGGCGCACTCCGGAGGTCCGGAGACCGCGACCTGCCTCCAGCCGCGGTGCCCGTCGGAGGAGGCGCCCAGGCCGTCCGCGTCCCCGTCGGAGGCCCGTTCCAGCAGCGCCGCGCACCGCAGCCCGAACGCCTCGCGGACCTTCTCCAGGAGCCTCGGAAGCGGATCGGTGCGGGTCAGCACCGTGCGCGCGAACGACGCCAGCAGCGCCGCCTCGGCCCGTGCCCGGGCGGCCTGCTCGGCCCGTCGCGCGGCCCGGTCCACCACGAGCGCGACCAGCACCGCGACGCCCAGCATCACCACCACGGTGATCACGTTCTCGGTCGCCGCGATGGTCAGGGAGTACAGCGGTGGGGTGAGGAAGAAGTTCAGCGCGAACCCGCCGAGCAGCACCGTCAGCAGCGCCGGGCCCAGTCCCCCGACCGCCGCGACGACGACCGCGGCCAGGAAGAACAGCACCACGTCGGTGGACAGCCCGATCACGTCGCGCAGCGCCACCCCGAGCAGCGTGGCCACCGCCGGGGCGAGCACGGCCAGCACCCATCCGGCGGCCTGCCGCGACCCGGACAGACCCCCGCGCAGGGCGGGCAGACGCAACGCCCGCCCGGCCGCGTCGTGGGTGACCATGTGCACGTCGATCGGCCCGGACTCCTGCACCACCCGCGCGCCGATCCCGGGGTCGAACAGCCGCGCCAGGCGTGAGCGCCGCGAGGTGCCGAGGACCAGCTGGGTCGCGTTCACCGCGCGGGCGAAGTCGAGCAGTGCGGTGGTGACGGCGTCCGCGCCGCCGTCGCCGACCGCGGTGTGGAACGTGGCACCGACGTCGTCGGCGAGGCGGCGCAGCGCCATCGTCGCCCCGACCGGGGCCCCGGCGAGGCCGTCGCCGCGCAGCACGTGCACGGCCAGCAGGTCGGCCTGACCGGCCCGTTTCGCGATCCGCGCGGCCCGTCGCAGCACGGTCTCGGACTCCGGCCCGCCGGTCAGCGCGACGACGACGCGTTCCCGCGTCTCCCAGACGTCGGTGATCTTCTTGTCGGTGCGGTGCCGGCGCAGGGCGACGTCGACCTCGTCGGCCACCCACAGCAGCGCAAGCTCGCGCAGCGCGATCAGGTTCGGCACCTGGAAGTAGTTGGCCAGCGCCGCGTCGACCTTCTCCGCGGCGTAGACGTTGCCGTGCGCGAGACGGCGGCGCAGCGCCTCCGGGGTGATGTCGACGAGCTCGAGCTGCTCGGCCCGGCGCACCACCTCGTCCGGGACGGTCTCCCGCTGCCGCACGCCGGTGATCGTGTGCACCACGTCGCCGAGGGACTCCAGGTGCTGCACGTTCACCGTGGAGATGACGTCGATGCCGGCGTCGAGCAGCTCCTCCACGTCCTGCCAGCGCTTCGCGTTCCGTGAGCCGGGCGCGTTGGTGTGCGCCAGCTCGTCGACGAGCGCGACCTCCGGCCTGCGCACCAGCACCGCGTCCAGGTCCAGCTCCTCCAGCTCGGTCGCGCCGTGCGGCACCCGGCGCCGCGGGACCACCTCGAGCCCGTCGAGCAGCCCGGCCGTCTTCTCCCGGCCGTGCGTCTCCACGACCCCGACGACGACGTCGGTGCCGCGGTCCAGACGCCGCCGCGCCTCCCCGAGCATCGCGAACGTCTTGCCCACCCCGGGGGCGGCCCCCAGGTGGATCCGCAGCTCACCCCGCTTGGTCACCACCTCATTGTCCGTTCCCGAACGCGCTTGTCGACGGCGGCGTGCGGGAGCACGATGGGCCGTCGCCCGGACGGGTGGAGAGGAGGGGTGGGCCGGTGCAGGACGCACACGTGCTGCAGGTTCTGGTCGTGGTCCTGCTGGCGGTGATCGTCCTGAGCAGGGTGGCGAAGTGGCTGAACGTGCCCGCGCCGATCGTGCTGCTGCTCGGCGGGGTACCGCTGGCCTTCGTGCCGTGGACGTCGGAGGTGACGCTGCCGCCGGAGGTCGTGTTGCTGCTGTTCCTCCCCGCGCTGCTCTACTGGGAGTCGCTGACCACCTCGCTGCGCGAGATCCGCGCCAACCTGCGCGTCGTCGTGCTGTCGTCGGTGGTGCTCGTGCTGGTGACGGCCGGTGTGGTGGCCGTCGTCGGGCACGCGCTGGGCCTGTCCTGGCCGGTGGCCTGGGTGCTGGGCGCGGTCGTCGCGCCCACCGACGCGACGGCCGTCGCCGCCGTCGCCAAGGGGATGCCGCGGCGGACGCTGACCACACTGCGCGCGGAGTCGCTGATCAACGACGGCACGGCGCTGGTCGTGTTCGCGATCGCGGTGTCGGTGGCCACCGGCGAGCAGGCCTTCAGCTGGCCCTCGGCACTGGGGCAGTTCGGGCTCTCGTATATCGGCGGCGCGCTGGCCGGCCTGGGAGTGGCCTGGCTCGCCGGGCACGCACGACGGATCGCGAAGGACACGCTGCTGGAGAACGGGATCAGCATCCTGACTCCGTTCGCGGCGTTCCTGCTGGCCGAGGAGGTGCACGCCTCCGGGGTGCTGGCCGTGGTCGTGTGCGGGCTGGCGCTGAGCCAGGTCGGGCCGCGCACCGTCTCGGCCCGGACCCGGCTGCAGGCCCGCGCGTTCTGGCAGCTCACGACGTTCCTGCTCAACGGCACCTTGTTCGTCCTGGTCGGGATGCAGCTGCGCAGCGCACTCGGAGCGCTCGAGTCCTACTCGCTGGCCGAGGGACTGTTCGACGCCCTGCTCGTCGCGCTCGCGGTGATCGGCACCCGGCTGCTGTGGTCCAACACCACGCCGTACCTGATCCGGGCCCTCGACCGCCGGCCCGCGCAACGCCTGCGACGCGTCGGTGCCCGGCAGCGCCTGGCCAACTCCTGGGCGGGATTCCGAGGCGGGGTGTCGCTGGCCGCGGCCCTGGCCGTGCCGACCGTGCTCGTCGACGGCACCCCGTTCCCCGGACGGGACCTGATCATCGTCGTCACGTTCGGGGTCATCGCGGTGACGTTGCTCGTCCAGGGCCTGACCCTGCCCGCGGTACTGCGCTTCGCCCGGCTCCCGGTGGACACCGCCGAGGCCGCCGAGGAGGCGCTGGCGCACCGGGTCGCCACCGAGGCGGGCCTGGCCGCGCTGCCCCAGACCGCGGCCCGGCTCGACATCGTCGACGAGGCCGCGGCCCGGGTCCGCGCCGACTACGAGGACCACCTGCACGACCTGACCGATCCGTCCGGGCCCGGCGTCGACGACACCCCCACCCCGGAGCGGGTCGAGCGGGAGGACTACCAGCGGCTGCGCGCCGCGCTCCTGGCCGACAAGCGCGCCGCCGTGGTCGCCCTGCGCGACGCCGGGAAGATCGACGACATCGTGCTGCGCCGGGTCCAGGCGGGTCTCGACGCCGAGGAGGTCCGCCTGGCCGGCGCCGCCGACGTCGAGTGACGCGCGCGTGATCGCCGCGGCGGGAGCGGGACCGACCCGGGAGGTCGCGTCCGCTCCCGGCGCGGTGATCACCGCGGACCGGCCCGTGCGGTCAGCCACGCGCGTCCCGGACGGCCAGGTTCAGCTCGGTGACGTTCACCGTCGGATCACCGAGGAACCCGAGCATCCGGCCGTCGGTCGCACCGTCGACCAGGGCCCGCACACGCTCCACCGGCAGTCCGGTCACCCGCGCCACGCGCGCGGTCTGCAGCGCGGCGTAGGCCGGGCTGATGTCCGGGTCCAGCCCGGACGCCGACGCGGTGACGGCGTCGACCGGCACCGCGGACGGCTCGACGCCCTCCCGGCCGGCGATCAGCGTCCGGCGCTGGGCCACCTGCTCGCCCAGCTTCTCCGAGAACGCCCCGAGGTTCGACGCCCCCGACGTCGACGTGTCCGCCGGCCCCAGCACGTCCTCCGACGACGCCGAGGCGCGGGTGTGGAAGTAGGGGTCGGCGGCCGGGTCCGCCGCGACCGGGTCCACCCCGATCAGCGACGACCCCGCTCCCCCGGCGACGACCGACCCCTCGGCGTGCCCGGACAGCCCGGGGACCCGGGACACCGCCCAGATCGCGAGCGGGTAGGCGACGCCGCACAGCACGGTCATCACGATCAGGACGCGCAGACCGGTCGCGGTCTGCCGGCGCAGTGTGGTCAGCATCAGATCCCCGGGATGAGTCGGACGAGCAGGTCGATGAGGAAGATCCCGACGAACGGGGTCACCACGCCGCCGAGCCCGTAGATCAGCAGGTTGCGGCGCAGAAGATGCGCCGCGGACGACGGCCGGTAGCGCACGCCGCGCAGCGCCAGCGGGATCAGCGCGACGATCACCAGCGCGTTGAAGATGACCGCCGAGAGGATCGCCGACTGCGGCGTCGCGAGCGCCATGACGTTCAGCGCGCCGAGCGAGGGGTAGAGCGCCAGGAACATCGCGGGCAGGATCGCGAAGTACTTTGCCAGGTCGTTGGCCACCGAGAACGTGGTCAGCGCGCCCCGGGTGATCAGCAGCTGCTTGCCGATCTCGACGATCTCGATCAGCTTCGTCGGGTCCGAGTCGAGGTCGACCATGTTGCCGGCCTCCTTGGCCGCGGCCGTCCCGGTGTTCATCGCGACCCCGACGTCCGCCTGGGCCAGCGCGGGAGCGTCGTTGGTGCCGTCGCCGGTCATCGCGACCAGACGGCCGCCCTCCTGCTCCTTCTTGATCAACGCCATCTTGTCCTCGGGCGTGGCCTCGGCCAGGTGGTCGTCCACGCCGGCGTCGGCGGCGATCGCCCGGGCCGTGCGCGGGTTGTCACCGGTGATCATCACCGTGCGGATGCCCATCGCGCGCAGCTCCGCGAAGCGCTCCCGCATGCCGGGCTTGACGACGTCGGAGAGCCGGATGACGCCGAGCACCCGCGCGCCGTCGCCGTCGGCGGTGCGGGCGGAGGCGACGACCAGCGGCGTGCCGCCGTCGTCGGAGATCTCCTCGACGAGCCGGACCACCTCCGCCCGGTCGGACGCCTGCGCCCACGCCAGCACCGATTGCGCGGCGCCCTTACGGACCACCCGGCCGGAGAGGTCCATGCCCGACATCCGGGTCTGCGCCGTGAACGGCACGAACTCCGCCACTGCCTCGGAGGCGTCCGCCTCGGCGGGAAGCCCGTACGCCGACGCGCAGAGCGCGACGACGCTGCGGCCCTCCGGCGTCTGGTCGGCGAGGCTGGACAGCCGGGCCGCGGCCGCGAGGTCCTCGGGCGTCGTGTCGCCGACGGTGAGCAGCTCGGTGGCCTGCCGGTTGCCGAAGGTGATGGTGCCGGTCTTGTCCAACAGCAGCGTGTCGATGTCCCCGGCGGCCTCGACGGCGCGCCCGGACGTCGCGAGCACGTTGCGCTGCACCAGCCGGTCCATCCCGGCGATGCCGATCGCGGACAGCAGCGCGCCGATCGTGGTCGGGATCAGGCAGACCAGCAGCGCGGTCAGCACGGTCAGCGACACCTGTGAGCCGGCGTAGGCGCTCATCGGCGAGATCGCGACGACGGCCAGCAGGAAGATGATCGTCAGGACCGACAGCAGCACCGTCAGCGCGATCTCGTTCGGCGTCTTCTGCCGGGCGGCGCCCTCGACGAGGGCGATCATCCGGTCGACGAACGACTCCCCCGGCTTCGTCGTGATCCGCACGACGATCCGGTCGGAGAGCACCGTGGTGCCGCCGGTGACCGAGCTGCGGTCGCCGCCGGCCTCCCGGATCACGGGCGCGGACTCCCCGGTGATCGCCGACTCGTCGACGGTCGCGATGCCCTCGACGACGTCGCCGTCTCCGGGGATCGTCTCGTTCGCCTCGACGACGACGAGGTCGCCGATCGTCAGCGCCGTACCGGGGACCTCCTCCTCTCCTCCGTCCGACGCGAGGCGCCGGGCGGTGGTCTCCCGCTTCGTCCGGCGCAGCGACTCCGCCTGGGCCTTGCCGCGCCCCTCGGCGACGGCCTCGGCCAGGTTCGCGAAGACGACCGTGAACCACAGCCAGATCGCGATCAGCACCGCGAACACGCTCGGGTCCAGGACCGCCAGGACGGTGACCAGCACCGACCCGACCCAGACCACGAACATCACCGGGTTCGACAGCTGAGCCCGCGGGTCGAGCTTGCGCAGGGCGTCCGGCAGCGAGGCGACGAGCTGGCCCGGGCTGAACGCCCCGGCGGCGACGGCCGCGGGCGCGGCTTCGGCCGGCGCCGCCTCGCGTACCTCGGTGCTCACCACGTCTGTTCCCTTTCTGTTCCGGGTGGGGGCGCTCGTGCCAGAGGGGGTCATGACAGCGCCTCGGCGATCGGGCCCAGGGCCATCGCCGGGAAGAAAGTCAGCGCCGCGACCAGCAGGACCGTGCCGCCGACGAGCGTCGCGAACAGCGGACCGTCGGTCGGCAGCGTCCCGGCGCCCGGTTCGATCCGGCGCTGGCGTGCCAGCGACCCGGCCAGGCCCAGCACGGCGAGGATCGGCACGAACCGGCCGAACAGCATCGCGATGCCCAGGCTCGCCTGGAAGAAGTCGCTGGTGACGGTGATTCCGGCGAACGCGCTGCCGTTGTTGTTCGCGGCCGAGGCGTAGGCGTAGAGCACCTCGGAGAAGCCGTGCGCGCCGTCGTTGTTGAGCGCGTCGGCGGTGCCGGGCAGCGCGATCGCGAGCCCCGCGCCGAGCAGGACCAGCGCCGGCATCACCAGGATGGAGATCGCCGCGTACGTGACCTGCTCGCGCCCGAGCTTCTTGCCCAGGTACTCCGGGGTGCGCCCGACCATCAGCCCGGCCAGGAAGACGGCGATGATCGCCAGCACCAGGATCCCGTAGAGCCCGGCCCCGACCCCGCCGGGCGCGACCTCGCCGAGCAGCATGTTCAGCAGGGCGATCCCGCCGCCGGCGCCGGAGAGGCTGTCGTGCGCGGCGTTGACCGCGCCGGTCGAGGTGCCGGTCGTCGACACCGCGAACAGCGCCGAGCCGGGGAGCCCGAACCGGAGTTCCTTGCCCTCCATCGCCCCGCCCGCGGCGAGCGCCGCCGGGCCGTTCGGGAACGACTCGGCCAGCCAGGTCAGGACGACGAACACGGCCCAGATCCCGCCCATCACCGCGACCAGGACGTGGCCCTGGCGCCGGTTGCCGACCATCACGCCGAACGTGCGGGTCAGCGCGACCGGGATGACGAGCAGCAGGAAGATCTCGATGATGTTGGACAGCGCGTTCGGCGACTCGAACGGGTGCGCGGAGTTGGCGTTGAAGATGCCGCCGCCGTTCGTGCCGAGCAGCTTCACCGACTCCTGCGACGCGGCCGGGGCCAGCGGCAGGGTGTGCTGCGCGCCGTCGACCCCGGTCACGGTGACCCCGGAGCGCAGCGACATCACCACGCCGGCGCCGACGAGCACGACCGCCGCGACGGCGGCGATCGGCAGCAGGATCCGGGTGACGCCGCGGGTGAGGTCGACCCAGAAGTTCCCGAGACGGCCCTCGGTGTCTCCCGTGCCCGCATGGGCGAAGCCACGGACCAGCGCGATCGCGACCGCCATCCCGACCGCGGCCGAGACGATGTTCTGCACCGTCAGCCCGGCCATCTGCACGGTGTGGCCGAGGACGGTCTCCGGGACGTAGGACTGCCAGTTCGTGTTCGTCACGAACGACACGGCGGTGTTGAACGCCATCGCCGGGGACACCGACGTCGCGCCGTCGGTCCCGCGCCCGAACCCGAGCGGCAGCAGCGCCTGCAGGCGCTGCATCAGGTAGAGCGCCGCGATCGAGACGAAGGAGAAGCCCAGCACACCGGCGGCGTAGGTCGTCCAGCGCTGCGAGCTGTCCGGGTCCACCCGCACGACGCGGTAGAGCAGCCGCTCCACCCGCCAGTGCTGCTCCGAGGTGTAGACCCGGGCCATCCAGCCGCCGAGCGGCTTGTAGACCAGGGCCAGGGCCACGACGAGGACGCCGGCCTGGAGCAGGCCGGCCACGGTCGGGGTCATCAGAACCGCTCCGGGCGCAGCAGGGCGATCACCAGGTACACGAGCAGGGCCAGGGCGAGCAGCCCGCCGACGACGTTCGCGATCACAGCTCGTCCAGCCCGCGCAGCAGGGATGCAAACACCGCGAAGGCGGCGATCAGCAGCAACAGGTAAGCCAGATCGGCCACGGACGACTCCTCGAACCCTCCCGACCGGTACCTCCGGGGGAGCCGACGAAGCGTGCGCGCGCCGTGGCGGCGGCCCCTCGTCCCGCTACGGCGGCTTGACGATCTCGGGTCCCGTTCTTGACGCGTCGTTGACGCCCGGTGAGGGCGGTCACCGGACACGATCAGGTGCGTCCGGGGTCAGGGCCGCGTCAACAGCCCGGCCGGCCGCGCCAGGACGGCGTCAGAGACCCGTCCGCCCGGACGGCGTCCGGCCACCCTGTCGGCCGTGCTCACCCCCGCCGACGCGCTCGCGCCGGGCGTCGTCCTCGCCGCGGGGCCGGCGGGAGGGGCCGTCCGGGCGGCCCGGGCACGGCGGCGCGACTACGCTGCCGTGCGGGCCCGTCCACGCCATGACACCGTCGCCGTGACGATCGGCCGCCGGGTCGCGGGCAACCCCTGACCGGCCGCCGCGGACACCGCTGCGGCCGCGGGCGCAGCGGAAGGAGCACAACGATGTCGGTGATCGACAACGCCGTCTACATCGACGGCCACCGCAAGGCCGACCCCCCGGCCGTCGACCAGGCCCTGGAGTCGCTGCGCGAGTGCCAGCAGGACTGCGCGCACCGGGCCGACCAGGCCGCCTCGAACGGATCCGCCGACACCCGCCTCGAGCAGTGCTTCTGCTGGATCGGCATGCTGAGCCCGAGCGAGGAGGAGCTGCAGGCCGTCGCCCACGAGTTCGGGCTGCACTCGCTCGCCGTCGAGGACACCGTCAACGCCCACCAGCGACCCAAGCTCGAGCGTTACGGCGACACCGAGTTCGTCGTGCTGCGACCGGCCCGCTACGTCGACAGCGACGAGGTCGTGCAGATCGGCGAGGTGCACCTGTTCCTCGGCCCGGACTTCGTCATCACGGTGCGGCACGCGGTGGAGCCCGACCTGGGCGAGGTCCGCCAGCGTCTGGAGGACGACCCGGAGCTGCTCGCGCACGGCCCGTTCGCCGTGCTCTACGCGGTGCTGGACAAGGTCGTCGACGACTACGCACCCGTCCTCGACGGCCTGCAGGACGACATCGACGAGATCGAGGTCCAGGTCTTCGGCGGGGATCCCGGGGTCTCCCGGCGGATCTACCAGCTGACCCGCGAGGTGATCGCCTTCCAGCGCGCCGTGCAGCCGCTGCAGGAGATCTTCGGTGAGCTGCGCAACCGGTTCGGCAAGGGCGGGGACGCCACCGACCTGGAGCTCAAGCGCCTCATGCGCGACGTGATCGACCACGCGACCCGGGTCCTGGAGCGCACCGAGGGCTTCCGCCAGCTGCTGACCAACATCCTCACCGTCAACTCCACGCTGGTCGCCCAGCGCCAGAACGAGGAGATGACCCGTCTGACCGAGGCCGGCTTCCAGCAGAACGAGCAGATGAAGAAGGTCTCCTCGTGGGCCGCCATCCTGTTCGCCCCGACCCTGATCGCGGGCATCTACGGCATGAACTTCGAGGCCATGCCGGAGCTCAAGTGGCCGCTGGGCTACCCGTTCGCGATCGGGCTGATGCTGCTGCTCGCCCTGGGCCTGTTCCTGGCGTTCAAGCGCAAGGGCTGGCTGTAGCGCATCAGGGAGTCGTCAGGGCCGGCGGGCGCGGGTGTCAACGTCGCGTCGCATCCCTCGCCCCGACGATCTCGGGAGCGCATACCTGAGAGCGGACGGCGTCCATCCCGGGCGCCCGACACGCTCAAGGAGTTCCGGTGACGCTCGCCGACCTCGTCCCGTCGTTGCGCCCCACCCTCGCCGCCCGGCTCGAGCCGGGCCTCTGGCCGCTCACCGCCACCGCCACCTGCGACGGAGCCATGACCGTGGGGGGTGCCGACCTCACCGAGCTGGCCGGACGCTTCGCCACCCCGCTGATCGTGCTCGACACCGCCGACGTCCGGGCCCGCTGCCGCGCCTACCGCGAGGCGCTCCCCGACGCCGAGATCGCCTACGCGGCCAAGGCGTTCCTGTGCCGGGCGATGGCCCGCACGGTGGTCCAGGAGAGGGCCTCTCGATCGACGCCTGCTCCGGCGGCGAGGTGGCCACCGCGGCCGCAGCCGGCGTCCCCGGCGAGCGGATCCTGCTGCACGGCAACGTCAAGACCGACGACGACCTCAAGGCCGCCCTCGACGCCCGCGTGGGCCGGATCGTGATCGACTCCCCGGACGAGATCGACCGCCTCGCCGCGCTGGTCCCGCACCGCCAGCAGGTGCTGCTGCGCGTCACCCCCGACGTCGACGCCCGCACCCACCCCGGCCTCACCACCGGCACCCACACCAGCAAGTTCGGCCTGCCGATCGCGACCGGCGAGGCGTCGGCGGCGGTCCGGGCGATCCTCGCCCGCCCGGAGCTCGAGCTCGTCGGCCTGCACTGCCACATCGGCTCGCAGGTCACCTCGATCGCGCGCTTCGAGTCGGCGGCGGTCCGGGTGATCGGGCTCCTGGCCTCGGTCGCGCACGAGCAGGGCGTCGTCCTGGGCCAGCTCGACCTGGGCGGCGGGCACGCCGTCGGCTACACCGAGGGCGCGCCGTCGACGGACCCGGCCGCGTTCGGCCGCGCGATCCGCGGGGCGGTCGTGCGCAGCTGCCGCGCCTACGACGTCCCGGTGCCGCGGCTGACGATCGAGCCCGGCCGGGCGATCGTCGCCCGGGCCGGGGTCACGGTGTACCGGGTGGGCGCGGTCAAGCGCATCGAGGGACGGACGTTCGTGGCCGTCGACGGCGGGATGAGCGACAACCCGCGTCCCGCGCTCTACGGCGCCCGCTACCCCGTGCGCCTGCTCGGGCGGGCGACGAAGGCGGCACCGGAGCGGGTCAGCGTGGTCGGGCGGCACTGCGAGTCCACCGACGTGATCGCCACCGACGTGCTCCTGCCCTCCGACGTCGTCGCCGGGGACCTGCTGGCCCTGCCGGTCAGCGGCGCCTACCAGGCGTCGATGGCCTCGACCTACAACCAGGTCGGACGGGCCGCGGTGGTCGCCGTCGCCGCCGGTGCGGCGATGCCGATCCTGCGTCGCGAGACCCCCGAGGACCTTCTGCGCCGCGACGTCGGCTGACACCCCGTGCGCGGACATCGCTGCTGGGGCGACGGTGTCCGCGCACGACCGCGGCGGGGTGGGCACCGCCGCGAACGGGCCGGGCACGGCTCCCCGGTCGTGCCCGGCCCTCGGTCCGGCGGCCGGCCGAGGCCGGCGGGCCGGTGGTTCAGCCCGGTTGATCGGTCCGGTGAACTAGCCCGGTGGATCAGCCCGGTGGATCAGCCCGGTGGATCAGCGGGGCGCCGCCGACGGTGCTGCGGGGGCCGTCGGCGCGGACGGAGCCGCCGGCGTCGCCGCGGCGGGCGGCGTCGTGGGTGCCGTCGTCGCCCGGGGGGCCGGGGTGGCGCCGGGAATGCTCACGACCAGCGGGGCGGGCGGGGTCCAGACGCACGCACCGGTGTCCGGGTCGTACGACGTGGTGCCCCGCGGGTACGGGCCCGGCCTGTCGCCCGAGCCCTGCACCGGGTCGCAGCCGTAGTCGGTGACCGTCAGCGGGCGGCCGTCGGAGTCGAACAGGTACACCCCCGACAGCGGGCGGCCCGCCGAGTCGAACGGCCGGACGTCGGAGACCGGGACACCGTCCCGCACCAGGCCCGGGACCTGGTAGGTGGTCGAGGACGTGTCGCCGCCGTCCGGGCCCAGGGTGGCCACCACCCCGGCCAGCGCCCCGGCGGCGAACGCGTTCAGCGGCACGACCAGCCAGAGCAGCCGCCGGTCGGCCCGCGCGCGGACACCGAGCAGGACCGAGACCGGGATCGCGACCAGCGCGAGCAGGACCGCGGCCCACACCTCCCACCGGGTCGCGCCTCCGAACAGCACCACGAGCACCCCGGCGCCGACCACGCCGCGCAGCACCCACCAGCCCGGCTGCAGGCTCGCCAGGAACGCCGTCACCCCTCCGGACGGCGTGCCCTCCTGCCACAGAGCCGGCCGGCGGCGCAACGCCGTGACCGAGTCCAGGTCCGCGACCGAACGCAGCCCGGGCCCGTCGCGCAGGACCGCCAGCACCCCGACACCGGAGACGAGCAGCGCCAGGATCAGCACACCGGCGCCCTCCCCGCTCGCTCCCAGGAGCCCGGCCGGACCGGCCATCACCATCGCGAGGAGCAGCGCGAGCACCGCGAACCGCGCCGACCAGCGCGACAGGCTCTGCGACGGCGCGGGCCGGGCCGGGAACCCGGCCGCGGCACGCAGCTCCGCCGCGTACTCCGCCGGGGACCCGAGACGGGCGTGCACCGCCGCCCGGTCGTAGCCCTCCCCCAGCTCGGACGCGAGGTCGGCCAGGTGCCCGCGGGCGTCCTCGGTGATCTCGCCCAGCTCCTCGGCCGGCAGGTCGGACAACGCCGCCCGCAGGCCGTCGAGGTACTCCGACGTCGTCACGTCCGGGATCCGCGTCGTCGCGTCGCCCGTCCCGATGCTCTCGGTCTTCTCGGTGCTCATGCTCGTTCCGCTGCCGCTGCTCTCGGTGCCCATGCTCGTTCCGCTACCGCTGCTCTCGGTGCCGATCACGCGTTCACCAGGCCTTCCATGGTCGTGGCGAACTCGCGCCACCGGATCGTCGTCTCCTTCAGCCGGGCGCGGCCCGGCTCGTTGATCGCGTAGTACTTGCGGTGCGGGCCCTCCTCGCTCGGGACCACGTACGAGGTGAGCAGCCCGGCCCCGTAGAGGCGACGCAGCGTGCCGTACACCGACGCGTCGCCGACCTCCTCCAGTCCCGCGGACCGGAGCGCGCGGACGACCTCGTAGCCGTAGCCGTCCGCACGGTCCAGGACGGCGAGCACGGCGAGGTCGAGCACACCCTTGAGCAACTGACTGGTGTCCACGGCGTTCCCCCTTCTCCGCGACGAACAGTACTACGCGATGCGCAGTAGTGTCGACACGGCGGTACCGGGTCGGATCGAGCGGGGTCCGATCAGGAGCGCCGGGTACGCGGTTTCGGCTGGCAGCGCGGGCAGGTGAACGACGAGCGGTTCATGAACGCGTCCCGCCGGATCGGCGTGCCGCAGCGGCGGCAGGCACGGTCGGCCTGGCCGTAGACGTTCAGGGACCGGTCGAAGTAGCCCGACGCCCCGTTGACGTTGACGTAGAGCGCGTCGAACGACGTCCCGCCCTGGGCGAGCGCCTCGACCATCACCTCGGTGGCGGCGTCGAGCACGGTGCGGCCCTGCGCGCGTGTCAGCGCCGCGGTCGGACGGGTGCCGTGCAGGCGGGCGCGCCAGAGCGCCTCGTCGGCGTAGATGTTGCCGATCCCGGACACGACCGTCTGGTCCAGCAGCGCGCGCTTGACCTCGGTACGGCGACGGCGCAGCGCGGCCACGGCGTCGTCGGGCGAGAACGCGGGGTCCATCGGGTCGCGGGCGATGTGCGCGACCGGCTCCGGGACCAGTCCCCCACCGGCCGCCTCGGCCAGCGGATGCACCGACAGCCCGCCGAACGTGCGCTGGTCGACGAAGCGCAGCTCCGGACCGTCGTCGTCGAAGGTGATCCGGACCCGCAGGTGGGTCTCGTCCGGGCGGCCCGGGTCGGCGACGAGCATCTGCCCGCTCATCCCGAGGTGGGCGAGCACGGCGTCGTCACCCACCGCCGGTTCCGCACCGGGGTCGGCCAGCTCCAGCCACAGGTACTTGCCGCGACGGCGGGCGGCGTGGATCCGGCGACCGGTCAGCCGGGCCGCGAAGTCCTCCGGGCCGGGCAGGTGCCGTCGCACCGCACGTAGGTGCCCGACGTCGACGCGAGCGACGACGCGGTCCAGCACGTGGTCCGCGAGACCACGGCGGACGACCTCGACCTCGGGGAGTTCGGGCACAGCAGGGGGCCGGGCTCAGTGCCCGGACGGGGGCGTGGAGCCGTTGCCGGGGGCGAGGCTGCCGCCACCGGGAGCGAGGCTGGGTGCGGCCCCCTCGGGCGACAGCTCCCGCCAGGCCAGCTCCGCGGCCTTCTGCTCGGCTTCCTTCTTCGTCCGCCCGACCCCGGTCCCCAGCTCACGGCCGCCGACGACGGCGGTGGCGGTGAACATCTTGAGGTGGTCCGGGCCCTCCTCGTCGATCCGGTACTCCGGCACGCCGTGCCCGGCCGAGGCGGTGAGTTCCTGGAGGCTGGTCTTCCAGTCCAGGCCAGCTCCCAGCAGCGGGGCGGTGTGCAGCAGCCCGGCGAACAGCCGGTGGATCAGCTCACGGGAGACCTCGAGGCCGTGCTCGAGGTAGACGGCTCCGAGCAGCGCCTCGGTCGCGTCGGCCAGGATGCTGGCCTTGAGCCGGCCGCCGGTGAGCTCCTCGCCGCGCCCCAGGTACAGGTACGCGCCGAGCCCACCGGGCATCTCCTCGGCGACCCCGGCCAGCGCGTGCATGTTGACGACGCTCGCGCGGAGCTTCGCCAGCTGCCCCTCGGGCAGGTCCGGGTGGTCGAGATAGAGCCGCTCGGTGACGACGATGCTCAGCACCGCGTCGCCGAGGAACTCCAGGCGCTCGTTGGTGGGCAGGCCACCGTTCTCGTAGGCGTACGAGCGGTGGGTCAGCGCCAGCGTGAGGATCGGCTCGCCGATCTCCACGCCGAGCGCGGACAGCAGAGGGGTCCGGTCCTGTGCAGGACCGGTGATGCTCTTGTCACCCACCGCTGAGCAGTGCTCAGGCCGGACGGGTGACCTGACGGCCGTCGTACTGGCCGCAGGTGGGGCAGGCGATGTGCTGGAGCTTGGGCTCCCGGCACGCGCGGTTCGAGCAGGCGACGAGCGTCGGTGCAGTGGCCTTCCACTGCGACCGGCGCGAGCGCGTGTTCGATCGCGACATCCGGCGCTTGGGTACGGCCACGGCGAATCTCCTCGAGCTACTTCGGTTACGTGAGCTGGATGTCCAGCCGGACTGTGGTCAGTCCGTGGAGGGCAGGCGCTCCCGGAGCGCCGCCCAGCGAGGATCCAGTGTCTCATGCCCGTGGTCGGGCGCGAGATCCACCCACTTCTCCCCGCAACCGACGCAGAGACCGGGGCAGTCCGGCCGGCACAGCGGCGCCAGCGGCAGGTCCGTGACCAGCGCGTCCCGGACCGTCTGGCTCAGGTCGAACTGCTCGTCGACCAGGCGCGGGACCTCGTCCTCGTCAGTGGTCTCCTCGGTGACCGAGTCCGGGTACGCGAACAGCTCGCCGATCGGCTCGTCGAGCTCGAGCACGACCGGGTCGAGGCAGCGCGAGCACTCGCCGGTCAGCTCGGTGGAGACGGTGCCGGAGACGTAGACGCCCTCGGTCACCGACTCCAGGCTCAGGTCGAGGTCGACGTCGGAGCCGTCGGGCACGGTGAGCACGCCGACGATGCCGATCGCCTGCTCACCGGTCGGGGCGGGAACGGTGCGGGTGACGATGCGCTGGGTGCCGGGGCGACGGGCGAGCTCGCGGGTGCTGAACACCCACGGGTCGTTCTCGTCGAGCCGGGGGGTGCTCCTGTGATGCGTGTTCATGACCCGCACCAGGGTACGCGTCCCGCGCGAGCGGGTTCGCGTGCGCGCCCCGCGCGGGAACGCTCAGGCGCTGCGCCCGGCCCGGACGTCGAACGCGTCCGCGATCAGGGCCCCGAGCTCGAGGAACGCGTCCCCGGTGGCCGGCCGCAGCCGGGACAGGTCCACGCGACCGCCGGTCGCCAGATGCGGGTCGTGCGGCACCTCCACCACCGCGCGCACGCGGCTGCGGAAGTGCTCGCGGATCCGTCCACCGTCGACCTCGGCGCTGGAGCGGTCGCAGGACAGCACGACGATCGCGTCCCGGGCCAGCTCGCCGTGTCCGTGCGCGACGAGCCAGTCGAGGGTCTTGCTGGCCCGGCTGGCGCCGTCCACGGTGGGTGCGCCGACCACGACCAGGCTGTCGGCCTGGCCCAGCGTGCCCTCCATCGCCGAGTGCACCAGCCCGGTGCCGGAGTCGGTGATGATGATGTTGAAGAAGCGCCCGAGCAGTGCGCAGACCCGCTCGTACTCGTCCTTGCGGAACGCGTCGCCCGAGGCCGGGTCCTGCTCCGAGGCCAGGACCTGCAGCCGTCCGGCCAGGCTGGTGTAGCGGGAGACGTCGGTCCAGGACGCGATCTGGTCCAGGTCGTCGAGCAGCTCGCGCACGGTGACGCGGGAGTCCCCGGTGAGCCGGTCGGCCAGGGTGCCGGCGTCGGGGTTCGCGTCGAGCACGACGGCCCGGTCGCCGCGGTTCTCGGCCAGGGTCAGGCCCAGGCAGGTGGCCACGGTGGTCTTGCCGACCCCGCCCTTGATCGAGGTGACGGCCACCCGGTGCGCCCCGGCGAGCGGGCTGCGGATCCGGGCCAGCAGCTTGTCGCGGGTCTCCTCGGCCTCGCTCGGGCCGGGGTTGACCCGGCCGCCGGAGATCTCGTAGAGCATCCGGCGCCATCCCTCGCGCGGGCGCGAGGCCCGTGGCTTGAGGACGGAGTCCTCGTTGAGCTCGGTCGAACCGTCCGAGGGCCGTGCCGTCGTCATCTCGCCTCTCCCCGCCGCGTCGCCGGCCCCGGAGGGTCCCGGCGTGCGGCCGGGCTCCTCCGGCACCGCTCTCGGCGGGACCGGGGGTCCTTCGAGCCGGTGGCCGTAGCGCTCCCACCAGGTCTCCGGGTCCGGCTCCACCTGCCGTGCCATTGCCGCAGCGTATTACGCCGGATCCGTCCGAGTCACCGTGTCGCGCAGGACCATACGGCCCAATGATCGACTTCCTGCCCGGAAGGGCCCGATCGGGTGACGACGGGACGGCGCAGCTCAGCCTCCGATCGTCTCCCCCACCCAGAGCCGCGTCCCGGACGCGGGGTCCCCCTCGCCGCGCATCCAGTGCGCGGGCAGCCAGAGGTCCTCCGCGCGCACCATCCCCGCCTCCTCCGCGATCACCCGGATGGACTGGTCGACCAGCTGCAGGAACATCGTCAGCGCGTAGCGGGCGGTCGTCGGGCCGACCGTGCGGCCGTCGCTGTCGTGGGCGTCGGTGCGGACCGGCCACGCGACGTGGCGCGGCAGCCACCGGTGCGCGACACCGTGCCGGGTCCGCACCCACCAGTCGACGGCGGCGGTGAGGCTCTCCGACGACCCGCCGACCGTGGTGAACGTCAGCGACGTCTCCTTGTCGGGGGCGGGGAACCGGATCGAGAGGGCGTCCGGGAGCCGGCCGGCCCCGGCGGCGGCGAGCACGCGGCGCGCGGTCCCCTCGTCGCGTCCGTGCGGCCCCAGGCAGGCCAGGCGGCCGACGTCGTCGGTGTCCGCGGGCGCCGTCCCGGACAGCACCCCGACCTCCCGGACGAACCGCTCCCAGGCCACGACGGCCCGGAACGCGACGAGCCGGTCCAGCGTCGCGACCCGCGGGTCCGGACCGGCGGACCGGGCGCTCACCTCGTCGGCGACGAGCACGAGGTCGACGACCTCACCGAAGCCCGATCGGGCCTCCGCGCACGCTTTCGCGAACTCGGGTCGCTGCCCCGGCGTCAGCCGGGACGTTCCGGCCGGGGTCGCCGGCCGCAGTGTGGTCACCATGACCCCATGGTCCACGATCTGTGATCCGGACCACAACCGGTGCCCCGGGGTCGGTCAGTCGATCAGATCCATGCCGGTGCCGGAACGGCCGGTGAACTGCGCCTGCTGCGGGTGCTGCTGGGGGGCGCCGTTGCGCCAGATCTGGCTGCGGCCCCGGCTGATCGTGCCCAGCGCGGCGTTGAGCGCGGACTCCAGCTCGCCGAGGGTGGAGTCGACGTAGGCGTCGCACTCGCGGCGCTGACGGTCGGACTCGGCGTGCGCGGCGTCGACGATCCGGGCCGACTCGCCGTGCGCGGCGCGGACGACCTCGGACTGGGTGACCAGGCGCGCCTGCTCGTTCTGGCCGTCGGCGATCAGGCGGTCGTGCGCGGCGCGCCCGGCGTGGGTCATCCGCTCGGCCTCGTCACGGGAGCGGTCGGTGAGCTCGGCGTACTGGCGACGGCCCTCGGCGACCGTGCGCTCGGCCTCGTGCCGGGCCTCGGCGAGGGTGCGCGCGGCCTCCTCCTGCGCCTCGGACACCAGGCGCTCGGCCTCGGTGCGGGCGTTCTGCAGCGTCTCCTCGGCCTCCGAGGTCGCGGCGGAGCGGGTCTCCTCGGCCTCGCGCTCGGCGTCGGCGACGACGTCGTCACGCCGGTCGAGGACGTCCTGGGCGTCGTCCAGCTCGCCGGGGAACGCCTCCCGGACGTCGTCGAGCAGCTCCAGCACGTCGCCGCGCGGCACGACGCAGTTGCTCGTCATGGGGACGCTGCGCGCCTCCTCGACGATCGTCACCAGCGCGTCCAGCGACTCGAAGACCCGATACACGTCGGTGATCCTCCCACCGTCGTCGGCGGGGCCCCGGTATTCGCCGGGCCACCGCGTGTCAAGTTCTCCGACCGGGTGACCCGCGCCCGGGGTCAGGCCTGCTGTGCCAGCCGCTCGAGCAGCCGGGTGTGCACCGCGGCCGGAAGGAACTCGGTGATGTCGCCGCCGCCGCGGGCGACCTCCTTGACCAGCGAGCTGGACACGTAGACCTGACCGGGCGCCCCGGCCAGGAACAACGTCTCGACGCCGGTCAGGTGCCTGTTCATGTGCGCCATCGGCAGCTCGTAGTCGTAGTCGGTGGCGCCGCGCAGTCCCTTGACCAGCGCCGTCGCACCGCGCTCGCGGCAGTAGTCCACGACCAGGCCGGAGAACGCCTCGACCCGCACACCGGGCAGGTCCGAGGTGATCTCGGTGAGCATCTCGACCCGCTCGTCGGTCTCGAACAGCCCCTGCTTGCGCGGGTTGACCAGGATGGCCACGAAGACCTCGTCGAACAACGCCGCGGCCCGGCGGATCACGTCGAGGTGTCCGATGGTCGGCGGGTCGTAGGAGCCGGGGCACACCGCGCGCCGCACGTCGGACATGTCGCGCAACCTATCAGCCGGTGATCACCGGCCGGGGTGGTGCGCCACGTGCAGGACGGTGTCGCCGTAGCGGCGCTCGCGGACGCCCTCGATCGCGTCCGGCCAGGGGAAGGGGTCCTTCGAGCGGGCACGTTCGACGACGACGACGGCCCCGTCCGCCAGCCATCCCCCGGCCGCGGCGTCGGCGAGCCAGCCGGCGACCTCGGCGTCGGGTACGGCGTAGGGCGGGTCGACCAGGACGACGTCGAACGCCTGCTCCGACGGCCGGCCCAGCACCGTCCCGGCCTGCCCGGCCACCACCCGTCCCCCCAGACCGACCTCGGCGACGTTGCGCCGCAGTACCAGCGCGGCCCGGCGGTCGGACTCGACGAACACCGCGTCCGCCGCGCCGCGCGAGAGCGCCTCCAGCCCGAGCGCGCCGGAGCCCGCGCACACGTCGAGCACGACGGCCCCGTCCAGGCCGGGGTCGTGCTCCAGCGCGCTGAACAGGGCCTCACGCACCCGGTCCGACGTCGGCCGGGTCCCGGACGGCGGGACGGACAGCCTCCGCCCGCCCGCCCGCCCGGCGATGAGCCGCGTCACTCCAGCTCGACCAGCAGGTCCCCGCCCTCGACCTGCTGGACCCCGCCGATGGCCAGGCGGGACACGGTGCCCGAGCGGTGCGCGGTGATCGAGGCCTCCATCTTCATCGCCTCGATGGTCGCGACGGTCTGGCCGGCCTCGACCTTCGCGCCCTCGTCGACCTGCAGCGTGACGACGCCGGCGAACGGTGCCGCGACGTGGGAGTCGTTGCCCTTGTCCGCCTTCTCCGCGGCCTTGACGTCGGTCGCGACCGACTGGTCGCGCACCGACACCGGGCGCAGCTGCCCGTTCAGCGTGGTGAGCAGTGTGCGGTAGCCGCGCTCGTCGGGCTCGGAGACGGCCTCCAGCTCGATCAGCAGCGAGACGCCCTGCCCGAGGCGCACGGTGTGCTCGAGGTCCTCCTCCAGGCCGTAGAAGAAGTCCTTGGTCGAGAGCACCGAGGTGTCGCCGTAGAGCTCACGGTGGGTCTGGAAGTCGCTGGTCGGGCCGGGGAACAGCAGCCGGTTCAGGGTCCCGCGACGGTCGTCGCGCAGCCCGCGCCGGTCGTCGATGCTCAGCACCGCCGACTCCTTCTCCGGCGAGCGGCCCTCCAGCGCGCGGGTCCGGAACGGCTCCGGCCAGCCCGCCGGCGGGTCGCCGAGCTCGCCGCGCAGGAACCCGATCACCGAGTCCGGCACGTCGAAGCTCGCCGGGTCCTTCTCGAAGTCCGCGGCGTCCACGCCGGCGCCCACCAGGTGCAGCGCGAGGTCACCGACGACCTTCGACGACGGCGTCACCTTCACCAGACGGCCCAGCATCCGGTCCGCGGCGGCGTAGCAGTCCTCGATGAGCTCGAACCGGTCCCCGAGCCCCAGCGCGATCGCCTGCTGGCGCAGGTTCGACAGCTGCCCGCCGGGGATCTCGTGGTGGTAGACCCGCCCGGTCGGGCTCGCGAGCCCGGACTCGAAGGGCCGGTAGACCTTCCGCACGGCCTCCCAGTAGGGCTCCATGTCGCCGACGGCGGTCAGCGACAGCCCGGTGGCCCGCTCGGTGTGGTCGGTCGCGGCGACGAGCGCCGAGAGCGAGGGCTGGCTGGTGGTGCCGGCCATCGAGGCGACGGCGCCGTCGACGGCGTCCACCCCGGCGTCGATCGCGGCGATCAGCGTCGCGAGCTGGCCCCCGGCGGTGTCGTGGGTGTGCAGGTGCACCGGCAGGTCGAAGCGGTCACGCAGCGCGGTGACCAGCGTCCTCGCCGCCGGCGGGCGGAGCAGCCCGGCCATGTCCTTGATCGCCAGGACGTGCGCCCCGGCGTCGACGATCTGCTCGGCCAGGCGCAGGTAGTAGTCGAGGGTGTAGAGGTCCTCGGCCGGGTCGGACAGGTCGGCGGTGTAGCAGAGCGCGACCTCGGCCAGCGCCGTCCCGGTCTCGCGGACGGCGTCGATCGCGGGGCGCATCTGGGAGATGTCGTTGAGCGCGTCGAAGATCCGGAAGATGTCCATCCCGGTCTGCGCGGCCTCGGCGACGAACGCGTCGGTCACCTCGGTCGGGTACGGCGTGTAGCCGACGGTGTTGCGCCCACGCAGCAGCATCTGCGTGCAGATGTTCGGCGCGGCCTCGCGGATCGCGGCCAGGCGCTCCCACGGGTCCTCGGCCAGGAACCGCAGCGCGACGTCGTAGGTCGCGCCGCCCCAGCACTCCAGCGAGAGCAGCTGCGGCATCGACCGGGCCACGTGCGGGGCGACGGCCAGGATGTCGCGGGTCCGCACCCGGGTGGCCAGCAGCGACTGGTGCGCGTCACGGAACGTGGTGTCGGTGACGGCGACGGCGGTCTGCTCGCGCAGCCGCGCCGCGAACTTCTCCGGTCCCAGCTCGCGCAGCAGCTGCGCCGACCCGGACGGGGCCTCGGTGTCGAGGTCGATCCCGGGCAGCTTGTCGACCGGCTCGACGACCTCGGGGCGCTCGCCGTTGGGCTTGTTCACCGTGGTCTCGGCCAGGTAGTGCAGGATCCGCGACCCGCGGTCGGCCGACGGGCGGGCCTTGAGCAGCTCGGGGCGCTCCTCGATGAAGCTCGTCGTCACGCGTCCGGCCTGGAAGTCCGGGTCCTCCAGCACCGCGGCCAGGAACGGCAGGTTCGTCGCGACGCCGCGGATCCGGAACTCCGCGATCGCGCGCCGCGCCCGGCGGGCGGCGTTGGCGAAGTCGTGGCCGTTGCAGGTCAGCTTGACCAGCATCGAGTCGAAGTGCGCGCTCACCTCGGCGCCGACGTGCACGGTGCCACCGTCCAGGCGCACCCCGGGACCGCCCGGCGAGCGGTAGGCCGAGAGCGTGCCGACGTCGGGGCGGAACTCGTTCGACGGGTCCTCGGTGGTGATCCGGGTCTGCATCGCCGCACCGGTGCAGGTGATGTCCTCCTGCTCCAGGCGCAGCTCCGGCAGCGTCATGCCGGACGCGATCCGCAGCTGGGCGATCACCAGGTCGCGGTCGGTCACCTGCTCGGTGACGGTGTGCTCGACCTGGATCCGCGGGTTCATCTCGATGAAGTGGTGCTGCCCGCGCTCGTCGAGCAGGAACTCCACGGTCCCGGCGTTCACGTAGCCGATCTCCTTGGCGAAGTTCACCGCGTCGGTGCAGATCCGCTCGCGGATCTCCGGGTCCAGGTTCGGCGCCGGCGCGATCTCGATGACCTTCTGGTGGCGGCGCTGCACCGAGCAGTCCCGCTCGTAGAGGTGCGCGACGTTGCCCTGCGCGTCGGCGAGGATCTGGACCTCGATGTGCCGCGGGTTCACCACGGCCTGCTCCAGGAACACCGTCGGGTCGCCGAAGGCCGACTCGGCCTCCCGCATCGCGGCCTCCATCGCGTCCTTGAGCTCGTCGCGCTCGAAGACCCGCCGCATGCCGCGCCCGCCACCACCGGCGACGGCCTTGACGAACACTGGGAAGTCGATGTCCTGCGCGGCGCGTAGCAGCTCGTCGACGTCGTCGGAGGGGTCGCTCGACTCCAGCACCGGCACCCCGGCCGCCCGTGCGGCCGCGACCGCGCGGAACTTGTTGCCGGTCAGGTGCAGCACCTCGGTCGGCGGGCCGACGAACGTGATGCCCGCCTCCGCGCACGCCCGGGCCAGGTCCGGGTTCTCCGACATGAAGCCGTAGCCCGGGTAGACGGCGTCCGCGCCGGCTTTCTTGGCCGCGCGGATGACCTCGTCGACCGAGAGGTACGCGCGGACCGGGTGCCCGGGCTCGCCGATCTGGTACGACTCGTCGGCCTTCGCCCGGTGCAACGAGTTGCGGTCCTCGTACGGGAACACCGCGACCGTGGAGACCCCCAGCTCGAACGCGGCCCGGAACGCCCGGATCGCGATCTCCCCCCGGTTGGCCACCAGCACCTTGCGGAACATCGCACTCCTCGGATCATCGACACCTTGCGCCGCACGCGCCGGCCCGTGGTCCCGGGGCCGTCGGCGGACGCGTGATCGTTGCACGTGCGCCCATGCGCGGACCACATCTGAGCCCGAACACCCGTCCGGCCCGCACCGCCGGGCCGCGTTCTCCGGTAACAAGGAGAGATGACACGGACCCGCACCCGTCGTCCGGCCGACCGCCGCGCCCACGGGCATCTGCACGGCCACGGTCACGCCTCCGGCGCCGGCGGCATCGGTGTGCGGGAGACGTACCGCGCGGGGCGGTACGACCGGAGACGGGAGCGACGGATGCGACGACGTCACGGACGCCACGGCAGCGTGCTCCCGTTCGTCCTCGGAGCGTTCATCGCGGCCGCGTTCGTCGGAGGGGTCATCGTGTACGCAGTGATCAAACTGATCCCGTACCTGGTGCTCGCGGCCGTCCTGCTCGGGGTGTTCGTGCTGCTCAAGCGCTCGTTCCGCTCATGCAGCGTCGACGCCGGGCCCGCCGCCGCGTCCGTCCCCGCTCCCGAGTCCGGCCTGCAGGCGTGGCAGCGGGCGAAGGCGGAGTTCGACGCCCTGCGCGTCGAGTACACCGCGCACGAGTGCGACCCGATGCAGGTGCTGCGCCGTCCGGCCCTGTCCGACGTGTCCGTGCCCAGCACCGCGCGGTTCGTCGACGCGTTCGCCGAGGCGCAGTCGCTCGACACCGACGCCCACCCCGGTGCTCCCTACGACGCCGCGTTCACCGTCGCCGTCGCCAAGGCCCGGCGTGCCTGGCAGGCGGCCCTCGACGCCGCCGACCGGATCCGTCTGTCGAACGTGCCGACCCACGAGCGCGGATCGATCGAGCGTGTGCTCAAGCTGCTCACCACCGCCCGCGACTCCGACTCCGAGCACGAACGCCTCGCCGCCTACGCCCGCGCCCGCTCCGAGCTGGACCGCCTCGACCGCGCCGGCATCGTGCACCTGCCCCGCACCGCCCGCGCCGCCGTCGACGAGGCCTCCCGGGGCGCCCTCCCCGGCTGAGCGCCACCCACCCGAACACCTTGCCCGCGGGCGCCCGGATCGAAGTCTGACGACCGGCACATTCGTCGGAACCTTTGCGACGAGCGTGCCGTTCGCCGAACCGGGGACGGGGCGGGGCGGGGCTTGCGGCTTCCCGCCCGGGCAGCGAGCGGCACTGCTGTCGCAATCTTTGCGACGGGCGTGCCGGTCGCTGGAGCGGCGGGGCCGGGGGCAGGCCCGGGGGTCAGGCCTTGTCGAGGTACGCGGCGCGTTCCTCGTCGCCGACGGTCTCGCCGACCAGGGCGGCCAGGCCGGGGTGGTCGGCGAGGGTCGGGTCGCGGTCGACCAGGTCCTTCGCGTAGACCTGCGCCTTGGCGATCACGTCGCCGTGGCGCAGCAGGGAGAGCAGGCGCAGGCCCGAGCGCGCTCCGGACTGGACGGCGCCGAGCACGTCGCCCTCCCGGCGCAGCTCCAGGTCCAGACGGGCCAGCTCGAAGCCGTCCGTGGTGCCGGCGACGGCGTCGAGGCGTTCGCGGGCGGTGGTGGCCGCGGGCATCTCGGTGACCAGCAGGCACACCCCGGGCGCCGAGCCCCGCCCGACGCGTCCGCGCAGCTGGTGCAGCTGGGACAGGCCGAACCGGTCGGCGTCGAGCAGCACCATCGCGGTCGCGTTCGGGACGTCCACGCCGACCTCGATGACGGTCGTCGCGACCAGCACGTCGAGCTCGCCGCGCTCGAAGGACCGCATCACGGCGTCCTTCTCGTCGGGGTGCAGCTTGCCGTGCAGGATCCCGACCCGCAGGCCGGCCAGCTCGCCCTCGATCAGGCGGGGGGCCACGTCCATCACGGCCAGCGGCGGGCGCTTGGCGTCGGAGTCGGAGCCGGCGCCCTCGTCGGGGTCGTCGTGGTCGACCAGGTCGGCGTCCGGGTCGCCCTTGCCGCCCGGCTTCGCGTCCTCTCCCCCGACCCGCGGGCACACGATGTAGCACTGGTGCCCGGCCGCGACCTCCTCGCGCACCCGCTGCCAGATCCGGCCGAACCACGTCGGGTGCTCGGCGAGCGGCACCACCGACGTCGAGATCGGCGAACGTCCGCCCGGCAGGCCGCGCAACGAGGAGATCTCCAGGTCGCCGTAGACGGTCATCGCGACGGTCCGCGGGATCGGCGTCGCCGTCATCACGAGCATGTGCGGGGCCAGCTCGCCGCGCCCGCGCAGGGCGTCACGCTGCTCGACGCCGAAGCGGTGCTGCTCGTCGACCACGACCAGGCCCAGGTCGGCGAACCCGACGGTGTCCTGGATCAGCGCGTGCGTGCCGACCACGATCCCGGCCGCACCGGACTGCGCGTCGAGCAGCGCCTGGCGCTTGGCCTTCGCCCCGAGCGATCCGGTGACCAGCGTGACCGCCGTCGACTGCTCGGCCGCACCGAGCTCACCGGCCCGCCCGAGCGGGCCGAGCATCGCCTTCAGCGACCGGGCGTGCTGGGCGGCGAGGACCTCGGTCGGGGCGAGCATCGCGGCCTGCCGGCCGGAGTCGAGCACCTGCAGCATCGCCCGGAGCGCGACGATCGTCTTGCCCGCGCCGACGTCGCCCTGCACGAGCCGGTTCATCGGGTGCTCGAGCCCCAGGTCCTCGGCGACCTCGGCCCCGACCTCGTGCTGGCCGTCGGTCAGGGCGAACGGCAGGTTCGCGTCGAACGCGTCGAGCAACCCACCGGGATGGGGCGGGCAGGCCGGCGCCGGGCGCGAGACGGCGGCGTGGCGGCGCAGCGCCAGCGCCAGCTGCACGCCCATCGCCTCGTCCCAGACCAGGCGGTTGCGCGCGGCGAAGATGTCGGCCTCGACCTCGGGGACGTGGATCCGGCGCAGTGCCCGGCCCAGCTCGGGGAGCTTCTCCCGCTCCCGCAGCGACTCCGGCAACGGGTCGGTGGGGTCGTCGAGCAGCTCCAGAACCTGACGGGCGCAGCGCGCGATGTCCTGCGACTGGATCTTCCCGGTGGCCGGGTACATGGACAGGAAGGGGCGCACCTCGTCGGAGGGGTCGAGCTCCTCGAACTGCGGGTGCGTGAGCTGCAGGCGCCCGTTGAAGATGCCGACCTTGCCGGCGAACACCGCCCGCATGCCCTGGTGGACGGTGTGCTGGACCTTCTGCCCGTTGAAGAACGTGCAGTCGAGCTGGGCACCCCTCTCGTCCCGGATCACGACCTGCAGCATCTGCCCGCGACGCTGGCGCATCGAGCGCAGCGTCGTCTTCTCGACCTGCGCCACCAGGGTCGCGTGCTCGCCGAGGACGAGCCCCGCGATGTCGGTCAGCCGGCCGCGGTCGACGTAGCGGCGCGGGTAGTGCCGCACCAGGTCGCCCACCGTGTGGATGTCCAGCGACCCGGACAACGCGTCCGCCGCCCTCTTCCCGACCAACCCGAGCAGCCGCGTGTCCATGTCGATGGCCCCGGCCGTCGCACGGTCGCCGCTCACCACGTCCCCCTCACCACGTCCGTCCCCGTCATTCGACCCCCATCACCAGCGGGAGGTCCTGCTGCCCGCCGCGATGCACGACCACGTCCACCTCGGGATGGGTGCGACGCAGGTCCTCGGCCAGCGACGCCCCGAGCTCGTCCGGCACGGACGCGCCCAGCAACGCCGTCACCAGTTCACCACCCGGGGTCAGCATGCGGTGAGCCAACCACAGGGCACCGACAGAAAGGTCCGGCGCGATCAGCACCACCTCGCCGTCGGACACCCCCAGCACGTCGCCGGGCTGGCACGGTCCGGCCCAGGTCAGCGCCTCGGTCTCGGAGATCATCAGCGAGCCGGTGCGGGTCCCGGCCGCGGCCTCGGCCATCGCGACGACGTCGTCGCCGGCGCGCCGGTCGGGGTCGTGCACGGCCAGCGCGGACAGCCCCTGCAGCACCGACACGCTCGGCACGACGACCACCTCGACGCCCTCGACGAGCCCCACCGCCTCCTCCGCGGCGGCGCGGCGGTCCCCGTCGCAGGGCAGGACGGCGACGTGGGCGGCGCGGGTCGCGGCGATCGCGTCGGCGACGGAGCGGGCGTCGAGCCCCGGGGCGGGCCGGAGCACGTCGCCCCCGGCGGACCGGGCCAGCTCCGCGGCACCGTCGCTCTCGATCAGGAGGAGGACGGCACGGGCGCGGGGAGCGGACGTCGCGGCTCCCGTCGACGCGACGGCGGTCGTCCGTCCGGCGGCGGCACGGTCCGTGGCGGGAGCGCCGCCGGAGGGGAGCGCCCGCCCGACGGTGACGACGTGCTCGGTGCCCGGTGCCTGGTCCGCGAAGCGCAGCACCCGGATCCCGGACGGGCGCCCGGCCCGGATCCCGGCCTCGACCGCGGCCCCGATGTCGGTGCAGTGCACGTGCACGTTCCAGGTCCCGGACCCGTCCGGGAGACCGTCCCCGACCAGCGCGACCGAGTCCCCGAGACCGTCCAGCTCCTCGCGCAGCGCGGCGACCCGGGCGGAGTCGGAGCCCTCGAGCAGATACATCACCTCGTAGTCGTGCTCGTCGGAGCCGGACTCGCGCTCGGTCGTCCAGGACACCGGCTCGTCGTCCGCCCCCGGAACCGGCCCGGCCCCCGGCCCCGGCAGCACCCGGCGCGCGGCGCCGAGCACCTCGGCCAGCGAGTCCAGGATCAGCACCAGGCCCATCCCACCGGCGTCCACCACGCGGGCCTTCGCGAGCTCCGGCAGCTGGCCGGTCGTGGCCTCCAGCGCCTCCCCGGCCGCCCGTGACGCGACGGCCGCCGTCTCCGCGAGCGGGGTCCCCTCGGGCAGCGCGGTGGCCGCGGCGGCCGCCGCCTCCAGGACCGTGAGGATCGTGCCCTGACGGGGACGGTGCACCGCCGCGCGGGCCAGGGTGGCCGAGCGCCGCAGGGCCGAGGCGAACAACGCCCCGCCCGCGGCGGACGCGGCCCGGCGGTCCGGGGTCGTCCGCGCCGCCAGCTCGTCGCTGATCCCGCGCAGGAGCTGGGTGAGGATCAGCCCGGAGTTGCCGCGCGCCCCGCGCAGCGCGCCGCGGGCCAGGGCCGCCGCCGTCGCCGGGGTGTCGGAGCCGTCCGCGGCGCCGGCCGGTCCAAGATCCGGGGCCGCGGCACCGGAGGCCACCCCGTCGGCCGGGACGACGTCCGCCTGCGCGTCGCCGGAGGTCCCCCGGCCGTCGGTGGTGGGCGGGCGGGCCGGATCCAGTGCCCGCAGCGCGGCCTGCACCGTGAGCAGCATGTTCGATCCGGTGTCGCCGTCGGGGACCGGGAACACGTTGATCCGGTCGATCTCCGCCCGGTGCCGTGACAGGCTGCGGGTCGCCGCGTCGATCCAGCGGCGCAGCAGCTCGGAGTCGAACGACGGGGCCACGGGCGTCGAGCCTAGGTCACCGCCGCCCTCACCCGGGCCGGGGCGCCGCCGCCGACCCGCCTGCGGTCGCGGGACCGGGATCGTTAGACTGGGAGGCCGAGCCCCGGCATCGCCGGGCTTGGTCTCGAGCAACACCTGACCAGATCGTCAATCAGAGGAGTGTCCGACGTGGCTGCCGTCTGCGACGTCTGTGGCAAGGGTCCGGGCTTCGGCATGTCCGTCTCGCACTCGCACCGCCGCACGAACCGTCGCTGGAACCCGAACATCCAGACCGTTCGCGCCAGCCTGAACGGTGGGAACCGCAAGCGTCTCAACGCCTGCACCTCCTGCCTCAAGGCGGGCAAGGTCGTCCGCACCTGAGCGGGCCGCCCGGCAGTGCCGGGTGTACGACGAAGGGCGGTCCCGGCGGGACCGCCCTTTCTCGTGTCCGGACCCGGCGACGGGCCGGGCGTCGGACGGGCAGGGCGTCCGACGGGTTCAGGAGAACAGCGACATCCACACCGGGCGCGGCCCGCGGACGGTCAGCGAGCCCATCCCGACCTTGCCGGTGAACACGATGTGCGGCGACGACCCGGGGGCCGAGGCCGGGACCTTCGACTTCACGGTCCCCCACGAGCCACGCACGCCGTCGATGTCGGCGGTGGCGCCGTGCGGCAGCACCACGGTCGCCGAGCCCATGCCCAGCGAGACCTCCACGTCCACCCGGGCCGGCACCGACCGGGCGGTCGACAGGTCCAGGTGGATCGAGCCCATGTGCGTGGTCAGCATCATCGCGGCCGGCACCTGCCAGTCGCCCTCGCGCTTGACGGTGCCCATCTCGGTACGCAGGTGCAGCCGATCGGCCGGAGGGCGGCCGTGCGGGACGGCCGGGACGCCGGCGGGCGCCGGACCGGCCCCGGGCAGGTCGGCCAGCGGTGGCCGGAGCTGGGCGAACGTCTTGGCCGCGTAGACGACGTCGAGCCGTTCCTCCAGCTCGACGAGCGTGATGCGACCTTCACCGAGAGCCGTGTGCAGCCGCTGCGCGGCGACCTCCCGGTCGGCGTCGGATATGCGCAGCTCCCCCGGATCACCCACCGGGCCAGCCTACCGACGCGTCCTCGTCACGTCACCGATCCGTGACGCGGACAGGACTTCCCGGCGTCGAGGTCTCAGGGCAGCTTCCAGTCGACGGGGTCGCCGCCGATCTCCTCCAGCAGGTCGTTCGCCCGGGAGAACGGGCGGGACCCGAAGAAGCCGCGGTCGGCCGACATCGGGCTCGGGTGCGCCGACTCGACGATCGGCACGTCGACGAGCAGCGGAACCAGGTTGCGGGCGTCGCGGCCCCACAGGATCGCCACCATCGGGTCGGCGTCGCGCTCGACCAGTGCGCGGATGGCCTGCTCGGTGACCGCCTCCCAGCCCTTGTCGCGGTGCGAGCCGGGCGTGCCGGGCTCGACGGTCAGGCACCTGTTGAGCAGCAGCACGCCCTGCTCGGTCCACGGCGTCAGGTCACCGGTGGACGGCGCCGGGTGCCCGAGGTCCTCGGAGTACTCGCGGAAGATGTTGGACAGCGAGCGCGGGATCGGCTTCGCCTCCGGCGCCACCGAGAACGACAGCCCGACCGCGTGGCCCGGCGTCGGGTACGGGTCCTGGCCCATGATCAGGACGCGGACCTCGTCGAACGGCTGCTGGAACGCCCGCAGGACGTTCGCGCCCGCCGGCAGGTAGCGACGCCCCGCCGCGATCTCCTCGCGCAGGAACTCGCCCATCTGCGCCACGACCGGGGCGACCGGCTCCAGCGCCTGCGCCCACCCGGCCTCGACGATCTCGTTCAACGGCTTCGCCATCAGTTCTCCAGAATTCGTGCGCGTCGTGCGGGCTCCACGCTCAGGTCAGTCTCCGCAGTTCCGCACGGAACCGCTTGCCTCGTGCGACGTAGGACTCGACGGCGTACCGCCAGCGGTCCTCCGGTACCTCGTACCCCTCCCGCACCCGAGCCGGGACGCCGAGCGCCATCCGGTACGGCGGGACGACCGCGTTCGGCGAGACGACCGCACCCGCGGCGACGATCGCGCCCTCGCCGATCTCGGAGCCGTTGAGCACCACCGAGCCGGACGAGATCAGCACGCGGTTCCCGACGGTGGACGCCTCGATGTGGACGTTGTGCCCGACCGTCACCTCGTCGCCGATGATCGTCGCCTGGCGCAGCGTGGTGTGGATGATCGACCCGTCCTGGATGCTGGTGCGGGCGCCGATCTCGATCCGGCCGTCGTCGCCGCGCAGCACCGCCGTCGGCCAGACCGACGACTCCGCACCGAGGGTGACGTTGCCGATCACCACGGCGTCGGGATGCACGTAGGCATCCGGGTGTATGTCGGGTTCGACGTCACCGAGCGCGTACAGAGGCACACGCAGACCCTACGAAACCGGTTCCCCGGCCGCCCGGCGGGTGGCCCTCCCCGACCGCGGCACGCCGGTGTCAGGTCCGGTCGGGGTCGGTGGTGGTCGTGCGGTCGGCCGCGTCGCGCTCGTCCCTCTCGACCTGGGCGGTCAGGTCGTCGACGATCAGGCGGGACCGGTCGAGGGTGCCGCTGCGGTAGGCCGAGCGCCCGACGATCTGCGAGATCACCGGCGCGGTGACGACCTGGAACAGCACCACCAGCAGCAGTGTCACCGCGCTCTCGGGGCTCACCCGGAACGCGGTGCCGAGCAGGATCAGCAGCAGTCCGAGCGTCTGCGGTTTCGTCGCGGCCTGCAGCCGGGCGGGCAGGTCCGGCAGCCGTACCAGCCCGAGCGCCCCGAGCAGGCAGAACGCCGCACCGGCGAGCATCAGCACGGCGCACGCCACGTCGCGGATCTGTTCCCAGCTCACGAGGCCTCCCCCGTGGTCGTCACGAGCCTCATCGGTGCCGCTCCCAGCGTTCGAGCAGGCGGGCCGCGGTGGCGGTGCCGACCAGTACGATCAGCGACACCGCGACGAGCAGCGGGATGTTCGACCCGTCCTGGTAGAAGGCCACGTAGACCGCCGCCGACGCCACGATCAGCACGACGAACACGTCCAGCGCCGCCACCCGGTCCAGGGTGCTCGGGCCACGGAAGATCCGCATCAGGGTCAGGCCGGCGGCGACCGTCAGCATGATCAGGACGAGGGAGAACACGACGTTCACGACGGCTCCTCCGTCCTCTCCGACAGCGGGTGCGCCGGTACGTCGGCACGGCTGCCGGCCACCTCGTCGGGATGGCCGAACGCCGCGATCACCCGGCGCTGGAGCGTGAGCACCTGCTCCCGGACCCGCTCGACGTCGGCCTCCGAGGTCACGCCGAGCGCGTAGACGTACCAGACCCCGCGCCGCCGGTCGATCTGCAGCACGAAGCTGCCCGGCGCGAGCGACAGCGTGCCGGCGACCATCGTCGCGACCCGCCCGGACCGCGTCAGCATCGGCACGGCGATGATCCCGGCCCGGGCCCGGGGGCCGTGCCGGACCGTCTCCCAGCCGACCGAGAACCCGGACCGCACGAGGTCCACCAGCAGGAACCCGACCAGGCGCAGCAGCGGCCAGGGCCGGACCGGGAGCCGGTCGAGCAGCGGCATCGGGAACATCACCGTGACGGCGACCGCCACGATCAGCCCACCCAGAATGATCTTCGGCGAGAACACGCCCCAGAGCGCGACCCACACCAGGGTCAGGCCGAGGACCTGCGGCAGCCGCCGGACGAAGGGGCTGTTCATCGGCCCACCCCCGGCTCCCCGGCCCCCGGCGCTCCGACGCCGAGCACGGCGTCGACGTAGGGGGTGCGCCCGATCAGGTCGTCCCCCGCGCGGGTGGTGACCTCGGTCAGCGGTCCCGCCGCGACCGCGATCAGCACGCTGACCGCGATCAGCCCGGCGCTGGCGACGAACATCGGTGCCGACGTGCGCGCCGTCCCGACGACGAGCTCGTCGAACGGGTCAGGGTCCGGCAGCGGTTCCTTGGGCTTGCCCCAGAACACCCTGACCCAGACCCGCGCCATCGCGTAGAGCGTCAGCAGGCTGGCGACGATCACGACTCCGGCCACCACCGACCCCGCGACGCCCGCCCCGGCGCCGGCCTCGAGCAGCGCCAGCTTCGCCACGAACCCCGACGTCGGCGGGATCCCGGCCAGCGTCAGCGCCGGTATCGCGAACAGCACGGCCAGCCCGGGCGAGAGCTTGACCAGCCCACCCATCGCGTCGATCGACACGGTCCCGGTTCTTCGCGTGATCAGACCGCTGACCAGGAACAGCGTCGCCTGCACGGTGATGTGATGCACGACGTAGAGGGCCGTGCCCGCTACCCCGCGCACGTCGAACACGGCCAGCCCGAACAGCATGAAGCCGATGTGGCTGACCAGCAGGAACGACAACAACCGGTTCAGGTCGTTCTGCGCCAGCGCACCCAGCGCGCCGACGATCATCGTCAGGGCCGCGATCGACAGCAGCAGGATCGACGGCCGGTCGTGCGGGAAGATCAGCGTCTGGGTCCGCAGCAGCGCGTAGATGCCGACCTTGGTCAGCAGGCCCGCGAACAGCGCGGTGACCGGTGCGGGCGCGTTCGGATAGCTGTCGGGCAGCCAGAAGTGCAGCGGCACGATCGCCGCCTTGATCCCGAACACCACCACGGCCATCAGGCTCAGCACCGTGGCCAGCTCGGGCGGCAGCTGCCCGATCCGACCGGCCAGGTCGGCCATGTTGACCGTGCCGGTCGAGGCGTAGACCAGCGCGATCGTGGTCAGGAACAGCAGCGACGAGGCCAGGCTGACGATCACGTACGTCATCCCGGACCGCACCCGGGCGGCGTCGGTGCGCCGGGTGATCAGCACGTAGGACGCGGCCAGCATGATCTCGAACGCGACGAACAGGCTGAACAGGTCGCCGGTCAGGTACGCCATCGACACACCGGTCGAGAGCATCAGGAAGATGGGGTGGAACGTCGTCGACGGCGTCTCCCGGCCGTAGTCGGAGATCCGCTGGTCGATCGCGTAGACCAGGACCGCGAGGGTCACCAGCGTCGAGATCAGCAGCAACAGGGCCGAGAGCCGGTCGGCCACCAGGACGACACCGATCGGCGCCGGCCACCCCCCGAGCTCGGTGACGACCGGACCGTTCCGGTCCGCGGCGACCAGCAGCACCGCCGCGATCGCGGTGACCAGCGTGAGCACCGCGATGCCGATCACCCGCTGCAGGCGTGCGGAGCGGGAGGCGATCACCGACAGCGCCGCGCCCAGGATCGGCAGCAGGATCGCGATCGCGGGCAGGGCGATCAGGAACGAGGCGGCGGTCATCGGGTCGTCCCGCCCGGCCGGCCGTCGACGTCCCGCGAGTTGGCCGGGTCCGGACGCGGTCCCGGCACGGGGCCCGCACCGACCGAGGCCGGGGTGTCGGGCTCGGCGTCGTCGGGCTCGTCGGAGGCCGCGGCCGAACCGGGGTCGCCGTCGGCGTCGGAGTCGCCGCCCGCCGCGTCCTCGCCCATCGACCCGTCCGGACGGTCGCGCAGCGCGATGCGGCGGTCCTCGATGTCGTCCTGGACCTCGTCGTGCCCGGTGAGCACCCACGACCGGTAGCCCAGCGCGAGCAGGTAGGTGGTGAGCGCGAACGTGATCACGATCGCGGTCAGGGCGAGGGCCTGCGGCAACGGGTCGGTGAACTCCTCGGGCGCCGCGACGCCCAGCACCGGCGCCCGCCCGGGCGGTCCGCCGGCCAGCTGCAGCAGCAGGTTCGCACCGTGCCCGAGCACGACGATCCCGATCAGGATCCGCATCAGGGAGCGCTGGAGCAGCAGGAAGAACCCCACCGAGTACAGGACGGCCAGGACGAGCGCCATGGCCAGGTTGATGCTGCTCACGGCCGCATCACCGGATGCTCCACGTCCTCCGGGTCGTCGCCGGCGTCCCGTGCGTCGCGCTCGATACCGCTGCCCAGCGAGCGCAGCAGGTCCAGCACCACGCCGATGATCAGCAGGTAGACCCCGATGTCCAGGGCGAGGCTCGACACGAGGTCGACCTCACCGATCACCGGCAGCACGAACGTCGCCTTGGCGCTGGCCAGCACGGGCGCCCCGAACAGGACCGGGATCAGCGCGGCGAGCACCGCCAGCGTGAGCCCGAGGCCCACCAGCATCGGCGGCCGCACCTTGATCCGGGCGCCGATCTCGGCACCGTCGGCACCTCCACCGGCGATGTAGCGCAGCACGAACGCCAGGCCCGCGGTCAGGCCGCCGGCGAACCCGCCGCCGGGGCCGTAGTGCCCCACGATCAGCAGGTACACCGAGAACACCAGCACGATCGGGAACAGCACCCGCGCGGCCGTCTCCAGCAGCAGCGTGCGGCGGGCACCGACCGGGCACTCGCCCGGCAGCGACCACTGTTCGGCCGGGGTGTCCCACTCGGCGAACGGAACCGGTTCGCTCGTGGGGCGATCGTCGATCGTCATCCCGCCACCTCCCTCTCGTGCTCCGGTGATCCGGAACCGCTGTCGAGGTCGCCGCGGCGGTTCCGGCGGTCGAACCGGGTGGCCAGCACCAGGCTCGCCGTGCCCGCCGCGGCCACCAGCAGCACGCTGATCTCGCCGACGGTGTCCAGCGCGCGGAAGTCGACCAGGATCGCGGCGATCACGTTGTCCGACCCCGTGCCCTCACGGGACTGTGCGATGTACTCGGCGCTGGCGGTGGCCGGGGCGGTCCGGGCGCCGCCGAGGAGCACCGCGGTCAGCGCGACCATGATCCCCGCGGTGCCCGCGACGACCGCCTTGGTCACCGTGGCCCGCCGCGTCGGCCGCGCGGTGCGCACGGAGTCGAAGTGTGCGGGCAGCCGCCGGAGGACGAACACGAACGCGACCAGCGTCAGCGTCTCGACCAGGAACTGCGCCAGCGCCAGGTCCGGCCCGCCGTCGACGATGAACAGCCCGCCGATGCCGTAGCCGATGGCCCCGACCAGCAGGACCGCGGTGAACCGGCGGCGCGCGCGGAGCAGGCCCAGCGCGCAGAGGATCACCGCGGCGCCGAGGGGCAGCTGCAGGACGGTGTCGATCAGGCGCGGCATCGGCGGCAGCAGGCCGTCGATCAGCGCCCGCACCATCGCGACGCCGGGCAGGGCCAGCATCGTGATCAGCACCGACCCCAGATAGACCGGGAGCGAACCGGCCTGCAGGCGACCGGTGACGAACGTGGCCAGGCGCTCCAGCCCGCTCACCACGTGCTCGTAGCCGCGTTGCGCGGAGAACGGGGTCGCGAACCGCGTCGACGTCGTCGCGACCATGGGGTTCCACCGGTGCAGGGCCAGACCGCCGAGGATCGCCAGCGCGGAGAACAGCAGCGGCAGCCCGAGGCCGTGCCACAGGGCCAGGTGGTAGTCCTCGGCGACCGGGTCCCCGACCTCGGGGTACGCCGCCGCGTAGGCGGCGGCCGGTGCGTCGGGGAAGCCGTACAACACACCGAGCGCGACTCCGGCGATCGCGCAGATCCAGGCCGGCACGGTCAGCCCGGCCGCGGGCGCGGAGGACTCGGTCGGCTCGAGGCCGGGCTTGGTGGCGAACGCGCCCCAGAAGAAGCGGACGGTGTAGGCGACGGTGAGCATCGACCCGGCGAGCAGCCCGAGCGCGACGATCCAGCCACGCAGGTCGGCGTCGTGCAGGAACGCCTCGAACGCGGCCTCCTTGCCGACGAAGCCGAGCATCGGTGGCAGGCCCGCCATCGACGCCCCGGCGAGCCCGGCGATCCACGCCAGCGCCGGCCGGCGCTTCCCGAGCCCGGACAGCTCGTCGATGCGCCGGGTCCCGGTGATCTTGTCGATCGCGCCGACGACCATGAACAGCGGCGCCTTGAACAGGCCGTGCGCCAGCAGCATGCCCATGCCGGCGAACGCGGCGATCCGCCCGCCCGCACCGAAGAGCACCATCAGGAAGCCGAGCTGGCTGACCGTGCCGAAGGCGAGCAGCCGCTTGAGGTCGGGCTCGGTGAGCGCGCGCCAGCCGCCGAGCAGCATCGTGGCCAGTCCGAGGACGACGACCGGGACCCACCACTCCGGACGGACGGCGAACGCCGGCGACAGCCGCGCGACCAGCACGACGCCGGCCTTCACCATCGACGCCGCGTGCAGGTAGGCGCTGACCGGTGTCGGGGCGGCCATCGCCGCCGGGAGCCAGGGGTGGAACGGCAGCTGCGCGGACTTGGTGAGTGCGCCGAGCAGGATCAGCACGATCCCGGCCGTCGCGGCGGCCCCGCCCGGGGGCGCGGCGACGATCTCGGAGATCACGTACGTGCCGGCGGCGTGGCCCAGCAGCACGATCCCGAGCAGCATCGCCAGCCCGCCGAACACCGTCACCAGCAGGGCCTGGACGGCGGCGCGCCGGTTCGCCCGGTGCAGCCCACCCTGCCCGACCAGCAGGAACGATGCGATCGTCGTCAGCTCCCAGAACACGTACAGCGTGAGCAGGTCGTCGGCCAGGACCAGGCCGAGCATGAAGCCCGCGAAGGCGAGCAGCAGCGTCGCCGTGCGTGGTGCGTCGCGGCTGCCGGAGCCGAAGTAGCGGGCGCTGTAGGCCAGGATGAGCGCGCCGAGCCCGCTGACCAGCACGACCATCTCCAGGCCGAGCGCGTCCAGGCGCAGGCTCAGCGACAGGCCGAGCTGTGGAACCCACTCGATCCGTTCGGAGACACCCGGGCCGAGCGCGGCCTCGTAGTTCGCGAGCGCCCAGACCAGCGTGATCGCGGGCAGGACCGCGGCGACGCCGAACGCGAGGGCCCGGCTGCGGCGCGCCACCATCGGTAGCGCACCGGCCACCACGAGGTGGGCGAGCACGAGCACGAGCACGGTTGGAAGCTCCTAGCGGCGCGGCCCGGGGAGGCAAACACGCGTCGTCGACGGGGCGATCCGGCGGGGAAGGACCGGAGATCTGGCGGGTCTGTGTAGATCCTATCGACCGGCACCGACACAACGCCCGTCCGCGAGGTGGTACTCACCATCGAACGGCTGCGCGACTACGCCAGGTTCTTCGCGAAACAGCGCGAGCGGGGGTCGTCACGGTGGTACCCGAACGTCCCGATCGGAGTGTAGCCGGAGCTGGCGTAGAGCGCGACGGCGTCGGGCTGCTCGGTCCCGGTCTCGAGCACCATCCGGCGCCGCCCGGCCGCGAGCGCCGTGCGTTCGAGCTCGGCGAGCACCGCCCGGGCGTGCCCCTTGCCCCGGACGTCGGGCACGACATACATCCGCTTGATCTCGGCGTCGCCCTCGCGGACGACGTCGTCGGCCGGTTCGGGGTCAAGAGCCCGCCAGGCTCCGGACGCGACCGCGCGATCGCCGTCGTAGCCGACCAGGTAGACCCCGCGCGGCGCCTCGAACTGCTCGGACAGCAGCGACGTCAGGTCCCCGTCGCCGTAGATCCGCCGGTAGTAGCTCTGCACCTCGTCGTTCAGGGCCACGGCGTCGGGGTGGTCCAGGCCGGCGATGCGCAGCTCGATCACGCCGACCACCGTAGGCGGGACGGTCCGACCCGCGCCGCCGGATCCGCCGTGACGCCGGACTCGGTGCTCACCAGGTGACCGGCAGCTCCCGCAGCCCGCCGGTGAACAGGTCCGAGCGGAGGCCGAGCTCGGTCCGGGGGCGGGCGAGACGCAGTCCGGGGAACCGTGCGGGCAGCGCGCGGAACACCTCGGTCAGCTCGATCCGGGCCAGCCCCGCCCCGATGCAGAAGTGCGGCCCGTGCCCGAAGGCCAGGTGTCCCCCGGCGTCGTCGCGGTCGATGTCGAAGCGCTCGGGGTCGTCGAAGCGGTCCGGGTCGCGGTTCGCCGCGGCCGGGGCGAGCAGCACCGCGTCCCCCGCCACGATCCGGACGCCGCCGACCTCCACGTCCGCGCTATGCGACACCATCTCCTGATGGATGCTGTCAGGCTCGTGTCCGACGCCGCGCAGTCTTTGACGATCAGACCGCGCGACGGCAGGTGGGCTCATCTCAGCCTCTGTGTCCTCGACGCGGTGTTCTCGATGGGTGCGCGCTACACGACGACGGTGAACACCTGCCGCCGGTACGCGGACTCCGCGAAGATGGTGCCGCTGCAGGACTCGACCTCGCCGGTCGTCATCGGCACCGACGCCGAACAGTCCCTGCGCAGCTTCGTCGCCGAGATGGATGCGGTCGGTACCGACACGTTCGCGGAGACCGTCCTGAAGAACCGGCAGCGCACCAGCCCCCGTGGCGGAATCCGCAAGGCACAAGCGGCGCTGGAGTACGCCGGTGCGCTCGTGGACGCCGGCGTCGAGCGCTATGCGGATCTGCCCGCCCTGTTCGCCGACAACACCCGTCTGGCTGCGCTGGAGGGTCGGCTGCGCGATGTCCCGGGAAACGGGAGCGGTGACGTCCGGCTCGGCTATCTCTGGATGCTGCTCGGCGACGACCACACCATCAAGCCGGACCGGATGGTCCTCCGATGGCTGGAGCGGGTTCTCGGCCGCACGGTCGGTACCGGCGAGGCACGCACGCTCCTCACTGATGCAGCCGTCGAGATCGGTCGCACCCCGTGGGAACTCGACCATGCCGTGTGGAACGCCGAGCGTGGCCACAGGCGTCGGGTCACCTCCGATCCGGTCGTGCGACGTCGTCATCGTGCGCACCAGGGCCGGTGGCGGGAAGAGATCCTCGGTGCCCCGGAAGGTCCGGCGAGACAGGAGGAGCGAGACGGCCGAGGGGCCGAACTCGTCGACAGCATGCTGCCCATCTCCCACGACGGGGTCTCCGCCGTGGATGCGGGCTGGAACCTCATGTCCGCCGCGGCCGTCGAGTACACACGCGCACGGGTCGAGGTGGTTCGGGAGGCGAAAGGTGTCGTCCAGGAGGACCGCCTCTGGCGCAATTTGCTGTCCAGCCAGCCACTGGCGTTCAGCCTCGTCGGGGAGCTGCGGGAACGGCCGGAATCCACGCTGAAGGTTCTGTCGACCATGACCGGGCAGAAGATCGTGGCGTTCGACCGGATCAATGCCGACGACGCCCCCTTCGAGCTCGACGGCCTGCAGGCCGAGTGGGCGCCGCGCCCCGCGACGCACACCGGTGACAAGAGCGCGGCTGACATCGCTGCCGCCGTCCGCACCTCCGACGGACGCCGACTGTTGATCACCGTCGAGGTGAAGTACACCGATGACTTCTCCAGAGATCGGTTGGAGAAGGCAGGCCGCGCGGATCGGTATGGGCCGCTGCTGGAGCGGCTCGGTCTCGCGGATGAAGAGGTCGAGGCATTGCATCTCGCCGGCGGGACACAGTTCCTGCGTTCCGTTCTGCTCACCGAATCGGTGCGCGCGAACGGCGAGTGCGACGACGTGCTGGCGGTGGTGCTCGGTCGAGCCGACGACGACCGTGCACGGAACGTCGTGCACACGGTTGACGCAGCCGTCCCGTCGGTAACCGTCGGATACTGGTCCATTACCGGATTGCTCGACGTTGCGGCAAAGCATCCCGATCTCTCGGACTGGGCGGAGTCCATGGCAGGTCGATACGTGCCCGATCCCGCTTGAGTTCACACGCCGCAGAGCTTCATGCCGCCCCATCCGACGTGCGTCACCCGACGAACAGCTGCGGCCGGCGGATCGACCGTCACGTTGTGGCCGGCAGGATCGCCTTTTCGTGAATCTCGGTGGGCTTGTAGAGGCCCGCGCCGATCGGGGGTCACGTTCTGGTCGAGCCGACCGCCGTTTCGTGACGCTCGCCGCGATCGTCGGCACTCAGGCGCTGCCCCCGTCGCGACGACGGCCGATCCGAGGCGTCGATCAGCTGGTCGCCACCGCGGCAGGGGTCGCGCGGGTGCGGAGGTTCAGCTCCGGCGGGGTTGTGGAGACCGCGGCGCAGTCGGCTATCCGGGCGATCCGGCGTCGACGGGTGTCGGGACGCTTCGCGCGGGCGACCCATTCCAGGATCGAGCGCCGCGACGACGGGGACAGCGCGTCGACGAACGCCGAGGCGGCGGCGTCGAGGGCGGCCCGGAGATCGTCGGGGACGATGCCGTCCTGCGCCTGCGCGAGAGCCGACCACGTGCCGGTCCGCTTCGCGAGGTCGACGACGGCCCGTCCCGCCGGGGTCATCAGCCCGGCGGTGTCCAGCTGCTCGACGAGCTCGCGGTTGACCTTGCTCCACGTACTGCGCGGACCGCGCGGGGAGAACCGCTGGACCATCGAGCCCTCGTCGTACCCGCGGGCGTGGCTGTCGATCCACCCGAAGCACAGCGCCTCCTCGATCGCCTCGCGGTGGCTGATCCCCGGGTTCTCCGAGGTGCGGTGGCGCGCGTGCGGGATGACCAGCCAGATCTCCTCGGCGGTCCCGCTCTGCGAAGCCAGCCAGGCACGCCACTGCGCCCGGTCGGCCGACAGGATCCCGGTCACGACCCGCTCCGGGCGGCGAGCATCTCCAGGTAGTGCGGGTTGTGCATGACGCCGAGGACGTTGCCGAACGGGTCGACGACCGACGCCGTGGTGAAACCCGCCCCGCGTTCGGTGACCGGCTCGTACTCCGTGGCGCCCAGTTCCAGCAGGCGCGCGACCGTGCCGGGCAGGTCGTCGACGTGCCAGAACATGACAGCGCCGCCGGGCGGGTTGGCGGCCCCGGGCGGGGCGTAGCGGCGGTCGATGATGCCGAGCTCGTCCGCGTCGTCGCCGATCCGGAACTCGACGTACGCGGGCGCCGCCGGGGCGGGCGGGTAGGCGTAGTACGCCTCGACGCCCAGGAGCGTGGAGTACCAGTCGCGGGCCACGGCCAGGTCGTCGGCGTAGAAGCTGATGGTGGCGAACCCTCGGAACATCTCGGGACTCCTCGCGGTCGGGGCGATGGGGGCGAGAGCCATCCTGCGGAGGTGAAGTGCTCATCTTCTGAACACTTTTCCTGCGAACATTCCCGGTATGCGTGCGGACCGGCTCGTCGCGACCGTCCTCCTGATGCAGGCCCGTGGCCGGGTGACCGCCGCCGAGGTCGCCGACGAGCTCGAGGTCTCGGTGGCGACGGCCCGCCGGGACCTGGAGGCGTTGTCGAGCGCCGGCGTCCCGGTCTACGCCCAGGCCGGGCGCGGCGGCGGGTGGTCACTCGTCGGCGGGGCCCGCACCGATCTGACCGGCCTGACCTCGTCCGAGGCGACGGCGTTGTTCCTGCTCGCCGGGCCCGCCGCGGCGGTCGCGCCGCCGGTCCGCTCCGCGCTGCGCAAGCTCGTCGGCGCGCTGCCGGAGGTGTTCCGGGCCGACGCCGAGGCGGCGGCGGACGCCGTCGTCGTCGACCCCGCGCGGTGGGGCGAGCGGGACCGCGAACGCCCCGCGACGGTCGGCGCGCTGCAGGACGCCGTGGTGCGCAGACGGAAGGTCTCGCTGGTCTACGAGGGCCGCGACCGCCGCCGTTCGCAGCGGCTCGTCGACCCGTGGGGGCTCGTCGACAAGGACGACGTCTGGTACCTCGTCGCCGGTACCGAGGGCGGGCAGCGCACGTTCCGCGTCGACCGGATGGTGACGGTCACCGTGACCGGCGAACCCGCCCACCGCCCGGAGGGCTTCGACCTCTCCGTCGAGTGGGAGCGCGTCGTCGACGCGATGGAGCAGCGCCGGTCCCCGCTCTCGGCGACCGTGCTGATCGCGGCGCGGCTGGCGCCGATCCTGCGCGACCGCTTCGGCCGGCACAGCGAGGAGATCGGGATCGACGACGACGGCCGCGCACGGATCCGGGTCGCGGCACCGACGCCGTTGTCGATCGCGCAGGACCTGGCCGGATGGGGCGACGCCGTCGAGGTGGTGGAGCCCGAGTCGGTGAAGGCCGAGCTCGCCCGGCTCGGCGCGGAGCTGGTCGCGCGCTACGCGCGGGACCCGGCCGGCGCGCGCGAGGAGGTCGCTGTCACCGAGCGTCGACGGGCACCGGCGACGACCAGTGCCAGGCACACCACCTCCAGCACCGCCACGGCACCCAGCAGCACCGGGTAGGACGCCACCGGCGTCAGCGCGGAGAGCACGAGCGGGAGCAGGAAGCCGACGTAGGTCAGCGTGTAGAACACCGCGGTCAGACCGGCCAGGTGCTCCGGCGCGGCGATGCGTTGCACCTCCTGCAGGCCCGAGAGCAGCGTGAACCCGTAGCCGGCCCCGAACAGCACGGCACCGGCGAACGCGACCGGGATCGACTGCGTCGCCGCGGTCACCGCGGCCACCAGCGTCCCGGCGATCACGAGCGTCATGCCGATCCGCGTCCCGGCCAGGCGCGACCGCGCGTCCACCCGGCGGGCGAGGTACTGGGCGAGGAAGCCGGACGTCAGCGTCACGGCGGTGATCAGCGTGGCGACCAGGAGCCCGTACGAGCCGACCGCGCCACCGAGCGTCGTCGGCTGCACCGCGAACGACAGCGACGCCGCCCCGAACACCCACGGCGCCGCGGGCAGCACCAGCCACACGAACCGCGGGTGCGCCGCCGCCGGGACCTTCAGGTCGGCCAGCAGCGAGCGCGTCGACCGCATGCCGGACGGCCGGGTCTCCGGCGCGCGGACCAGCAGCCACACGGCCGGGACCATGAGCAGGATGTGCACGACGTAGGGCAGCTCCATCGGCAGCGGCGCGAATTGCGCGAGCAACCCGCCGACGAGCGGCCCGACACCGAAACCGCCGGTCAGGGCGATCGCGGCCCGGCGAGCGCCGGCACCGTCGTCGGCCGACGGGTCGTGCGGCGGGCCGGAGAGCTCCTTGACCCACGTCGTCGCCACCGCCATGGCGACGCCGATGCAGACCCCGAACAGCAGCCGTCCCGCGTAGAGCAGGGCCTCGGAGAACGCGCCGAGCGCGATGACCGCGCTCGCCGGGATCGACACGACCGCGGCCGGGAGCAGCACCGCGCGCCGCCCCCAGCGGTCCGACGCCGGACCGCCGATCAGCAGGCCGGGCGCCAGACCCGCGACGTAGACGGCGAAGAACGCGGCCACCACCGTCGCCGAGTAGTGGCCCTGCTCCCGGTACATGACCATCAGCGGGCTGAACTGGTTCGCCCCGTACGCGACGCCGAACAACGCCACCGCGGGCCGCATCCACGCCCGACCCTGCTCCACGCCGGTCACCGGCCTCTCCTCCTCGTTCGGACGACGCGAACGAGCGTGACGTTCGTGGCGTCTGGCGCCACGAGCGTCACGCTCGTCGGAACTGCGGGATCAGGCGTTGGACTTGGCCCGCTGACGCCACTGGGTCAGCGTGCGCTCGGTGTAGCCGTTGGGCTCGGTCCTGCCGGTGAACACCAGCTCGAGCGCGGCCTGGAACGACTCGCTGCCCTCGAGGTCCCTCGCCATCGGGCGGTAGCCGGGCTCGCCGGAGTTCTGCTCGTCCACGAGGGCGGCCATCCTCGCGAACGTGTCGCGGACCGTCTTCTCGTCGACGACGCCGTGGGCGAGCCAGTTCGCGATCAGCTGGCTCGAGATCCGCAGGGTGGCGCGGTCCTCCATCAGACCGACACCCTCCAGGTCGGGGACCGTGGAGCAGCCGATGCCCAGGCCGACCCAGCGCACGACGTAGCCGAGGATCGACTGCGCGTTGGTCTCCAGCTCGTGCGTGCGGTCGGCGTCGGACAGCGTCGACGGGTCCGAGAGCGGCAGCTCCAGCAGGTCGCGGCGGTCGGCCGTCTTCCGCTTCGCGATCTCGTCCTGCACCGCGTGCACGTCGACGCGCAGGTAGTGCAGCGCGTGCACGGTGGCGGCGGTCGGCGACGGCACCCAGGCGCAGTTGGCGCCGGCCTTCGGGTGCCCGATCTTCTGCTCCAGCATCTCCGCCATCGCGGCCGGCTTGGCCCACATGCCCTTGCCGACCTGCGCGGAGTGCTCGAACCCGGCGGCCAGCGCCACGTCGACGTTGCGGTCCTCGTAGGTCTGCAGCCACGTCGTCGACTTCATGTCGCCCTTGCGCAGGACGGGCCCGGCGGCGAAGCAGGTGTGGATCTCGTCGCCGGTGCGGTCGAGGAAGCCGGTGTTGACGAAGATGACGCGCTCGCGGGCGGCCTCGATGCAGGCGGCGAGGTTCAGCGTGGTGCGCTTCTCCTCGTCCATGATGCCGATCTTGAGCGTGTTCGCCTGCAGGCCCAGAGCCTCCTCGACGGCCGCGAACAGCTCGACCGTCAGGGCGACCTCGTCCGGGCCGTGCTGCTTGGGCTTGACGATGTAGACGCTGCCCGCGCGCGAGTTCGTGTGCGGGCCCTTCCCCTGCAGGTCGTAGAGCGCCGCGGTGGCCGCGACCAGCGCGTCCAGCACGCCTTCGTTGACCTCGGCGCCGTCGGCGGTGCGGACCGCGTTCGTGGTCATGTGGTGCCCGCACGTGCGGACCAGCATGAGCGAGCGGCCCGGCAGCGTGAGCGGCTTCCCGTCGGCGCCGGTGTACTCGCGGTCCGGGTTCGCCCGGCGGGTGATCGTCTTCTCCCCGCGCTGGAACTCCGAGGTCAGGTCCCCGGTCATCAGACCGAGCCAGTTGCGGTAGGCCAGCGACTTGTCCTCGCCGTCGACGGTCGCGACCGAGTCCTCGAGGTCGACGATCGTGGTGACGGCCGACTCGAGCACGACGTCGGAGACGCCGGCGTGGTGCTGGCGCCCGACCTGCGTGGTCGGGTCGATCGTCAGCTCGGCGTGCAGGCCGTGGCGGACCAGCAGCACCGCGCCCCTGCCGTCTCCGTCGGTCTCGCGAAAGCCCGCGTACGCGGACGGGTCGGCGAGGCCGACCGTGCCGTTGGCGGTGTCGGCGACCAGGCCCTCGACCGAGGCGCGGTAGGCGGTCACGTCGGCGTGCGAGCCCTTGGCCAGCGCGAACAGCTCGTCGAGCAGCTCGTCGGCGGCCGCGATGACCTGGGCGCCGCGCTTCTCGTCGTAGCCCTTCGCGAGCTCGTGGTCCTGCGGGAGCGCGTCGGTGCCGTAGTAGGCGTCGAACAGCGAGCCCCAGCGGGCGTTCGCGGCGTTGAGCGCGAAGCGCGCGTTGGTCGACGGCACGACCAGCTGCGCGCCGGGGACCTCGGCGATCTCCGGATCCACCCGGTCGACGTCGATCGTCGGCGCCGAGGACGGCTCGGGGAGCAGGTAGCCGATCTCGGTCAGGAACTTCTCGTAGTCGTCACGCGACCCGGCGCCGTGCTCGGCGTGCCAGGCGTCGATGCGCGCCTGGAGGTCGTCGCGGAGGGCGAGCGCGTCGGCGATCCGGGGCGCGAACCGCTCCTGCAGGCGCGCGAGCGTCGCCCAGAAGCTCTCGGCGCTCACGTCGACGTCGGCGAGCAGCTCGCCCTCGACGAAGGCGCGGAGCTTGTCGTCCACCTGAAGTCCGGCGGCGTCAGCCACTGTGACCATCCTCTCTGCGTGGTGCAGGGCTCGATCTGGTCCACTGTCTACCAGTGGAAGTAGTTTTTCGCATCATGGAAGTTCGCGGCGTCAGGTCGTGACCGCCAAGTCGGGCGAACTGTCGGTGGGTCGTCGTAGTCTCCATCCACCTCTCCGCTCGACCGGCCGGAACGCGGGTACCCGTTTCCGGCCTCCACCACCACTGCGCGACAGGGAGTGCATCGATGCCACTGGACCGCCGGATCGTCGACGAGTTCGTGGGCGTCCTGGGTGCCGCCGACGTGCTGTCCGACCCCATCAAGACCCGCACCTACGAGTGCGATGGGCTGACCGGCTACCGGGTCGTGCCCGAGCTGGTACTCCTCCCCCGCACCGCCGAGGCCGTCGCGGAGTGCGTGAAGGTCTGCGCGCGCCACGGCGTCCCGTTCGTCGCGCGCGGCGCCGGGACCGGGCTGTCCGGCGGAGCGCTCCCGGTCGCCGACGGCGTCGTGATCGGCCTCAACCGCCTCAACCGGGTGCTCGAGGTCGACCCGGAGAACCGTCGCGCCGTGCTGGAGCCGGGCGTGACGAACCTGGAGATCACCGCGGCCGCGTCGCCGTTCGGGCTCTACTACGCGCCGGACCCGTCGAGCCAGCAGGTCTGCACGATCGGCGGCAACGTCGCGGAGAACTCCGGCGGTGCGCACTGCCTCAAGTACGGCTTCACCACCAACCACGTGCTCTCGATCGAGGTCGTCCTGCCCGACGGGTCGTTGGTCACGCTCGGGTCGGACTCGGCCGAGCAGTCCGGGCCGGACCTGCGCGGGGTGTTCCTCGGCTCCGAGGGCACGCTCGGGATCACCACCAAGATCACCGTCCGGCTGCTGCGCACGCCGGAGACGATGCGCACCCTGCTCGCCGACTTCCCCTCGGTCGCCGCGGGCGGCCAGGTGGTCTCCGACATCGTCTCGGCCGGGATCGTGCCGGCCGCGGTGGAGATGATGGACGCGCTCGCGATCGAGGCCGCCGAGGGCGCCACCGGTGCGGGCTACTCCCTCGACACCCCGGCCGCGCTCGTCGTCGAGCTCGACGGCACCGCCGAGGAGTGCGACGACCAGTTCGAGCAGGTCAAGGCGATCTGCGACAGGCACGGCTGCACCCGCCTGCACATCGCCGGTTCCCCCGAGGAGCGCGCGGCGATCTGGCGCGGGCGCAAGGCCGCGTTCGCCGCGGTCGGCCGGATCAGCCCGGACTACATCGTCCAGGACGGCGTGGTCCCCCGGACCCGGCTGTCCGAGGTCCTCGACAAGATCGCCGAGATGGCCGACGACGCGGGCCTGCGGGTCGCGAACGTCTTCCACGCCGGCGACGGGAACCTGCACCCGCTGGTGCTCTACAGCGAGGCCGACGGCGAGGTCGAGCGCGCCGAGGAGCTCTCGTCCGGCATCGCCGAGCTGTGCGTGGCGATGGGCGGGTCGCTCTCCGGTGAGCACGGCATCGGCACCGACAAGGCCTGTTCGATGCCGACGATGTTCGGCGAGGACGACCTGGAGGCCTTCCACCGGGTCCGCACCGCGTTCGACCCCGGCGACATCTGCAACCCCGGCAAGCTGTTCCCGACCCCGCGACTGTGCGGCGAGCGGCCCGGCAAGTACCGCCCGCACCCGCTCGAGGAGCAGGGCGCGATCGAGCGCCTGTGAGCCCCTGCCCGGTCCACGCCCCGCACCCGTCCGAAGAAGGGCCACCGAGATGACCCGCGCCGCACCCACCACGCTGCGCCCCACCACGCCGAAGGAGGTCCGGGACGCCGTCCTGGACACACCCGGCCGGCTCGCGATCGCCGGTGCCGGCACGGCCGCCGACTGGGCCGGCCGCCTCGACGACGTCGACGCCACCCTGGACACGACCGGCCTGACCGGCGTCATCGCCCACAACCCGGGCGACATGACGGTCTCGGTGCACGCCGGCACCCCGCTGCGCGACCTCGCCGGCGAGATCGGCGAGCACCGCCAGCGCCTGGCCCTCGACGCCGCGCGCATCCCGCGCGGCGCGACCGTCGGCGGGCTGCTGGCCACCGCCGACGCCGGCCCGTCCGCGCTGGTCTACGGCTCGATGCGGGACCTGGTGATCGGCACGACGACGGTGCTCGCCGACGGCACGATGGTGCGCAGCGGCGGGCACGTGATCAAGAACGTGGCCGGCTACGACATGGCGAAGCTCCTGCACGGCTCCTACGGCACGCTCGGTGTGCTGGTCGAGGTGGTGCTGCGGCTGCACCCGGTCCCGAAGGCGACCGCGACCGTCGCCGTCGACGGGCCGCTGACGTCCGCCGCCGAGCACACCGCCCGGCTGGTACAGAGCCCGCTGGAGCCGATCGCCTGCGAGTGGATCTCCGGTGACCCGGGCCGTCTGCTGGTCCGCCTCGAGGGCGGGGAGTCGACGCTGCACCTGCGGGTCGACCGGCTCATGGAGCTGCTCGGCGACGGCGCGCACGAGGTCGACGACGCGGTCTGGGACGAGCACGCGGCCCTGGTCGCGGGCGTCCCCGGCCTCGGCGACAACGGCCTCGGCGACAACGGCTCGCGCGACAACGGCTCGCGCGACAACGGCTCGCGCGACAACGGCTCGCGCGACAACGGCTCGCGCGACAACGGCACGGGCGCCGGTGGCCCGGCCGCCGACGCCGCCCCGGAGGGTGCGGTGCTGCGGATCGGTGCCGCGCCGACCCGGTTGCCGTCGCTGATCGCCGAGCTCCCGGCGACGGCCGTCGCGGCCGGCCTGGGCACCGGCGTGGCGACGGTGACCGTCCCGGGTGCGGCCGTGGCCGAGGCGCACGACGCGGTCGCGGCCGCGAACGGCACGTCGTCGCTGCGCTCGCGCTCCGCCGACCTCGACGCCCCCGCGTGGGGCCCGCCGCCGTCGGGTCTCCCGGTCCTGAAGGCGATCAAGCACAAGCTCGACCCGGACGGCCGGCTCTCCCCCGGCCGCTTCCACCCCTGGATGTGAGGACGTACCCGTGAGCACCCCCGCCGGCTCCGCCGAATCGAAGATCCCGCAGCAGGGTCCCAGCGCGTTCGACACGATCCGCCCGCCCGAGCGCGAGCTGCTGAACGACTGCGTGCACTGCGGCTTCTGCCTGCCGACCTGCCCGACCTACCAGCTCTGGGGCGAGGAGATGGACTCCCCGCGCGGCCGGATCCTGCTGATGGACCTGGCCGAGAAGGGCGAGATCGGCCTCGAGGGCCCGTTCACCGAGCACATGGACAACTGCCTGGGCTGCATGGCGTGCGTCACCGCCTGCCCGTCCGGCGTCCAGTACGACAAGCTGCTCGAGTCGGTGCGCCCGCAGATCGAGCGCAACGTGAACCGGACGAAGGCCGACTCCCTGTTCCGCGAGGCGATCTTCGCTCTGTTCCCCTACAAGAAGCGGCTGCGCGCCGCGGCCCTGCCCGGCGCGCTCTATCAGAAGCTGGCCCAGGTCCCCGCGGTCCGCAAGCTGGCCGACAAGCTGCCGGGACGGCTCGCCGCGATGGAGTCGCTGCTACCGCCGGTGACGGTGCGCGAGGCGTTCGCGACGCTGCCGGTGCACACCGCCGCGATCGGGAAGCGGCGCGCGCGGGTGGCGCTGCTGTCGGGCTGTGTGCAGGACGTGTTCTTCCACCGGGTCAACGAGGCCACGGTCCGGGTGCTGTCGGCCGAGGGCTGCGACGTGCTGGTCCCGCGCGAGCAGGAGTGCTGCGGCGCGCTGGAGGTGCACGCCGGCCGGGAGGCGACGGCGCTGGGCCGGGCGCGCAAGACGATCGCCCGCTTCGAGACCCTCGACGTCGACGCGATCGTCACCAACGTCGCCGGCTGCGGCTCGTCGATGAAGGACTACGGGCACCTGCTCTCCGACGACCCCGAGTGGGCCGAGCGCGCGAAGGCGTTCAGCGCCCGCGTCCGTGACGTCCACGAGGTCCTCGCCGAGCTCTACGCGCGCTCCGACGACGGCGGCCCGCGCGCCCCGCGCACCCCGGTGAAGGGCCGCGTCGCCTACCACGACGCGTGCCACCTCGGGCACGCCCAGGGCGTGCGCGACCAGCCCCGCGCGGTGCTGCGCACGATCCCGGAGCTCGAGCTCGTCGACATCGCCGAGGCGGCGCTGTGCTGCGGCTCGGCCGGCATCTACAACATGATCATGCCGGACGCGGCCGGTGAACTGGGCGAGCGCAAGGCCGGGAAGATCCGGGAGGCGAAGCCGGACGTGGTCGTCACCGCGAACCCGGGCTGCCTGCTCCAGATCCGCAAGTACCTCGGTGAGGGCGCCGACGGCCCCGTCCCGCTGCTGCACCCGGTGCAGCTGCTCGACGCCAGCATCCGCGGCACACGGGTCCCGACGAGCTGAGCGCCCCACCCCTCACACGGTGATCCGGAGTTCGCGCGCGGGACCGGCGGACGCGCGCGTCCCGCCGCGCGCGAACTCCGGCTCCGCGCGCGGACGGTGGATCACCGACGGCGACCGGCCTGACCGGCGGGGTCGGGGGCGGCGGTTCGACGGCGATGATCCTGTCCCGCATCGTGCGCAACGCGCGACTTTCCCGGCCGGGTGACACACTCCCGTCCCATGGCGGAATGGTCGGCGTTGTCCTTCTCGTCCAGCTCGGTCCCGTCCACCTCCCTGGCGGCCTACCAGCAGGACCCGCAGGCGGTGGGCGGATCGTTGCTGCTCTCCGCCCTGCTCTCGGCGCTGCCGCTGGTGACGGTGTTCGTGCTGCTCGGGGCGTTCCGGCTCAAGGCACAGTGGGCGGCGCTGTCCGGGTTGGCGGTCGCGCTGGTGGTGGCCGTCGCCGGGTTCTCGATGCCGGTCGGGCAGGCGTTGCTGGCCGCGTCGCACGGTGTGGTGTTCGGGCTGTTCCCGATCCTCTGGATCGTGGTGAACGCGTTGTGGGTCTACAACATGACGGTCGCGACCGGGCACTTCGACGTGCTGCGGCGCAGCTTCGGCTCGCTGTCGTCGGACACCCGCACGCAGGCGATCCTGGTGGCGTTCTGCTTCGGCGGGCTGCTCGAGGCCCTGGCCGGCTTCGGCGCCCCGGTGGCGATCACGTCGGTGATGCTGATGGCCCTGGGGTTCAAGCCGCTCAAGGCCGCGGTGGTGGCGCTGGTCGCGAACACCGCACCGGTCGCGTTCGGCGCGATGGGTGTCCCGGTGATCACCCTGGCGCGGGTCAGCGGGCTACCGCTGGACCAGGTCGCCTCCGTGGTCGGGCGGCAGACGCCGCTGCTGGCGGTGTTCGTACCGCTGATCCTGGTGTTCATCGTCGACGGGAAGCGCGGCCTGCGGGAGGCGTGGGCACCGGCTCTGGTCAGCGGCGTGGCGTTCGCCGTCGGGCAGTTCGCCACCTCGAACTACGTCTCGGTCGAGCTGACCGACATCGTCGCCTCGTTCCTCGGTGCGATCGCGATCGTGGTGATGGCGCGGCTGCGCCCGGGCGCGGTGTGGGCGGCACGCTCGCCGGCCACCGCGAGCGTCGGGGCGACGACGGGCTCCACGAGCGGCGGCGTGGACACGGCGACGCCGGTGCCCGACACCCCCGCCGAGGTCCGCCGGGCGTACGCGCCCTACGTCGTCATCGTCGCCGTGTTCGCCCTGGCCCAGGTGCCCGGGATCAAGGGCGCCGTCGACTCGCTGAAGATCGCGTTCTCCTGGCCGGGCCTCGACGTCGTCGACGCGGCGGGCAAGCCGAGCAGCACCACGATGTTCTCCCTGACCTGGTTCTCCACCGCCGGGACGCTGATGGTCGTCGCCGGGGTCCTGGTCGCGCTGCTGCTGCGGGTGGGGGCCGGCCGCGCGGCGGCGACGTGGTGGCGCACGGTGGTCGAGCTGCGCTGGGCGATCGTCACCGTCACCGGGGTGCTCGCGCTGGCCTACGTCATGAACGCCTCGGCCCAGACCACCGCGATCGGGCTGCTGATCGCCGGGGCCGGTGGGGCGCTGGCGTTCCTGTCGCCGGTGCTGGGCTGGTTCGCCGTCGCCGTCACCGGGTCGGACACGTCGGCGAACGCGCTGTTCGGGTCGCTGCAGGTGACGGCGGCGAACGGCGCGGGGCTGCCGCCGGACCTGCTGGCCGCGGCGAACTCCTCCGGCGGGGTGCTGGGCAAGATGCTCTCCCCGCAGAACCTCACGATCGCCGCCGTCGCGGTGAAGATGGAGGGCGAGGAGGGGACGCTGCTGCGCAAGGTCATCGGCTGGAGCCTGGGGATGCTGGTGGTGCTCTCCGGGATCATCGCGCTGCAGGCCACGCCGGTGCTGGGCTGGATGCTGCCCTGACCGCCGTCCGCGGGAGGTCCGCGGTCAGCGGGTGACGCTGCGGCGGGTCCGGACGGCGCCGCCGCCCCGCGCGCGACGCCAGGCGGTCGGGCTGGTGGCGACCCGCGGCCGGGGTACCTCGGGCCGGGCCACCGAGGACCGGTCCGGGCCCTCGACGGCCACGGGACCACCCAGCCGGGCGGTGTCCAGCTCGGACCGGAGGCAGGCGACGTCGGTGTTCCGGGTGACGAGCTCGTCCCGCAGGCGGTGCAGGCGCCGGGACTGGACGGCGAGTCCTATCGCGACGGCCAGCGCCAGCACCAGAGCGGCGGCCGACACCGCCGTGAGGACCGTGGGGTTCATGATCGTGCTCCGTACCGTCGCGTCGCTGGGGTGTGACCGAAAGTAGCGCACTGACGAGCCTTCGGGGTGGGCCGTTCGGCGGTATCCACGGCCGCGCACCGCCCCGGCGGACCACATCCGGCGAGTACACCGGGTTCCGATGGTCGTACCCCCCGTGACATTCGGCCGTCCGCGGGCGAGTATTCGGACGTGGGGGGAACGCGGAGGGTCACCGGGCCGCTCCTGCGTGCCACCCCCCACCGTCGGCACCAGCAGACGTGGACCGCCCACCGCGAACCGGGGCTGCACGCACTCGTCCCGGCGCAGCGCACGGGCGCACACGACACCACCTCCCCGGGAACGCACGACACCGCCGCCGCGCTGATCGAGCGCAGCGGGCGCCATCAGCGCATCGTCATCCCGCCCCGCCGGGCGCGGCACCGCGAGAACGTGCCGCCCACGCTCGTGGTGGCCGCCTTGGGCGCCCTGGTCGGGGCCTGTGTGTTCGCCGCCGTCGGGCGGGCGCTGGTCGACGACGCCTACCTCGCCCTGTCCTACGCACGAACCCTCGGCCTGCACGGCGGCTGGGGCGTCCACCCGGGCATGACCGCGAACACCGCGGCCTCCCCGCTGACCGTGCTGCTCACCGGCGGGGTCACCGCGCTGACGCGGGATGCGTTCGCCGCGACCGGCGTCGTCCTGACCGTCACGTTCGCCGCCCTCGGTGCGGCGCTGACCCGGATCGGCGCACGGCTCGGGCTGCCCGCCCACCGGGCCCCGGCGTTCGGCCTCGCCCTGCTCGCCACGTCGCCGTTGCTGCTCTCCACGATCGGGCTGGAGTCGTACCTCGCCCTGGCCCTGACGACCGGCCTGGCCGAGCGGGCCCTGGCCGGGCGGCGGTGGACGGCCGGTGTGCTGGCCGGGCTGCTCGTGCTCACCCGTCCGGACCTGGTCGTGGTCGGGCTCGTCGCCGTCGCGGTGGCCGGGCGGGGCCGGTGGAGGGTCGCCCTGGCCGCGGCGGCGACGGCGCTGCCGTGGTTCGCCTGGTCGTGGTGGGTGCTGGGATCGGCGGTGCCGGACACACTGCTGGTCTTCACCGGTGCGGGCCGGGGCCCGTGGGACTACGCGTCCGGGCCGCTGCTGTGGTGGGAGAGGTTCCCGGTCGCGACGACGCTGGTGGCGCTCCCGGTCGTCGCCGGTCTGCTCGCGCTGCCGTACTGGCTGCGCCGGTCCGACCTGCGTCCGGTCGGTGCCGTCCTCGGACTGGGGGCGATCGCGCACGCCGGCGTGATGAGCCTGCTCGGGGTCGCGCCGTCCCACTGGCTCTACGCCCCCGCCGCCGGTGGGCTGGGCCTGCTCGCGGCGCTCACCTGCGCGCGGGCGCGGACGGTGCCCGTCCGGGTCGTGGCCGGCTCCGGTGCCGTCGCGCTGGCGGTGACCTGCGTGCTCACCGCCACGGGCTCGGTGCTGCCGCCGATGACGTCGAACTGGGCCAGCACCGCGCAGTACGTGCGGGTCGCCGACCGGCTCCCGACCGGGGCGACGATCGAGTCCCCCGGCGAGGTCGGCACGCTGGCCTACTACTGCGGCTGCCGGGTGGTCGACGGACTGGCCGACCGCGGCTCGCTGTCGCCGGCGATCGAGTCCCGCCTGGCGTCCGCGACCGGCCCGGAGGGGTCGCTACTGCGGCTGAACTATCAGCGGTTCCGCCCGGTCGCGCCCGCGCCACGGGAGTACCGGATCACGACCCGGGTCGTCCGGGAGCCGACCGCCCCGATGGGGACGCGATGGGGTCCGTGGCGGACGTGGGACCTCGAGGCGGTGCCGGCCCCGCGATAGCGGCGCTCAGAAGAGGGGCCGCCGCCGGGGACGCGACGACGCACCCCGCGCGCGGTCCCGGCGCCAGGCGCTGGGCGCGGCGGGGCTCCGGACCGCGCCGGCCTGCGACCGCGGGGCGGGCTCGACGCCCTCGTGCCCGTCGCCTTCGGGTCCGTCGCTCCGGGGCCCGTCATCCCGGGGCCCGCCACCCCGGGAGTCACCACCGTGGCGGTCACCGCCGCCGTCGTCGACCGCCCGGACCGGCTGCTCGTCGTCGGTCGGGGCCGCGCCCTGCACCTGCCGTCTCAGGGCACCCAGCTCAGCACGCAGAGTGACGATGTCCCACTTGCGTGCGGTCAGTGAACGGGCCAGCTCGTCGGTCCGTCGTTGCTGCAGCGCCACCCACACGGCCATGCCCGCCGCCCCCACCAGCGCGAGGCACGCGATCGTCGCGACGGTCGCGGACGACATGGGTGCTCCGATCTCGGGACGGACTCCGGCGGTTCCTCCACGTACGGTAACCGGGCCGGTGGCGTCCTCGATGCTCCGTGTGGCCGTATCCACGCCCGCCACGACGGCCGTGAGCCGGGTCACTACGGTGCGGGGGCATGGACTGGAGCTCGAAGCTGGCCGAGCAGCTGGACTGGCACTGGACCGGGTCGTTGCGGCCGAAGCTCGACGGCCTCACCGACGACGAGTACTTCTGGGAGCCCGTCCCGGACTGCTGGAACGTCCGCCCGCGCGGCTCCGACGGCGACGGCTCGCCCGGAACCGGCCCGTTCACCATCGACTTCGCGTTCCCCGAGCCGGAGCCGCCGCCGGTGACGACGATCGCGTGGCGGCTCGCGCACGTGATCGTCGGGGTGTTCGTGATGCGCAACGCCTCCCACTTCGGCGGGCCGGTCGCCGACTACAACGACTTCCCCTACGCCGGGTCCGCGGCCGAGGCACTGGCGCAGCTCGACGACAGCTACGAACGCTGGATCACCGCGGTGCGCGGCCTGAGCGCGGACGACCTGGAACGTCCGGTCGGCGAGGCCGAGGGCCCGTTCGCGGCGGAGCCGATGGCGACGCTGGTGCTGCACATCCACCGCGAGGCGATCCACCACGGCGCCGAGGTCCTGCTGCTGCGCGACCTCTACCGCGCGCGTCACGCGTGATCACCCGAGAGGGCGGGTACCTGGCTGTCTGCACCGATTCCGCGACTAGGATGGGGAAGCATGCAGGAGACCTCGCCGGTCGGTAACGGCCCCACCACGGACAGCGATAGCGCAACCGTGGAGCAGACCGTGACGACCCCGACGACGGCCCCCGAGCCGACGAAGGTTCCCAGCCAGAACACCCCCGGTCCGAGCAGCACCGGACCGAGTACGCCCGCCGCGGACACCCCCGCAGCGGAGGCCACCGCCCGGATCGCCCCTGCTCAGAGCGCCCCGGTTCAGAGCGCCCCCGCTCAGAACTCCCAGCAGTTCCCGCCGACGCTCGTCGGTCTGGACCCGCCGACCCTGCCCGCCGCCGACGGTATGAAGCCCCCGCACCGTGACGTCGACGCCCGTGGCCCCGCGGACCTGCCGCAGTTCCGGCCGTTTCCGCACCCGCAGCGCTCCGAGCCGGGCCACCCCGGACTGCGTCGCATGTGGAGGCGCCTGCTCACGTTCTGGCGCCGCACGAAGATCTGAGCCCCGCGTCGCGACGAGAGTGACTCCCGTCGCGACGGACGCAACGAGGTCCACGCTCGGGCGGCGAACCCGGGGCGGCGCCGGATCGAGGCCGGTCACGGTCCGTGGAAGTGCTCCCACCCGGCCGGTCCCTCGTGCGGGACACCGTCCACGAGGACCTGCGGCGCTCCGTCGGTGACGTGCCCGACCGCCGTCCAGCCCTCGGGCAGGACCGTGTCCGCGCCGAACGTCGCGACCAGGGCGTGGTCCTCTCCCCCGGTGAGGATCCACTCCAGAGGGTCCGCGCCGAGCGCGCCGGCGATCTCGGAGAGCTTGTCCGGCACCGTGAACGCCGCCGACCGCAGGTCCAGCACCACATCGGACGCCCGTGCGACGTGGGCCAGGTCGGCGAGCAGCCCGTCCGAGACGTCGATCATCGACGTCGCCCCGGCCGCGGCCGCCTGCGGTCCCGCCGCGTACGGCGGCTCCGGCGACCGGTGGGCGTTGACCAGGGCGGCCGGCGAGCGGAACCCCCGCCCGAGTACCGCCAGCCCGGCCGCCGAGAAGCCCAGACGCCCGGCGAACGCGATCACGTCGCCCGGCCGCGCCCCGGAACGGGTCACCGGCTCGCGCCCCTGCAGCGAGCCCAGCGCCGTCACCGAGACCACGATCGTCGACGCCGACGCGACGTCCCCGCCGACGACGCCCGCCCCCGCCGACGACGCCTCCGCCCACAGCCCGTCGGCCAGGGCCTCCAGCTGGTCCACCGGCGTCGACGGCGGGCAGGCCAGCCCGACCAGCAGCGCCGTCGGGACCGCTCCCATCGCGGCGACGTCGGCGAGGTTCGCGGCCGCCGCCTTGCGCCCGACCTGTTCCGGGGTGGACCAGTCGAGCCGGAAGTGCACGCCCTGCACGAGGACGTCGGTGCACGCGACGACGCGCCCGTCCGGTGCCGCGACGACCGCCGCGTCGTCACCGGGCCCCAGCAGCGTCGACGCCGGTTGACGACGGTCCGTGGTCACCCGTGCGATCAGCGCGAACTCTCCGACCTCGGAGAGTGAGACGCTCGCCTCTGATCCGCCCGGGGGCGTGATCGCAGATGGGGACACGGGGGCGACCTCCGGTACGTTCGGCATCTTCGAGTTGCCGGGACAACTGTCCGGCAGGAGTGCGCAGACCGGAAAGGGGCACGCCGTGGTGCAGGCATACATCCTCGTCCAGACGGAGGTCGGGAAGGCCGCCGCCGTCGCATCCGAGATCGCCGGGTTGGCCGGCGTGATCTCGGCCGAGGACGTGACCGGACCCTACGACGTGATCGTGCGTGCCGAGTCCGACGACGTCGACGCGCTGGGCACGCTGGTCGTGGCCCGGGTCCAGGGCGTCAACGGGATCACCCGGACGCTCACGTGCCCGGTGGTCAAGCTCGGTTAGGACGTGGATCCGAGCGATGGCGAGAAGGCCGGGCGCACCCGCGTCCGGCCGGTCGTCGCGCTCGCGGTGGCCCTGCCGCTGCTGCTGGCGCTCGTCGTCGCCGGGATCGGCATCACGCTGCGGGTCTCGGGGACCGGCACCGAGCCGGGCGCCGCGCCCGTGACCGGGCCGATCGACATCGGACCGGCGACCGACCCGTCGGCGTCGTCCGCGGCGTGCGCGGGGCTGCTGCGGATCCTCCCGGTCTCGCTGCCCTCGGACGGCGGCTCGCTGGAGCCGCGCCCGGTCGAACCCGCCGTCGCCGGGGCCCGGGCCTGGGCGTCCGCGCCCGAGCCGGTGATCCTGCGCTGCGGGGTCCCCCGGCCGTCCGAACTGGGCCCGTCCTCGCCGTTGATCCTCATCAACGGCGTGAACTGGCTGCCGCTGCCGGACGCGGCGGGCGTCACCACCCGCACGACCACCTACGCCGTCGTCGACCGAGGGGTGTACCTGACGCTGTCCGCCCCGGCCGAGGCCGGGAGCGGGCCGTTGCAGGCGGTGGCCGACGCGGTGACCGCCTCGCTCCCGCCGCAGCCAGTGCGGGTCCGCTGAGGACGGGTCAGCGCAGCCCGGTCCCCCGCGCCAGCGCCGTGTCGACGAGCGTGGAGAGCAGCTCGCGGTAGTCGAGGCCGGTGACCGCCCACATCTTCGGGAACGCCGAGCTGGGGGTGAACCCGGGCATCGTGTTCACCTCGTTGACGGTGATCGCGCCGTCCGGGCCGACGAAGAAGTCCACCCGGGCCAGTCCCTGGGCGTCGAGCGCCCGGAAGGCCGCGATCGCCTGGCTGCGCAGGTTCTCCACGACGTCGTCGTCGAGCTTGGCCGGGATGTCGAGCTCGGAGACATCGAGGTACTTGGACTCGAAGTCGTAGAACTCGCCGCCGTAGCGCAGCTCCGCGGGCAGGCTGGCGCGCACCGAGCCGTCCGGGAACTCCAGCACCGCGCACTCGACCTCGCGGCCGTCGACACCGGACTCGACGAGGACCTTCGGGTCGTGGACGCGGGCGTCGGCGATCGCGGCGTCGAGCGCGGCCGGGTCGGTGACCCGGGTGACGCCCATCGACGAGCCGGCTCGGGCGGGCTTGACGAACAGCGGCAGGCCGAGACGGTCGCGGTCGGCGAACCCGATGTCGGTGCCCGGGCGCAGCACGACGCCCTCGGCGACGGTCAGGCCGTCGGCGCGCAGCAGCTTCTTGGCGAACTCCTTGTCCATGCCGACGGCGCTGGCCAGCACCCCGGCACCGACGTAGGGGACGCCGGCCATCTCCAGCAGTCCTTGGATCGTGCCGTCCTCGCCGAACGCGCCGTGCAGGATGGGGAAGACGACATCGACGTCACCGAGCACCTCCCCCGCGCGCCCGGGGTCGAGGCGGATCAGGCCGCGCGACGGCTCACCCGGGAGCACCACGGCGTCGGCCGTGCCGTCGACCTGCGGCAGCTCACGCCCGGAGATCGCGAGCGCGGCCGGGTCGTCCGGGCCCAGCACCCAGGCCCCGTCGGGCGCGATCCCGACCGGGACGACCTCGAACCGCTCCGGGTCCAGGTGCGTGAGCACGCTGCCTGCGGAGACGCAGGAGATCGCGTGCTCGGAACTGCGCCCGCCGAAGACGACGGCCACCCTCACCTTGGGCTGGGTCATGGGAATCGAGGGTAGGCGTCGGTGGCACGGGTCCACGGAAGGGGGCTCAGCTGTAGCGGGCCTCGCGCTCGCGGATCGCCGACAGCCCGACCAGCTCGGTGAACTCGTCGAAGCCGGGCAGCGTCATCTGCTGCGGCGAGCCCAGCGCGGCGGCCGGGGTGCCGTCACGGCGCAGCGTCTCGAGCAGCGAACGGACTCCGGCGGTGGCCGCGAGCAGGGTGCCGATCGGGTAGAGGACCAGCGAGAACCCCAGCTCGCGCAGGCGCGGCAGGGTCAGCGGCGGGGTGCGGCCGCCCTCGGCCCAGTTGAACAGCAGCGGCGTCCCGCCGGCGAGCGCCCCGGCGATCTTCTCGATGTCCGCCTCGCCGGTCGGGGCCTCGACGAACAGGACGTCGGCACCGGCGTCGCGGTAGGCCCGCGCCCGGTCCAGTGCCTCGTCGACGCCGTCGGTGGCCACGGCGTCGGTGCGCGCGATGATCACCGTGTCCGGGTCGCGGCGGGCCTCGCAGGCGGCGCGGATCTTGCCGGCCATCTCCGCGGTGGAGATGACCTCCTTGCCTCCCATGTGCCCGCAGCGCTTGGGCGTGACCTGGTCCTCGAGCTGGATGCCGGCCACCCCGGCGCGTTCGTAGGTGTCGACGGTGCGGGCGACGTTGAGCGCGTTGCCGTAGCCGGTGTCGGCGTCGGCGATCAGCGGGACGTCACCGATCACCGCGGCGATGCGGCGCGCGTTGTCGGCCATCTCGGCCGCGCCGAGCAGGCCGATGTCGGGCTGGCCGATCAGCGACGCGGTGGTGCCGAAGCCGGTCATGTAGACGCAGGAGAACCCGGCGTCGGCGACGAGCCGCGCGGACAGCGCGTCGTATGCGCCGGGGGCGAGCACCGGCCCGTCCGCCGGGGCCGCCGCGAGCAGGGCCCGTAACCGCGCCGCGGGAGTCCGCGCACCGTCCGCCGCATCCGCCATGTCCGCTCCTTCGCTCGCCGATCACCTGTGCCCGCATGGTGCCACCGCGTCCCCGGCTCCCGCCGCGATCGCCTCGGCCCCTCCCACATGCTGGATCGTCGGCCGCGGTGTGGAGCGGTCGCGTGGACGGCCGCGGCGGCCCGCGTCAGGGTTCGGACCGGGTGAGGACGGTGGCCAGGTGGGTGAGGGCCGTCGTCAGGTCGGCGCGGGTGTGGGCGGCGTAGCCGACGACGACACCGTCACCGGTGGGCGGGCCGGCGTGGTGGTAGCGGGCCAGGCCGTGCACCTCGACCCCGAGCGACCGCGCCCCGGCGACCACGCCGTCCTCCGTGCCGCGGCCGGAGGAGCCGGGCGGGGTCAGGACGACGTGCGCGCCGGCCGCCTCCCCGGTGACCGTCCACCCGGTGACGGCCACGGCGTCGCGCACCAGGTCGCGGCGGGTCCCGAGCTCGCGGCGCAGGCGGCGCAGGTGCCGCGCCAGGTCGCCCTGCGCGGCGAACGCGGCGAACACCCGCTGCCCGGCCGGGGACGGGCGGGTCCCGGTCCGGGCCCGCAGGTCGCGCAGGGCGTCGCGGACGTCCGGCGGCGCGACCAGCCACCCGGCGCCCAGCGTCTGGCTGACGATCTTGCTCGCGGTCCCGAGGTGCACCACCACCTCCGGCGCGAGCGCGGCCAGCAGCGGCAGCGGGCCGACGTCGTAGCGCAGCTCGCCGTCGTAGTCGTCCTCGATCACCAGCATCCGCTCGGCGCGCGCCCGTTCCAGCAGCGCGACCCGCCGCGACGCCGTCAGCCGGGACCCGAGCGGGAACTGGTGCGCGGGCGTGCAGTAGACGGCCGCGCACCCGGTGGGCAGCGCGTCGACGACCATCCCCTCCTCGTCGACCGGCACCCCGACGACCTCGACCCCGGCCGCGCGCAACGCCGTCACCGCCCGCACGTACCCCGGTTCCTCGACCGCGACCCGCGACCCCGCGGGGAACAGCCGCGCGAGCTCGGCGATCGCGGCGGAGCTCCCGGCGGTGGCCAGCACGTCGTCCGGGTCGGCGGTCAGGCCGCGGTGGCGCAGCAGGTGCTCGGCGACGACCGCGCGGAACGCGGGCACCCCGTCCGGCCGAGGTGCGTCGTCCGGAGCCGGGTCGGCCGCGGCCCGCCACGCCCGGCGCCAGGCCGCGCGGTCGAGGACGTCGACGCACGGCGTCCCCGGTGCGAGCGACAGCAACCCCGGCCCGCCACCGACGGTCGAGTGACGCGCGACGGCGGTCCCGGCGCCGGCGCGGAGCCGTGGTGCGTCACCCACCGATGCCGTGGCGCCGGTCGGGGTCCCGGTGCCGGGTGGGGGTGGAGCGAGGTGCCGAGTCGTGGCGGACGCCGAGTGGCGCGTCATCGCGTCCACAGCGCCGTTCCGGGTCCATGACGCGTCACTCGCACTCCCGCCGACCGTCCCGGTCGCGGCCGGGCCCGGGTGGACGCGTGGAGGTGTGCAGAGCACAGGAGCCCCGTCGTGGTCCCCGGGCGGGGCTCCGGGGCGGCCGGTGACGAACGTCCCGGCCCCGACCCGGCCGTGCACCCACCCCTCGGCGAGGAGCTGTTCGTACGCCGCCGCGGTGACGGTCCGGCTCACCCCCAGCTCGACGGCCAGGGCGCGTGTCGACGGGAGCCGGTCGCCGGGGCGCAGCGCCCCGCGCACGGCGGCGTCACGCAGCCCGTCGGCCAGCTGCACCGCCAGCGCCACCGGCGACCCGCGGTCCAGCAGGACCGGCGGCACGTCCGCGACCACCATGGATCGGCCTCCTCGATCATGTTGGGATTGGCCGTTCCAGGATGCCACTGGTCGATCCACACTGGGACCCGTGAGTACGACGCCGCTCTCCCCCACCCCACGCAGCACGATCGGCCGCAACGCCGTCCGCGCCCGGACCGAGCGCTCCGACCTGTACGACGTCCTCGACGCCGGCCTGGTCTGCCACCTCGGCTTCGTCGTCGACGGGGCACCGGTCGTGCTGCCCACCGCCTACGGGCGCGACGGCGGGACCCTCTACCTGCACGGGTCCTCGGGCGCCCGGTACCTCAGCGGCGCCGAGTTCCCGGCGTGCGTCACGGTCACGCACCTCGACGGCGTCGTGCACGCCCGCGCGGTGATGCACTTCTCGATGAACTACCGCAGCGCCGTCGTGCACGGGACCGCGCGCCGGGTCACCGACGCCGACGAGCGGTGGGAGGCGCTGCGCGTCGTCGTCGAGCACCTGACGCCGGGGGCCTGGGAGCACGCGCGGCAGCCGAACAGGCGGGAGCTGGCGGCCACCGCGGTGTTCGCGCTCGACCTCACCGAGGCCAGCGTGAAGATCCGCACCGGACCACCGTCGGACGACACCGAGGACGTCGACGCGGACGCGGCCTGGGCCGGCGTGGTGCCGGTCCGCACCGTGTTCGGCGAGCCCGAGCCGTCCCCGGACCTGCCCACCTCCTGGTCGGTGCCCGCGCACCTGAGGGCGGACCACGATCGGGAACCCATCACGTAGTCTCGCGCCACGTGAGCGCGCCCCCCGAGCACCCCGCCGCCCGGCCGTACCCCGAGGCCGAGCGACTCGATCTGGTCGACGACCTGCACGGACACCGCATCCTGGACCCCTACCGGTGGCTCGAGGACCCGGACGACCCGCGCACCGTCACGTGGTCGGCCGCGCAGGACGACCTCGCCCGCGCACAGCTGGACGCGCTGCCCGGCCGGGCCGCGCTCGGCGCGCGGCTGGAGGAGCTGCTCGCCGCGGGGGCGGTGTCGGTCCCGCTGTGGCGGGCCGGGCGCCGATTCTTCTCCCGGCGCGACCCCGGCGGCGAGCACGCGGTCGTCCTCGTCCGCGACCCCGGTCCGGACGGGCCCGGCACCGGTCCCGAGCGGGTGCTGCTCGACCCGATGGCAATCGACCCGTCCGGGCTGACCACGCTCGACTCCTGGGTGCCCGACCTGGAGGGGCGGCGGCTGGCCTATCAGCTCTCGGTCGGCGGTGACGAGCAGTCGGTGCTGCACGTCCTCGACGTCGCCGACGGCTCGCCGGTCGAGGGCCCGATCGACCGCTGCCACTACTCCTCGATCGCCTGGCGCGACGGCGGCGCGGAGTTCTTCTACGTCCGCAAGGTCGCCCCGGAGGAGGTGCCCGAGGGCGAGCAGGACTTCCACCGCCGCGTCTGGCGCCACCGCGTCGGCACCGACCCCGACACCGACGAGCTGGTCACCGGCCCCGGACTCTACGACGACCACACCTACTACGGCGCGAGGCTGTCCCGCGACGGCCGCTGGCTGCTGGTGTCCGGGTCGATCGGCACCGCACGCAAGGACTCGATCTGGATCGCCGAGCTCGACGGCGACGCCGCGGTCCCGGAGCTGACGCCGATCCTCACCCAGGACGACGACGTGCAGGCCATGATGTGGGTCGAGCGCGACGGGCTGCTCTACGCCGTGACCACCGACGGCGCCCCGCGCTGGCGCCTGGTCGTCACCGACCCGCGCACGCCCGGTCGCGAGCACTGGCGCGAGCTGGTCGCCGAGGACCCGGAGTCGGTGCTGGAGGGCGCCCGCTGGCTGGAGCCGGCACCGGGTTCCGGCGACGAACCGCTGCTCGTGCTGGCCCGCGCCCGGCACGCGGTCGGCGAGGTCGCCCTGCACGGCGTCGACGGCAGCCCGCGCGGCACCGTCACGCTGCCGGGCCCTGGGTCGCTGACCGGCCTGTCCGTGCCCGACCGCGACACCCCCGAGCTGTGGGGACGGCTGTGGGTCGGCTGGACCGACCTGGTCACCCCGCCCGCGGTGCACCGCGGCGACCGCACCGGCTCGCTCGTCCTCGACACACCGAGCCCGGGCCGCGTCGCCGGGGGACGGACGGAGGCGGAGCCGACGGGGCGGGTGGACCCGGTGCCGGACGTGCGCTCCGAGCAGCGGGCGTTCACCTCCGCCGACGGGACGACGGTGCGGATGTTCGTCGTCACCCCGGCCACCGGCGACGGTCCCTGGCCGGTGCTGATGACCGGCTACGGCGGCTTCGGGATCAGCCGCGAGCCCGCCTACAACACCACCGCGCTGGCCTGGGCCGCCGCGGGCGGCGCCTACGTGCTCGTCTCACTGCGCGGCGGTGGTGAGGAGGGCGCGGCGTGGCACCGGGCCGGCAAGCGCGAGTCCAAGCAGAACGTGTTCGACGACCTGCACGCCGCCGCCGAGACGCTGATCGCCGACGGCACCACCACCCCGGAGCGGCTCGCCATCTCCGGCGGCTCCAACGGCGGCCTGCTCGTCGGTGCCGCGCTCGTCCAGCGTCCTGACCTCTACCGCGCGGTGGCCTGCTCGGCGCCGCTGCTGGACATGGTCCGCTACGAACGGTTCTCGCTGGGCCGCACCTGGAACGAGGAGTACGGCACCGCCGACGACGCGACCGAGCTCGGCTGGCTGCTCTCCTACTCGCCGTACCACCACGTCACGGCCGGGACGGAGTACCCGGCCGTGCTGTTCACCGTGTTCGACTCCGACACCCGGGTCGACCCCTGCCACGCCCGCAAGATGTGCGCGGCGCTGCAGGCCGCCACCACCGGCGACCCCGCCACGGACCCGATCCTGCTGCGCCGCGAGACCGACGTCGGGCACGGCGCCCGCTCGGTCTCGCGCAGCGTGGCGCTGTCGGTCGACACGATGGCGTTCCTGGCCGCCCGGACCGGACTGGAGCTGACGTGATCGTCCCCGCCCAGGTCGACGACCTGATCCCGCCGTCGCCGCTGGAGGACCGGCCCGCGTGCGCCGCCGACCTGGGGTCCTGGTGCTCGACGTTCTACCGCTACACCCACAACGACTTCCTGTCCCGCTCCGCGGACACGATCATGGACAAGGCGATCACGATCGCGTTCATCGTGGTCGTGGCGTTCCTGGTGCGGTGGCTGGCGCACCGGGCGATCAACCGCCTGGTCGAGGGCGCGACGAACGGGTCGATGACCAAGCTGCTCGGGCGTGCCCCGAAGCGGCTGCGCACGGTGGCGTCGCCACTGGTCACGCAGCGACGCGCACAGCGGGCGATGACGATCGGCTCGGTCCTGCGGTCGATCACCTCGGCGGTGGTACTGCTGGTCGGGTCGGTGATGGTGCTCGCCGAGTTCGGGGTCGCGCTGGCCCCGATCCTGGCCTCGGCCGGCGTGCTCGGCATCGCGATCGGTTTCGGCGCGCAGAACCTCGTCCGCGACTTCCTCTCCGGCATGTTCATGCTGCTCGAGGACCAGTACGGCGTCGGCGACATCGTCGACCTCGGCGAGGCCTCCGGCACCGTCGAGGCGGTCGGCCTGCGGATCACCACGGTCCGCGACATCCAGGGCACCGTCTGGTACGTCCGCAACGGCGAGATCCTGCGCGTGGGCAACAAGAGCCAGGGCTACGCCGTCGCCGTCATCGATCTGCCGTTGGCGCACAACGCCGACATGGAGGAGGCGACCGAGCTCGCCGGCACCACCGCGGTGGAGCGCGTCGCCGCCGACGACATCGCCTCCGACGTCCTGGAGGCCCCCGAGGTGCTCGGTGTGGAGAGGATCACCTCCGAGGGCGTGGTGTTGCGCATCACCGTCCGCGTGCACCCCGGGAAGCAGTGGGCGGTGCAGCGCGCGCTCAACGCCGCCATCACCGACGCCTTCGACGACCACGACGTCCCGCGCCCGCTCGTCTACCCCCGCGCGACGACCGAGGCCGCCGAACCCCGGCCCTGAACCGGCGCCGGGACGATGCTCCGCGGCCCGGGTCCTGCCCGGGCCGCGGGCATGCGCCACGATGGTCGGGTGAGTGCCCCGCAGAACTTCTATGCCGAGGTCGGCGGCGCGCCGGTCTTCCACGGGATCGTCCACCGCTTCTACGAACAGGTCGCCGAGGACGAGATCCTGCGCCCCCTCTATCCCGAGGAGGACCTCGGTCCGGCCGAGGACCGGCTGCGGATGTTCCTGGAGCAGTACTGGGGCGGGCCGCGGACGTACTCGGACCAGCGTGGTCACCCTCGGTTACGGATGCGGCACATGCCGTTCAAGGTCGGACCGATCGAGCGCGACGCCTGGCTGCGGTGCATGAAGGTCGCCGTGGACGAGGCTGACCTCGACGAACAGCACCGTGCGCAGCTGTGGCACTACATGCAGTACGCGGCGGCCAGTATGGTCAACTCCGACTTCTGATCTCGGTCCGCACACCTGGCATGATGACTGTCCGTGAGCTGGTGGCGGAACGCGGTCCTGTACGGGATCGACGTACGTGCGTTCTGTGACGCCGACGGCGACGGCACCGGTGACCTCGACGGCGTCCGGGACCGGCTGGGCTACCTGGACCTCCTCGGCGTCGACGCGCTGTGCCTCGGCCCGGTCCCGCAACCGTGGCCGGTGCCGACGTGGGACGCCCTGCTCGACGACGCCCGCGACGCCGGTCTGAGGGTCCTGGTCGACGTCGATCCCGGGCACACCGGCACCGGCCACGACTGGTTCCTCGACGCCGTCTCCGCCCCCGCGGGCAGCGCCGAGCGCGAGCGCTTCCACTTCCGGCCCGGCCGGGGCCCCGCCGGTGACGAGCCGCCGACCGACTGGCACGCCCTCGACGGCGGCCCGGCCTGGACCCACGTCCCGGCCCACGGCGGCACCGGGGACCCGGGCGCCGGCGAGTGGTACCTGCACCTGCCCGGACCCGGACGCCCGGACCTGAACTGGGCCAACCCCGAGGTCTGGGCCGAGACCGACCGCACGCTGCACGCCTGGATCGAACGCGGCGTCGACGGCGTCCGGATCGACCTCCCGCACGCGCTGCACGGGCCGGAGGACTGGGCCGACGACCCGCGCCCGTCGGCCCGCGGACCGCTCGCCGGGCCCGACGACCCGCGCCTGGACCACGACGTCGGGCACGAGATGCTCCGGACGGTCCGGGCGGAGCTCGACCACCACCCGGACCGGATCGCGGTCGCCCGCGTCGACGTCGCCGACCCCGCGCGCTTCGCCCGCTACGGCGCCGCCGGGGAGCTGCACCTCGCCGTCCGCACCGACCTCGCGCACTGCCGGTTCGACGCCACGACGATCCGCGCGCTCGTCGACCACTCGCTCGTCGCCGTCCGGGCCGCCGGCGCCGTCCCGGCCTGGACCTGCGCCGACCCGGCCGGGCCGCGCACGGCCGAGCGCCTGGGCGGCGCGGCACGGGCGCTGGCCCTGACGACGGCGCTGCTCGCCCTGCCCGGGGCCGTCCTGCTCGACGCCGGCGACGAGCTGGGTCTGACCGGCCCCGCACCGGCGCGCCCCGGCGACGCGCGGCCGCTGCTGTCCTGGGACACCGCGGCCGCGCAGCTGGAGGACCGCGAGTCGCCGCTGTCGCTGTACCGGCGCGCCCTGGAGCTGCGACGCGAGCACCCCGGCTTCGTCACGTGTGCCGGGCAGCACGACGTCGAGTGGTTCGGCGCCCCGCCGGGCTGCCTGGCGTTCCGCCGCGGCGGGTCGACGCTGGTGTGCGCGCTCAACACCTCGGCCGAACCGGTACCGCTGCCGCCGGGTGACGTGCTGTTCGCCAGCGGGCCGACGCCCGGCGGGCGGCTGCCCCCGGACACGACGGTATGGCTCGTCTGAGCAGATATCACCGTACGTGCCGGTAACCCGGTAACGACTCACTCGTTCACCTCATAGGTTGAACGACACCGGCCCTCATGGGAGTCAGGTTGCACGCAATGTCACCCCGTCCGGATAAGGCGGAGCAGATGGACGCACGGGACCACCTGTCCGGCAGCGACGCCGACGCGTCCTCCCGGCACTCGCTGAGCCGCCCGGTGGCGGTTCCGGACTTCGCGCCCGACCGCGACGCGGGGGCCGGTTTCGCGGTCGTGCTGCGCGGTTACGACCGCGCGCAGGTCGACGCCCGGCTCGCGGAGCTGGACCGGCGGATCGGCGACGAGATCCGGCGGGCCGACGCGGCCGAGTCCGCGCTCGGCGCCGCCCGGTCGCACGTGCGGCGGCTGCAGGACGCCGGGACCCCGGCGCCGGCCGCCGACGAGCGCTTCGGGGCCCGCCTCGAGCGGGTGTTGCAGGCCGCCGAGCGGGAGGCCTCCGACCTGCGGGAGAAGGCCGCCGCCGAGGCCGCGACCGTGCTCGACGGCGCGCGGACCGAGGCCGAGCAGCGCCGCCGCCAGACCGAGCAGGCCCTGCTCGGGCGGGCCGCCACCCTCGACCAGGAGTTCACCGCCCGCGCCGCCGCGCTGGACGCCCGCGAACGCGACGTCGACGAGCGCATCGCGAACGCCGAGCGCGACGCCGACCGGATCCGGTCCGACGCCGAGCGCGCGGCCGCCGACGAGCGCGCCGGTGCCGAGCGCCGGGCCGCGGACCTGATGCGCCACGCCGAGGAGACGCTGCGCGAGCAGCGCGCCGACGCCGCACGCGACGTGGACCGGCTCTCCGGTCTGCGTGACGAGGTCCGCGGGGAGCTCTCCCGCCTGCGCGGGCTGCTCGACGGCGAGCTGGACCGCGAGCCGGTCACCACCGCGCTCGACGAGGACCTGTTCGGCCGCACCGACCACGACGCCCCCGGCTCTCCCGGCTCGCCCGACGAGCCGGGCGGCTCCACCGGCGACCTGCTCACCGGCAAGCTCCGGATCGCCCCGGCCCCCGACCTGTCCGACGAGAGCCCGAACGAGCGGACGGCGATCGGTTCCATCCCGCCGTTCACGGTGTCCTCGATCGGCGTGCTCCCGTTCCGGGACAGGTCCATCGGTGCGGCGGGCAACGGCCGGTCGTTCACCACGTCGGGTGACGGCACCGCGCACGATCCGTCCGACGACGACGGGGTGACCCCCGCCGGCGGCGTCACCGGAACCGGCTCGGGGCCCCGGACCAGCGACGACGCCGGCTCGTCGAACGGCAGCGCGACCCGGTCCACGTCGTCGTCGCGGGGCCCTCGATAATCAGATCGTTATGAGCACCCGACCGTCGCAGCTCCCATGACGTCGCCGCCCGGCCGACCGGGTCCCGAGGACCGCCCGGAGCAGGACCCGGCCGACCTCGGTGAGGCCATCCGGACCGGCCGGATCCCGGTGGTCCCGGGATCGCTGGTCGACCTCGTGATGCAGTCCGGGATCACGAGCCCCGACACCGATCCCGAGGCCGCTCCGGCGACGGACGCGTCGGCACCGGTCACGCCGGGGTCGGACTCATCGGAAGCGGCGGGATCGGGCGCCCCCGAGGCTTCCGGTTCCGAGGCTCCCGACCCCGGCGACGGCGGTCTGTTCTCCCCCGGCGGCCGTCCCGCCGCCGAGGGACCCGGCACCGGGGAGGCGCTGCCCTCCGTCGACGCCTGGCCGTTCGACGGGAGCCGTTCCCCGGGCGACGACCCTGCCCCGGGCGGCACGACGTCGACCGACGACGCCGCAGCCGCCGACCACGGGTCCGGTGGTCACGGATCCGGGGACCCCGGGTTCGGTGACTTCGCATCCGGTGACTCCGACAGTGCGCTCGGCGCGGACGACCTCAGCCCTGCCGGTCACGGCGCCGGCGATCACAGCCCTGTTGATCACAGCCCTGTTGATCACGGGATCAACGACCACGGCTCCGACGACCACGGCCCGACCGGCGATACGACGCCTCCGACATCTGCCGGGTCCACCGGCGGGGTCGGCTTCGCGAACCTGGTGGGCACGCCGGACGAGCAGCCCGCCGGAGCGGACGGCACCGGCCGGGGCGACGAGCGTCCCGCGGCCTTCTTCCCCGCCACGGCCCGCCCGTCCCCCGGCCCCTCGACGGAGCCCGCGGACCCGACCACCGACACGGGCTCCCCCACCGACGGCCGTGCCCCCGCGGCGCAGGCGGTCCCCGCGGCGCAGGCGGAAGCCGAGCAGCGCGCGCGGGTCACCCCGCTGCCCCGTCGGCGGGACCCCCGCACGCCCGACGGGCTCTTCCCCGTCGCATCCCAGGACTCCCACGACGCGTCTGCCGAGGAGCACCCCCGGCCCGCCGAGCTCGACGGGGCCGCCCCCGACCACACCGGGCTCGACGGGGTCGCCCCCGACCACACCGGACTCGATGACGCCGACCTCGGTGACCTCGGCGACGACCCGCTCGGCATCGGTCCCCTGCCGTCCTCCGACGGTCCCGGCGACGGCGACGACGACGCACCCGCCACCGCGGCACCGGACACCCCGGCGACGACGTCCGGCTCCGTGTCGGAGCGTCCGTCGCCCGGCGAGCGCCCGTTCCCCGACGAGCGACTGTCCCCCGGCGAGCACCCGTTCTCCGACGGGTCCCCGTCCTCCGACGAGTCCCCGTGGACCGCACCCGCGCCGGCCGTGCTGCCGCCGATCTCCCCGGCCCCGACCGCGTACGAGCCGTTCCCGTCGGACTCCCGTCAGTCGATGCCCCCGGAGCCCTCCGCCGGGCCCGCACCCACGTCGCAGGCCGGACCCCACCGCTCCCAGCCGTGGCCCCCGCGGCCCGGATCACCCGAGCAGGAGCACTCGGAGGACACCGGTTCCGCCTGGCCCGCGACCGACCGCGGCGGCCCGGCCACCGACGTCATCCCCGCCGCCACGGAACCCGGCGGGCCGGACCGGCGCGACGCCCCCGCCGCCGACGGACGCGGTCCGGCATCCGGCTGGAGCCGTGGCTCCGACCCGGCGCTGACGTCCCTGCACGACGACCCGCTCGCACCGCGCACTCCCCGGGACCGGACGGCGAACGGGACCTCCACCGGCCTTCCCTCCGTGCGACCGGAGCCGGGCCCCGCGCCGGGCGACGCCGTGCAGCGCACCGGCGGCAACCGGCCGCTGATGCCCGGGCGCCCGCGACCCGGTGACCTCGCCCCGCACGCCGACCGCCTCCCCCGACCACCCCGGCCGACCATGCCCGGACGCCCGCCCCGCGGCGCCCCGGACGGCCGGTCGGACGACGACCAGCTCTACCCGGGCCGGACGTTCTCCGACCGCCCCGGCCAGGGGGGCACGGACGCCCCGGCCCGCCCGCCGATGCCCTCGATGCCCGGGCCCCACCGCGGCCCCCAGCCGGGCAGCTCCCAGCCGGTCGGCACACCCGACGGCCGGACGCCGCCCCGGCCCGGCGGTGCTCCCGGCGCCCCGTTCCCGGACGGTGCCCGGCACGGCGACGACGCCCGGAACGGCAGCGGTGTCCCGCGGAACGGCTTCCAGGACGGCGGTCTCCAGGACGGCGGCTTCCAGCAGGGCGGGTTCCAACAGGGCGACGGCGTCCAGCGCACGGCCGGGCACCGGCGCGTCACCGACACCGGCCCGTCCACCGCCGTCATCGCCTCCCCGGTCCTGCCCGACGCACCCGAGCAGGCGCCCGGCGCGGACGAGGCGCCGGCCCGGGAGCCCGGACGTCGTCGGCGGCCCTCTCCGGACGACGGTCCCGGCGGAGCGCCGACGCGCGACGGGGACCCGGCGATCGACCCGGCCCAGACCGCTCTCGTCCTGGGCGCCGGAGCCACGGGCGCGACGGCCCTGACCGCCACCCCCGCGGCCCGCACCCCGGACGCCCCCACCACGGACGCGGGCGACCGCACCGACGACCGGGACACGGGCGTCGCGGCCCCGGAGACCGCCCTCGACGATGCCGGACCCCGTGATGCGGCCGCACCCGAGAAGGCACCGGCACCGGTCACGACCGCGCCCAAGGACGCGATCATGTCCGCGAAGCCGCGCCGGGGCCGGGGCGTCTCGCCGGGCGGTCTCGCGATCGGGCTCGCCGCGATCCTGCTCGCGGCGCTGACGGTGTGGGCGATCGCCTACCCGTCGACGCCGGACTCGCCCGGGCCCAGATCGGCCCCGGCCGTCTCCCCCGAGGAGCAGGCCCTGCGCCCGGCCGAGGTCGCGGCCGCGGCCAGCCTGGCCGAGCCCCTGGTGCGCGCGACCCTCCCGATCGCCGAGACCCCGGCCTGGGCCGCGTCGGCCCCGAGCGGGCGCTTCACCTACCTGGCCGTGCAGTCGCCGCCGCGCCTGGTCGTCCTGGCCGCGCAGTCCGACGCCGTCGCCGCGGAGGTTCCGCTGCCCGGCCCGCCGAACTACGTCAGCGTGTCCCGCGACGGCAGCCGCGCCTTCGCGAGCATCGCCGGCGACGACGGCGCGGACAGCCGGATCGCCGTCGTGGACACCGTGACGAACCGCGTCCTGTCCACCGTCCCGGCGACCGGTGACCCGCTGCTGGCCGTCCCCTCGGTCGACGGGCGGTTCCTCTACGTGGCGGGCCGCCAGTCCGGCAAGCTCGACGAGGTCGACCCCGCCGTCGGTGTCGTCACCCGTTCCGTGCCGGTGGCCCAGGAGCCGGCCGCGGCCGCTCCGGCGCCCGACGGGGACCGCGTCTACGTGGCGAACCGCGGCACCGAGCTGCTGACCGTGCTGGACCCGGACAGCCTCACGGTGCTGGGCAGCTACAAGGTCGGCGGCGACGCCCAGGCCGTCACCGCCGCTCCGGGCGGGGGCCAGATCGCCGTCGCCGGCCCGGACGACGACACGGTCTCGATCATGGACCCGGACTCCGGACGCGAGCTCGCCACCGCCCGCGTCGAGGGCGGTCCGTCCGCGCTCGCCTGGGCGCCGGACGGCAAGCACCTCTACGTCGGCGCGCGGACCGGGGAGGCGCTGCGGGTGGTGGACACGACCACCTGGCAGGTCGTCGGTTCCGTGCCCACCGGCGGCGCACCGACCTCGGTCACGGTCAGCCCGGACGGGCGCACCGGCTGGGTCACCACACCCCGCGCCGGCACCGTCACGGTCCTGAACCTGTCCTGAGACCCGGGTCCGCCCGGGAGAGCCGGGCGGGTCAGACGGTGAGCAGCGGCAACGACGTCAGCCGGCGGCGGACGACGGCGCCGTAGCGGGCGTCGAGCCGCACCCAGGACCCGGTCGCCGACACCCGGACGACGGGCTCCTGCCCGGACGTGCCGGAGTCACCGAGGAACCCCATCCCGGACATCGCGAACAGCACCCGCATCTGCACCTTCACCGCCCGGACCGCCTTGCCGGCGTCACCCGAGGGCGGGCTCACCGTCAGCACCGTCTGGTCCAGCAGCGACGCGGGCGGGCCCATCGGGCCCGCGTGCTCGCGGGCCAGGGCGATGCCGCGCTCGGCCAGGCTGTCCAGCTCACCGGCCGGGATGTCGTCGACGACCGACCAGCCGCCGTCCGGCGGCAGCTCCTCGGCCCACGGCCCCGCCGCGGGACCGGGGTCGACCGACTCGGAGCGGTCCACCGCCAGCGACGTGAGCAGCGACGACGCCAGGACGGCGCGCTGCGCGGGCTCCATCGAGCCCGCCACCGAGCGGGTGACCAGCACGTCGAACGGGGTGTGCGCCCACGCCGTGACGAACCCGCCGGCGCTGCGCAGCTGCATGGACGCGGTCTGGTCCAGGCGCACCACGCGGGCGGTGAACGCGCCCAGGTCGTCGCGCTCGGTCGCGTCGTCGAGCCGGATCGTCACCGGGTGCTCCCGACGGTGGTGGTGTCGTCGGACCAGCGGCCCAGGAACTCGCGTTCGTCGGCGGTCAGGCGCCGCACCCGATCGGCGTTCAGGTCGTAGAGCGCCATCCGGGTCACCGCCGTCACCGCGACCGGGTCGGAGTCGTCCGGCCCGTCGTGCATCTCGTAGCCGATCGTGAACGACGCGGCCCGCACGTCCCGGACGTCCATCGTCACCCGTAGCGGCTCCGGCCGGTACGCGATCTGGCGTCTGTAGGTGACCTCGAGCCCGGCCACCAGCAGACCGGTGGAGAACCCGGCCAGCCCCTCGGAGCCGGCCGCGGTGAACGCCAGCTCGACCCGGGCCTCCTCCAGCAACGTGACGACCCGCGCGTGGTTGACGTGACGGTAGGCGTCCTGGTCGGTCCAGCGCAGCGGGACCTGGGTGACGAATCGGGACACGGGTGAACCCTCTCAGATCACCCCGGCCGGCTACCGGGCCAGGCCACGCAGCTGTCGTGAGATCACCGACAGCGTCGCCAGGTCCAGCGTCGCCGACGCCCCGATCTCCTGCAGCGCCGAGCGCGCCCGCACCAGCCGCGACGAGTTCGCCTGCTCCCACGCCGCGATCGCGTCGGCGACGCCGGTCCCGGGCGGGGACTCGCGCAGGGCGTCGAGGGTGATCGACCGCAGCGAGCCGTACAGGTCGTCGCGCAGGGCGAGCCGCGCCAGCCCATGCCAGCGGTCGCCGCGGGCCAGGCCGCTCACCGCCGTCAGCGCCATGTCGACGCCCAGGTGCTCGGACAGCGCGTAGTACAGCCGCGCCACCTCGGAGGGTTCGCGGGGCTCGCGCTCCCGGTCGGAGAGCTCGACCAGCTCGACGACGTCGAGGAGCCCGAACGAGTACAGCGACGACGCCGCCGGCTCGATGATCTCCTCGGGCACCCCGGACTCGCGCAGCCGCGCCGCCCGCTCGACGACCGCCCCCAGCTCCCGGCCCTGCAGCAGCTCGGGCAGCTGCAGGCGCAGCGCCCGCACCGCGGCGGCGAACCGGCTGATCTCGGCGCCGATCGCCAGCGGCTGTGGCCGGTTGGTCAGGAACCAGCGCGACGCCCGGTCCAGCAGCCGCCGCGAGTCGAGCACGATGCCGTCGGCCACCCCGACCGGGATCGGTGCGGACCGCACGGTCTCCCACAGTGCGGGCAGGTCGAACACCGCGGTCGTGACGGCGTAGGCGCGCACCGCGTCCGGGGCGGTCGCCGCGAGCTCCTCGCCGAGGCGGAACGCGTAGCTCCCGCCGCCGCCGTCGACCATCTCGTTGACGAGCATCGTGGCGGTGATCTCACGGCGCAGCGGGTGCGCGCGCACGGCATCCGGGAAGCGCTCCCGCAGCGGGGCCGGGAAGTACTCCGGCAGCCGGGCGGCGAACGCCGCCACGTCGGGCAGGTCGGAGGTGACGAGCCGGTGGGTCAGGTCCAGCTTCGTGTGCGCGAGCAGCGTCGCCAGCTCGGGGCCGGTGAGCCCCTGCCCGGCGGCCTCCAGCGCCTCGAACCCGGCGTGGTCCGGGAGCACCTCGAGCGCGCGGTCCAGGCCGGCGCGCGCGGCCAGGTCGTCGATCATGCGGCCGTGCACGTTCGCCATGTCGACGGCATGGCTGCGGCTGATCCCGAGCACCGCGTTCTGGTCGACGTTGTCGTCGAGCACCAGCGCGCCGACCTCGTCGGTCATCGAGGCGAGGAACTCGTCGCGGGCCGGGCGGTCCAGCTCGCCGGCGGTGACGAGCCGGTCCAGCAGGATCTTGATGTTGACCTCGTGGTCGGAGCAGTCCACGCCCGCGGAGTTGTCGACGGCGTCGGTGTTGATCCGCCCGCCCGCACCGCGGGGCCCGCCGCTGCGCGCGAACTCGATCCGGCCGCGCTGGGTCAGGCCCAGGTTCCCGCCCTCGCCGACGACCTTCACCCGCAGGTCACGACCGTCGACCCGGATGGCGTCGTTGGCCTTGTCGCCGGCGTCGGCGTTCACCTCGGCCGAGGACTTGACGTAGGTGCCGATGCCGCCGTTCCAGAGCAGGTCGGCCGGGGCGAGCAGGATCGCGTGGATCAGCTCCGGGGGCGACAGCCGGGTCACGGCGTCGTCGAGCCCGAGCGCGGCCCGGATCTCCGGTCCGATCGGCACCGACTTCGCCGTCCGCGGCCACACCCCGCCGCCGGGGCTGATCGCGGAACGGTCGTAGTCGTCCCAGGTGGAGCGGGGCAGCTCGAACAACCGCTGCCGCTCGGCGAACCCGCGCGCGGCATCCGGGTCGGGGTCGACGAACACGTGCCGGTGGTCGAACGCGGCGACGAGCCGGATGTGCGGCGAGAGCAGCATCCCGTTGCCGAACACGTCGCCGGACATGTCCCCGACGCCGACGACGGTGAAGTCCTGGTTCTGGGTGTCGACGCCGAGCTCGGAGAAGTGCCGCTTGACGCTCTCCCACGCGCCCTTCGCCGTGATGCCCATGGCCTTGTGGTCGTAGCCGACCGAGCCGCCGGAGGCGAACGCGTCACCGAGCCAGAAGCCGTACTCGGCGGCGATGGAGTTGGCCAGGTCGGAGAACGTCGCGGTGCCCTTGTCCGCGGCGACGACCAGGTAGGAGTCGTCGCCGTCGTGGCGGACGACGTCCGGCGGCGGCACCGTCTCCACACTTCCGTCGGGCAGCGTGTGCAGGTTGTCGGTGACGTCGAGCAGCCCGGAGATGAAGGTGCGGTAGCAGGCGCGGACCTCCTCGGCGTCGGGTCCCGGGCGGCGGACGACGAACCCGCCCTTGGCCCCGACCGGCACGATCACCGCGTTCTTCACGGCCTGGGCCTTGACCAGGCCGAGGACCTCGGTGCGGTAGTCCTGCTGGCGGTCGGAGAAGCGCAGCCCGCCGCGGGCGACCGGCCCGAACCGCAGGTGCACGCCCTCGACCCGCGGCGCGTAGACGAAGATCTCGAAGCGCGGCCGCGGCGCGGGCACGTCCGGGATCGACGACGGGTCGAGCTTGAACGAGAAGAACGAGCGGTCGCGGAACCAGTTCGTCCGCAGCGTGCCCTCGATCATCGCCAGCAGGCCGCGCAGGATCCGGTCGGCGTCGAGCCCGGTGACCTCGTCGATCAGGGCGGTGACGGTCTCGCGCGCCTCGGCGACGGCGGCGTCACGGGCACTCGCGGTCGGGTCGAAGCGGGCCCGGAACAGCGACACCAGCGCGCGTGCCACGTCCGGGTACGCGACGAGGGTGTTCGCCGTGTACTGCAGGCTGAACAACCCGCCGAGCTGGCGGGCGTAGCGGCTGTAGGCGCGCAGCACGGCCGCCTCGCGCCACGCCAGGCCGGCGCGCAGCACCAGCGCGGAGAACCGGTCGGACTCGGCGTCGCCGCGCCAGGCCGCGGAGAACGCGGCGCAGAAGCGCGCTCCGGCGTCCTCCGGCGGGACCTCGGGCTTGCCGCTGGCGCGCAGGCCGAAGTCGTAGAGCCAGCAGCGGCGGCCGTCCGGGCGCAGGAACTCCGCCGGGTGCTCGTCGATCACCTCGACGTCGAGCTGCTGCAGCAGCGGCAGCACCGCCGTCAGCGTGACCGGGGAGTCGGCGAGGTAGAGCGCGAACCGGATGTCGCCGCCGGTGCCGCGGTAGAGCCGGACGTCGAACCCGTCGGCCGGCAGCGCGAGCAGGCGGCGCAGGTCCTCCACCGCCCGGTCCGGCGCGACCCCGGCCTTGTAGGACTCCGGGATCCCGGCGAGCACGCCCGTCGCCTTCGCCCCGGCCGCGCCGAGCGCCGAGACGAGCCGGTCGTCCCAGGTCCGGGACGCCTCGGTGATCTCGTCCTGCAGCGCGTCGAGGTCGTAGGCGACCGGTTCGGCGGCCGGGTCGGTGGCGACGGTGAAGTGCACCAGCGCCAGGCTCGCCTCGCTGACCTGCGCGGTGTAGGCCACGTCGGTGCCGCCGAGCCGCTCGCGCAGCACGTCGGCCATCGCCAGGCGGCTGGTCGTGGTGTAGCGGTCGCGCGGCAGGTAGACCAGGCAGGACAGGAACCGCCGGTAGGGGTCCGGGTGCACGAACACGCGCACCGCCCGGCGACCGGCCGCGGCGAGCACGCCGACCGCGGTGTCGTGCAGCGTCTCCTCCGAGGAGGAGAACAGCTCCTCGCGCGGCAGCCCGGAGAACACCTCGAGCATCTGCTGCCCGGAGTAGGAGTCGGCCGGGAATCCGGCGTGCCGGATCGCGGACCGGATCTTGCGGGCGACGATCGGGATGTCCAGCACGCTCTCGAAGCGGGCCGGGACGGTCAGCATCCCCAGGAACCGGTGCTCGCCGGTGACGGCGCCGTCGGCGTCGCGGGTGCGCACGCTCAGGTAGTAGGGGTGCACCGGGCGCAGCACGCGGCTCGGGCCGCTGGCGCGGGTGATGACCAGGGTGGCGGCGTGCTCGTCCGGCGGGGTGGACCCGTTCTCCGGGAGGAAGATCCGCGACCCGGCGTCGTCCGGGCGCAGGACGCCCAGACCGGACCCGTTCTCCGGCTCCAGACGGCCGCCGACGCGCGTGTAGTGCCGGTAGCCGATGAACGTGAAGTGGTCGTCGATCAGCCAGTGCAGCAGCTCGGAGACCTCGCCCGGCAGCAACGACCCCGGACCCGTCGGGCCCGCGCCGCCGCCCGGGCGCGCGTCGGACTCGTCGGCGTCGTCGGCCACCGCCCGGGCCCGGGCGACCATCATCGCGCCGTCCCCGACGACCTGGCGGACGTCGAGCAGCGTGCGCTCCAGCTCCTCGCGCAGCCCGTCGAGGTCCGGGCCGGTGGTGCCGGACACGTCGACGTCGAGGTGCATCCACGACTCGACGAGGGCCCCGGCCGGGGCCGCCGCCGCGTCGGCCGCGGTGTCGATGCCGGTCAGCGTCCCGGCGCCGTCACGGCGCACGACCAGGATCGGGTGGACGACCCGGCGGACGACGCCGCCCACCCGGCCGATGCCGGCCAGCACGGACTCGACCAGGAACGGCATGTCGTCGGTGACGATCTCGACGACCGCCCCCGAGCCCTCCCCCGGCCGGACCGCGACGACGGCGCGCCCGGGCTCACGGCGCGCGGCCAGCTCGCGGTGCGACGCGATGATCGCGTCGAAGTCCTGCAGGGCCGGGTCGGCACCGGCCCGGCGGTCCAGGTCGGGGGTGTGCCGGGCGTAGAGACGGTGCAGGCTCCCGCCCCCGCCGTCGCGCCCCCCGCCGTCACGCGCTGGGTCTGTATCGGCCGCGGACTGGTGCATCCGGCTGCTCACTTCTCGGCTCGGGCCTACCCGGTTGGGGCACTGTCCCGGCCACCCTAACCACGGTGGTGATCAGCGCATGCCGGCCTTGGGAGAAGCTTGAGTCATCGCTGCGCCCGGCGGCGCGACGAGCGTCGGCGCGGGTCAGATGTCGCGGTAGGCGGCGAGTGCACCGGCCAGGAGCTCCGCCATCCCGAGGTCGTCGGGGATGTCGGTGGGGTCGACGGCACGGACGCGATCGGAGTTCCCGGCGCCGACGGCCGGGCTGGTCCCCCCGTCGACGGCCGGGCCGGACCCGTTCCCCTCCGACCCGTCGGCCGATCGGTCCGTCCCCTGCGCCGTACGGCTGCGCCGCTGTGCCGCGTGCCGTGCCACGCGCGCGGCCCTCTCCTCGTCGGGACCCACCCGGCGGGGCCGCGGCCCCGCAGCGGCCCTCCCCGCGACGCGACGACCCGCGGTCGCCTCGTCCGCGACGACGCCGGCGGGGCCGGTAGGGACGGTCCCGGACACGTCATCGGCTGCCACGGGGACGACGGTCGCCGTGGTCCCGCCGCTCGCTGCGGCGTCGCTGTCCGCCTTGGTGTCGTCAACCGGGGTGGCGTCGCCGAGCGCAGCGGTGTAGCTGATCGCCGTGGTCTCGTCGAACGCCGTGGTCTCGTCGAACGCCGTGTCGTCCGCCCCGGCGTCGGTCGTTGCAGCGTTCTCGGTGGGGTCGGCCGCCGAGTCGGGAGATGTCGGCTCGGGCCCCGTCGTGTCGAGCGAGGTCTCGCCGGACGCTGTCGCCACCGGCACGGACGTATCGAGCGAAGGCGCGACAGTCACCGAGGCGTCGGCGACCGGCTCCAGCAGGGCGCCGACCGCGACGTGACGCAGGCTTTCCTCATGGTCGGTGGAGATCGGCTCCACCGCCTCCGAGCCGCCGTATCCGATCGGTGCTGCGATCGGGATCGACCCGGTATCGGTCCCGGAGGCGCCGAGGACGTCCGACCCGTGCCGATCCACGGCCTCGCCGGACGCGGCGGCCGCGGCGAGCCGGTCCGGCCGTACCTCGGGACGCGCCGACGTCGACGATTCCCGCCGACGGCGTCCCCCCGATCCGGGCTGCACGGTCGCGGCTCCCGACCACGGCACCTGCCCGCCGTGACGTCCCGGGACGGCGTCCACCTCCGTCGAACCGGCCGCATCCGCCGACCCGACCGCGCCCGTCGAACCCGCCACGTCGATCGCGCTGGTCCCCGGCGTCGCCAGAGCGGCGTCGCTCGATCCGGCGACATCCGCCGGTCCCGCCACGTCGGTCGATCCGTCGATCGGGCCGAGCGGGACCTCACCGGGGGCTGCCGCACGGGTCGCCACGGCCGAAGCCTCGGGACCAGCCGCCCCGTTCACGGCCCGCCGTTCCTCGTCCCGCGCGCCTCCGTGACGACCCCGCACGGCAGGCGACCCGTTCGCTCCGGCCGATGCTCCTCCAGCCGACACTGCCCCGGCCGACGCCGCCCCGGCCGATGCCGCCGATCCGGCTGTTCCGAGTGGGTCGACGGGCTCCGCACCGTCCAACCGCCCTTCGGACACCGATGCGGAACCGGTGACCGGATCCCCGTTCCGCGACGTGCCCTCGGAGCGCACCGGAACCCCGACGACGCCCTCGGACCGCTCCGGTCCCGTCAGCTCACGCACCACGCCGAGTCCGACGGGACCGGTCGTGTCGTGCACCTGCGACCGCAGGGCCGTCTCCTCGGGCAGACCGCCACGACCGACCCGGGCCGCGACGTACCCGACCAACGACTGGGCCCACAGCATCGCCGTGACCCGGTCGGCGTCCGGCAGGACGACCTCGATCCGCCCCGGACCGGTCCCCTCCCCCATGCCGAGGGGGTCATCGGAGTCCGTGCTCCGCGACCGGATCTCACCGCGCGGAGGGACCAACCGCCGGGCCCGTTCGGCGACGTCGTGCAGCACCGCCGCAGCGGACGCGTCGCGCACCGGACGGTCCCCCTGCAGAAGGTCGAGCACCACGAGGTAGTTGCCGACGTCGACCACCGGCCTGTCGGACGTCCCGGCTCCGGCGCCCTCGGCCGCTCGACGTCTCCCGTTCCGGCCCGCGGACGGCCCGTGTTCCTGCGGTGCAGGCTCGGGCGCATCGGCGCCCACAGCTGGCTCGCGCACGTGTGCTGCGCGACGTCCCGTGGCCCCGGAAGAGCCGTTGGCCGGTACTCCCCGCCCTGCCGTCGGCCCGAACACGGTCGACGCCCACGACGCTGCCGGCACCTGCCACTCCAACGGCGGTCGGTCGGAGTCGTCCGGTACGGCCCGCGGTGGTCCCGGTGGGAGGACCGACCGCTCCCCAGACCGACCCGCGCCAACCGCCGCGCCGCCGTCCCCGACAGTGCCACGGAGGGCAGGGGGCTCCGGTGTCCGCTCTGCATAGCCGTTGACGAGCCGTCGCCGACCGTTCTCCGGGACGATCCGCGCCCCCGGCAGCAACGCCGCCCACGGTTCGCGCCGCACGATCTCCGCAGCCGCGACGCTGCCATCGTCACCGCTGCTGCGGTTGCCGCCGCTGCCGTCGCCGGCTTGGCTGCCGTTGGCGTCTTCGCCGCTGCCGTCGCTGCCGGTGACCTCGCTGCCGGTGACACCGCCGCTGACGTTGCCGTCGCGGCTGTCGTCGTTGCCGTCTCCGCCGCTGCTGCTGTCGCCGCTGCCCCTGCCGCTGTCGCCTCTGCCAGTGGCGTGGTCGCCGCTGCGGTCACCGGCAATGCCGTCGATTCCGTCCCGGTCGGGTCGGGAACCGTCGGGCCCGGCACCGTCGCCCCCTGATCCGGATGCGTCGGTGCCCGGGGCGTTCTCGTGCGCGGACCCTCCCGGGCCGGACCCGGATCGGTGCAGGGCTGAGCCGTGGGAGGGGACGGAGCGGCGCAGGGCCGCCGTCCGCAGTTCCTCGACCATCGCGTCTGCGAGTGGAGCGCCACTGTCGATCGCAGCGTCCGGCCGGGCGAGCCGGCCCGGGCCGTACCAGGACCGCTCCGCCCACTCGAGCAGATGCGCCCCGGCCCCGTTCGTGACGTCCGAGGAAGAATCCGCGGACGAGGGCCCGATGGTCGTCGCATCCACGAGCAGGGACTCGTCGCCGGTGGCCGACCGGGACGCCGCGACGGAGCCGGGAAGGTCGTGCACTCCGCCGCCGGTGGCCTCGGTCCCGTCGCTCCCCGTGCCCTCGGTCGCAGCGTCCCGGACGACCGCGGCACCGGAGTGCCGGCCGTCCCCGGACATCAGGGCATTCGGCGCCGACGTCTCCGCCCGACGACGGCGACCGGGCGCCGGCACCTCCGGCACCGGCCCGTCCCCGGGTCCGTCGACACGAGGACCGGAGACATCCGCATCCTCGGTGCGAGGCCCGTCGACACGGGGGCCGTTGGTACGAGGCCCGTCGACACGGGGGCCGTCGGTACGAGGCCCGTCGGTACGAGGGCCGCCGGTACGGGGACCGCGGACCGATCCACGCTCGACCCTGTCGGCCCGCCCGGTACCTACAGCAGATCCCGAACGGGAGGCCATCACGGCGGCCAACGCGTCCCGGAAGCGCTGACCGCACTCCCGGTCGACCCGCTCCGCGACCATCCCCGCCCGCAGCGCGGCGAGTGCCTCCCGGAAGTCGCCGACGCCCTCGTGCACCTCGGCCTGGGTCGCGCGACACGCCGCCTCGAGCGAGGGCGCACCGGCCCGGGCCGCGTGGTCGGCGACGTCGCGCAGCGCGGCCGCTGTCCGTTCCGCGGTGTCCGGCAGGGCGCGGGCCACGGTCAGCCGCAGGAGGACGCCCTGACGGCCGGAATCGGGGAGCTCCTGCAGGTCCCGCACCGCCCGGACGGCCGCCGCGACGTCGTCGGACGAGCCACCGTCGAGCAACGCAGTGATCCACTGGCTGAACAGTGCCGCCGCGAGATGCGGTGACGCGGGCAGGCTGTCGGGGGTGTCGGGCGTCCACCCGAGGTTCGCGAGACCGCTCAACGCCGACGCCGATGCGGCGCGCTGGTCGTCGCCCGCCCGGTGGATCGACCCCACGAGAAGTTCCGCGAGCGCGGCCGGCTCTCCGCGCAGACGTCGGCCGAGCCCCTCGACCGACCGGCGCAGGCCCTCCAGATCCCCACCGGGCCCGGCCAGAGCACATCGCACCAGCACCGCGGCCCGGTCCAGCTCGATCCCATCCGGTCCGCCCCTGGTCGCAGTGACCTCGGAACCACCGACGAGAGCCCGGGCCTCCTCGACGTCACCGTTGGCCTGGGCGATGGCCGCCAGCTCGACGCGCAGGCGGGCTCCGTCGGCGTCGTCGATCCCCGCACCTCCCGGGAACGAGTCCGCCGACGTCAGGATCTCGACGGCGGCCTCGCGCGCATCCTCGGTCGCGGCCCGCCCGTGCAGGTACCACCCGGCCGAGCGCAGCCAGAGCGCACCGTCACCGGCGGCAGCGGCATCCTGCACCACCTGGTGGGCGAGGTCCGCCGTGAGACGCGGCCTGCGCCACCGCAGGGCCGCCGCCGCCTCGAGCATCTCCGCCCCGGTCGTGCCGGTCCGTGTACCGCTACCGACACTTCCGGAGGGGCCGTTCCCATGACGCACGTCGGACGTCACATCGCCTCCCGTGACCCCACCGCCCCGGGCCGCCCCGATCCGCGGCGCCCGGCGCCGGGATGCGGGGAGCGCCCGGTTCGGCGGTGATCAGTCCCGGGTGAGCTTACGGTGCGTGACACGGTGCGGTCGCGCCGCGTCAGCCCCCAGACGCTCGACCTTGTTCTTCTCGTAGGACTCGAAGTTGCCCTCGAACCAGAACCACGACGCCGGGTTCGAGTCGGTCCCCTCCCAGGCCAAGATGTGGGTACACACCCGGTCCAGGAACCAACGGTCGTGGGAGATGACCACGGCGCAGCCCGGGAACTGCTCGAGCGCGTTCTCCAGCGATCCCAGCGTCTCGACGTCCAGGTCGTTCGTCGGCTCGTCCAGCAGGATGAGGTTCCCGCCCTGCTTGAGCGTCAGCGCCAGGTTCAGCCGGTTGCGCTCACCACCGGAGAGCACGCCCGCCGGCTTCTGCTGGTCCGGTCCCTTGAACCCGAACGCCGCGACGTAGGCCCGCGACGGCATCTCGACGTTGCCGACCTGGATGTAGTCCAGACCGTCGGAGACCACCTGGAAGACGGTCTTCTCCGGCTCGATCCCGCCGCGGTTCTGGTCGACGTACGACAGCTTCACCGTGTCGCCGATCCGCACGTCGCCCGAGTCGGACTTCTCCAGACCGACGATCGTCTTGAACAACGTCGTCTTACCGACACCGTTCGGGCCGATCACGCCGACGATGCCGTTACGCGGCAGCGTGAACGAGAGGTCCTTGATCAGCTGTCGGCCGTCGAACCCCTTGTCCAGATGCGAGACGTCGACGACGGTGTTGCCCAGACGCGGGCCCGGCGGGATCTGGATCTCCTCGAAGTCCAGCTTCCGGTGCCGATCGGCCTCGGCCGCCATCTCCTCGTAGCGGTCGAGCCGCGAACGGCTCTTCGCCTGGCGCGCCTTCGGGTTGGACCGGACCCAGGCCAGCTCCTCCTTGAGGCGCTTCTGCAGCTTCTGGTCCTTCTTGCCCTGGACGGCGAGGCGCTCGCCCTTCTTCTCCAGGTACGTCGAGTAGTTGCCCTCGTAGGGGTACGTGCGCCCCCGGTCGATCTCGAGGATCCAGCCGGCCACGTTGTCCAGGAAGTACCGGTCGTGGGTGACGGCCAGGACGGCGCCTGCGTAGCTGGACAGGAACTGCTCCAGCCACAGGACGCTCTCGGCGTCGAGGTGGTTCGTGGGCTCGTCGAGGAGCAGGAGGTCGGGCTTGGAGAGCAGCAGCTTGCACAGCGCCACCCGGCGGCGCTCACCACCGGAGAGGTGCGCGACCTCCGCGTCCCCCGGGGGGCAGCGCAGTGCATCCATCGCCTGCTCCAGCTGGGAGTCGAGCTCCCACGCGTCGGCGTGGTCCAGGTCCTCCTGGAGCGCGCCCATCTCCTCCATGAGCTCGTCGGTGTAGTCGGTCGCCATCTGCTCGGCGATCGCGTTGTACCGGTCGAGCTTGACCTTGATCTCCCCGACGCCCTCCTCGACGTTCCCGAGGACGGTCTTCTCCTCGTTCAACGGGGGCTCCTGCTGGAGGATGCCCACCGTCGCGCCGGGAGCCAGGATGGCGTCGCCGTTGTTCGCGTGCTCGAGCCCCGCCATGATCTTCAGCACCGTGGACTTACCGGCCCCGTTCGGCCCCACGACACCGATCTTGGCGCCCGGCAGGAAGCTGATCGACGCGTTCTCGAGGATGACCTTGTCACCGTGCGCCTTGCGCACGTTTCTCATCGTATAAATCAGGTCCGCCACGTTTGCAATGGTAGTTCGCCCACGGTCAGGCATCGGCGCCCGGTACTGCCACCAGGGGACGCGAGTCCAGCAGCGCCGCCTCGTCGATGTCGTAGGGCGACGCCGCGTCGCTCTCACCAGCACGGGGCTCGGGCACCATGTCCGTCTCAACGTCCCCGACGGACGGCGCCTCGGGCTGGTCGACCGCCGGCCGCGCGATGCGCCGGATGATGGCCCGTGATCGTCCCAGGTCGGGACCGACGGACTGGGCCTCGAGCTTGAGCTCCGAACGGACCGTCCCGTCGGAGCGTGTGTACTCCCGGGTGGAGAAGCGGGCGAGGACCAGGACCGGGTCCCCCTTGTGCAGGCTCTCCACCACGTTCTCGGCGAGCTTGCGCCAGCAGGTGACGGTGAAGAAGGTCGTCTCCCCGTCCTCCCAGAGGCCGGTGCCCCGGTCCTGGCGACGGCTGTTGCAGGCCAGGCCGAACTCGACGACCTGGACACCGTCCTTGGTGGTGCGGGAGACGGGCTGGTTGGTCACGTTGCCGGACACGGTGATCTGGGTTCGCATGGCGATCTCCATTCGATGCGGGGACGACGAACTGTCCTCATCAGCATCTGCTCCGGGCCGGCCGATGCACCCGCTCATCGAGATCTGTGGATGCCGCGACCACGTTGTGGATACGGCCGTCGCATCCGGTCGAAGGCGACCAAGCCTGTCGGGGTGCGAGTCCTCTCCGCCGACCACCCGGACGCCTCTCGAACCGCGGCACCCGGTTCGCGAATCTGTCCGGACATACAAAAGAGCCCGCCACCGGCGATACCGGAGACGGGCTCTGTTCTGTTCTGGGCCAGAAATGCGAACGGGACCCTGCCATGGAATCTCTTCCACGACAGGGCCCCACCCAGATGTTGAATGTCGGCGACGACCTACTCTCCCACACCCTGACGAGTGCAGTACCATCGGCGCAGGAAGGCTTAGCTACCGGGTTCGGAATGGGACCGGGCGTTTCCCTACCGCCATAACCACCGACAACACTATCAACTTATCTTCCAACCCATAACAGACCACACAACCCACACCCACCAGCCGGCAACCTCCGAAGAGGACACCAACCGAAAAGGTGTCATGGTTGTGTGCTCAGGGTCACACAGTGGATGCGAACAACATGTTGTGGCAAGCCCTCGGCCTATTAGTACCGGTCAACTCCACCCCTCACAGGGCTTCCATCTCCGGCCTATCAACCCAGTCATCTACTGGGAGCCTTACCCACTCAAGGTGGTGGGAGACCTCATCTTGGAACGAGCTTCCCGCTTAGATGCCTTCAGCGGTTATCCCTTCCGAACATAGCCAACCAGCCATGCCCCTGGCGGGACAACTGGCACACCAGAGGTTCGTCCGTCCCGGTCCTCTCGTACTAGGGACAGCCTTCCTCAAGTCTCCAACGCGCGCGGCGGATAGGGACCGAACTGTCTCACGACGTTCTAAACCCAGCTCGCGTACCGCTTTAATGGGCGAACAGCCCAACCCTTGGGACCTACTCCAGCCCCAGGATGCGACGAGCCGACATCGAGGTGCCAAACCATGCCGTCGATATGGACTCTTGGGCAAGATCAGCCTGTTATCCCCGGGGTACCTTTTATCCGTTGAGCGACACCCCTTCCACCAGGTGGTGCCGGATCACTAGTCCCGACTTTCGTCCCTGCTCGACCCGTCAGTCTCACAGTCAAGCTCCCTTGTGCACTTACACTCAACACCTGATTGCCAACCAGGCTGAGGGAACCTTTGGGCGCCTCCGTTACTCTTTGGGAGGCAACCGCCCCAGTTAAACTACCCACCAGGCACTGTCCCTGAACCAGATCATGGCCCGAGGTTGAGACACCCAATTCGACCAGAGTGGTATTTCAACAATGACTCCACAACCACTAGCGTGACCGCTTCACAGTCTCCCACCTATCCTACACAAGCCGAACCGAGCACCAATACCAAGCTATAGTAAAGGTCCCGGGGTCTTTCCGTCCTGCCGCGCGTAACGAGCATCTTTACTCGTAATGCAATTTCGCCGAGTCTGTGGTCGAGACAGCGCCCAAGTCGTTACGCCATTCGTGCAGGTCGGAACTTACCCGACAAGGAATTTCGCTACCTTAGGATGGTTATAGTTACCACCGCCGTTTACTGGCGCTTAAATTCTCCGCTTCACCCCACAAGGGAGTTAACAGGTCCTCTTAACGTTCCAGCACCGGGCAGGCGTCAGTCCGTATACATCGTCTTGCGACTTCGCACGGACCTGTGTTTTTAGTAAACAGTCGCTTGGGCCTGGTCTCTGCGACCACCCACCCCTAGCCCGCAAAGGGGCTTCAGGACAGATGGCCCCCCTTCTCCCGAAGTTACGGGGGGATTTTGCCGAATTCCTTAACCACAGTTCGCTCGATCGCCTCGGTATTCTCTACCTGACCACCTGTGTCGGTTTGGGGTACGGGCCGCAACAGCACTCACTAGAGGCTTTTCTCGACAGCATGGGATCACCCTACTTCGCCTCAATCGGCTACGCGTCACCTCTCACCCTTCATGACCCCCGGATTTACCTAGGAATCGGGCTACAGGCTTACACCACGACAACCAACGCGTGGCGAGGCTACCCTCCTGCGTCACCCCATCGCTTGCCTACTACCGGATCGGATCCCACGCTCCCTCGCCAGGAAACCCGAAGGTTTCAAGACAAGTTCGGATGGTTAGCATCACCGGCCTCAGCATGGACGCACTATCACGAGCACGGGAATATCAACCCGTTATCCATCGACTACGCCTGACGGCCTCGCCTTAGGTCCCGGCTCACCCTGGGCGGAACAACCTGGCCCAGGAACCCTTGGTCATCCGGCGGCAGAGATTCTCACTCTGCATTCGCTACTCATGCCTGCATTCTCACTCCCACACCCTCCACCCATAAGTCACCCCTGGGCTTCACCAGATGCAGGACGCTCCCCTACCCAACAACACACAAAGTGTCATTGCCACAGCTTCGGCGGTGCGCTTGAGCCCC